>JAURVT010000010.1 GCA_030655315.1 Nocardioidaceae bacterium | reverse complement strand
CCGACAGGACTCAGGACAGGCGCTCGATGATCAGCTCGCGGACGCGGCCGGCATCGGCCTGGCCGCGCATCTCCTTCATGACCGCACCGATCAGGGCACCGGCGGCGGCCTGCTTGCCGCCCCGGATCTTCTCCGCGACGTCGGGGTTGGCCTCGATGGCGCGGTCGACGGCCTCGCCGAGCGCGCCGTCGTCGGAGACGACCTCGAGCCCGCGGGCGGCGACGATCTCCTCCGGCGAGCCCTCGCCGGCGAGCAGCCCGTCGAACACCTGGCGGGCCAGCTTGTCGTTGACGCGACCGGCGTCGACCAGGCCCTGCACCTCGGCCACCTGCGTCGGGGAGACGCCGAGCTCGTCGAGGGCGACGTCGCGCTCGCGGGCGGCGCGGGCGAGCTCGCCGAGCCACCACTTGCGGGCCGCGGCGGGGCTGGAGCCCTGCTCGACGGTGGCCGCCACGAGGTCGAGCGCACCGGCGCCCACGACGTCGCGCATGTCGAGGTCCGACAGGCCCCAGTCGGCCTGCAGACGGGACCGTCGCGCCGACGGCTGCTCGGGCAGCGTGCCGCGCAGCTCCTCGATCCAGGCCGCGTCGGGAACGACGGGCACCAGGTCGGGCTCGGGGAAGTAGCGGTAGTCCTCGGCGTCGGACTTCTCCCGCCCGGACGACGTCGAGCCGGAGTCCTCGTGGAAGTGCCGCGTCTCCTGCACCACGGAGCGACCGGCGTCGAGCAGCGACGCGTGGCGCCCGACCTCGAAGCGGAAGGCGCGCTCGACCGAGCGGAAGGAGTTGACGTTCTTGGTCTCGCTGCGGGTGCCGAGGGTCTCGGTGCCCGCCGGACGCAGCGACAGGTTGACGTCGCAGCGCAGCGATCCCTGGTCCATCCGGGCGTCGGACACGCCGAGGGCGAGGATCAGCTCGCGCAGCTGCTGGACGTAGGCCCGTGCGACCGCGGGTGCCTTGTCGCCGGGCACCACGACGGGCCGGGTGACGATCTCGACCAGCGGGATGCCCGCGCGGTTGTAGTCGAGCAGGGAGTGGCTGGCACCGTGGATGCGCCCGGTCGAGCCGCCCACGTGGAGCGACTTGCCGGTGTCCTCCTCCATGTGCGCGCGCTCGATCTCGACGCGGAACGTCTCCCCGTCGACCTCGACGTCCATCCAGCCGTCGAAGGCGATGGGCTCGTCGTACTGCGAGGTCTGGAAGTTCTTCGGCATGTCGGGGTAGAAGTAGTTCTTGCGCGCGAACCGGCACCACGACGCGATGCTGCAGTTGAGCGCGAGGCCGATCCGGATCGCGGACTCCACCGCGGTGGCGTTGACCACCGGCAGCGCACCGGGCAGCGCGAGGCAGACCGGGCAGACCTGGGTGTTGGGCTCGGCGCCGAACGTGGTGTCGCACGCGCAGAACATCTTGGTCGCGGTGCCCAGCTCGACGTGCACCTCGAGGCCGAACACCGGCTCGTAGCGGGTCAGGGCCTCGTCGAAGCCGACGGGCTCGAGATCGGTCGTCACGCTCACCGCGCCACCTCCAGGTCCGGTGCCTGCGACAGGAGCGTGTGCCCCCACCGCTCGTCCAGGGCGCGCTCGATGAACGCCCCCACGTGGTACAGCCGCGCGTCGGCGGTGGCCGGGGCCAGCACCTGGACGCCGGTGGGCAGCCCGTCCTCGTCGGCGAGCCCGCTCGGCACCGAGATGCCCGGGACGCCGGCGAGGTTCGCCGGGATGGTGGCGACGTCCTGCAGGTACATCGACAGCGGGTCGTCGAGCTTGGCACCCAGCTTGAACGCCGTGGTGGGCGAGGTGGGCGAGAGCAGGACGTCGACCTTCTCGAACGCCGCGTCGAAGTCGCGCGCGATCAGCGTGCGGACCTTCTGCGCCGAGCCGTAGTAGGCGTCGTAGTAGCCGCTCGACAGCGCGTAGGTGCCGAGGATGATGCGGCGCTTCACCTCGTCGCCGAAGCCGGCCTCGCGGGTCGCCGCCATCACCTGCTCGGCGCTCGGCGCGTCGACGCCGGCGGGGCCGACGCGCAGGCCGTACCGCATGGCGTCGAACTTGGCGAGGTTGCTGCTCGCCTCGCTGGGCAGGATCAGGTAGTACGCCGCGAGGGCCATCTCGAAGCTCGGGCAGGAGACCTCGACGACCTCGGCACCGGCCTCGGACAGCAGCGCGACGACCTCGTCGAACCGGGCGCTGACGCCGGGCTGGTAGCCCTCGCCGCCGAGCTCGCGGACGACGCCGACGCGCAGGCCGGCGACGTCGGTGCGGCCCGCGGCCTCGACGGCCGACGGGGCGGGCGCGTCGATGCTCGTGGAGTCGCGCGGGTCGTGACCGCCGATGAGCTCGTGGAGCAGCGCGGCGTCGAGGACCGTGCGGGTGACCGGGCCGGCCTGGTCCAGGCTGCTGGCCAGCGCGACCAGGCCGTAGCGCGAGACGCCGCCGTAGGTGGGCTTGACGCCGACCGTGCCGGTGACGGCGCCGGGCTGGCGGATCGAGCCGCCGGTGTCGGTGCCGATGGCCAGCGGCGCCTCGAACGCGGCGACCGCCGCGGCGGACCCGCCGCCGGAGCCGCCGGGGATGCGGTCGAGGTCCCACGGGTTGTGGGTGGGGCCGTAGGCCGAGTGCTCGGTCGACGAGCCCATCGCGAACTCGTCCATGTTCGTCTTGCCGAGGATGGGCAGGCCCGCGGCCCGCAGGCGGCTGACGACGGTCGCGTCGTACGGCGGCACCCAGCCCTCGAGGATCCTCGACCCGCAGGTGGTGGGCATGCCGCGCGTGGCGAGCACGTCCTTGACGGCGATCGGCACCCCGGCCAGCGTCGGCAGCGGCTCACCGGCCGCGCGGCGCGCGTCGACGTCGGCCGCGGTGGCCAGCGCGCCCTCGGCGTCGACGTGCAGGAAGGCGTGGACCGCGCCGTCGACGGCGGCGATGCGGTCCAGGTGGGCCTGCGTGGCCTGGACGGACGTGACGCTGCCGTCGGCGAGGCGTGCGGCGAGGTCGGACGCGCTCAGGCGGATCAGGTCGCGGTCGGCGAGGGCGCTCATGCCTCCTCCCCCAGGATGCGCGGCACGGCGAAGCGCTGCTGGTCCACCAGGGGCGCGCCGGAGAGCGCCTCCTCGGGGGTGAGGCCGGGTCGGACGACGTCCTCGCGGAACACGTTCTGCAGGGGGACGGCGTGCGACGTGGGCGGGATGTCCTGCGAGGCCACCTGCGAGACCGTGGCGACGGAGTCGAGGATCACCGCGAGCTGCGGCGCGAGGCGGTCGAGCTCCTCGTCGGTGAGGTCGATGCGGGACAGCCCCGCGAGGTGGGCGACGTCGGCGCGCGTGATGCCCGCGCTGGTCCCGGGGTCGGACATGTACGAGGGCCGTCCTGTCTGCTCAGAGGTCGTGGCGGCGGGCGCTGCCCACCGTCGTCCATCGTAGGGCGACCCCCGCGCCGGTCAGCGGATCGGGTCGACCGAGATGATCGCGTTGTATACCTCGCCGAGGTCGGAGCTGATGACGCTGACCCCGTGGCCGGCGAAGTCGCCCGCCGAGCCGTCGGGCGGGTTGGCCCGGAGGAACTCGGCGCCCTCGGAGTCCACGATCCCCGCCGTGGCGAGGACGTCGGCGGCGACGCCCATCGCCTCGTCGAGCGAGCTGGTGTACTCGACGGGTCCGACGGTGACGCTCCACGCGCCCGGGGGCGTGCCGGCGTCGCCGGCCGAGCCGGACAGGCGCAGGCGGACGTCGCCCTGCCGGCCCTCGCACGTGAAGACGGTGGACTCGGTGCCGCACACGAAGCCGTCAGCGGCCAGGGCCGCCTGCACGTCCTCGGTGCCGGGCAGCGGCGGGGAGCCGACCTCGGGGAAGCCCCACCCGTCGACGTACAGGTCGACGCCGGCGCCGTTGCCGGTGGCGTCGACGCCGCCGACGTCGGTCGAGGTGCCGTCGGGCTCCGCGACCGCGACGGCCGCCAGGG
The DNA here is from genome assembly GCA_030655315.1 of Nocardioidaceae bacterium. GTDB lineage: Bacteria > Actinomycetota > Actinomycetes > Propionibacteriales > Nocardioidaceae > JAURVT01. Next base: position 178,072 of record JAURVT010000010.1, on the reverse strand, counting down.
CCGCCCCCTCGCCGCCCAGCACCAGGTCGCCGACGGAGGTGGCGGTCTGCTCGACCAGCGCCGTCGTGCCCGCGGACCCCTGCGCCCCCGTGACGCGGAACCGGAGGGCGCCGACGGCGTCGTCCTCGTACTGCAGCGTGAGCTCGCCCCGGGTGGGGGCCGCGTTCTCGGCGTCACCGGGCTGCACGACGAAGCACCGCTTGACCACCACCGGCTCGTCGAGCGAGTCGTAGCAGGTCCAGCCGTCGTCGCCCAGCCGCGAGCGGAGCTCGTCGGCGGCGGCGGAGCTCATGGGTCCGGTGTCGGCCCCCGGGTCCGGGGCCGGGTCCGCCGTGGCGGTGGTCTCGCGACTCGTCGACGACTCCTCGTCGCCGCTCAGCTGGGTGACGCCGATGGCCAGGGCCGCCACGAGGAGCACAACCGCGGCGACCGCCGCGGTCACGACGACCGCGACCTTCCTGCCCTGGCCGTCCTGGTCGCCGCCGGGCGGCGGTCCGGCCGGTCCACCCCACCCCGGCGGCGGCTGCTGCGGACCCCACCCGGGCGGCGGACCCGGCGGGCGCGGAGGTGGCCCCGGCGGACCCCACCCCGGGGGCGGTCCCTGCGGCGGCGGTCCCTGGGGCTGCCGACCCTGGGGCGGCGGTCCCTGCGGCCACCGGCCCTGCGGCGGCCCGCCGTGGGGCGGAGGACTCCAGCCCGGTGGGGGCCCCTGGCGCCCGGGGCCCGGGGCTCCCGGCGACCCCGGGCCGGTGCGGCCGTCGGGCGTGCGGTCGTCGCTCATCGGGGTCCCCCAGGTGGTGCCGTGCGTCGGGTCAGCGCTCAGTATCACCCGCGTCGGGGTCGCCCTCGGCCCATGCACCGGGACCGTCGGCGAGGAGGGTGGTGAAGCCGTCCTCGTCGAGCACCGTGACGCCGAGCTGCTCGGCCTTCTCGGCCTTGGAGCCCGGCGACTCCCCCACCACGACGAAGCTGGTCTTCTTGGAGACCGAGCCGGAGGCCTTGCCGCCGCGCGACACGATCGCCTCCTTGGCCTCGTCGCGGGAGTACCGCTCGAGCGACCCGGTGACCACGAGGGTGAGGCCCTCGAGCGTGCGGGGCGTGGACTCGTCGCGCTCGTCGACCATCCGGACCCCGGCCTCGCGCCACGCGTCGACGATGGCGCGGTGCCAGTCGACCGCGAACCACTCGACCACGGCGTCGGCGATCGTGGGGCCGACCCCCTCGCTGGCCGCCAGGGTCTCGGCGTCGGCGGCCTCGATCACCGCGAGGTCGGCGAGCTGCGTGGCCAGGGCCTGCGCGGCCGTGGGCCCCACGTGCCGGATCGACAGCGCGACGATCACCCGCCACAGCGGCTGATCCTTGGCCTTCTGCAGGTTCTCGAGCAGGCGGGCGCCGTTGGCGCTGAGCACGCGCTCGCCCGACCCGGCAGCCAGCTCGGCCTTGCGGGCCGCGCGGGTGAACAGCGGGACCCGGAGCAGCGCGGCCTCGTCGAGGGCGAACAGACCGGCCTCGTCGGTGAGCACCCCGGCGTCCAGCAGCGCGACGGCGGCCTCGTAGCCCAGGCCCTCGACGTCGAACGCCCCGCGGCTGCCGACGTGGAACAGGCGCTCGCGCAGCTGCGCGGGGCACGACCGCGTGTTGGGGCAGCGGATGTCGGCGTCGCCCTCCTTGGACGGCGCGAGGGTGGTGCCGCACTCGGGGCACTCGGTGGGCATGACGAACTCGCGCTCGGTGCCGTCGCGCAGGGCCTCGACCGGGCCGACGATCTCGGGGATCACGTCGCCGGCCTTGCGGAGCACGACCGTGTCGCCGATGAGCACGCCCTTGCGCCGGACCTCCGAGGCGTTGTGCAGCGTGGCCATCTCGACCGTGGAGCCCGCGACCCGGACCGGCCGCATCCGCCCGAAGGGCGTCACCCGGCCGGTGCGTCCGACGTTGACGAGGATGTCGATCAGCTCGGTGTTGACCTCCTCCGGCGGGTACTTGTAGGCGATGGCCCACCGCGGGGCGCGCGACGTGGAGCCGAGGCGTCGCTGCAGGGCCACCTGGTCGACCTTGATCACGATGCCGTCGATCTCGTGCTCGACGGCGTGGCGGTGCTCGGCGTAGTGGCCGACGAACTCCCAGACCTGCTTGACGCTGCCGACGACCTCGGCGTGGCTGCTCACCGGCAGGCCCCAGGCCGCCAGCGCGGCGTACGACTCGGACTGGCGCTCGGGCGCGAAGCCCTCGCGCGCGCCGACGCCGTGGCAGATCATCGCGAGCGGGCGGCTCGCCGTCACCGACGGGTCCTTCTGCCGCAGCGAGCCCGCGGCGGCGTTGCGGGGGTTGGAGAACGGCGTGTGGCCCGACTCGGCCCAGGCGGCGTTGAACTCCTCGAAGGCCGCCGTCGGGAAGAAGATCTCGCCGCGCACCTCCACGAGCGCCGGCACCGGGTGCTCGTCGTCGGGGGTGAGGCGGTGCGGGATGCCGTCGATGGTGCGGACGTTGGCGGTGACGTCCTCGCCGACGCGGCCGTCGCCACGGGTGGCGGCCTTGACCAGCCGACCGGCCTCGTAGGTGAGGTTGATGGCCAGCCCGTCGATCTTGAGCTCGCACAGGAAGTCGGCGTCGCGGACCTCGTCGCGCCCGAGCCGCTCCACCCACTCGGCGAGCTCGTCCTCGGAGAACGCGTTGTCCAGGCTGAGCAGCCGCTCGCGGTGCTGCACCGGCGAGAACTGCGCTCCCACCTCGCCGCCCACCTTCTGGGTGGGCGAGTCGGGCGTGCGGAGGTCGGGGACCTGCTCCTCCAGGGACTCCAGCTCGCGCATGCGGACGTCGAAGTCGGCGTCGCTCAGGGTGGGCTCGTCGAGCACGTAGTAGCGGTGGCGGGCGTCCTCGACCTCCTCGGCGAGCAGGCGGTGCCGCCGCCGCAGCTCCTCGTCGCCACCCTCGGACGCGCCGGTGCCAGGTTGCTCGTCGGGCGTGGGGGGCGGGGTCTTCGTGGCCACCTGAGGACTCTATCGCCGGGGTCGGACAGCGCCGGGTCAGGCCGAGTCGAGCACCGCGGAGTCGACCTGGCCGACCAGACGGGCCGCCCGCCGCGCCCAGGCGGGGGTCGCCCCGGCCAGGCCGCAGGTGGGCGTCACGACCGGCAGCCCGGGGACGACCGCGGCGCCGATGCGGTCGAGGAAGCGGCTGGTGCGGGAGGCGAGGTCGTTGACCGACGGGTCGGTGTCCGGCGCCAGGCTCGGCACCACCCCGATCCACGGGGCGAGGCCCTCGTCGTGCGCCTGGGCCCAGCGCTCGATGCCCGCGTCGTCGAGCAGGCCGAGGTCGAAGGAGTAGCCGTCGAACCCGGCCCCGCCGACCAGCGCGACGGGCACGCGGGGCGCGCAGCTGTGCAGGACCGGGGTCGCGCCGACCCCGCGCACGGCGTCGACCACCAGGCGCAGCAGCGCATCGGCCTCGGGGGCGTGGATGACGCGGTGCCGCGAGAAGCCCGACGCGGTGCGGACCCCGCCCTCGAGAACGGCGGTGAGACCCGGCTCGTCGACCTGCACGACCACCTCGGCGCCGGGCACCCGGCGGCGCAGGTCGGCGACGTGCAGCGCGACGCCCTCGGCGAGCGACTCGGCCACCTCGCGACGGGCGCCGTGGTCGGCGAGCACGCGGTCGCCGCGCGGCCGCTCGATGGACGCGACGAGGGTCCACGGGCCGGTGACCTGGGTCTTGATCCGGGTGGTGTGCCCCTGCCACTCCTCCTCGACGACGTCGAGGTCCTGCGCCAGCAGCGAGCGGGCCCGGCGGTGGTCGACGCCCGGGGCGTCGGTGAGGCGCCAGCCCGCCGGCTGGAGGTCGATGCCGAGGCCGACGAGCAGCGCCGCGGTGCGTCCGACCATGTCGGCACCCACCCCGCGCCCGGGCAGCTCGGGCACCGGCGTGAGGTCGGGCAGCAGGTCGACCATCATCCGGACGGCCTCGCGGACGTCCGTGCCGGGCAGGGAGCCGACCAGCGTCGCGGTCACCCCTGGACCGCCGCGCCGCGCCGCACGGTGGACGTGATGGTGGCCGAGCCGACCACACGGGTGCCGTCGTAGAGCACCGCGGCCTGGCCGGGCGCCACGCCGTCGACGCCCTCGTGCAGCGTCAGGCGCACCGTGTCGCCGTCGACGTGGGCGGTGGCCGGGACGTCGTCGCCGTGGGCGCGCAGCTGGACGGTGCACTCCAGCGAGCCGGTGGGGGCCCGGCCGCACCACAGAGGACGGGTGGCGACGATCTCGTCGACCGCGAGGTGCTCGCGGGGCCCGACCGTCACGGTGCCCGACACGGGCTCGATGTCGAGGACGAACCGCGGCTTGCCGTCCGGGGCGGGCGTGCCGAGGTGCAGGCCGCGCCGCTGGCCGATGGTGAACGCGAACGCGCCGTCGTGCTCACGCAGAACCGCGCCGGCCTCGTCCACGACGCTGCCGGGCCGGCTGCCCAGCTTGTCGTGCAGCCAGCCGGACGTGTCGCCGTCGGAGACGAAGCAGATGTCGTGGCTGTCGGGCTTGGCCGCCACCGACAGGCCGCGGCGCTCGGCCTCGGCCCGCACCACGGGCTTGTCGTCGTCCGACAGCGGGAAGAGCGAGTGCCTCAGCTGGTGCTGGGTGAGCACGCCGAGCACGTACGACTGGTCCTTGGCCGCGTCGCCCGCCCGGTGCATCTCGACCTCGCCCGACGGCGCCTCGACCAGCCGCGCGTAGTGGCCGGTGACCACGGCGTCGAAGCCCAGGGCGAGCGCGCGGTCGAGCACCGCGGCGAACTTGATCTTCTCGTTGCAGCGCAGGCAGGGGTTGGGGGTGCGTCCGGCGTCGTACTCGGCGATGAAGTCCTCGACCACCTCGGCATGGAACTCCGCGCTCATGTCCCAGACGTAGAAGGCGATGCCGATCACGTCGGCGGCCCGTCGCGCGTCGTTGGAGTCCTCGATCGAGCAGCAGCCGCGGGCACCGCTGCGGTAGGACTGCGGGTTGCGCGACAGCGCGAGGTGCACGCCGGTGACGTCATGGCCCGCGTCGACCGCCCGGGCGGCCGCGACGGCGGAGTCGACGCCGCCGGACATCGCCGCCAGCACGCGCATGCTCAGCGCCCCCGGGAGCCGACGAGCGCGGCCGCCGAGGCCCGCTCGTGGACGGCCGGCAGCTCGGCGAGGAACGCGTCGACGTCGGCCTCGGTGGAGGTGTGGCCGAGGCTGAGGCGCAGCGAGCCACGTGCGGCCTCGTCGTCGTGGCCCATCGCGAGCAGGACGTGGCTGGCCTGCGGCACGCCGGCGGAGCAGGCCGAGCCGGTGGAGCACTCGATGCCACGGGCGTCGAGGAGCATCAGCAGGGAGTCGCCCTCGCAGCCGGGGAAGGTCAGGTGGGCGACGTTCGGCAGGCGGTGGCCGTCACCAGGCTCGGGGTCGCCGTTGACGAGCACGTCGGGCACCGCGGCCCGCACGCCGTCGACCAGACGGGTGCGCAGCGCCTCCAGCCGCGGGGTCAAGGTGGCGCGCTCGCGCTCGGCCACCCGCGCCGCGGTGGCGAAGGCGGCGATGGCGGCGGTGTTGAGCGTGCCCGAGCGGACGTCGCGCTCCTGGCCGCCGCCGTGCAGCTGGGGCGTCGCGTCGAGCTCGCGCCTGATGACGAGCGCGCCGACGCCCGTCGGCCCGCCCAGCTTGTGGGCGGTGACGGTCATCGCGTCGAGGCCGCGACCGGCGAAGTCGACGCCGAGGTGCCCGGCGGCCTGCACGGCGTCGCTGTGCACCGGGATGCCGTGCGGCGACGCGAGGGCCACGACGTCGTCGACGGGCTGCACGGTGCCGACCTCGTTGTTGGCCCACATGCACGAGACGAGCGCGACGTCGTCGGTGCCGCGCGCCAGCGCGTCGCGCAACGCGTCGGGATCCACGCGTCCGCTGCGGTCGACCGGGAGGAGGTCGAGCTCGGCGCCCTCGTGGGTGGCGAGCCAGACCAGCGGGTCGAGCAGCGCGTGGTGCTCGACGGCGGGCGCGATCACGCGTCGGCGGCGGGGATCGGCGTCGCGTCGCGCCCAGAACAGGCCCTTGACCGCCAGGTTGTCGGCCTCGGTGCCGCCGGACAGGAAGACCACGTCGCCGGGCCGGGCCCCGACCAGCGCGGCGATCTCCTCGCGCGACTCCTCCACCACGCGCCGCGCCTCGCGTCCCGAGGTGTGCAGCGACGACGGGTTGCCGCCGCGCGCCATCTGCTCGGTCATCGTGGCGATCGCCTCGGGCACCATCGGCGTCGTCGCCGCGTGGTCGAGGTAGACGCGTCGGGTGGTGGTCATGTCGTCTCCAGCCTAGCCCCGCCCCGTCCCCCGACCTGTCGGTGCGGGGTGACGTCCCGGCATCACCACGCACCGACAGGTCGACGGCACCCTGGTCAATGCGTAACTGATGCGTTACGGTTTGGGGATGGACGTCTTCGAGGCCGTGGCCGACCCGGTGCGACGCGAGCTGATCGGCCACCTCGCCGCCGGCGACCTGGCCGCGGGCGAGCTGGCCAGGCGGTTCGACGTCAGCAGGCCGGCCGTCAGCCGACACCTGCGCGTGCTGCGGGAGGCCGGACTGGTGCACGACCAGGCGGACGGCCGCCGTCGCGTCTACCGCCTGGAGCGCACGGCGCTCAGCGAGCTGACGCGGTGGGTCGACTCGCTCGCACCCCTGGCCGCCCGCTGGGACGCCCGCCTCGACGCCCTCGACACCGAGGTGCGCCGCACCGTCCGCGACCGTCGCCGCGACGGCGCCACCACCGACCAGCACGAGGAGACCGCATGACCACCCAGAGCTCCACCCGCACCGACGCCACCGGACACCTGGAGTTGACGCCCGAGGGCGCCGACCTGGTCCTCGTGCGGACGTTCCGCGCCCCCGTCGAGGACGTGTGGGCGAGCATCACCGAGTCCGAGCGGCTCGGCCGCTGGTACGGCACCTGGGAGGGCGAGGGCCGCGAGGGCGGCACGGTGTCGTTCACCTGGACCGCCGAGGACGGACAGCCCGTCGTGGCGACGACCATCGAGCGGTGCGACCCGCCGCACGTGCTGCGCGTGCAGATGGCCTCCGGCGAGGGCACCTGGGACCTCGAGGCGCGGCTCGCGACCCGCGGCGACCTCACCGAGCTGACCTTCGTCCACCACCGCGCCGACCTCGAGGACGTCGCCGACGTCGGACCCGGCTGGGAGTTCTACCTCGACCGCCTGGAGGCGTCCAGGTCGGGTGGGGCGATGCCCGACTTCGACCCGATCCACGCCGTGCTGGGTCCGGTCTACGGGCTGCTGACGCCGTCCTGACGGAACAATCGACGCGGCGTGTCGCGTTGTGCCCCTCATGACCGACAACGCCACGACCTTCGACCTCCCCGACCTCGGCACCGTCACGCGGCTGGGCTTCGGCGCCATGCGCATCACCGGACCCGGCATCTGGGGCGAGCCGGCCGACCGCGAGACCGCCCGCGCCGTCGTGCGCCGCGCGGTCGAGCTCGGCGTCGACTTCATCGACACCGCGGACTCCTACGGGCCGAACGTCAGCGAGGAGATCATCGCCGAGGCCATCCACCCCTACGGCCACGTCAAGATCGCGACCAAGGCCGGTCTCACGCGCACCGGCCCGGACCAGTGGATCCCGGTCGGCCGTCCGGAGTACCTGCGCCAGCAGGCCGAGCTCAGCCTGCGTCGCCTCAAGGTCGACGTGATCGACCTGTTCCAGCTGCACCGCATCGACACCAAGGTCGACCGCGACGAGCAGTTCGGCGTCCTGCGCGAGCTGCAGGACGAGGGCAAGGTCACCGCGCTCGGCCTCTCGGAGGTCTCCGTCGAGGAGATCCAGGCCGCGCAGAAGCACTTCACCGTCGCCAGCGTGCAGAACCGCTACAACCTCACCGACCGCAAGGCCGCCGACGTCCTCGACTACTGCACCGCCCAGGGCATCGGCTTCATCCCGTGGGCTCCCGTCTCGGCCGGCGAGCTGGCCCGTCCGGGCGGCGCCGTCGACGAGGCCGCCAAGAGCACCGGCTCGTCGCACTCGCAGGTGGCCCTGGCGTGGCTGCTGCAGAAGTCGCCCGTCGTGCTGCCCATCCCGGGCACCGGCTCGGTCGAGCACCTCGAGGACAACCTCGCCGCCTCCGGCGTCACGCTCGACGCCGACACCGTCGCCGCCCTCGACGCCGCCGCCTGAGCGACGCCTGCAGTCACCGAGGTGCTGGCGCCCGTCTGACCCGGTAGCAACGCCGTCGGGCGGGATGCCGGCACTGAGGTGCTGGCGCCCGTCTGACCAGGCGCGCCGGCGAAAGGCGAGCTGGTCTCGTTCGTCGAGCCGGCAGCAACGCCGTCAGGCGGGATGCCAGGGCCTCAGTGGAAGTCGCGGGACGTGGTTCTCGCGGTGATGGGGAGCGTCTCGAGGTGGTCGGCGAGCAGGTTGGTGACGGTGCCGCGCCGTTCGAGGATCCCGCGGACGACGAGCGCCTTGGAGTCGCGGGCGACCCGTCGGTAGCGGCCCCACAGGCCCACCGAGCAGACGACGTTGAGCATGCCCGTCTCGTCCTCGAGGTTGAGGAAGGTGACCCCGGCGGCCGTGGCGGGGCGCTGGCGGTGGGTGACGACCCCGCCCACCCGCACGCGGGTGCCGGACTCGACCTCCTGCATCGCGGCCACGCTGAGCACCCCGCGCCCTCCTAGCGCGGTGCGGACGTGCTCCATCGGGTGGCTCTGCGGCGAGACGGTGGTGGCCCACAGGTCGGCCATCGTCTCCTCGGCCGGTGACATCTCGGGCAGCAGCGGTGGCTGGACGTAGACCGCCGTGCCGGGCAGGTGCTCGGGCCGCTCCTGACCGGCCTGGCCGGCGGCCCACAGCGCCTCGCGGCGTCCGAGCCCGAAGCACGCGAACGCCCCGGCCGTGGCCAGCGCCTCCACCTGCGGCGTGGTGAGTCGGATCCGCCGGGTGAGGTCGGCCAGGGACGCGTACGCCCCGTGCTCGTCGCGCTCGGCGACGATCCGCCCGGCCAGCTCGACGCTGATCGAGGTGATGTCGGCCAGCCCCTGGCGCACGGCGAACTCCGCGTCGCGGCGGTGGTCGTCGGTGCTGAACGCCGCGGACGCGTCGAACTGCTGGGGGACCTTCGGCTGCTCGGCCGACAGGCACCCGGCGTCGCCGCCGACCGTGGCGCCGTCGTGCAGCGGCTCGAGGTCGGCCTGGACCTGCGAGCGGGCGAGGTCGGGCCGCAGCACGTCGACGCCGTGCCGCCGGGCGTCGGCGACGAGCGTCTGCGGGGAGTAGAAGCCCATCGGCTGCGACGCGAGCAGCGCGGCCAGGAACGCGCCCGGGTAGTGCAGCTTGAGCCACGAGCTGGCGTAGACGAGCAGACCGAAGCTGAGCGAGTGGCTCTCGGCGAAGCCGAAGTTCGCGAACGCCTCGATCTTGGCGTAGATGTCGTCGGCGAGGTCGCCGGTGATGCCGTGCGACTCCATGCCGGCGTAGAGGGTGGCGCGCAGCCGGGCGATCTTCTCGACGCCGCGCTTGGAGCCCATCGCCCGGCGCAGCAGGTCGGCGTCGTCGCCGGTGCACCCGCCGACGGCCATCGCGATCTGCATCAGCTGCTCCTGGAACAGCGGGATGCCGAGCGTGCGCTCGAGCACCGGCTCGAGCGCCGGGTGCAGGTAGGTGATCGGCTCCTCGCCGAGCTTGCGGCGGATGTAGGGGTGCACGGCGCCGCCCTGGATCGGGCCGGGGCGGATCAGCGCGATCTCGATCACGAGGTCGTAGAACTTGCGGGGCTGCAGGCGGGGCAGCGTGCCCATCTGGGCACGGCTCTCGACCTGGAACACGCCCACCGAGTCGGCGCGGCAGAGCATGTCGTAGACGCCGGCCTCCTCCTTGGGGAGGTTCTGCAGCGTCCACCGCTCCCCCAGGTGCGCGGCCACCATGTCGAGCGTGCGCTGCATCGCACCGAGCATGCCCAGGCCGAGCAGGTCGAACTTGACCAGGCCCATCCAGGCGCAGTCGTCCTTGTCCCACTGCAGGACGGTGCGGTTCTCCATCCGGGCGTGCTCGACGGGCACGACGGTGCCGACGGGGCGGTCGGTCAGCACCATGCCGCCGGAGTGGATGCCGAGGTGGCGGGGCGCCCCGGACAGCTCCTCGGCGAGCGCGACGACCGGGGCCGGGATGTCGTGGTCCAGCGTGCCCGCGAGGCTGCCCCACGCGTCGACCTGCTTGGACCACGCGTCCTGCTGGCCGGTGCTGTGGCCGAGCGCCTTGGCCATGTCGCGCACCGCGGACTTGGGGCGGTAGGTGATGACGTTAGCGACCTGCGCGGCGTTGCGCCGGCCGTAGGTGCGGTAGACCCACTGGATCACCTCCTCGCGCCGCCCGGCGTCGAAGTCGACGTCGATGTCGGGCTCCTCGTCGCGGGTGGCGGCCAGGAACCGCTCGAAGGGCAGGTCGAAGAAGATCGAGTCGATCGCGGTGATGCCCAGGGCGTAGCAGACCGCGGAGTTCGCGGCCGAGCCCCGGCCCTGGTAGGCGATGCCGTTCTCGCGGGCGAACCTCGCGATGTCGTGGACGATCAGGAAGTAGCCCGGGAAGTCCTTCTCCTCGATCACGGCGAGCTCGCGCCCGAGCCGCTCGAGCGCGTCGGGGCGGTCGTCGTAGTAGCGCGTGGCGCCCTCGGCGACGAGGACGCGCAGGTGCTCCATCGGCGTGAGGCCGTCGGGGACGTTCTGGGGCAGCCGGGGACGCGCGGTCTGCAGGTCGAACGCGAGCTCGCGGGCCAGCTCGACCGACCGCGCGACGGCCCCGGGCCAGCGGGCGAACCGGGCCGTCATCTCCTCGCCGGAGCGCAGGTAGGACGGGCCACCGCCGGGCAGCCAGCCGTCCATCGCGTCGAGGCTGCGCCGGGCGCGGACCGCGGCGACCGCGGCGGCCAGGCGTGCGTCGGACGGACGGGCGGCGTGCACGTTGCCGGTGGCGACGACGGGCAGCCGGCGCTCGGCGGCCAGCGCGGCGAGGGCGTCGCTGTGGGTGCTGTCGAGGGCTCCGCCGTGGTGGTGCAGCTCGACGGTGACGTGGTCGCGGCCGAACAGGTCGACCAGGCGGTCGAGCTCGCGGCCGGCCGCGTCGTACCCGGCGCCGACGAGCGCCTGGCGCACCGCACCCTTGCGGCAGCCGGTGAGCACGTGCCAGTGCCCGTCGCCGGCGGCCCCGGCGAGCGCGTCGAGGTCGTAGCGCGGCCGTCCCTTCTCGGCCCCCGCCAGCTGGGCGTCGGTGATCGCGCCCGCGAGGCGGTGGTAGCCCTCCTCACGACGGGCGAGGACCAGCAGGTGGCTGCCCTCGGGGTCGGCGACGCCGTTCTGCGGAGCGGTGAGCTCGAGCGACAGCTCGGCCCCGAGCACGGTGGGCAGCCGGTGCTCGGCGGCGGCCTCGGCCATCCGCACCACCCCGTACAGGCCGTCGTGGTCGGTGATCGCGATCCCCTCCAGGCCGAGGCGAGTGGCCTCCTCCACCAGTGCGGTGGGCTCGCTGGCGCCGTCGAGGAAGCTGAAGGAGGAGTGGCAGTGCAGCTCGGCGTACGGCACGGTGCTCGTCGGACGCCGTGGCACCTCGGGCGCCTCGTAGGCGTCGCGCTTGCGCGACCACGCCGGCCCGTCGCCGCCGTCGGGCTTCTGGGTGCCCGAGAGCAGGCCCTCCAGCTGCTTCCACGACATCTCCGGGTTGGTGAACCCCATGTCATCCCTCCCTCTTCTGGACCTGCGGTGCCCGGCGCCCGGCTGGCCAGGCGCCGGGCACGAAGGCGAACTGCTCGTGTCCGTCGAGTGACCGGCAACGCCGCCAGACGGGATGCCAGGCGCCGCAGGTCAGTCGTAGACGGCTTCGAGGAACCACTGGCCCTCCTCGACGATGAGGAGCCAGGCGGAGCCGTCGACGCCGACGACCTGCAGACGGGCGTAGCGACGGGCGTGGTCGGGGTCCCACCACCGCTCGTCGACGGGCCAGGGACCGGCCCAGGCCTGGACGGGCTGGAGGTCGCGGCCTCCCCGGGCGCAGAACCGGGCGGGGTCGCCGCTGAGCGCGCCGCGACCCGTGACGGTGACGGGATGGCCTGCGGCGGTGAGCACGACTGCCGGGCGGCGCTCGGTGAGCACCGTGGCCGGGGCCGGCGGGGGCAGGCTGCCCGGCCAGGGCATCTCGGCCGACCGCTCGGGGACGACGGCGCTGCGGGTGTCGTCGCCCCAGGGGACGAGGGTCTGGCGCTCGGCGGGGCTGCGTCCGCCCGTGAGCACGACCGACGCGACGCCCTCGTGGCCCACCATCCCCTGCACCTTCGACAGCGCCCGGGTGACGCGCGCGTCGGGCGGGCCGCCCCACAGGCCGTCGGCGTGGTGGGCGAGGGTGTCGACCTCGTCGGGGACCAGACGGACCTCGCTGACGGGCGAGGACACCGCACCGTCGACGCCGTCGTAGCCCGCACGCACCTGCAGCTGCCAGCGGACGCGGTCGACGAGGTCGGCGGTGTCGAACCAGCGCGGGTGCAGCCAGGTGCGCTCGGTCTCGCGGCCGTCGTCGGTGACCACCTCGATGCGCACCGCGGTGCACACGAGGTTGCGGTCGGCGAGCGCGCCGACCAGCTGCTCGGCGGTCTGGCGGACGCTGAACGCCACCTGCTCGGCGCGGTCGAGCGGCGGCTCGAGCACCACCCGGCGGACGAGGTCGGGCGGGGGCTTGCGCGCGGAGACCGCGCGCTCGTCGCGGCCGCCGGCCAGACGGTGGGCCCAGGCGCCGTCGTCGCCGAAGCGGGTGAGGACGTCGCGGGCGGGCAGCCCGGCGAGCGCGCCGAGCGTGCGCAGCCCCAGCCGGTGGAGCAGGCTCACGAGGTCGGGGTGGTCGAGGACGGCGACCGGGAGGTCGGCCAGGAACTCCGCCGACCCGCCGACCGGGACCACGAGGCTGTCCTGCGGCAGGGCCCGCCGGGCCGCCTGCTCGGCGGCGAACGGACCGTCGGCGACGCCGAACCGGCAGTCCTCGACGCCGAGGGAGACCAGCCGCTCGGCCAGGACCGCCGCGGCGTTGACCTCGCCCCCGTGGAACCGGCTGACGCCCTGGGCCCGGACGGCGCAGGTGCCGGGGCGCAGCGACTGCACCCCGGGCGCGAGGTCCTCGACGGCCTCGAGGACGGGCTCGAAGGCACGGGCGTCGAGGGTGGGGTCGTAGTCGCGGACGACGAGGTCGGGACAGCGCGACTGCGCGTCGCGGAGCCTCTGGTCGCGGCGGACGCCCTCGACACGCGCCGACGACGAGCAGGCCAGCACCCGGCCGGCCCGCATCAGCGCGACGGGCGCGCGCAGCGGCAGGCCCTCGAGCCAGGTGACGGCGCGCACCGGCCAGTCGGGGCACCACAGGACCATCGTGCGGGTGGCCATCAGCTGGCCATCTCGCGGACGGGGGCCAGCGCGGGTGCTGCGTCGCCCGTGCGGGCGGCGTGCGGGGACACGAGCGAGACCTGCTGGTCGGGCCCGGGCAGCCAGAGGTCGAGCTCGCGGGGGCGGCCCGAGCGCGGGGTGGCGCGCACGGTGGCCCGACGGGCGGCGAGGCGCCCGTGGCCCGAGCCGAGGCCGACCCACGCGCCGCCGACCACCTCGAGCCGGACGTCGGGCCGCGGCCAGTCGCCCAGGACGACGAGCGCCGCGCCCCGCTGGCGCAGCCGGGCCGCGAGCCGGGTGGCCTCGCCCTCGCGGACCCGCGACGGCGGACGCAGCACGACCACGCCGAGCACGTCGACGAGCGCCTGGGTGGCCGGCAGCCAGGACTCGCCGGGGTCGGGCAGGACGACGGTGCGCGCGAGGTCGACCCCCAGCGCGGCCGCGGCCTCGGCCCCGAACGTGGGCACCCCCACCACCGCGCACCAGGCCCCGGCCTGCGACGCCCCGGCCGCCATCGCCGCGGCGAGCGTGCTGGAGCCGCTGACGGTGTAGGTGCCGCCGGCGTGCAGCGTGCCCCCCGGGAGCAGGCCCGACAGCGCCGGGAGGGTGTCGACCGGGGTGCTGGCCGGACGCGTGCCCTGCACCTGGCGGACGCGCTCCTGCAGGCTGCGCACCCGCTCCAGGGTCGAGACGTCGGCCGGCGGGGTCATGGCTCCATGATCGAACAGGTGTTCGAACGAGTCAACCCGTACCGGCGGGTCGGTGGACGACACGCCGATCCTCCCACCCCGACCCCAGCCCGCCCCCCGGCGGTGGGTACGGCCCCACGTTCCCTGGCAGGCGGTGGGTATGGCACCTGGATCGGTCGGATCCTGGTGCCATGGCCACCGCCGGTGGGTCACGCACCGCCCGACACCCCCGCGCGTCCTCGCTGCGCTCTCCGTCCGTGACGGTCACAGGTGCGGCGGGCCTGACCTGGCCCACGTCACGGGTGGGGCGAACCGGACATCCGGGTGCTCGCCGGACCCACGAGCCCGTCGAGCCAACGGTGGCCCGGGTGGAGCCGGGCGACGGTCGAGGCCAGCCACGCGCGGGACCCGTCGTCGAGCAGCGGCAGGGTGGCCGCGAGGTCGGCGTCGTCCTGGGGACGGGCGTGCGCGGCCTTGTGCGCGAGCACCACCTCGGGCCGCTGGTACCGGACGCCGTCGGGCGCCACCCACGTCACGTCCTCGAGCGGACGGACGACGTCGGCGTCGCGTCGGAACACCCAGTGCCCGTCGCGGTCCTCCTCGGCGAGAAGGTCGAGCGCCCACGGCGCGAGCGCGTGCTCGCGCACCCACACCTGGGACGACTCCGCGTGCAGGTCGGGGTGGACGTCGTCGAGCGGGCGGAGGGTGCGCGAGCCCACCGACCACAGGTCGTACCGGGACGACAGGTGCGCGCGCAGCAGCGCGAGGTCCCGGCGCCAGAACGCCACGTCGACGTCGTGGTGGTCGCGGTGCACCCCGGTGAACGCCTCGACCGCGTGGCCGCCGACGACCCACCACCGCCCCGGGTAGTCCGCGAGCAGCGTGCGCACGTCGTCCGGCGTGAGCGAGTCCCACGGCCCGAACAGCCGCTGGTGCTCGGCCTCCTCGTCGTCCATCCCCGCATCGAAGCACGCACAAATCGGTTGGCACCACCGCCGGTCCGGCCTAGGCTCGTCCCCGATGAAGATCTGACGTCGACCCGGCCCACGCCCGAGGTCCCCGCACGTGCCCCTGAGCACGCCCGCGGAGCGACCCGGTGGGCCACCGCACCCGCACCGGGAGCACCGCGATGTCATCGACCACCACCTTCTCGGCCCAGCCGCTCGTCGCCACCGACGTCACGCGCGTCCTCGGCGGCCGCACCGTCCTCGACGGGATCGACCTGCTCGTCTCCCCCGGCCAGCGCGTCGGGCTCGTCGGCGAGAACGGCACCGGCAAGTCCACGCTGCTGCGCCTGCTGGCCGGCGTCGACCGTCCGGACGCCGGGAGCATCAGCCGTCCGCCGGACCTCGCCCACCTGCCGCAGGAGCCGCCGTTCGACGACGACGCGGACGTCGCGCAGGTGCTCGCCGACGCACTCGCGCCGCTGCACGCGGTGGTGCGCGACGTCGAGAGGCTCGGGGAGCTGATCGCCCGGGACCCCGGCGACGACCGCACGGCCACCGCCTACGCCGACGCGCTCGCCCGGGCCGAGGCGCACGACGCGTGGGACGCCGGACGGCGGGCCGAGGAGGCGGCCGAGCGCCTGGGCGTCGCCGGGCTGCCGCCGGGACGCCTCGTCGGCACGCTCTCAGGCGGGCAGCGCACGCGGCTCGCCGCCGCGGTGATCATCACCCAGCGCCCCTGGTGCCTGCTGCTCGACGAGCCCACCAACCACCTCGACGACGACGCGATGGAGCTGGTGGAGGACACCTGCACGTCGCTGCCCGGCGTGGTGGTCGCCGCGAGCCACGACCGCGTGTTCCTCGACCGCGTCTGCACCCACCTGGTCGACCTCGACCCGGCCGCCCTCGGCACCGACGGGGAGGGCGGGCGTCGATTCGGCGGCGGGTTCACCGACTACCTGGTCCACCGGGCCGCCGCGCGTCGGCGGTGGGAGGAGACCTTCGTCGAGCAGCAGGAGGAGATCGGCCGGCTCCGCCGGGCGACGCGAGTCGACACGTCGACGGTCGCGCACGGTCGGGGTCCCACCGACAACGACAAGTTCATCACGAAGTTCAAGGGCGCCCGGGTGGACCGCACCCACGCCCGCCGGGTCCGCGACGCCGAGCAGCGGCTCGCCGTCGCCGAGCGGGAGCAGGTACGGCGCCCACCGCCGCCCCTGCACCTCCACGCCTCCCTCACCGGGGGCACCGGCGGCACGGCCCTCGCGATCAGCGTGCGCGGCCTCGTCGTCGCCGGACGCGTGCGCGTCGACGCCGTGGACGTGCCCACCGGCGGCCGGCTCCTGGTGACCGGTGCCAACGGCAGCGGCAAGTCGTCCCTCCTCGCCGTGGTCGACGGACGCCTGCGCCCCGACGCGGGCGCGGTGCAGGTGTCGGCCCGCGACGTCGCCACGCTGCGCCAGGACGTCGTGTTCGCGGACGGGTCGCGCTCGGCCGCGCGGACCTACGTCGACCTGCTCGGCCGCGAGCGCGCCGAGGCGGTGCCGCTGCGCGGGCTCGGCCTGCTCCCACCGGCGTCCCACGCGACGCCGGTGGACGACCTGAGCGTGGGCCAGCGGCGACGGCTCGCGCTGGCGCTGCTCGTCGCCCGGGCCCCCGACCTGCTGCTGCTCGACGAGCCCACCAACCACCTCTCCCCCACGCTCGCCACCGAGCTGGAGGAGGCGCTGGGGAGCGCGGTGGGGACGGTGGTCGTCGCGTCGCACGACCGGTGGCTGCGTCGCCGGTGGGACGACGCCGTGCTGCTGCTCTAGACCGACGGCGCGTCGTGGTCGGCGACCAGCGACCGCAGCCGGTCGTCGGGGTCGAGCCGGTCGACGATGGCCGAGCAGGCGTCCCGGAGCTGGCGCACCTGGGTGGCGTCGAGCGGGTCGAGCACGAGCGTGCGGACCGCCTCGACGTGGCCCGGCGCGGTGTCGACGACCTTGCGCCACCCGGCGTCGGTGAGCGACGCGATCGTGGTGCGCCGGTCGGTCGGGCTGGTCGAGCGCTCCACCCAGCCGCGGCGCTCCAGCTTGGCGACCACGTGCGACAGCCGTGAGAGCGTCGCGCTGGTGCCGGTGGCGAGGTCGCTCATGCGGGCCCGCCGCTCCGGCGCCTCGGACAGCTGCGACAGCACCATGTAGTCGAAGTGCGTCAGGCCCGCGTCGCGCTGCAGCTGGGCGTCGAGCGCGGCGGGCAGCAGGTTGGTGAGGAACACCAGGTCGAGCCAGGCCGCCCGCTCGTCCTCGTCCAGCCACCTCGCCTCGGGCGGATCGGGGTCGACGGCGTCGACCGCGTCCCCCACGTCTGCTCCCACGCCCCCAGTTTAGGGGCGACGCAGAAGTCGTCGGTGCCTCAGCGGCACCTGGGCCGCTGAGGCACCGACGACCTCGCAGGGACGGGGCGTCTACGGGGTGGCCGACTCGACCTTGGCCTGGACGCCGCCGTGCACCTCGTCGTGCGACGGGCCGTGGTCGTCGACCATCGTGGCCTCGTCGAACGGGTCGGCGCCGCTCAGCGCACGCTGCAGCTGGTCCTTGTCGATCGAGTGCGTCCAGGTGCCCACGAGCACCGTGGCGACGGCGTTGCCGGCGAAGTTCGTGACCGCGCGGGCCTCGGACATGAACCGGTCGATGCCGACGATGAGGCCGACGCCGTCGACGAGGTCGGGACGGTGCGAGGCCAGGCCGCCGGCCAGGGTGGCCAGACCGGCGCCGGTGACGCCCGCGGCGCCCTTGGACGCGATGATCATGAAGACCAGCAGCGAGATCTGCTCGCCGATCGACAGCGGGTCGCCCATGGCCGAGGCGACGAACAGCGAGGCCATGGTCAGGTAGATCGCGGTGCCGTCGAGGTTGAAGGAGTAGCCCGTCGGGACGACGACGCCGACCGTGGACTTGTCGATGCCCGCGTGCTCCATCTTGGCGATCAGGCGGGGCAGCGCCGACTCCGACGAGGACGTCGACACGATGAGCAGGAACTCGCGGCCGAGGTACTTGAGCAGCGAGAAGATGTTGATGCCCGCGACGGCCCGCAGGATCGCGCCGAGGATCACGAACACGAAGATCGCGCACGTCACGTAGAAGCCGATCATGATCACGGCGAGGCTCTTGAGCGCGTCGACGCCGGTCTCGCCGACGACGCCGGCGATGGCGCCGAACGCGCCGATCGGGGCGGCCCACATGATCATCGCGAGCACCCGGAAGACGACCTTCTGGATCGAGCCGATGCCGCGCAGGACGGGCTCGCCGGCGCGTCCCATCTTCTGCAGCGCGAAGCCCACGAGCAGCGCGACGAGCAGCGTCTGCAGCACCTCGCCGGAGACCAGCGACGACACCATCGTGTCCGGGATGATCCCCATGACGAACTCGACGGTGGTCTTGGACTCCTCGACCTGGTCGGCGCCCGCGGCGGCGACCTCGTCGTTGAGCTGCAGGCCCTCGCCCGGGTCGAGGATGTTGCCGACGACCAGGCCGATGGCCAGGGCCGCGGTGGACATGGTGATGAAGTAGCCGAGCGCGAGCCCGCCGACCTTGCCGACCTGCGCGGCGTTGGCCACCGAGCCGACCCCGAGGACGATCGTGCAGAAGATGACCGGCGAGATCATCATCTTGATCAGGTTGACGAACGCGGTGCCGATCGGCTTGAGCTCGACCGCGAAGGACGGGGCGGCGAAGCCGACCGCGATGCCGGCGAGCACCGCGACGATCACCGCGATGTAGAGGTAGTGCGTGCGGTCCTTCCTCGGCGGGGCGCCCTGCTGCGCGCTGGGGTCTGGGCTGGTGGCGGTGGCCATGGGGCGCTCCTCTGCTCGGCTCCGCGGGTGCGGCTCGCCCCATCGTGGGCCCGTCCTGTGACCCCGGTCACCTTGTGTTCACTGAGTTCACGCGGGCGGGCGTGCGGCATGATCACGCCATGTCGACGTGGACCCGCACCGGGAGCCTGGCGCGCCAGATCCTGGCGCTGCAGGTCGTCGTCGTGCTGCTCGTGGTGGCCGGTGCCACGGCGCTGGCCTACGTCGACGCCCGCCGGGACGCCGACGACCGCACCGCCGAGCGCGCGACCGCCGTCGCGGTGGGGCTCGCGGACTCCCCCACCGTCACCGAGGCCCTCGCGTCGCCGGATCCCTCCGCCGTGCTCCAGCCCTACGCCGAGCGCCTGCGGCGCGACACCGCGACCGACTTCGTGGTGGTGATGGACACCGACCGCGTCCGCTACACCCACCCCACTAAGTCCAACATCGGGCGCCGCTTCGTCGGCAATGTCGCCCCGGCGCTCGCCGGTCGCACCTTCACCGAGGAGTACGTGGGCACCCTCGGCCGCTCGATCCGGGCCGTCACGCCCGTGCTGGCCGACGGCGAGGTGGTCGCCCTGGTGTCGGTCGGCATCGCCACCGACCGGGTCCGGCGCGAGGTGCTGGCCCGCATCCCGGCGATCCTCGTCGCGGGGCTCGGGGTCCTCCTCCTCGGCGTCGGCGGCGCCTGGCTGATCAGCCGTCGCGTCCGCCGCCAGACCCACGGCATGGGCGGGGCGGAGATCACCCGGATGTACGAGTACTACGACTCGGTGCTGCACGCCGTCCGGGAGGGCATCGTGCTCCTCGACCGCGACGACCGGGTCCAGCTGCTGAACGACGAGGCCCGGGCCCTGCTCGGCCTGGGTGCCGAGCCGGTGGGCACCGCCCTGGCCGGGCTCCCGCTCCCCGACGACCTCGTGCGGACGATGACGGCCGACCCGGGCGCCGAGGACGAGATCCACCTCGTCGGCGAGCGGGTGCTGGTGGTCAACCAGTCCGTCGCGACCTGGGAGGGACGCCCGCTCGGCCGTGTCGTCACGCTGCGCGACCACACCCGGTTGCGCGAGGTGGCCGCCGAGCTCGACACCGTCAAGGGGCTGACCGAGAGCCTGCGCGCGCAGAACCACGAGGCGTCCAACCGGCTGCACACCGTCGTGTCGCTGATCGAGACCGGACGTCCGCAGGACGCCGTCGTCTTCGCCACCCGCGAGCTCGAGCTCGCCCAGCGGCTGACCGACGAGGTGGTGGCCGCCGTCGACGAGCCCGTGCTCGCAGCCCTGCTGCTCGGCAAGACCGCCCAGGCCAGCGAGCGCGGCATCGACCTCCAGGTCTCGCCCGACACCCACGTCAGCGCGGTCGCGATCTCCTCCCGCGAGGTGGTGACCATCCTGGGCAACCTGATCGACAACGCGATGGACGCCGTCCACGACGCCGACCGCCGGCTGGTCGTCGTGCGGGTCGAGTCCGACGACCTCGGCTTCGACGCCACCGTCGAGGACAGCGGACCGGGCATCACGCAGGAGTACCGCGACAAGGCCTTCGAGCGCGGGTGGTCCACCAAGCGCGCCGACGACGGCTCCCGTCGCGGCCTCGGCCTCGCGCTCGTCGGCCAGGCCGTGCGCCGCCACGGCGGATCGGTCGTGGTGCGCGAGAGCGACCTGGGCGGGGCCCGGTTCGACGTGTCGATCGAGCTGGTGGCCGGACCGTGAGCCCCGACCCGCTGGCGGTGCTCGTCGTCGAGGACGAGGAGATCGCCGCGCGCGCCCATGCCGACTACGTCGGCCGCATCGAGGGCTTCGCGCTGTCGGGCGTCGCCCGGACCCGGCAGGACGCGGTGCGCCACCTCGCCAGGCACCGCGTCGACGTGGTGCTGCTCGACATGAACCTGCCCGACGGGCACGGTCTCGACATCCTGCGCCAGCTACGGGGAAGCGGCTACGCCTGCGACGTCATCGCCGTGACGTCGGCGCGCGACCTCGCCGTCGTGAAGCGCGCGGTGGAGCAGGGCGTCGCGTCCTACCTGCTCAAGCCGTTCACCTTCGCGGCCTTCCGCGCCAAGCTCGAGCAGCTGGCGACGTTCCGGCGCCAGGTCGCCAGCAGCGGCGACGACCTCGGCCAGCACGAGCTCGACGAGATGCTCGGGCTGCTGCGCACGTCCCGGGTCGGTGACGGGCTGCCCAAGGGCCTGACCCGCACGACGCTCGACGCGGTGACGACGGCCGTGCGCTCGCACGGTGGCCCCGACGAGGGTCTGTCGGCTACCGAGGTCGCCGAGGTGGTGGGGTCGTCGCGCGTGACGGCCCGGCGCTACCTCGAGCACCTCGTAAGCACCGGCGCGCTGACCCGCGGAACCCGCTTCGGCGGCTCGGGCCGCCCCGAGGTGGACTACCGTCCGGTCGCTAGCGCCGGACCCTCACGGTGACCCGCGTCGACGACGACGTCGCCCACGCCGGCGCGCCCGGTCGGTAGACCGCCCGCAGGCGGTGGGTGCTCGGGCGCAGCGTGCGCCGGCCGAGCGTGGTCGCGGCCACCCCGCGTCCCAGCCGGACCGTGCGCAGCACCGTGCCACCGTCGTAGAACGTCACCGACCCGGTTGGCGTGCCGCCGGGGACGGTGACCTGGGCCCGGAGGCGGACGGCGTGGGTGCCGAACCGGGCGGTCGTCCGGCTCGACGTCAGCCGCGTCGCGGTCCGCTGCGCCGGGACGACGACGGCCGCCGAGGCGAGCGGATTGCCGCGCCCACCGGCCCTGCCGGCGGCGACCTCGGCGACGGTGATCCGGCGGCCGAGGTCGGCGCGCGTCACCCGGTAGGTGGTGCCGGTCGCACCCGGGACGACGCGCCCATCCCGGCGCCACTGGCGCGCCACGAACCGGCCGACCGTCCAGCGGGCGGGGACGGCGGTGAGCGTCGATCCGACAGCGGTGCCGCCGCGCACGCGGGGCGGCGTGCCGGCCACGACGAGCCGCCCGAGGTCGAGGACGCCGGCGCCTCCACCGGTGGTGCGGGCCGCGAACGGCTGCACCGCGGCGCGCACGGACCGCTCGACGGTCGCGACCGTCGCCGACGGGTCCGCCGAGCGGACCAGGGCCGCGGCGGCAGCGACCTGCGGCGTGGCCTGGCTGGTCCCGCTCACCAGGGCGTACGCAGCGGGACCGGGGGTGGTGCGCCCGGTGTTGATGGTCGAGAGCACGTCGGTGCCGGGCGCGGCGAGCGCGACGCCGGCCCCGCGGTTGGAGAACGACGCGAGGCGTCCGGCCCGCGTCGACGCAGCGACGGACACCACGCCCGCGCAGCTGCCGGGGCTCGACAGCCGCACGTCGCCGAACTCGTTGCCCGCGGCGGCGACCACGACCGTCCCCCGCCGGCGGGCGCCGTCGACGGCGGCCTGCATCGTGGCCCCGCAGCGCTCGCCGTAGCTGCCGAGCGAGAGGCTGACGACGTCCGCCGGGGTGCGGTTGGCCGGGGCACCGCGCACGGCCCCGCCGGAGGCCCACGTGATCGCGTCGGCGACGTCGCTGGTCGACCCGCCGCAGCGGCCGAGCGCGCGCACGGGCTGAACTCTCACGCCGGGTGCGGCACCGACCATGCCGAGGCGGTTGTCGGCACGGGCGGCGACGATGCCCGCGACGTGGGTGCCGTGCCAGGAGCTGTCCTCGGCCGCGGCGCCCGGGTCGCCCAGGCAGCGGCGGGCGGTGGCGCGGTCCATCCAGTCGCCCCGGTCGCCCGGGTCGGCGTCGCGTCCGCCGCCGTCGCGCGCGACCGCCGCGCTCGAGATCATGTCGAAGCCCGGCACCGTCTGGCCGGCGAGGTCGGGGTGGGCGGTGATCCCGGTGTCGATCACCGCGACCACCACCGAGGCGACGCCGCGGCCGCGGTCCTGCCAGAAGGCGGGCGCACGGGTCGACCAGCCACCCGGCCGGCCGGCCGCGGCGTCCCAGAGCCAGACCTGGCGGGAGAACGCGGGATCGTCGGTGGTGACCGGCGAGGGGGCCGCGGTCCGGACCAGGTAGTCGGGCTCGACCGCGGCGACGTCGTCCCGACCGGTCAGGCGCGCGGAGGCGTCGGCGGCCTCGGCCGCGTCGACGGGCTGGTCCAGGCGTAGCGCGTAGGAGTCGTCACCGGTGGGCGTGGCCCGGGTGACGTCGGCGTCCAGGAGGTCCTCGGTGCGGTCGACGACCTCGTCGGGCAGGCCGGCGTCCGTCGGGGTGACGATCAGGCCGACGACGGGAGGACCGCCGGCGGGCGCGGCGTCGGCCGTGGGGTCGGCGGAGGCCCCGGTGGCCGGGAGCGCCCCGGCCGAGGTCGCGACGGCCACGAGCACGACGAGGACGCGGCCGAGGGCACGACGGGAGCGGGGCACGGCTCATCCTAGGTCGTGCTGGGCGTCGCAGACCGCGTGTTCCGGACATCGAGGGCCCGACGCGACGGAGCCGCCGCACCCGACGGGTACGGCGGCTCCGGCGACGTGCGGGTGGTCAGCCCTTGCGCTTGGTGACCTCGTCGGTGGCCTGCGGGAGGACCGTCTTGAGGTCGCCGACGACGCCGAAGTCGACGAGCTCGAAGATCGGGGCCTCGTCGTCCTTGTTGACCGCGATGATCGTCTTGGACGTCTGCATCCCGGCGCGGTGCTGGATCGCGCCGGAGATGCCGTTGGCGACGTAGAGCTGCGGCGACACGGTCTTGCCGGTCTGGCCCACCTGGAACGCGTGCGGGTACCAGCCGGAGTCGACCGCGGCGCGGGACGCGCCCACGGCGGCGTCGAGCGAGTCGGCGAACGACTCGACCTGCGAGAAGTCGCCACCGGTGCCACGTCCGCCAGAGACCACGATCGCGGCCTCGGTCAGCTCGGGACGGCCGCTCTTCTCCCGCGGCTTGGACGCGGTGATCCTGGCGGTCTTGGCCAGGTCGGACACCGAGACGTCGAACGCCTCGACCTCGGCCGCGCCCGCGTTCTCCTCGGGGGTGACCGAGTTGGGCTTGACCGTGATGATCGGGGTGCCCTGGGTGACCTGTGCCTGGACGGTGAAGTTGCCCGCGAACACGCTCTGCGTGGTCTGCACCCCGCCGTCACCGGGCTGCAGGTCGACGGCGTCGGTGATCAAGCCCGATTCGGTCTTGATCGCCAGGCGACCGGCGATCTCCTTGCCCTCGGCCGACGAGCCGATCAGCACCGCGGCGGGGCTCTTGGCCGCCACCAGCTGCGCCAGGGCCTCGGCCTTGGGCGCCACCAGGAACTCGCCCAGGGCGGCGTCGTCGAGGGTGTAGACCTTCGCCGCGCCGAACCTGGCCAGCGTGTCCTTCGCGGCATCGGCGCCGGAGCCGATGAACACCGCGGACGGCTCGCCCAGGCGGGCGGCCAGCGTCAGCATCTCGGACGTGGTCTTGCGGACCGCACCATCGGTGTGGTCGACGAGCACGAGCACTTCAGTCATGTCGGTATCTCCTTCTGCTCGGCCGGCTCAGACGAACTTCTTGGACGCGAGGTACTCGGCGAGCTTGGTGCCGCCGTCTCCCTCGTCGGTCACGATCTCACCGGCGGTGCGCGGCGGACGGGGCTCGAACGAGAGCACCTTGGTCCACGCCGCGGCCGTGCCGACCTGCGAGGCCTCGATGCCCAGGTCCGCGATCGACCAGGTCTCGACCGGCTTCTTCTTCGCCGCCATGATCCCCTTGAACGAGGGGTACCGCGGCTCGTTGATCTGGTCGGTCACCGAGACCACCATCTTGCCGCTGGCCTCGATCGTCTCGGTCGCGGCGTCGCCGTCACGACGGATCCGGATCGTGTCGCCCTCGATCGTCAGCTCCGACGCGAACGTCAGCTGCGGCAGGCCCAGGCGCTCGGCCAGCATCGCCGGCACCACGGACATCGCACCGTCGGTGGAGGCCAGCCCGGTCATCACGATGTCGTAGTCGGCGATCTTCTCGATCGCCTTGGCGAGCACCAGCGACGTCGCGGCAGCGTCCGAGCCGGCGATCGCGTCGTCGAGGACGTGCACACCCTTGTGCGCGCCGATCTGCAGCGCCTTGCGCACCGCGTCGGCGGCCTGCTCGGGGCCTACCGTCAGCACGGTGACCTCGCCGTCACCGGCCTCGACGACCTTGAGCGCCTCCTCGACGGCGTACTCGTCCAGCTCCGACAGCAACCCGTCGACGCCCACCCGGTCGACGGTGTTGTCCGAGGTGAACGTCCGGTCGCCGGTCGCGTCCGGGACGTACTTCACCAGCACGACGATGTTGGCCATCAGGCCCTCCTGTTTCGGTGCGGTCGGTGCGGTCGATCCTGCCTGCGCAGGACGTGCAGCGTGCGACTGAGCAAGCGCTTAGTCGCTACCTGCACGTTACCGATTGGTAACGGTCGGCGCGAGGGGGGACCGCATGGTCTGGGTCACAAGCCTATTCCGTCCCCCTCCCCCGCGCCGTCGTGGTCCACGCCCCCCACCGCCCCGCCTGGCCGTCCGATTCGTCCCCGCGTCCCCGTGTCGGATTCCCAGGTAGGCACGGTTCTCCGACGCCACCGTGGAGAACTCCCCGTGGTCCTGTCGGAAGACCGTGCCTACCTGGGAATCCGACAGGACGAGCGTCAGCCCCGGCGCCACCGGACGTCGGGGAGGAGGGCGGCGAGGGAGCGGGCACGGAGGGCGCCCGCCCAGACGCCGGCGCCGTAGGCCAGGTCGTCGAGGCGGCGGGCGGCCCAGTAGCCCCGGCCGCGCGGCGGCGGGACGGGCCGCGCACGCTCGGCGACCACCTGGGCGGCCATCGACGCCAGGACGGCGCGGCGGGCCCGGGGCGAGACGGTGCACGCGAGCGCGGTGAGCGGCCACCAGTGGCGCAGCAGCAGGCCGGTCGTCTGGTCGACGGCGGACCCCACGGCCCGGGCCGTCAGCTCGGCGGCGAGGACGGCGGGCCGGTCGCTGCGTCCGAGCCGGCGGGACAGCCGCAGGCTGGTGAGGAGCCAGCACGCCGGCACCAAGGGCACCGACCAGCGGCGCTGGGCCAGGGCGGCGACGGTCACGAGCAGGCCGAGCGGCGTGAGCACGGCGGGGGCGACCGCGCGTCCGTGGCGCTCGGCGAGCGGTTGCGCGG
Source organism: Nocardioidaceae bacterium (assembly GCA_030655315.1). Taxonomy (GTDB): domain Bacteria; phylum Actinomycetota; class Actinomycetes; order Propionibacteriales; family Nocardioidaceae; genus JAURVT01. The sequence goes on along the minus strand of JAURVT010000010.1, from coordinate 152,086 downwards.
ACGAGCCGTAGAACGCCTTGCGGCCCAGCCAGGGCAGCAGCCGCACCCGGTTCTCGTGGCGCACCACGACGTCGGCGTCGTACCGGACCCGCCACCCCTGCGCGCACAGCCGCCACACGAGGTCGACGTCCTCCCCCGACCGCATCGACGCGTCGAAACCGTCGTCCAGGGCCGCCACCCGTCCGACGAGCACCGCCGACGGCACCCACGCGACCGTCGACCGCGGACGCACGAGCGCCGAGCGCGGCCCGAGGTCGAGGGACGACCGGACCGCCTCGTACCGGTCGAGCCAGCCGTCACCGCCCTCCAGCCCGAGCACCCGGGGCGCCACCAGCGCGACGTCCGGGTCGCCGAGGTGGCGGACGAGGTCGCGCACGTCGTCCGGTCGCAGGACCACGTCGGAGTCGGCGAGCAGGACGAACCGCGTCGTGACCTGCGCCAGGCCGGCGTTGCGCGCCGCCGCGGGCCCGCCGTTGACCGGCAGCAGGAGCGCGTCGGCCCCGTGCCGCTCGGCCACCACCCGCGTCGCCCCGGGGTCGAGCGACCCGTCGTCCACCACGAGCACGCGGACCGCGCCGTCCAGCCCGGCGAGCAGACGCTCGAGCGCGAAGGGACGGTCACGCACCGGCACGACGCAGGTCACGTCGTCCAGCGGCACCTCCGGGAGCGAGGAGCCCACCGTCAGCGCCATCCCGCTGTCGACGAGCCGGTCGGCCAGGGCCCTCTCGCGCGGGTCGACGGCGCGCAGCTCGCCGTCGCCGAGCAGGTCGGCCGCCACGGCACCGAGGTGGCTGACGCGGGTCGGTGCGCCGCCGACGAGGGTCCGGCCGCCGTCGCGCACCCGTACCCCCGGCGCCAGCCGGACCCGGGCGTCGCGCGGCAGCGTCATCCGCCGAAGCCCCCGTCGGCCGACACCACCGAGCCGTTGAGCACCGCCCCCTCGCGGGAGCAGCAGAACGCGATCGTGGCGGCGACCTCCTCGGGGGCGAGCAGCCGCCGGAGCAGCTGGGCGGACGCCAGGGCCTCGGCGTCGTCGAGGTCGTAGAGCGCGGCGGTGGCGTCGAGCATGTCGGTGCGCGTGGAGCCGGGCGAGACCGCGACGGCGGTGACGCCGGTCGCGACGAGGTCGGCGGCCAGGCCCTTCACGAGGCCGACGACGGCGTGCTTGGCCACGTTGTAGGCCGCGAGGTGGAACAGGCCGCGGTCGCCCGCCGCCGACGCGACCGCGACGAACCGGCCGCGCGAGGGGTCCGGCCCGGCCAGCAGGTGCGGCACGCACGCGGCCGCGGTGTTCCACACCCCGCGGACGTCGACGTCCCACTGGGCGCGCAGGTGCTCCTCGGGCGCGTCCCACAGCGACGTGCCCCCGGCGATCACGGCGGCCGCGGCGACCACGGCGTCCAGGTGCCCGTGACGCTCCACCGCCGACGTCGCGGCGGCCCCGAGGGCGGCCCGGTCGCGGACGTCCGCGACGACGACGTCCACCCGTCCCGGGTGCGCCGCCGCCACGGCCTCGAGGTCGTCGGACGTGGCCAGCGGGTAGTCGACGCCGGCGGGACGCCCGGGACCGTCGCCGGCGCAGGAGTCGACGGCCACGACCCGGTAGCCCTGCTCGCACAGGGCGTGCACGGTGGCCGCCCCGATCCCGCGGGCCGCACCGGTCACCAGCGCGACGGGCGACCCGCTCACCCGGTCGGTCCGGCGTGGGCGAGATCGGGCCGGTGCGCCCGCAGGACGAGGGTGCGGGCCATGGCCGCGAGCACCCGCCCGCCCTCGGCGGCCGACGCCCCGGCCGGGTCGCCGAGCACGCCGTTGGGCGACACCGCCGCCACCCCGCCGGCCCGCAGCGACGGGAGCAGCTCGCCCAGCGGCCGCGTGCAGCCCGCCTCGGCCCGCGACAGGTCGACCGACCCCGGGCGCAGGTGCAGCATCAGCGACGTCTCGGTGCGGCCGGCGTGCAGGTCGACGTCCTCGGTGGCGCAGGGCACCCAGTCCACGTCGTGCCCCTCCTCGACGAGCTGGGCCACCGCGGACGCCAGCGCCTCGACGTTGCCGCCGTGGCCGTTGACCAGGACGACCCGCCCGGCCCAGGCCGCGACCGACCGGACCAGCTCGACGACCAGCAGGCGCAGGACGTCCGTCCCGATCGAGACGGTGCCGGCGAACGCCTGGTGCTCGCCGCTGGAGCCGTAGCCGACGGCGGGGGCGACCACGACGTCCTCGGCCGAGCCGACGCCGAGCGCCGCCGCGGCCGCGTCGGCCACCGCGACCGCGATCACCGTGTCGGTGTCGAGCGGCAGGTGCGGGCCGTGCTGCTCGGTGGACCCGACCGGGACGAGCAGCAGCGGGCGCGCGGGCACGTCGGGCCAGACGCGGTCGGCGAGCCGTCCGCCGTCGCCGGTCACGAGCCCGGCCCGGCGACCCCGAGCTCGCGGGTGAACCCGGGCGGCACGACGACGTGCTCGGGGGCGAGCTGGTCGATCGAGGAGAGCCCGAGGCCGAGCAGCGCGGAGTCGATGCCGCCGCGCAGCACGTCGAGGACGTTCTCCACGCCCGGCTGGCCGTTCGCGGCGAGGCCCCACAGGTAGGCGCGGCCGATCATCACCGCCCGGGCCCCGAGCGCCACGGCCTTGACCACGTCGCTCCCCCGGCGGATGCCGCCGTCGAGCACGACCTCGACCTGGTCGCCGACCGCCTCGGCCACCGAGGGCAGCACCCGGATGGTGGCCGGGGTGCCGTCGAGGTTGTTGCCGCCGTGGTTGGAGACCGAGAGCGCGGTGACGCCGGAGTCGACCGCGCGGCGTGCGTCGTCGACCCGGCAGACGCCCTTGAGCATGAACGGCCCGCCCCACTCCTTGCGCATCCAGACCACGTCGTCCCAGGTGGGGGGCGGGGTCTGCATCCACTCGCCGTACGCGCCGAAGAAGGTCGGCCCCTTGAGGGCCCCCGGGGCGGCGAGGTTGGGGGCGGTGAGGTCGGGCAGCTCGCCGGTGCGCGCGAACTGGGCCAGCCAGCGCGGCCGGCGCAGCACCTGCGGGGCGAACTTGATCGCGGTGGCGAGGTCGACCTTCTCGGGGATCTCCGGGCTGCCCCAGTCGCGGCCCATGGAGAACGACCAGTCGAGCGTGGCGATCAGGCCCACCGCGCCCGCCGCGCGCGCCCGCTCCATCCGCTGGACCATCACGTCGCGGTCGCCGGTCCAGTACATCTGGAAGAAGGTCTGCGGGTTCGCCGCGACGACCTCCTCGACCGACTTGCTCGCGAAGTTGCTCAGCCCCATGACGGTGCCGCGCGCCGCCGCGGCCCGGGCGACGGCCACCTCGCCTTCGGGGTGCACGGCCTGGACGCCCGTCGGCGAGATGATCACCGGCATCGAGATCGTCTGGCCCATCACCGAGGTGGCCTGGCTGCGCTCGGGCTGGTGGCCGGCGACGTGCGGCGCGAAGCCCAGCTCGCCGAAGGCGGCGAGGTTGTCGTCGATCGTGGTGCCGCGCTCGGAGCCGGCGACCAGGGCGGAGTAGACCGACGACGGGAGTCGCTTGCGCGCCCGTCGCTGGGCCTCGGCGACCGACTCGAACCACGGGTTCTGGGCCCAGGGGTTGCGGATGCGTGCGTCCATCGGGGTGCCTGCCTTCAGAGGGTGAAGCCGGCCAGCGGGTCCTCGGCGCACGCCGACACCGGTGGCGCCGCGGGCGTCAGGACGTCCTCGCGCCGGCTCAGCGTGAGCATCACCGGCTGGTTGCGGGCGGGCGTGGTGCGGGAGTGGTCCTGGCTCGCGGCCGGCACCTGACGGTCGCCGGCGAGGGCCTGCTCGCCGTGGCCCTGGACGCACTCGGGGTCGGGGCCGTCGAGCGGGAGCCCGGTGAAGAACTTGGCCGCCATGCAGCCGCCGCGGCACGCGTCGAAGAACGAGCACCGCGTGCACGCACCCGACGTCTGCGGCGACCGGAGGTCGGCGAACAGCTCCGAGCGCTGCCACACCTCCCCGAACCCACCGTCGCCGAGCACGTTGCCGGCCAGGAACGTGTCGTGGATGGCGAACGGGCAGGCGTACACGTCGCCCACCGGGTCGATCAGGCAGACGACCCGGCCGGCGCCGCACAGGTTGAGGCCGGGCAGCGCCTCGCCGAACGGCGCGAGGTGGAAGAAGGAGTCGCCGGTCAGCACGCCCTCGCCGTGGGCGACCAGCCAGTCGTAGAGCACGCGCTGCTGCTCGGGCAGCGGGTGCAGCTCGTCCCAGACGTCGGCGCCACGACCCGACGGGCGCATCCGGGTCAGCCGGAGCGTCGCCCCGAACCGGTCGGCGATGGCCTTGAACTCGTCGAGCTGGGTGACGTTCTGCCGCGTCACCACCACCGAGATCTTGGCGTCGCGGAAGCCCGCGTCCTGCAGGTTCTGCAGCGCGGTGAGGGCGGTGTCGTACGAGCCGGGGCCGCGCACGTAGTCGTTGACCTCGGCGGTGGCGCCGTCGAGCGAGACCTGCACGTCGACGTAGTCCGTCGACGCGAGCAGCCGGGCCTTCTCGGGGGTGAGCCGCACCCCGTTGGTGGAGAACTTGACGCCCACCTGGTGGTCGACGGCGTACTGCAGCAGGTGCCAGAAGTCCGGTCGGATCGTCGGCTCGCCGCCGCCGATGTTGACGTAGAACACCTGCATCCGCTGCAGCTCGTCGATCACCGCCTCGCACTGCTCGGTGGTCAGCTCGTCGGGGTCGCGGCGCCCCGACGACGACAGGCAATGCGCGCACGACAGGTTGCAGGCGTAGGTCAGCTCCCACGTCAGGCAGATCGGCGCGTCGAGGCCGACCTCGAACTGGTCGATCAGGGTTCCGCCGGCCGGCGTGGTGCGGGGCGGACGGTCGTCGAGCAGGGTCATCAGGTGTTCCCTCCACCGGGTCGGAGCATGTCGGACGTGGCCAGGCCCCGCAGCGCGGCGAGGTAGGCGGGCCACTGCGCCGCCGGGACCTCGGCGGCCTCGAGCGCGGCTCGGACCGACGCGGCGCCGGCGAGCGCCCGCACGACGGCGACGAGCTCGGGCCGCTTCAGGAACGTCAGGCGCCGGTTGCCGAAGTGGTAGGCCAGCGCCCCGAACGGCTCGGGGCGCAGCGCGACCGACGCCGACAGCTCCCAGCGCTCGTCGAGCATCGTGTCGGCCGTCAGCGTGCTCATGGCGACCTCAGTAGACGCCGCACATGCCGTCGATGGAGACGTCCTCGACGAGGTCGTCGACCACGACCTCGTCCGTGGGTGCGTCCTGGCCTGCGGTGCTGGGGCTCGGGTCCATGGAGGGCTCCTCGTGGGTCGTGCGGATGGGTGGGGCCAGCATCCTCGCGGGAGGGTGCCGTGGGTGTTCAGGTTCTGGACACTCGGCGTCGTCGGTGGTCAGTAGGTGGTGACGTGCAGGGCCCGCATCCGGGCGTAGAGGGTCGTCCGCGAGAGGCCGAGGTCTCGCGCCGCACGGGCCTTGTTGCCGTCGCAGGCCCGCAGCGCGGTGACGATGACGTCGCGCTCGGCCTGCGCGAGCGGCGCCAGGTGCTCGGACGAGCGGGCGGTCCGGTACTGCTCGGGCAGGTCGTCGGGGGTGAGGCCCCCGGACGAGCGGCGTGACGCGGCGTGCTCGAGCACGGCCCTCAGCTCGCGCAGGTTGCCCGGCCACGGCTGGGCGGCCAGCGTGCGGACCGTGCCGGGCGTGAGGTGCAGCGACGACCCCGGCGCCACCTGGCGCAGCATCGATGCGGCGAGCTCGGGGACGTCCTGGCGACGGGCGCTCAGGGGCAGCAGCACCTCGCGGGTCGTCGCCGTGCCCGCGAGCGCGGCGGCGCGTCCGACCAGGTCGTCGACCGGCCCGGAGGTGAGCACCAGCGCGGGCCGCCCCGGACGGTCGACGGCCCGGGCCACCAGGTCGAGCAGCGGGTCGGGCAGGAGGTCGATGCCGTCGACGCAGACCGTGCCGACGCCGCGACGCACCGCGGCGTCGAGGTCGGCGGCCCACGGCTGCTCGCCGCGCACCAGCACGTCGGACGCGGGCAGCACCGTGACGGGGCGCCGGCAGGCCAGCTCGAGCGCACGGGTGGAGCGGCCCGACCCGGGCGGGCCGGTGACCAGCACCGGCGCCGTGGACGTGGTCGGCGTCGCCGGGCCCCTCGGCCGGGCCTGCCCGCGCAGGTCGATGCTGAGCAGCAGGCCGTCGCGGGCCCCGCCGACGCGCAGCACCTCGACCGCCACGTCCTCGCCGCTCTGCAGCGTCAGGGCGATCGACGTCCGGTCGCCCTGGCAGGGGTCCTCGGCCAGCGCGCGCATCAGCGCCACGTCCGACGGTCCGAGCAGGTCGGACGCCGTGCGGTTGGACAGCACGAGGTCGTCACCGATCGCGACCACCGCGCGACGGCGCTGGCGCGACGCGGCCTGGAAGGCCCAGAGGAGGTTCTTCTCCGAGGTCCGGCTGCGGTCGAGCAACCGCTGCTCGACGTCGTGCACCGCGCGCTCGATCAGCGGCGGCAGGAGGGGGCTCGCGCGGTCGACCACCGAGGAGATGTCGAGGACGCCCTCGATGCGGCGGGTCACCGGGTGCCGGATCGGGTGGCCGTAGCAGCTGAAGGCGCGCAGCGGCTCGACGAAGTGCTCGGGGCCGTTGACGACCATCCCGTGCCGCGTCTCCATCACGGTGCCGAGCGCGCTGGTGCCGATGGTGTCCTCGTCGAGGCGGGCGCCGTGGACGATGTTGAGGTCGTCGAAGCTCTCCCGCGCGGCGACGTCGTCGAACCAGCGACGCACCACGCGGCAGTCGCGGTCGACGAGCACGGTCAGGTAGCCGCTGCCGCTCAGCCCCGCCTCGAGCTCGTCGAGCACCGGTGCGGCGCCGACCACCAGGGGGCTCTCGAGGTCCACCTCGGCGGGCACGAGGCGGTCGAAGGCTCCCGCGGGGTCGAGGCCGGAGAGCCCCACCCGGTGCCAGGACTGCGCGATGTCGGGTCGCACCCCGCGCACGTCCGGCACGTCGACGTCGGCCACGGGCACCTCCAGCGGTGGACAGGGTGTGACCTGGGCCACACGCGGCGAACTGTGCCACCGGACCGTCGTTTGTTCAATAACTGAACACGTCCGGCTTCGGCCGCGTGCGAGTGTGACCGGGATCACCGACGCCCTAGGAGACCCCATGAAGACACAAGCAGCCGTCGTCGTCGAAGCCGGCAAGCCCATCGAGATCGAGGAGCTCGAGCTCGACAAGCCACAGGCCGGGGAGGTGCTGATCCGGTACACGCACGCCGGGCTGTGCCACTCCGACGTGCACGTCGCCCACGGCGACCTCGAGGCCCGCCTGCCGATGGTCCTCGGCCACGAGGGCGCGGGCATCATCGAGGAGGTCGGGCCCGGCGTCACGCGCGTCGCGGTCGGCGACCACGTCGTCTGCTCGTTCATCCCCAACTGCGGGTCCTGTCGGTACTGCGCGAGCGGCCAGCAGTCCATCTGCGACATGGGCGCCACCATCCTCGAGGGCTACCTGCCCGGCGAGCGCTTCCCGATCACGGGCCCGCGCGGCAACTACGGCGCGATGTGCATGCTCGGCACCTTCAGCCAGTACGGCGTGATCCACCAGAACTCGGCCGTCAAGGTCGACGACGACCTCCCGCTCGAGAAGGCCGTCCTGGTCGGCTGCGGCGTGCCGACGGGCTGGGGCGCGGCGGTCAACACCGCCAACGTGAAGGCCGGCGACACGGTCGCGATCTTCGGCATCGGCGGCATCGGCATCAACGCCGTGCAGGGCGCCCGGCTGTCGGGCGCGAAGAACATCGTCGTGATCGACCCGCTGGAGAACAAGCGCGAGAAGGCGATGGAGCTCGGCGCGACGCACGCGTTCGCCAGCGCGGCCGAGGCCCAGGACAAGATCACCGACCTCACCCGCGGGCAGATGGCCGACTCGGCCATCCTCACCCCCGGCCTGATGACGTCGGAGATCGTGGCCAGCGGCTTCAACGCGATCGGCAAGGGCGGCACCGTCGTCCTCACCGGCCTGAACAAGCTCGAGGAGCAGAACATCGAGCTGCCCGGCTCGATCATGACGCTCTTCCGCAAGACCCTGAAGGGCAGCCTCTTCGGCGACTGCAACCCCACCACCGACATCCCCAAGATCCTCGGGCTCTACCAGAGCGGCGACATCAAGCTCGACGAGATCATCACCAGGACGTACACGCTCGACCAGGTCAACGAGGGCTACGACGACCTCCTCGCCGGCAAGAACGTGCGCGGCGTCGTCGTGCACTCGCACTAGGTGGTGGCGATGGAGACGGGGCCGCGGGTGCACGCCCGCGACCCCGTCGACGTCGTCGACCGCGCGCACGAGGCCGAGGTCGTCGAGGCGGCGCTGCGCGGCGGGGCCCACGTCCTGCTCGAGGGACCGCCCGGCACCGGCAAGTCGACGCTGCTGCGGCGCGTCGCGTCGAGTCGGCACGTGCCGTTCGTGCTCGTCGAGGGCAACGCCGAGCTGACCCCGGCCCGGCTCGTCGGCCACTTCGACCCCGCGCTGGTCCTCACGCGCGGATACGTCCCCGAGATCTTCGCCGACGGCCCGCTGCTCGAGGCCATGCGCGGCGGCGGCCTGCTGTACGTCGAGGAGCTCAACCGGATCCCCGAGGAGACCCTCAACGTCCTGCTCGCGGCGATGTCAGAGCACGAGATCGCGGTCCCGCGGCTCGGACGGATCGCGGCGGCCGACGGCTTCGGCGTCGTCGCGGCGATGAACCCCGTCGACGCCGTGGGCACCGCCCGCGTGTCCGGCGCGCTCTACGACCGGACGTGCCGCATCTCGATGGGCTACCAGACCGCCGACGCCGAGGCGCGCATCGTCGACCTCCGGGTGCCCGGCCTCGACGACGCCTGGCGGGCCCGCGTGGTCGCCCTCGTGCGAGCCACGCGCGAGCACCCCGACGTCGAGGTCGGGTCGTCGGTGCGCGGCGCGATCGACCTCGGACGCGTCGCCGACCAGCTGGCGTCCATCCGAGGCACCGGCACCGACGACTGGCACGTCGGCCTCGCCGCGGCCAAGGCGTCGCTGACCGGCCGGATCCGGGTCCAGGACGCCTCGGACCGCACCCCCGAGGAGGTCGTCACGCAGCTCTGGATCGACGTGTTCGGTGCCGAGCCCACCGACGACTCCCCCGACGAGGACGCGCCGGAGGGGAGGCCGGGGGAACGCTGAGCCCGCCCCCCGGGGCGGGCCCCTCCCCCGGTGACGCCAAGCCCGAGTCGCGCCAGCGGCAGAGCGCGCCTCGCACCACCGGACGCTCCGAGCTGGCCCGGAACGCGCGCTTCGCCGAGCTGTCGCCCCAGGTCGGCGAGCTCGACCTCGACGCACTCGCGTCGGCGCTCGAGGACGACCCCGACGACACGCTCACGCTCGTCGTGGAGATGGCCAACGCCACCGACGAGCACCTGCGTGCGGCGGTCCGCCGGATCGCGCCGCGCCTCGTGCTCGACCAGACCCGTCGCGGCACGCCCCGCAGCCCCGGTGTGGGACGCCGTCGATCGGTGCCGGCGTGGCGTGGCGGCGACCTCGACGTCGACGGGTCGATGGACGCGGTGGTCGAGGCCCGCGCCGAGGGACGCTCGCCGTCCGTCGACGAGCTGCGCGCGACCGACTGGGCCCGTCCGGGGCTGGCGCTGTGCCTGGTGCTCGACCGCTCGGGCTCGATGAACGGCGCCCGGCTGACGACGGCGGCGGTCGCCGCGGCCGCCTGCCTGACCCGGGCACCCGAGGAGCACGCCGTGCTGTCGTTCGCGGCCGACGTCCAGGTGCTCAAGGCGCTGACGGCGCCGTCGCGTCCGACCCGCACGGTCGAGACCGTGCTCGGCATGCGCGGCCACGGCACCACCGCGGTGGCCGACGCGCTCGTCGAGGCCGGTCGCCAGCTGTCGCGCTCGCGCGCGCGTCGTCGCGTCGTCGTCCTGCTGTCGGACTGCCGCTCCACCGACGACGTCGACGCCGTCCCCGCCGCCCGTGCGCTGGACGAGCTCGTCGTCCTCGCCCCCGCGGACGACGACGACGAGGCCGCCCGCCTCACCCGTGCCAGCGGCGCCCGTCTGGCGAGCATCGACTCGGTGCTCGAGGTCCCGCGCGCCCTCTCCCGCCTGCTCGCCGACGACCGGACGTGAGTCGGGAGCGTCCCTCGGGACCGGTGACGACCAGCGCACGGCCTCGTCGGGCTGCTCGCACGACGGCGCCGGTCCGTCAGTTCGTCCGCGTCGATCCGCTCGGAGGAAACAGGGGATCGGGCAGCAGCCCGGGGCGGAGCGACACGGTCGAACCGACGGATCGGCTCCACGGCTGGGCGGTTCGGTGTGGCTAGGGCTTGATGATCCGCTCGGCAAGGCGGCCGACGACGAGGTAGGCGATGGCGGCCAGGCCCCAGCCGACGAGGGTCTGCTTGGTGCGGCCACCGTCGCCGGAGAAGGTGAAGACGTCGATGAAGGGGCCGTCGAGCTGGGCGGCGCGGTCGAGCACCCACGAGACGATCGCGTTCTGGGCGTTCGCGTCGAGGGCGACGAGCAGCGCGCCCACGCCGAGCACCACGGCGCACGCCAGGGCGACGAGCCAGACCACCTGCGCGACCTTGGTCCGCACCCAGCTCACGCTGGCTCCCGCACGGCGGGCGGCATCGCGGGTGCGCTCCCTGCGGTGCGCGCGTCGCTCCTCGGCCGTCGGGCCGGGCTCGGCCACGGGGACGTCGGCCGCCTCGCGGCGCGCCTCGTACCCGTCGGCGACGCCGTCGTGGCCCCCGTCGTGGACCCCGTCGGCCGCGGCGAGCTCGCCGGCCGTGGGCGGAGGCGTCCGCGTGGCGGTGCCGGACGCGCCCTCGTCCGGGGCGTGGTCGTCCTTGTCCTGCTTCATGGTCCCTCCGACCGTCCCCGAGTGAGGCGCACGCTGACGTGCTGACGATCACAGCAGTATGCCCGAATGCTACCGGCGAGTCACGAGCGTGTGACGAGTGTCGTGCGCCGGCGACGTCCGGGCCCGGTCGGCTCAGGTGGTGAGGACCATCCGGAAGCGCGGCGTGCCGGCCATCATCTGTTCGAACGCGGCCGACGCGTCGGCGAGTGGCGCCTCCTCGATCATGGGCCGCACCCCCGTGAGCGCGGCGAACCGCAGGCAGTCCTCGCTGTCCTTGGCCGTGCCCGACGCGTGGCCGGTCACGAGCCGGCTCGCCAGGATCAGGTCGACGGCGGGGACCTGCAGCGGCTCCTCCGGGACCCCGACCACGACGAGCCGGCCCCGGGGCGCCAGGCCGCCGACGGCGGCGGCGGCCGCGGCGGCATCGGTGACGGTGGACAGGACCACGTTCGCCCCGCCGAGCCCGGTGAGGACCTCGGCGACGTCCTGGCTGGTGCTGTCGACGTAGTGGTGGGCGCCGAGCCGGCGGGCGAAGTCGCCCTTCTCGGTGCCACGCGCGACGGCGACGACCTCGAATCCCATCGCGGCCGCGAACTGGACGCCGAGGTGGCCGAGCCCGCCGAGCCCGATCACCGCGACGACGTCACCGGGACGCGCACCGCTGCCGCGCAGCGCGTTGAAGCAGGTGACGCCGGCGCACATCAGGGGCGCGGCCTCGGCGTCGGTGAGCTCGTCGGGGACGGCCGCGAGCGCGTCGGCCTGCGCGATGACGTGCTCGGCGTAGCCGCCGTCGGACGTCAGACCGGTGACCTTCTGGGCGGTGCACGAGATGAAGTCGCCGTCGCGGCACGGGGTGCAGGTGAAGCAGGCGCCGCCGAACCAGCCGATCCCGACCCGCTGGCCGACCTCCCACTGGGTGACGCCCTCGCCGACCGCGTCGACGGTGCCGGCGACCTCGTGGCCCGGGACGCGCGGGTAGGCGCTCGCCATGCCGCCGGCCGCCATCGCGTCGCTGTGGCACACGCCGCACGCGCTGGTGCGCACGCGGACCTGCCATCGACCTGGCTCGGGCACCTCGCGCTCCACCAGCTCGAAGGGGGCCCCCGCCTCGGTCACCTGGACTGCGCGCACGTCGCTCTCCTCGGTCGTCGGTGGCCGCGATCGGCGGCCGAGCCCGATCCAAGCACCACCCGTGACGGCGCGCACGCCGACGGCGGACGGCCTCAGCGTCCCTCGAAGGTCGCCTTGCCCGGGCCGTTCTCGACGAACGACGTCATGCCCGCCTTCTGGTCCTGCGTCGCGAACAGGGCGGCGAACTGGACCCGCTCGAGCTCGAGACCGGTGGCCAGGTCGACCTCGATGCCGCGGTCGACGGCCTCCTTGGCCGCCCGCAGCGCGACGGCGGGACCGCCGACGAACTGGCGTGCCCACGCGACCGCGGCCGCGTAGACCTCGTCGGCGGGGTGCACCTGGTCGACCAGGCCGATGCGCAGCGCCTCCTCGGCGTCGACGAAGCGCCCGGTGAAGATGATGTCCTTGGCCTTGGCGGGTCCGACGAGACGCGGCAGGCGCTGCGAGCCGCCCGCGCCCGGGATGATGCCGAGCAGGATCTCGGGCTGGCCGAGCCTGGCGTCGGCGGCGCAGAAGCGGACGTCGGTGCACATCGCGAGCTCGCAGCCGCCGCCGAGCGCGTAGCCGGTGATGGCCGACACGGTGGGCTTGGGGATGTCGGCGACCGCGGTCAGGCATGCCTGCAGCACGCCGGCACGACGGGCCATCGTCAGGTGGTCCAGACCGGCCATCTGCTTGACGTCGGCGCCCGCGGCGAACACGCGCTCGCCGCCGTACACCACCACCGCGGCGACGTCGTCGCGCTCGGACGCCTCGTGGGCCGCCGCGCGGATCTCGTCCTGGACGGTGAAGTCGAGCGCGTTCATCTTCGGCCGGTCGAGCCGGATCGTGCCGACCCCCTCGTCCACCTCGAGGCGTACGAACTCTCCCACGGTGTCCTCCACTCGTCCTGCGTCCACGGTCGCTCGCACGCTACCGCCCATCGCGGACGCCGCCACCGGGCGCGGCCCGACACGGTGACAGGTCGGACACGGTCGCACCAGTCGTCCACGTGGACGGCGTGCACCCGCGATGATGTCCCGATGGAGATCCTCGGGGGCGCGCCGGCCCCACTCGGCGCCACCCTCGACGACGTCGGCACCAACGTCGCGATCTGGGCGCCGCGCGCGTCCGCCGTCTCGCTCTGCCTGTTCGACGGCGACGGGGGCGAGACCGTGCTGCCGCTGCCCGGTCGCACCGACGGCGTCTGGCACGGCTGCGTCCCGGGCGTCGGCGCCGGCCAGGTCTACGGGTTCCGCGTGGACGGCCACCACGACGTGCTCGACGGGGCCCGCTTCGACGCCGGCACCGTGCTGCTCGACCCGTACGCCCGCGCGGTCGTGGGGGGGATCGTCGACGGCGTCTCGACCATGCGCGGGGTCGTCGTCGACGGCGGCTTCGACTGGGGGGACGACGCGCCCCCGCGCGTGCCGTGGGAGCACACCGTGGTCTACGAGGCCCACGTGCGCGGCCTGACGGTGCGCCACCCGGCGGTGCCCGAGCACCTGCGCGGCACCTACGCCGGCCTGGCCCACCCCGCCGTCCTCGACCACCTCGTGGGCCTCGGCGTCACCACCGTCGAGCTGCTGCCCGTGCACCACTTCGCCACCGAGCCCCACGCGGCCGCCCGGGGCGTGCAGAACTACTGGGGCTACAACACCGCGGGCTACCTCGCGCCCCACGGGCCGTTCAGCTCCGCCGGCGACCACGGCGAGCAGGTCGCCGAGTTCAAGCAGATGGTGCGCGACCTGCACGCCCGCGGGCTCGAGGTCGTGCTGGACGTCGTCTACAACCACACCTGCGAGGGCGGGACCGACGGACCGCTGGTGCACCTGCGCGGCCTCGACGACGGCGCCTACTACCGCCAGGCCGACGGCGAGTACCTCGACTCCACCGGCTGCGGCAACACCGTCAACACCTCGTTCGAGGCCGTCAGCGACCTCGTGCTCGACTCGCTGCGCTACTGGGTGGAGGAGATGCACGTCGACGGCTTCCGCTTCGACCTCGCGACCTCCCTCGCCCGCGGGCGCGACCACGCGGTGGAGGTGGCCGGCTCGCTGATGGAGCGCATCGCGGCCGACCCGGTGCTGGGTGAGGTGAAGCTCGTCGCCGAGCCGTGGGACGTCACCGCGGAGGGCTACCTCGTGGGTGCCTGCCCCCCGGGCTGGAGCGAGTGGAACGACCGGTTCCGCGACGACGTCCGCGACTTCTGGCGCGGCACCGGCGGCGGCGTCAGCGCGCTGGCGTCGCGCGTCGCCGGGTCGTCGGAGGTCTACCAGGTCACCGGACGCGGACCGCGCGCCTCGGTCAACTTCGTCACCGCGCACGACGGCTTCACGCTGCGCGACCTGGTCTCCTTCGACGACAAGCACAACGAGGCCAACGGCGAGCAGAACCGCGACGGCTCCGGCGACAACCGGTCCTGGAACTGCGGCGTCGAGGGTGCCACCGACCACCCCGAGGTGCTCGAGCTGCGCCGGCGCCAGTCGCGCAACCTGATGGCGACCCTGCTGCTGTCGTCCGGCGTGCCGATGATCGCGCACGGCGACGAGCTCGGCCGCACCCAGGGCGGCAACAACAACGCGTACTGCCAGGACAACGAGGTGGCCTGGGTCGACTGGGACGTCGATCCCGACTGGGCGCACCTCACGACGCTCGTGCGCGACCTCGCCCAACTGCGCACCGAGCACCCCCTGCTCAGCCCCGCCGCGTTCTACACCGGCGCCGAGCTCGCCGACGGCCGGCGCGACCTCGCCTGGTGGCACCCCGCGGGCCGCGAGCTCACCGGCGACGACTGGCACGACAAGGGCCTGGACAGCATCGCCATGCTGCTCGATCAGCCCGAGGGCGAGGCGCTGCTGGTCCTGTGGCACGCCGGCGCCGACCCGCTCGGGTGGACCCTCCCGCCGCGGTTCACCGGCCGCCGGGTCGACGTCCTGCTCGACACCGCCGAGCCGCGGTCGTCGGTGGTCGGCAGCAGCCCGGGCCAGGTCGTGGTCAGCGCGCGCAGCGTCGTGGTGCTCGCGGCGCCACCCGTCTGAGACCGGTCGGGCCGGGCGGTATCAGAGGGTTCGCGGCGGTGCTCCTCCCCTGCACCAGACCATCGCCGCCGCCCGGCTCGGGACGCAGGGGACGGCCCTCACCCCAGGGGCACCGCATGAAGAGACACGTCCGTGACACCTACTACGTCGTCGGCGAGGGCATCGTCGACGGCGACGCCGACCGCCGCTACCGCTGCCGGCGGCCGTCCACCGAGGCCTCGCTCCGCAAGTTCCGCTTCTCGCGCCTCGGCCCGCAGGGCGAGGGCGTGGACCTCGCCGTCGCCGAGGCGCTGGCGACCCGGATGACCCAGGGCGACAAGCCCGATCCCGACGAGGAGCAGGTGCCCTCGGGATACACCTACCTCAGCCAGTTCGTCGACCACGACATGACGCTCGACAAGACCGCCGTGCACCTCGGTGACGACGTGACGGTGGCCGAGCTCAAGCAGGGCCGGTCGCCCGCGCTCGACCTGGACTCCCTCTACGGCCGCGGGCCCACCGGCGGCGACGAGCGCTTCTACGCAGCCGACGGGGTGCACCTGCTCACCGGCACGACGGCGCCCGCGCCGTCGCTCGACGTCGCAGCGACCGCCCTGCCCCACGAGGGCTTCGACCTGCCGCGCGTCGGGTTTGGCTCGACCAAGGCCGCCCGTCGGGCAGCGCTGATCCCCGACGGACGCAACGACGAGAACCTCGTCGTCGGGCAGACGCACGCCGCGTTCATCCGCTTCCACAACCGGGTGGTGGACACCCTCGCGGCCGCCGGGACGCCGTCGCACCTGCTGCTCGGCGCGGCGCGGGACGTCGTCGTGCGGCACTACCAGTGGGTGCTGCGGCACGACCTGCTGCCGCGGCTCGTCGACCCGTCCGTGCTGGACGACGTGTTCGCGCACGGCCGCCGGTTCTTCGAGGTCCCCGCGCCCTACGAGCGCTCACCGCGCGGGCGGGCACCGCTGCACGGCTACGCCGACCCCGGCGACGCCCCGACGATGCCGATCGAGTTCTCGGTGGGCGCCTACCGGCTGGGCCACTCGATGGTGCGCGACGTCTACGAGTGGAACCGCGTGTTCAACTCCGAGGGCGGGCTGGCTCCCGGGACGCTCGCCCTGCTGTTCCAGTTCTCGGGCACCAGCGGCACACTGTCGCCCGGGCCCCTCGACCTCGGCGATCCCGACGCCGGGGACTTCCTCGTCCTGCCGAGCAACTGGATCGCGGACTGGCGACGGCTCTACGACTTCTCCCCGCTCGGCGTGCCCGGGCTGGTCGTCGAGCCCAAGCGGTTCAACGTCGCCAAGCGCATCGACACGCTGCTCGTCGACCCGCTCAAGAACCTGCCGCTGGGCTCGTTCGGGGGACGCGGCGCCGTGCCCGCGGCGGTCGGCCTCGAGCTGAACCTGGCCTTCCGCAACCTGGTGCGCGGCGGCATGGTGCGTCTGGCCAGCGGGCAGCAGATGGCCGCGCAGCTGGGGGTGACGCCGCTGAGCGACGCCGAGCTTCTCGGCGGGGACGGCAGCGGCGTCGTCGTCGACGCGGCCGATCCCGTCGCGGAGAGCCTGCTCGCCGCCGCGCCGCTGTGGTTCTACTGCCTGCGCGAGGCCGAGGTGAACGGCGGCCGGCTCGCAGGCGTGGGCGCCCGGATCACCGCCGAGGTCTTCCACCGCGCCCTGGAGGGCAGCGCGACGTCCATCGTCCGCGACCCGTCGTGGCGACCCACCCTCGGCCGCCCGGACGGGACGTTCGAGATGGTCGACCTGCTGATGTTCGCCTTCGAGGGTCGCGAGGACCTCCTCAACCCCCTCGGGGACTGAGGGCCGGGCCCGTCAGGCGACGACGCGCACCGACGCGGCGGCCCGACGCAGCACGCGCTCGTAGACCTCGAGGCCGGCGAGGTCGTGCGTGCTGAGGCAGAGCACCACGGCGGTGCCGTGGCCGGCCACGGGCACGACGGCCGTGACGTGGCGGGCGCCCGTGGTGGCGTCGGAGCCGTGGGCGAGCGCGACCAGCACGTGGCCGACGCGCTCGGTGCGGACCACGTCGTAGTGGCCGCCGGCCCGCAGGCTCTCGGCGGAGCCCAGGGCGAACACGAGCGGGTCGTCGGCGTCGGCGTCGTGCAGGGCGACCGTCAGCGTGGCCGACGACGGACGTCCGCCGATCCGGACCGCGCAGAAGGCCGTGGTGGCGACGTCGTGGTCGCCGACCGTGCGCGAGAGCGCCTCGAGGTACCAGCCGAGGCTCTCGCGGCGTCCGGCGTCGACGACCGCGAGCCGGTCCAGCAGGGCGGCCTGATCGTGGACGCGGTCCTCCACGGCGGCGGCGAGCGGGACCTCGTGGAAGTCCGGCGGCAGGTCGAGGTCGATGACCGGCCTTGCGTGGGCGACGGTCATGAGGCATCTCCGGCGTCGGTCTCGTCGGCGGCTGCCGGGGCTCCTCGCAGCCGATCGGCGAGCGAGGGGCCACGCGACGGGGCGGGGGCGAAGGTGGCGTCGGCGAGCTCGGGCTCGGCCGCCTCGCCCCGGTGGTCGAGCGCGTCGAGCAGCCGGTGGGCTCCCGGCGCGCCGGCGGCGGTCTCGCGGGCCTGCGGGTCGGCCTCCTCGTCGCCGACTCCGTACATCAGGGGCAGCACGCCCGTCAGCGACGCGACGCCGACGGCGGACGCGGCCGACGTGCGGGTGCGGTCGCCGCTGGCCTGCATCCAGGCGTGGACGGCGCCGTCGAGCGCGCCGACCCCGGCACGGAGGTCGGCCGCCACGTCGGTCTCGTCACCGGCCGGCGCCAGCGCCTCGGTGAGGGCCTCGGCGGCACGCGCGAGCGAGTCGGCGGCGACGAGGTGCTCGGCCTCGAGCTCGTCGACCTGGCGCTCGACGCCGGCGCGTCGCCCCTCGGCGTCGCCCTCGCCGCCGAGCTGGCTCATGGTCTCGGCGAGCTCGGCGGTGCGGTCCTGACGGCGCGCCAGCCCGTGGCGCCACTCCTGCCAGACGGCGGTGAACTCGGCCACCGCGCCCTCGACGAGGTCGAGGCGGGCCCGCAGGTCCGACACCGCGTCGACGACGACGGCTCCGCGCGCACCCCGCCAGACCGAGTCGACGACGGTGGAGTCGAGACGGCCGCGCCCCTCGGCCAGCACCAGGACCACCTCGCGGAGCGCGACCGTGGTCCGGTCGACGGTGACGAGGTCGCCCACGGCGGGATCGCGACCGAGGAACCGCTCGGGGTTCACGAGCGCTCTCCCTCGGGTGCCTCGGACCGGGCGGCGTCGGACCTCGCCTGCTGCTGCGCGTCGTCGACGGCGTCGGCGAGGAGGTCGCCCAGCACCGCGGCCGCGTCGCCGGCCTGGACGGCCAGCTGCTCCAGCCGCGCGTCGAGCCGCGACAGCGCCGTCGCCACCGCGTCGGCCTGCGGGGACGGGGCAGTGTCCTCGGCCGGGACGTCGCGCAGGATCCCTCGCGCGGGGCCGGCGGCGTCGGCGAAGGCCTCCATCGCCCGCGCGAGACGGGCGACCTCACCCTCCACGCTGCTCAGGGCACCCACGCGATCTCCTCCGCCTGCTCGTCGGTGTGCATCGGCCGGGCGACCCCGCCGCCTGCCCCCGCAGCGACCACGTGACGTCCGATCCAGCCAGTCTCCCCCACGCGGGGGTCACGGGGGCGCGGGGGCGCGGACGCGGCGCGACAGCCCCCGGCCCACCCTCTAGGTTGGGAGCATGCTGCCGAGGATCCCCGTCATCGATGTCGAGCCGGTCGTGGAGGGCGGGGCCTACCCCGCCAAGGCCGCCGTCGGCGAGCCGTTCGCCGTGAGCGCCCGGGTCTTCCGGGAGGGTCACGACCTCCTCGGGGCCGGGGTGGTCTTCACCGACCCCGCCGGCACCGACCTGCCCCTCGTGCCCATGGTGTTCGTCGACAACGACCTGTGGGCCGCGCAGGCGAGCTTCGACCAGGTCGGCCCGTGGACGTTCCGGGTGGAGTCCTGGAGCGCCCCGTACGACACCTGGGAGCACGACGCGACGGTCAAGATCGAGGCCGGCGTCGATGTCGAGGTGATGCTGACCGAGGGCGCGCTGCTGCTCGGGCGCGCGTCGGCGCAGCTGCCGGCGTCCGCGCGGGAGGAGGGCTCGATCCTCGACGAGGCGGCCGCTCGACTGCAGGACACGACCCTCGACGTCGGCGCCCGGCTGTCGTCGGGCCTGACGCCCGCGGTGAAGGACGTCGTCGGCCGGTACCCCGTGCGCGACCTGCTGGGCAGCACCCAGCCCTACCCGTTCTTCGTCGACCGCGAGCTCGCGGTCTCCACCGCCTGGTACGAGTTCTTCCCGCGCTCCGAGGGTGCCTACGTCGACGCCGACGGCACCGTCGTCCCGGGCACCCTGCGCACCGCGGCCGAGCGGCTTCCCGCCGTCGCGGCGATGGGCTTCGACGTCATCTACCTGCCGCCGATCCACCCGATCGGGCGGGTCAACCGCAAGGGTCCCAACAACACGCTGGTCGCCGGTCCGGGCGACCCCGGCTCCCCCTGGGGCATCGGCTCGGCCGAGGGCGGGCACGACGCCGTCCACCCCGACCTCGGCACGATCGACGACCTCGACGCCTTCGTGGCGCGGGCGGACGAGCTGGGCCTGGAGGTCGCGCTCGACTTCGCGCTGCAGTGCGCCCCCGACCACCCGTGGGTCGCGGCGCACCCCGAGTGGTTCACCACGCGCAACGACGGCACGATCGCGTTCGCGGAGAACCCGCCGAAGAAGTACCAGGACATCTACCCGCTGAACTTCGACAACGACCCGGAGGGCATCTACGCCGAGATCCTGCGGGTGCTGCGGCACTGGATGTCGCACGGGGTGCGGGTGTTCCGGGTGGACAACCCCCACACCAAGCCCGTCGGGTTCTGGGACGCGCTGCTCAGCGACGTCCGTCGGACCGACCCCGACGTGATCTTCCTGGCCGAGGCGTTCACCAAGCCCACGATGATGCGCGCGCTCGGCACCGTCGGCTACCACCAGAGCTACACGTACTTCACGTGGCGCAACACCGCCGCGGAGCTCGCCGAGTACCTCGTCGAGGTCTCGCACGAGAAGTCGCACGTGATGCGTCCGAGCTTCTGGGTGAACACCCCCGACATCCTCCCCACGATCCTCCAGCACGGCGGGCCGGACGCGTTCCGCACGCGCGCCGTCCTGGCGGCCACGGGCTCGCCGTCGTGGGGCGTCTACGCCGGCTTCGAGCTGATGGAGAA
Organism: Nocardioidaceae bacterium; assembly: GCA_030655315.1. Lineage (GTDB taxonomy): Bacteria > Actinomycetota > Actinomycetes > Propionibacteriales > Nocardioidaceae > JAURVT01. The sequence continues at coordinate 131,828 of JAURVT010000010.1, read as the reverse complement.
CACCGCGCTGCGTCCCGGCGGCGAGGAGTACCTGGACTCGGAGAAGTTCCAGGTGCGCGTGCGCGACTGGGCGGCCGCCGACGCCGAGGGCACCACCCTCGCCCCGTACCTCACCCGGCTCAACGAGATCCGCCGCTCCCACCCGGCCCTGCGCCAGCTGGCGAACGTCACGATCCACGAGAGCAACGACGAGCGGCTGCTGGTGTTCTCCAAGAAGGCCGGCGACGACGTCGTCCTGGTCGTGGTCAACACCACGCCGTGGGTGACCGTCGAGGCGACGCTCAAGCTGGACCAGCCCGAGCTGGGCCTGGAGTGGGGCGACCACGTCCAGGTCGAGGACGAGATGACCGGCGAGCGCTTCACCTGGGGCGAGTACCCCTACGTCAAGCTCGGCCCCACCTCCGCCGGCGAGCGTCCCGTCCACGTCCTCGCCCTGCGCTGACGCCGCACCCTGTCGGATTCCCAGGTAGGCACGGTCTTCCGACAGGACCATGGAGAGTTCTCCGTGGTCCTGTCGGTTTCCCGTGCCTACCTGGGAATCCGACGGGGCCCGCGGACGCCCGGGTCGCGCGCGGCGCGCGTTCTCGACAGGATGGGTCCATGGCCGCGAACCCCGACACGACGCCAGTGCAGCCCGACCCCACCGACGGCGCCGCCGACCCCGGCACCGCCGTCGACCTGACGCCTTCCGGGCCCGCGCCCGACCCCGACTGGTTCAAGCGCGCGGTGTTCTACGAGGTGCTCGTGCGCTCGTTCCAGGACTCCTCGGGCGACGGCGTCGGCGACCTCGCCGGACTGACCGAGCGCCTGGACTACCTGCAGTGGCTGGGCGTCGACTGCCTGTGGCTGCCGCCCTTCTTCCCCTCCCCCCTGCGTGACGGCGGCTACGACGTCGCCGACTTCACCGACGTCGCCTCCGACATCGGCACCATCGACGACTTCCACACCGTGCTCGAGGCCGCCCACGCCCGCGGCATCCGCGTGATCATCGACTTCGTCATGAACCACACGTCGGACCAGCACCCGTGGTTCCAGGCGTCCCGGGCCGACCCCGAGGGTCCCTACGGCGACTTCTACGTCTGGTCCGACGACGACACGCGCTACTCCGACGCACGCATCATCTTCGTCGACACCGAGGCCTCGAACTGGACGTGGGACCCGGTCCGCCAGCAGTACTTCTGGCACCGCTTCTACTCCCACCAGCCCGACCTCAACTTCGACAACCCCGCCGTCGGCGAGGCGATCATCGAGGCGCTGTCGTTCTGGCTCGACATCGGCATCGACGGCTTCCGCCTCGACGCCGTCCCGTACCTGTTCGAGCGCGACGGCACCAACGGCGAGAACCTCCCCGAGACGCACGCCTTCCTCAAGCGGGTCCGCTCCTACGTCGACGAGCACTACCCCGGCCGCGTGATCCTGGCCGAGGCCAACCAGTGGCCGGCCGACGTCGTCGACTACTTCGGCGACCCGGCCGTCGGCGGCGACGAGTGCCACATGTGCTTCCACTTCCCGGTGATGCCGCGGATCTTCATGGGCGTGCGCCGCGAGTCGCGCTACCCGATCAGCGAGATCCTCGAGCAGACGCCGACGATCCCCCACCACTGCCAGTGGGGCGTGTTCCTGCGCAACCACGACGAGCTGACGCTCGAGATGGTGACCGACGAGGACCGCGACTACATGTGGAACGAGTACGCGATCGACCCGCGGATGAAGGCCAACATCGGCATCCGTCGTCGCCTGGCGCCGCTGCTCGACAACGACACCAACCAGATCGAGCTGTTCACCGCGCTGCTGCTGAGCCTGCCGGGCTCCCCCGTCCTGTACTACGGCGACGAGATCGGCATGGGCGACAACATCTGGCTCGGTGACCGCGACGGCGTCCGCACGCCGATGCAGTGGACCCCCGACCGCAACGCCGGCTTCTCCCGCGCGACGCCCGGCAAGCTCGCGCTGCCGGTGATCATGGACCCCGTCTTCGGGTTCCAGAGCGTCAACGTCGAGGCGCAGCAGGCCAGCTCGTCCTCGCTGCTGCACTGGACGCGACGGATGATCTCGATCCGCAAGCAGCACCCCGCCTTCGGCGAGGGCACGTTCCGCGACCTCGGCGGCTCGAACCCGTCGGTGCTGTCCTACGTCCGCGAGCACGGCGACGACGTGATGCTGTGCGTCCACAACCTGTCGCGCTTCCCCCAGCCGGTCGAGCTCGACCTGCACGTCTATCAGGGGGTGCGCCCGGTCGAGATGCTCGGCGGCGTCGAGTTCCCGCCGGTGGGCGAGCTGCCGTACTTCCTGACGCTGGCCGGGCACGGGTTCTACTGGTTCCGGCTCGACCGCAGCAGTGCCCTGATCGAGAACGCGGGTCCCGCATGAGCGCCCCCGCCGACCTCGCCCTGCTGACCGACTACCTGCAGCACCAGCGCTGGTTCGGCGCCGACGCCGCGGCGACCGTCAGCGGCGTCCGCACGCTCGAGTGGCTCAGGGAGCCGACGGACGGCTTCGGCGTGCGCATCGCGCTGGTCGACGTCGACACGCCGGACGGGCCGCAGCTCTACCAGCTGCCCCTGTCGTACCGGGCCGAGCGCAGCGAGTCCGTCGCGCACGGGTTCGTGGGCGTGGCCACCGTGGACGCCGGCACCTTCCACCTCTACGACGCCGTGCACGACGCCGACGCGCGCGCCGTGCTGCTCGCGGGGTTCGTCGGCGGCGGCACCACGTCCGACCTCGTCTACACCGCGGGCGACGACCTCGAGATGACCGCCGAGTCCCGCTCGGTGCTGCTCTCGGTGGAGCAGTCGAACACCTCGCTGGTGGTCGACGAGAGCCTCGTGCTCAAGCTGTTCCGCCGACTGAACCCCGGACGCAACCCCGACATCGAGGTCCACGAGGCGCTCTCGCCCGAGGGCGGCGACAGCGTCGCGGCGATCCGTGGGTCGCTGAGCACACGCCTGGGTGGCGGCGAGGAGTACGACCTCGCGATGCTGCAGCGCTTCCTGCGCACCGCCACGGGCGGCTGGGACTCCGCCCGCGCCAGCCTGCGCGACCTCGTCGCCGAGCCCGACCTCGAGCCGGAGGAGGCCGGGGGCGACTTCGGAGCCGACGCCGAGCGCCTCGGGCTGACCACCCGGCACGTGCACGAGATGCTGGCCGAGCACTTCGAGACCCGCCCGTGGGGCGCGGCCGAGCTCGGCGCGCTCGCCGACCGCTTCGAGACGCGCCTCGACGAGGCCGTCGCCGCCGCGCCGCAGCTCGCGCCGTTCGCCGAGGCCGTTCGCACCCGCTACGCCGACGTCCGCGACCTCGACGCCGCCGTCCAGGCCCAGCGCGTGCACGGCGACCTCCACCTGGGGCAGTCGCTGCGCACCACCGCGGGCTGGAAGATCATCGACTTCGAGGGCGAGCCGTCCCAGCCCATCCCCGACCGGGTGCGCCTGGACTCCCCCGCCCGCGACGTCGCCGGCATGCTCCGCTCACTGGACTACGCGGCGCGGTCGGTGCTCGTCCAGGCCGGCATCGACGCCGAGAAGCTCCAGGAGCGGGCCAGCGCCTGGGTCGCGCGCAACCGTGCGGCGTTCCTGCACGGCTACGGCTTCGGTGACGACGAGGCGCCGCGGCGCCTGCTGGCCGCCTACGAGCTCGACAAGGCCGTGTACGAGGTGGTCTACGAGGTGCGGTACCGGCCGTCGTGGGTCGAGATCCCGTTGCGCGCCGTCGCGGCGCTGACCGCATGATCGCCCACCCCGACCGCTGCGTGAAAGGATGCCCAGATGCGTGAGCTCGATCGTCATCTGTTCGGAGAGGGCCGTCACGAGGAGCTGTGGAAGGTGCTCGGGGCGCACCCCACGGCCACCGGGACCTCGTTCAGCGTGTGGGCCCCCCGCGCCCGCACCGTCCAGCTCGCCGGCGACTTCAACGGGTGGGACGGCGGCGGACACACGATGGTCCGCGACGACCTCGGCGTCTGGGAGATCGAGGTCGACGACGTCGGCCCTGGCGCGCTCTACAAGTTCAAGGTCGAGTCGCCCGACGGCCGCTGGACCGACAAGGCCGACCCGATGGCGCAGTACGCCCAGGTGCCGCCGCAGACCGCGTCCGTCGTCTACCAGAGCAGCTACACGTGGGACGACGAGGCCTGGCTGACCCGGCGCGCGGCGTCCTCGCCCCACGCAGAGCCGATGAGCATCTACGAGCTGCACCTCGGCTCGTGGCGCTTCGGCCTGACGTACCGCGAGATCGCCGTCGAGCTGGCCGACTACGTCCGCGACGCCGGCTTCACCCACGTCGAGCTCATGCCCGTGATGGAGCATCCGTTCGGCGGGTCCTGGGGCTACCAGGTGTCGGGCTACTACGCGCCGACGTCGCGCTTCGGTGAGCCCGACGACTTCCGCTTCCTCGTCGACACGCTGCACCAGGCCGGGATCGGCGTCCTGCTGGACTGGGTGCCCGCGCACTTCCCCAAGGACGAGTTCGCGCTGTCGTACTTCGACGGAACGGCCACCTACGAGCACCCCGACCCGTGGCGCGGCGAGCACCCCGACTGGGGCACGCTGATCTTCGACTTCGGTCGCAACGAGGTCCGCAACTTCCTGATCGCCAACGCGCTGTACTGGATCGAGGAGTTCCACGTCGACGGGCTCCGGGTCGACGCGGTCGCGTCGATGATCTACCTCGACTACTCCCGCGAGCACGACCAGTGGCGTCCCAACGTGCACGGCGGCCGCGAGAACCTCGAGGCCGTGTCGTTCATGCAGGAGCTCAACGCGACGGCCTACAAGCTGCACCCGGGCGTCGCGATGATCGCCGAGGAGTCGACGGCGTGGCCGGGCGTCACGCGCTCCACCGACCACGGCGGTCTCGGCTACGGCTTCAAGTGGAACCTCGGCTGGATGCACGACTCGCTGGGCTACATGCGCGAGGAGCCGGTGAACCGGCGCTACCACCACCACGAGCTGTCGTTCGCGATGATGTACGCCTACGCCGACAACTTCCTGCTGCCGCTGTCGCACGACGAGGTCGTGCACGGCAAGGGCTCCCTGCTCACCAAGATGCCCGGCGACCGCTGGCAGCAGCTGGCCAACCTGCGCGCCTACTACGCCTTCCAGTGGTCCCACCCGGGCAAGCAGCTGCTCTTCATGGGCAGCGAGTTCGGCCAGGAGCGCGAGTGGAGCGAGGAGCGCAGCCTGGACTGGGGCCACCTCGAGGACCCCGGCCACTCGGGCCTGCTGCGCTACGTCCACGACCTGAACGTCGCGTACCGCGAGCGCCCCGCCCTGTGGGGCGCCGACCACGACCCGCAGGGCTTCACCTGGATCGACGCCGACGACCGCGACCACAACGTGTTCTCCTACCTGCGCTCCTCCGGTGAGCACCAGCTGGTGTGCGTGGTGAACTTCGCGGGCGTGCCCCACGAGGACTTCCGCGTCGGTCTGCCCTCGGGCGGCCGGTGGCGCCAGGTGCTCTGCTCCGACGACGTCGCCTACGGCGGGTCGGGCGTCGTCAACGACGACCTGCTCGAGGCGGACGAGGGCCACGCGTGGAACGGCTGGCCGAGCTCGGTCGGCCTGCGCGTCCCGCCGCTGGGCGCGGTCTGGCTGGAACCCGTCACGTGACGCCGCCCGGGCTGCGTCCGGGCGTCGGTGGATCGCACGAGCTGGTGCTCGACGACGGGCCGGTCGACGCCGAGCTGGTCGCCGAGCTCCTCGCCGAGGCGCTGGAGCACGACGACGTCCGTCGGGTCGAGATCCGCGTCGACGTGACGGACCACCCGCGGCTGCGGGCCCTGTCGCGCGCCGGGATGCGCCGCGAGGGCGTGCTGCGGATGCCGGACGGGGACCAGGCGCTGCTGGCCCGGGTGGTCGGCGACCCGCAGGCGGGCTCGCACGACGGCTTCATCGCGATGCTCAACGCTGGCCTGCCCCGCAAGCGGGTGATCTCGCAGGGGCTGCTCCACGACGCCGACGGCCGGGTGCTGCTCTGCGAGCTGACCTACAAGCGCGAGTGGGACCTCCCCGGCGGCGTCGTCGAGCCCTCCGAGTCGCCAGCCGACGGCCTGGTGCGCGAGCTCGAGGAGGAGCTCGGCATCGAGGTGCAGGTGCTCGGCCTGCGCACCGTCAACTGGCTCGCGCCCTGGCGCGAGTGGGACGACGCGTGCGTCTTCGTCTTCGACCTCGCCCCCGTCGACGCCGCCTCCACCTCGACCTGGACCCTCCAGCCCACCGAGATCGCCGCCGTCCACTGGTGCGATCCCGCCACCGTCGCCGAGCGCGCCGCCGCCGCCACCGTCGCGCTGCTCGAGGGCCTGCCCGGCTCCTCCGTCGCCTATCGGGAGCGTGGGATCCCGCGCTGAGCGTCGTCCTGGCGGTCAGCCGCCGACGTCGACACCGCCCGGAGACCGGACCGACGACCTCGGCGGGTGCCCGAAGGGCGCAGCGAAGCCGGCGGCCGGTCCGGGCCGCCGGTCCGGTGCGGGTGTCTCGGCTCAGCGGTCACGCTGACAGCGGGTCTGAGCGCCCGGATGACCAGGCGCGTCCGCGAAGTCGGACTGCCCTGGTCCGTCGAAGCGGGCAGCAACGCCGCCGGCCGGGATGCTCAGGCCCGCTAGAAGCCCTCGCCGTCCACGACCCCGCCGTACTGCGCGAGGACGCGGGGCAGCTCGCCGCCCTCGGGCGGGACGTAGAGCAGCACCTGGTGGTAGTAGCGGAGCAGGCCGGCGGTGTAGAGCTTGTTGGACAGGAAGGCCTTCTGGGCCGAGCCCTCGGGCCAGGACACCTCGACGCCGTCGGCGATCTCGTAGCCGTCCTGGCGCAGCAGGGTGGCCACGACGAGGGCGCCGCCGTCCTGGGTGCGCATGGCGAACTCGACGGGGCGTGCGCCCCAGGACTGGGTGAACGTGACGCCCTTGATGGCCGAGGACTGGCCGGCGACCTGGCGCATCTGCTGGATGAACGAGTCGTCGACCACCTTCTGCGCCGCGGGGCTCTGCGGATCGCGCAGGGCGGCCGCGTAGTCGGTGATGGCCTGGGTCGGCGAGGAGACCAGGCCGGTGTCGTCCTCGGGCTCGATCGTCTCGAGCGACCCGGCGTCGTCGGTGGCGAAGGGCGGCAGGGTGGTGCTGAGCAGCGCCTCGGGGCTCGCGACCATCGTCCACTGGGCGGTGGCGGCGGTGCGTTGGAAGATCTGGACCTTGGTGACCTTCTTGACGTTGTCGCGCACCCGCGCGACGAACCACAGCGGGTAGGCGTCGAGCCGCGGCGACAGGACACGCTCGATGCGCAGGTCCTGGCTCTCCTCGACCGGCCGGGTGCCCGCCAGCCGCTTGGCGACCTGCAGCGCCCCGGCGTCGATCGCCAGCACCGGGCCGGACTCGACGGTGGCCAGCGGCTCGGGGTCGAGCAGCTTGAGGGCGTTGGCGCGGACGTCGCGGTAGCGGGTGTAGATCGCGTCGATCTCGCGCCCGTCGGCGGCGACCTTGCTGATCGGCGCGGCGGTGTCCTTGCGCTGGGGCACCTGTCCGCAGCCCGCGAGCACCGCCAGGCCGAGCGCCAGGGCGGCGGCGCAGCAGCGGCCCGCGCGGCCCGTCACTCGACCCCCAGCGCGCGGCGCAGGCGCGAGCGCCAGTGCCCGTCGCCGCGCTCGTCGTCGTCCGGGTCCGGGGCGTCCTCGACGATCTCCTCGACGACCTCGAGTCCCTCGGCCTCGGAGGCGGAGATCTCGCGCTCCCGGCCGTCCTCGTCCACCAGCACGTACACGACCTCCTCCTCGACGGGCTCGGGCTCGTCGACGGCCACGGGCGCGGGCGCGGGCGCGACGACCGGCACCGGTGGTGGCGTGAGCGCCGGCGCGTCGTCGACGATCTCGTAGCCGTCGAGGTCGGCCGGGTCGACCTCGTGCTCGGCGCCGGCGTCGTCGACGAAGACGTAGCGCGCCTCGCCGCCCTCGGGGTCGGCGGCCGCGGCGCGCCGCAGCGGCGTGCCGCGCACCCGCATCAGGCCGAGGAACCCGATCCCGAGGCCGGTCGCGACCCCGCCGGCGCCGCCCAGGAAGCCTCCGGCGACGTCGTAGGCGGTGGTGAGGCGCAGGCCCTCGAGGTCGGAGTCGCCGACGGCCAGCACGGCGAGCGACACGGGCTCGTCGGGCAGCGCGACGGTGATCGCCGCTCCGCCCAGCCCGGCCGACTGCGCCTCCCACCAGTCGAGCGCGGTGGGCGCCGCGGACAGGTTGGGCTCACCCGCCTCCTGACGCGACGTGATCCGCCACGGCACCTGCACGCGGGTGATGGACAGCCGCTGGGTGCCGCCCAGGTAGTTCTGCACGTCGACGGCGTTGCCGAGCCCGACGAACACGGGCTTGTCGTCCGGGAGCTCGGCGAGGACGCTCACCGTCGGCCCGGCGTACGTGATGGCCCGCGGGGTGGTGACGACGGCGACGCCGACCGTGTCGATGCGGTGGGGTCCGGTGGTCGCGCGGTCGTCGGGGCCGAGGACCACCATCACGGCCGCTCCGGCGAGCACCACGAGGACGCCGACGAGCAGCACGACGACGCCGACGATCCGTCGCACTGTCCCTCCCGAGGGTCCGGCCCGCCGGACGCCCTCCTGCGCGCAGTCCTGACCTGCGGCCAGCGTACTTTCCCCTGCCGGGTCGCGGGCCCTGACGCACCGGGACGCCACAGGTCCGTCTGCGTCCCCGTCCGCCCGCCGGGAGGATGGAGCCATGACGGACCTGGGTGGCAAGACGGTGCTGGTGACGGGCGCGACCGGAGGGCTGGGCTCCCGCCTCGCGCGCGGGCTCGCCGACGCGGGGGCGCGCGTCGTCGTGTCGGCCCGCGACGAGGGACGGCTCACCGACCTCGGCATCGACGGCGCCGTCGTGCTCGCGGCCGACCTGACCGTCCCCGGTGCGCCGGAGGACCTCGTCGCCCGGACCGTGGAGGCCACCGGTGGCCTCGACGCGGTGGTGCACGCCGCGGGGGTCGTGGCCTTCGGCCCGGCGTCGGAGGTCGACGACGACGTGGTCGACGAGCTGCTCCTCCTCAACTACCTGGCCCCGCTGCGACTCGTGCGCGCGGCGTCGCCCCACCTGTCCGAGGGCGGCTTCGTGGCGGCCATCAGCGCCGTCGTGGCCGAGCGTCCGATGCCCCAGATGGCCGCCTACTCGGCCAGCAAGGCGGCGCTGTCGGCGTACCTGACGAGCATCCGTACCGAGCTGCGTCGCCGCAAGGTCCGCGTCCTCGACGTCCGCCCGCCCCACACCGAGACCGGCCTCGCCACCCGTCCCGTCGCCGGCGAGGCGCCCAGGATGTCTCAGGGCCTCGCGGCCGACGACGTCGCCGCCCGCATCCTCGCCGCGATCACCGGCGACGAGACCGACGTCGCGTCCGACGCCTTCTCCTGACGCTCACGCGTCCGCGTGGGTGTCGGATTCCCAGGTAGGCACGGTCTTCCGACAGGACCACGGCGAACTTCCCGTGGTTCTGTCGGTTCTCCGGGCCAGGTGGTGCAGGTGGGGTGCCCGGGACCGGATACCAGCGGCCGGGGTCTTCTGAGGTCAGGCGCCCCGGAGGCCAGGCGCCGCGGCAACGGCGAACTGGTGTCGTTCGTCGAAGCCGCGAGCAACGCAGCGTCCGGGGATGCCGGGGCTCAGAAGAGGGCGGCGGAGAGGGCGCGGCGGGCGGGCCCGACGCGGGGGTCGTCGGCTCCGGCGACGGTGAACAGCTCGACGAGGTGCTCGCGGACCCGGTCTCGGTCGTCGCCGAAGGTGCGGCGGACGAGGTCGATCAGGCGGGAGAAGGCGTCGTCGACGTGGCCGCCGCTGAGGTCGAGGTCGGCCACGAGCAGCTGGGCGTCGACGTCGGCGGGGTCGTCGGCCGCGGCCCGGCGGGCGGACTCGAGGTCGGCTCCCCGCGTGCGCTGCATCAGCTTGACGCCGGCCAGCCGCTCGGCGGCCTCGACGTCCTTGGGGTTCTGGGCGACGAGCGCCTCGTAGGCCGCGACGGCGCCGTCGAGGTCGTCGGCGCCGAGACGCTCGTCGGCCTCGGCGAAGCGCGGGTCGTCCTCGTCACCGTCGGCCTCGGGGTCGACCGTGCTCCGCGGCGCGGCGGTGCCGGCGACGCCGTTGGAGATCGCGACCTTGACGAGCTCGTCGAAGTAGCGGCGGACGTCCTCGGCGTCGACCGTGCCCTGGAACAGGGGTACCGGTCGACCGCTGACGAGGCCGAGCACGAACGGCACGCCCTGCGCGCCGACGGCCTGGGCGATCTGCGGGTTGACGTCGACGTCGACGCGGGCCAGCAGGATCCGTCCGGCGTAGGTCTCGGTGACCTCGGCCAGGGTCGCGTTGAACGTCTCGCTCTCGGGCGAGCGTGCCGACCACAGCGAGAGGACGACGACGTGCGTCATCGACGCCTCGACGACCTCGGCCTGGAAGTTCTGCTCCGTCACGTCGACCACGTAGGCGCCGCCGGCCGGGGCGGGCGCGCCGGCACGGGGAGCGCCGCCCGCGGGCGGCTGCTGCGGGGCGGGGTTCTTGAAGGCGGACAGGTCGACCGCACCGGGCCGCGAGAAGCTGCTCATGGAGCCATCATCTCGCACCGACGCCGCCGGGACGAGGAAGGGCCTCGGTCAGGTGAAGTCGCCGGCGGCGTGGCGCAGCGGACGGAAGAGGTCGAAGACCTGCTCGAGCGACGCGTCGTCGAGCACGTCGAGGCCGAACTGCGCGGCCGTGAGGTCGACCGTGGCCGCCTCCACCACGGCGCGTCCGCGCGTCGTCACCTCGGCGAGGACGGCGCGGCCGTCGTCTGGGTGCGGGCGCCGCAGCACCAGCCCGCCGGCCTCGAGACGTCGGACGATCGAGGTCACGGACGTCGGGTGCACCTGCAGCCGCTCGCCCATCTTGCCGAGCGGCAGCGACCCCCGGCGGCTGAACACGAGCAGGACGAGCGCCTCGTAGCGCGCGAAGGTCAGCCCGTGCGGCTTGAGGATCTCGTCGAGCTGGGCGATCAGCAGCTGCTGCACCCGCATGATCGAGGTGACCGCGCGCATCTGGGGCACCGCGGGCCAGCGGGCCGCCCACTGCCGCGCCGCCTCCTCGATCGGGTCGAACCCCAGCGGGCTACCCATGGGGGTCGTCCCGGCGGACGGACTTGCGCAGGCCCGAGCGCTGCACGACGCGCTGGATGGTGAGGTCGCGCTCGTCGGGGTCGCCGATGTAGCGGATGTCGCGCAGCCCCTGGGCCTGCGCGGCTGACTCGAAGACGAAGTGGCCGTAGCCCAGGATCCGTCCGACGAACGGCTTCTCGACGGTGATGTCGAGGATGCGCGAGATCGGCATGGTCGCGGTCTTGACCGAGAGCACACCGCTCGCGCGGAACACCCTCATGTTGGTGACGACGAAGACGTCCATGTGCCAGGTCAGCGCCGTCCAGACCGCGTGGACCACCAGGCCGAGGCCGAGCACCATCGGTATCCAGGCGACGTCGACGCGCCAGAACAGCGCCCACACCCCGAGCAGCAGCGCGAGGACGGCCTCGACGACCGCGCGGCAGTAGACCACCCAGTGGTGGCGCACGACGTCGATCGTGTGCTCACCCTCCTCGGCGAGGAGGTGCTTGCCGATCTCCTGGTCGGGGATCAGCCGCAGCCACTGGCGCAGCACGCCCAGCACGGCTCAGCCGACGAGACGCTCGAAGAACAGCCGCACCTGGTTGAACGCCTCCATCACGGCGTCGAACGCACCCCGCACGGAGTCGGCGGCGGCACCCGGGCTGGTCAACAGGTAGTACACCGCGAAGGCGACCACGAGCAGGACGACGACCTTCTTGAGCACGAGCCGGCTCTCCTGGGGGGTCGGGACGGGGACGGGCGCTGCTGGGCGCACGAGGGCCCAGAGACGTTTATAGCCCAGGACGGCCCGGTGCCGACGCAGGCGCGCCGCCGCCGACCGCGCGCTCCAGCAGGGCGTCCGCCGCGCGATAGGGGTCGGTCCGGCCGGCCAGGACGTCGTCGGCCAGCCCGTCGAGGCGCGCGTCGCCCCCGACGTCGGCGAGGCTCTCGCGCAGCCCGGTGACGGCGATGGTCTCGATCTCGTCGCGCGCGCGACGGCGTCGGCGCTCGGCCAGGGCGCCGGTGGACGCGAGGTGCTCGCGATGCTCCTCGACGGCGGCCGCGACCTCGTCGACGCCCTCCCCGGACGACGCGACGGCCTTCAGGACGGGTCGACGCCACGCGCCGGCGTCGGTGCGGGAGACCATCGACCGCAGGTCGCGGGCCACCTGGTCGGCACCGTCCCGGTCGGCCTTGTTGACCACGAAGAGGTCGCCGATCTCGAGGACGCCCGCCTTGGCGGCCTGGATGCCGTCGCCCATCCCCGGTGCGAGGAGCACGATGGTGGTGTCGGCGAGCCCGGCGACGTCGACCTCGGACTGGCCCACGCCCACGGTCTCGACCACCACCACGTCGCAGCCGGCGGCGTCCAGCACCCGCACGGCCTGCGGCACCGCCCACGACAGGCCACCGAGGTGGCCGCGGGTGGCCATCGACCGGATGTAGACGTCGACGTCCGTCGCGTGCTCCTGCATGCGGACCCGGTCCCCGAGCAGCGCACCGCCGGAGAAGGGCGAGGTCGGGTCGACCGCGAGGACCCCGACGCGGTGGCCGCGCCGCCGCATCCGGGTGACCAGCGCCGACGTCGTCGTCGACTTGCCGACGCCCGGAGACCCGGTGATCCCCACGACGTGCGCACGACCCGCGTGCCCGACGAGCAGCGCGCTCACCTCGCGCAGCCGCGGCGACGCGTCCTCGACGAGCGAGATCAGCCGGGCGACCGATCGCGCCTCGCCCCCACGCGCCCGCTGCACCAGCGTCGGCACGTCCACCTCACGCCGCACCACGTCTCACCTCGGGCCTCTTAGGATCGTCAGGTCCTCGGACCCTCGCGACCTGTCGGTGGACGTCAGGCGCCGGGCACGGTGATCAGCAGGGCGTCGCCCTGGCCGCCACCGCCGCAGAGGGCCGCCGCGCCGGTGCCGCCGCCGCGTCGTCCGAGCTCGAGGGCGAGGTGCAGGACGATGCGGGCGCCGGACATCCCGATCGGGTGACCCACGGCGATGGCGCCGCCGTTGACGTTCACCCGGTCCTCGTCGATGCCGAGCTCGCGGGCGCTGGCGATGCCGACGGCCGCGAACGCCTCGTTGATCTCGACCAGGTCGAGCGAGGCGGGGTCGATGCCACCCTTGGCGCAGGCCTTGGCGATGGCGTTGGCGGGCTGCATCTGCAGGGTCGAGTCGGGGCCGGCGACGCTGGCCGACGGGCCGATCTCGGCGATCCACGAGAGTCCGAGCTCCTCGGCCTTGGCGCGGCTCATCACCACGACCGCGCACGCGCCGTCGGAGATCTGGCTGGCCGAGCCGGCCGTGATCGTCCCGGCCCTGTCGAAGGCGGGACGCAGCTTGCCGAGCGAGTCGGTGGAGGTGTCGGCGCGGACGCCCTCGTCGGCGGAGACGGTGACGGGGTCGCCGCGGCGGCTGGGGATCTCGACCGGCACGATCTCGTCGTCGAACACCCCGTTCTTCTGCGCCTCGGCCGCGCGCTGGTGCGAGCGGGCGCTGAAGGAGTCCTGCTCCTCGCGCGTCAGCTGCAGGCCGTCGGCGTTGCACTGCTCGGTGAGGGCGCCCATGGCCTGGTCGGTGAGGGCGTCCCAGAGACCGTCGTGGGCCATGTGGTCGACGAGCGTGGTGTCGCCGTACTTGGTGCCCTCGCGGGACTTCGGCAGCAGGTGCGGTGCCTGGGTCATCGACTCCTGGCCACCGGCGACGACGATCTCGTGCTCGCCGGCGCGGATCAGCTGGTCGGCGAGCGCGATCGCGTTGATGCCCGACAGGCAGACCTTGTTGATGGTGATCGCGGGCGTCGAGAGCGGGATGCCGCCGGCGTGCGCGGCCTGGCGGGCGGGCACCTGGCCGGCGCCGGCGCCCAGCACCTGGCCCATGATCACGTAGTCGACCTGATCGCCGGTGACCCCGGCCTTCTCGAGCGCACCACGGATGGCGATGCCGCCCAGGTCGGCGCCCGAGAGGGTCTTCAGGCCGCCGAGCAGGCGGCCGATCGGGGTGCGGGCCCCGGCGACGATGACGGACTGCGACATGGGGGTCTCCTCGGACGTCGGTGATCGATGAGGACGTTAACGATCGGTAACCGGCACCCTACCGACGAGTCACGACGGCGGCGAGGGTCGGTGCGCCAGGTCACACGCCGGCCGCCACGACGGGCCGTAGGGTGCCGCCCATGGTTCCCACCCACCTGATCCAGGCCATCGACCACGTCGGCATCGCCGTCGCCGACCTCGACGAGGCCAAGGAGTTCTACGCCCGGGTCTTCGGCCTCGAGACCGTGCACGAGGAGGTCAACGAGGAGCAGGGCGTCCGCGAGGCGATGCTCGCCGTCGGCGACTCCGACCAGCGGATCCAGCTGCTCGCGCCGCTGACGCCCGAGTCGACGATCGCCAAGTTCCTCGATCGCAGCGGCCCCGGGCTCCAGCAGCTCGCCTACCGGGTCAGCGACATCGAGGCGGCGTCCGCGACGCTGCGCGAGCGCGGCGTCCGCCTGCTCTACGACGAGCCGCGCCGCGGCACCGCCGACAGCCGGGTGAACTTCGTGCACCCCAAGGACGCCGGCGGCGTGCTCGTCGAGCTGGTCCAGCCCGCCCACCCCGCCTGACCCGCGATCCGGCGGTTCTGCTGGCCCCGTCCGGCGGTTCCGCAGGTCAGGGCACGAGGTACGCCGAGTCGCGGGCGTCGGTGATCAGCATGTGGCCCGGCGCGTGGGCGATCGCGAGCGACGGACGCGACTCGACGACTGCCGCCTGCGGCGTCACGCCGCACGCCCAGAACACCGGCACCTCGCCCGGACGCACCTCGACGCGGTCTCCGTAGTCCGGTGAGTCCAGGTCGGTGATGCCGAGCGCCCGCGGGTCACCGACGTGCACCGGCGCGCCGTGCACGGCCGGGTAGCGCGACGTCACGCGGACGGCGTCCGCGACCTGGCCCGCCGACACCGGGCGCATCGACACCACGAGCGGGCCCGACATCGAGCCGGCGGGACGGCAGCGCGTCGTCGTCCGGTACATCGGCACGTTCACGCCCTGCTCGACGTGCCGCACCGGCACGCCCGCGGCGAGCAGCGCGTCCTCGAAGGTGAAGCTGCAGCCGATCAGGAACGAGACCAGGTCGTCGCGCCACCACCCGCGGACGTCGGACGTCTCCTCCACCAGCTCGCCGTCGACGAACACCCGGTACGCGGGGACGTCGGTGCGCACGTCGCCGTCCAGGATCGGGCCCGACACCTCGCCGGCGTCGAGCACGTCCAGCACCGGGCACGGCTTCGGGTTGCGCTGGGCGAACAGCAGGAAGTCGAGGGCGACGTCACGCGGCAGGGCGACCAGGTTGGCCTGGGCATAGCCGGCGCTCCAGCCCGCGGTCGGGGTGACGAGCCCGTCGCGGAACAGCGCGCGGGCCTCGGCGGGGCTGGTGGTGCGGGGGTCGGGCACGGGATCTCCTGCGGAACTGGCGGACGGCACCAGCCGAGCTGACGGACGGCACCGGCGGAACTGACGGATCGCGGGGTGGGGGGTCGGGGGCAGGGGGGTGGGTCAGGGGGCGGGGACCCAGGTGAGGCGGACGGGCTGGCCGGGGCGCACCTGCGCGGCGCGGTCGACGTCGTCGTCCACCACCACCGCGACGACCGGGTAGCCGCCGGTGACGGGGTGGTCGGCGAGGAAGAGCACGGGCTCCCCGCTCGGCGGGACCTGGACGGCCCCGCGACAGGCGCCCTCGCTGGGCAGCTGGCGGTCGCCGTCGACGTGGGGCACGGTGCCACCGGCGAGCCGCATGCCCACGCGGTTGGTCCGCTCGGACGCGGTCCAGGCCGTCGAGACGAGGAGGTCGGCGTCGGCCACCCACGCGTCGCGGGGACCGCGGACCGCCCGCAGCAGCACCTCGCCGCCGAGCGACGGCGGCGGCACGGCCTCGACGCCCGGGAAGTCCCGCGGCGCGGGCCCGACGGGCAGACGGTCGCCGGGAGCGAGCGGCTCGGGCCCGAGGCCGGCCAGCACGTCGCGGCTGCGAGACCCGAGCACCGCGGTCACGTCGACCCCGCCCCTCACCGCCAGGTACGACCGCAGCCCGACGGGCGGCGTCCCGACCCGTACCGTCTCGCCCTCGCGCACCAGCACCACCGCGTACGGACCCGCGTCGCGCCCGGCCACCGTCACCGGCGCCGGGGCCCCGGTGAGGCAGATCCAGGCGTCCCCGCCGACCGGCGTCACCTCGAGCCCGCCGAACGTCACCTCGACGGCGGCCGCACCCTCGTCGTTGGCCAGCGCACGGTTGGCGAGCCGCAGGGCACCGCGATCGGCAGCTCCGCTGCGGCCCACCCCGATGCCCGACGACCCCAGGCGGCCGAGGTCCTCCACCAGCGCCAGGGGCCCGGTGCGCGTCACCTCCAGCTCGACGCTCACGAGCCCTCCTCGACGAACCGCACGCGCGCACCGGGGCTGAGCAGCGCCGGCGGGTCGCGGTCGAGGTCCCACATGGACGCCGACGTGGTGCCGACGAGCTGCCACCCGCCCGGGGACTCGCGCGGGTAGACGCCGCTGAACTCTCCCGCCAGCCCGACGGCGCCCGCCGGCACCGCGGTGCGCGCGCTGTCGCGCCGCGGCACGTGCAGGCGGTCGTCCTCACCCACCAGGTAGGCGAACCCGGGTGCGAACCCGCCGAACGCGACGCGCCACACCTGCCCGGCGTGGGCCGCCACCACCTCGTGCTCGGCCATCCCGGTGAGCCGGGCGACGTCAGCCAGGTCGGGCCCGTCGTACCGGACGGGCACCGACACCACGGCACCAGCGGCGGCGTCCTGGACGACGGACGCCCCCGCCTCGACCCGCCCGATCGCCGAGCGCAGCGCAGCCACGTCGGCGCCCTCGGCGGCGAGCACCAGGGCGGTCCGCGCCGCCGGGACGACGTCGGCCACGCCGTCGACGCCCGCGGCCTGCAACGCGTCGACCCAGGCCACCACCTGCGGCGTGTCGTCCAGCTCGACGAGCAGGGCGCGGTCGCCGTACGACAGCACGCGCGGGCTCACACGAACGCCCGGACCTCGACGTCGGCCTCGACCAGGCGGGCCCGGACGGCCTCGGCCATCGCCACCGCCCCCGGCGAGTCGCCGTGGGTGCAGACCGAGTCGCACTCGACCGCGACGACGGATCCGTCGACGGCCACCACCGTGCCCTCGGTGACCATCTGCAGGACGCGCGCCGCCACCTCGTCGGGGTCGTGCAGCACGGCACCGGGCTCCCGCCGCGAGACCAGCGTGGCCTCGGGCGTGTAGGCGCGGTCGGCGAAGGCCTCGCGCACCGTCCGCAGCCCCGCCCGCTCCCCCGCGGCCAGCAGGGCCGAGCCCGGCAGGCCCAGCAGCGGCAGGGTCGCGTCGTAGGCGACCACCGCGTCGACCACGGCCTGCGCCTGGCCCTCGTGGTGCACCGCGGTGTTGTACAGCGCGCCGTGCGGCTTGACGTAGCGGACCGCGGTCCCGGCCACGCGGGCCATCGCCTCGAGCGCACCCAGCTGGTAGAGGACGTCGGCGGTCAGGTCGTCCGGCGCGACGTCGACGAACCGGCGCCCGAAGCCCGCGAGGTCGCGGTAGCCGACCTGGGCCCCGATCGCGACGTCGTGCTCGACCGCGGTCGCGCAGGTCCGGCGCAGCGTGAGCGGGTCTCCGGCGTGGAAGCCGCACGCCACGTTCGCGCTGGAGACGATCCGCAGCATCGCGTCGTCGTCGCCGAGCTCCCAGCGCCCGAAGGACTCCCCGACGTCGCTGTTGAGGTCGACCCGGCGGCTCACAGCGCACCCAGCGGCTTGATCGAGCTGTAGGCCAGGTACAGCGTGAGGAGCCACGCGAGCACGCCGGCCGACAGCAGCCAGGCCGGGTAGCGGTAGCCCTGCAGGAGGTCGCGACGCCGCCAGGCCACGTAGAGCAGGATGCCGAAGCCGATGGGCAGGATCATGCCGTTGAACGCACCGGCGAAGACGAGCAGCGTCTGCGGGGCCTGCTCGATCACGACGAACACGACGGTGGTGGCCACGATGAAGGCAACCGTCATCAGGTTGCGCACGCGCGGTGCGGTGCGCTCCGTGGTCAGGAACGAGACCGAGGTGTAGGAGGCGCCGATCACCGAGGTGAGCGCTGCGGCCCACAGGATCAGCCCGAAGACTCGCAGCCCCGCCTCGCCGGATGCGGCCTCGAAGGCACTGGCGGCGACGTTGCCCTCGTCGAGCCCCGCTCCCCCCGCGATCACGCCGAGGATGGCGAGGAACAGCAGCACCCGCATCACGCCGGTCACCAGGATGCCGACCAGCGAACCACGGGTGATGTCGCGGACGTTCTCGGGACCGGTCGTGCCCGAGTCGAGCAGGCGGTGGGCGCCCGCGTAGGTGATGTAGCCGCCGACGGTGCCGCCGATGATCGTCGTCACCGCGAGCACGTCGAACTGGCGCGGCGCGACGACGTTGACCAGAGCCTCCCCGACGGGCGGGTCGGAGGTGAACGCGACGACCGCGGTGGCCACGATCATCACCAGACCGAGCACGAGCACGACGCGGTCGAGCGCGATGCCCGCCCGCTTGCTCAGGAAGATGCCGATCGCGACGAGCGCGGAGATCGCGCCGCCGATGCGGGGCTCGAGCCCCAGCAGCGCGTCGAGCCCGAGCCCCGAGCCGGCCACGTTGCCGATGTTGAAGACGAACCCGCCGACGACGACGAGCGCGGTCAGCACCCATCCCGCGCCCGGCAGCGCCTCGTTGGCGAGCTCGTGGGCGCGCTTGCCGGCGACGCCGACGATGCGCCAGACGTTCATCTGCACCGCGACGTCGACGACGATCGACAGCACGATGGCGCAGGCGAAGGCGGCCCCGAGCTGGAGCGTGAACGTGGCGGTCTGGGTGATGAAGCCGGGGCCGATGGCGCTGGTCGCCATCAGGAAGATCGCGCCGATCAGGGCCGAGCGCTTGCTCGCGGCGGCGACGGCGTCGGACACCGCGGGGGTGCCCGGGCCGTCCTGGCCGGGTGCGGACGGGGTGCTCATGGGACTCCTGCGGGTGGTCGGACGGGCGGGACGGGACCAGCCCACCGGTGACGTGTGTCACCGCTGTGTCGTCACCGTAAAGATTGTTCAACAATCCTGCAATACCCCCTCGCCAGTCCTAGAGTCGCGACCATGAGCTCGCCGACCGGTCTGGACGCGGCCCTCGCCACGCTCGACGACGCCCGCCGCCGGCACCGGGCGGTGATGAGCACGTCGGCCGACCGGGCCGCGAAGGCCGTCCGCGACCAGGTCGTCGAGGGCCTGCTGCGATCGGGCACCCGGCTGCCCGAGGAGCGGCTGGCCGCGGCCATCGGCGTCTCCCGCAACACGCTGCGCGAGGCCCTGAGCCAGCTGGTGGCCGAGCGGATCCTCGTCCGGGAGCCCAACCGCGGGGTGGTCGTGGCCACCCCGTCGGTCGACGACGTCCGGGACGTGTACCGGGTGCGCCGCATCATCGAGCCGGCCGCGATGCGCGAGGGTCGCCCGACCGGCGACGTCGCCGCGCTCGCCCTCGCGGTCGACGAGGGACGCGTGGCCGACGCCGCCGGCGACGTCGACGCGGTCGCGAGCGCGAACCAGCACTTCCACCGGGCCGTCGTCGCGCTCGCGGGCAGTCCCCGCCTGGACGCCCAGATGGACCAGCTGCTGGCCGAGATGCGGCTCTTCTTCCACCAGATGGTCCGGCCCGACCAGTTCCACCGGCCCTACCTGGAGCAGAACTCCGACATCGCCGAGCTGGTGCTGCAGGGCGACCGGGCGACCGCGGCCGAGCTGCTGGCCGACTACCTGGCCGGCGCCGAGGAGGAGCTGGTCGAGGCGCTCGGCCCCTGAGCGCCGCGCCCGTGGCCTCGGTCACACCTCGCGTCTCGGAAGGCTACCGGCTAGTAGCCTCCCGTCCAACGCCCGCCCAGGACCGCCGCGCCGACGGTCCTCCGGGCCCGACGCGACGCACCGGAGGACGCAGATGGACCAGATCAGAGACGCCATCCTGGCCGGCGACACCGCCCCCGAGGAGTTCGGCCACCTGCCCGTGCCCGAGTCGTACCGCGGCATCACCGTCCACCGGGACGAGGTCGACATGTTCGAGGACCAGACCACCCGGGAGAAGGACCCCCGCAAGTCCCTCCACCTCGACGACGTGCCGGTGCCCGAGCTGGCCCCGGGCGAGGCCCTCGTGGCGGTGATGGCCAGCGCCATCAACTACAACACCGTCTGGACCTCGATCTTCGAGCCGGTATCGACCTTCGGCTTCCTCGAGCGGTACGGCCGCCTGTCGGAGATCACCCGGCGTCACGACCTGCCGTACCACGTGGTCGGCTCCGACCTCGCGGGCGTCGTCCTCCGCGTGGGGTCGGGCGTCAACAAGTGGAAGCCCGGCCAGGAGGTCGTGGCCCACTGCCTGTCGGTCGAGCTGGAGAGCCCCGACGGCCACGACGACACGATGATGGACCCCGAGCAGCGCATCTGGGGCTTCGAGACCAACTTCGGCGGCCTGGCCGAGCTGGCCGTCGTCAAGGCCAACCAGCTGATGCCCAAGCCGGACCACCTCACCTGGGAGGAGGCCGCGAGCCCCGGGCTGGTGAACTCCACGGCCTACCGCCAGCTGGTGTCGCGCAACGGTGCCGACATGAAGCAGGGCGACACGGTCCTGATCTGGGGCGCCTCGGGCGGCCTGGGCTCCTACGCGACGCAGTTCGCGCTCAACGGCGGCGCCACCCCCGTGTGCGTGGTGTCGTCGCCCGAGAAGGCCGCGATCGTCCGCTCCATGGGCGCGGAGCTGGTCATCGACCGCTCGGCCGAGGGCTACGCGTTCTGGAAGGACGAGCACACCCAGGACCCGCGCGAGTGGAAGCGCCTCGGCGCCAGGATCCGCGAGCTCACCGGCGGCGACGACCCCGACATCGTGTTCGAGCACCCCGGGCGCGAGACGTTCGGCGCGAGCGTCTTCGTGGCGCGTAAGGGCGGCACGATCGTCACCTGCGCGTCCACCTCGGGCTACATGCACGAGTACGACAACCGCTACCTGTGGATGAACCTGAAGAAGATCCTCAGCTCGCACTTCGCCAACTACCGCGAGGCCTGGGAGGCGAACCGGCTCGTCGACCAGGGCCGCATCCACCCCACCGTGTCGCGCGTCTACCCCCTCGACCAGACCGGCCAGGCCGCGCTCGACGTCCACCACAACCTGCACCAGGGCAAGGTCGGCGTGCTCTGCCTCTCGCCCGAGGAGGGACTCGGCGTGCGGGACGACGAGAAGCGCTCGCTCCACGTCGACGCGATCAACCGGTTCCGGGGCGTCTGAGGGTCGACCGCTGCGCCTCCCCGGGCGCGACGGGCCGTCGAAGGTCTCGGGGAGGCGCGGTCCGACCCGCTAGTCTGAAATCGCCCACCACCTGCTCCGCGATCACGAGGCTGATGCATGTCTGACCACCACCAGGGACTCTCGATCTTCGACTCGACCGAGCAGATGCCTGCCCAGGGCGGGGGCCCCCGGCCCGTGGAGTTCCCGGTGGTGCGACGAGGCGGCTACGACCCCGCCGCGGTCGACGCCTTCCGCCGCAGCGCCGAGAACGACGTCCAGCAGGCGCGCGGCGAGGCCCAGCGGCTGCACCAGCGCACGCAGGAGCTCGAGCACCAGGTCGGCAAGCTCCGTCAGGACCTCACCGAGCGCGACCAGCCCACCTACGCGGGCCTGGGCGGACGGGCCGCGGAGCTGCTGGGTCTGGCCGAGCAGCAGGCCGACGAGGTGCTGACCCGGTCCCACGACCAGGCCGAGCAGACCCGGCGTCTGGCCGAGGCCGACGCCAACACCCTGCGGGCCAACGCCGCCAAGGAGGCCGACGACGTCCGCTCGGTGCAGCTGCGCGAGGTCGAGGACCAGCGCGACCGGCTGCTCTCCGACGCCGAGCGCGAGCGCGCCCTGGCGATCGCCGAGGCCGACGACGTCCGGGCCCGCGCCGCCCGCGAGGCCGAGCAGGTCAAGCTGGCCGCCGACTCCGAGGCCACGTCGGTCCGTACCTCCGCCATGCGCGAGGCCGAGAAGATCCGCGCCGCCGCCGACCGCGAGGTCACCGAGGCCCGCCGGGTGCTCGCCCTAGAGAAGGAGCGGCTCGCCCGCGAGGCCGCCGACGCGCACGCCGTCGCCGCCGACCAGACCGCGAAGATCGTCGCCGACGCCGAGTCGCGAGCCGCCGCGGCCGAGAACCGGTCGGGCCAGGCCATCGCCGAGGCCACCAAGCACCGCGACCAGAGCCGCGCGGAGTCCGAGCGCGTCGTGTCCCGCGCGCGGCGCGAGGCCGAGCAGATCGTCGCCAGCGCCCGCTCCCAGGCCGAGCAGACCGTCGCCCAGCGTCGCGCCGACGCCGAGCGCCAGGTGGCCAAGGCCCGCGCCGAGCTCGACCACCTGCAGTCCCGCCGCGACGGCATCGTCGGACAGCTCGCCCAGCTGCGCGACATCGTCGCCTCCTTCGCGGGCACCGACCTCGCCGGTGGCTCCGACGACGCCACGCCGTCGCCCAGCGGTCCCGTCGCCCGTCAGGACGTCGACGTCACCGCCGACGGCACCGAGGCCTCCGACGGCCCGGCCCAGGCCTCCGCGAAGGGCGCGGACGCCGCGAAGCCCGCGGCGGCCGAGCCCGACCAGGCGACGACCAGCACGTCCGGTTCCACCCAGGCCCGTGCCACCGGGTCCGGCACCCCGGCGTCCAGCACCTCGACGTCCAGTGCCTCGACGTCCAGCACCAAGCAGCCGACCAGGTCGACCACGTCGGACAGGTCGGACACCGAGGACACCCAGCAGATCACCCTGCCGGACACCGGCCAGGCCGACACCACCGCCGAGATGCGCCCGGCGGGCGAGGACCGCACCCGCCGCAGCGCGTCGCGGCCGGCAGGTCAGCCCGTCAAGCGCGCGCCGCTCGGGGGCAGCTCCGCGGCCGACCTCGCGGGCGACGACTCGTCGACCAAGTAGGCGCCGTCCGCGACTCGCTGCGCGCCGACTGCTCGAGCTGTCTCGGGCTGTGCTGCGTCGCGCTGCCGTTCGCCCGGTCGGTCGACTTCGCGATCGACAAGGCGGCCGGCGAGCCGTGCGTCAACCTGGCGGACGACCTCGGCTGCGGCATCCACGACCGCCTGCGCGACGTCGGGTTCCGCGGCTGCACGGTCTACGACTGCCTCGGTGCCGGCCAGAAGGTCACCCAGGTCGTGCTGGCCGGCCAGGACTGGCGCACCTCCCCCGACGTCGCCGCATCGATGTTCGCGGTGTTCGGCGTCATCCGTCGGCTGCACGAGCTGCTGTGGCTCCTGGTCGACGCGCTCGGCCGGGAGGTGCCGGACGACCTGCGCGTCGCCCTCGTGGACGGGCGCGACCGTGTCGACGCGCTGACCCGCGGCTCCGCCGACGAGGTGCTGGCGACGGACCTCGACGCCTGGCACCGCGACGTCGACGTCCTGCTGCAGCGCACGAGCCTCGCCGTCCGCGGTGTCGGTGGTCCGGACCACCGACGGGCCGACCTGCTCGGGTCGTCGTGGCGCCGTGCCGACCTGCGCCGCGCCGACCTGCGGGGCGCCCTGCTCATCGCGGCCGACCTCCGGGGTGCCGACCTGCGCGAGGCCGACCTGATCGGGGCCGACCTGCGCGACACCGACCTCCGCGGCTCTGACCTCACCGACGCGCTGTTCCTGCAGCAGCCCCAGCTGGAGGCCGCCCGCGGCGACGCGACCACGCTGCTCCCCCCGTGGTTGGGTCGCCCCGCCCACTGGCCCGCCTGACTCCTGACCCCCACCCCGGCGCCGAGATACGACTTCTGCACCACCGACGGCGCCCGCGTGGTGCAGAACCCGTATCTCGACGACTCCGGGCGGACGCTCAGATGCGGGGCTCGAACGACGCGGTGGTGCGATCGGCGTAGGCGGAGGAGTCACCGCGCTCCATCGGCCCGTCCCAGGTGCTGGGCAGGGGCGTGGTGACGTCGGGCGCGAGGCGCTGGACGACCTCGTCGAGGACGCGCTCGCTGTCGCCCACCCAGAGGTGCTTGGCGCCGTCGACGGCCACGACCTCGGCCTGCGGCACGCGGGCGAAGCGCTCGCGCGCCTCGTCGGGGCGCAGGTAGTCGTCGAGCTCGGGCACCAGGGCCGTCAGGGGCTTGCCGTCGGCGGCCCACGCGTCGAGGTCGGACTCGCTGCTGTACCGCAGCGGCGGCGACAGGAGCACCGCGCCGCGGACGACCGGGTCGAGCCCGTAGCGCAGCACCAGGTCGGTGCCGAACGACCAGCCGACCAGCCACGGGTCGGGGAGGTCGGCGAAGTCGGCGTGCTCGATGGCCGCGGCGACGTCGAAGCGCTCGTCGTTCGCCTCGTCGAAGGCGCCCTCGCTCGTGCCCTGCACGCTGGAGGTGCCGCGCGTGTTGAACCGCAGGACGGCGAGCCCCGCGAGCGCCGGCAGCCGGTACGACGCCTTGCGGAACAGGTGGCTGTCCATCATGCCGCCGTGCGTGGGCAGCGGGTGCAGGCAGATCATCGTCGCCACCGGGTCGCGGTCGAGCGGCAGCGCCAGCTCACCGACCAGCGAGAGCCCGTCGGCGGTGTGCAGCGTCAGGGCCTCCCGTCGCGCCGGGAGGATCGAGTTGCCGCGGACGACCTGCTCCTGAGTCACGTGCTCACCCTATCCGGCCCACGCACTCGGCTCTCAGCGCGAGAGCGGGTCTCGGCGCCCGTCCGGCAAGGCGCGTGAGCGAAGGCGCCCCGGTCTTGGGCGTCGAGCGAGCAGCAACGCCGCCGGTCGGGATGCCGAGGCCCGCTCAGGCGAGGCGCTGCCAGCAGGGGCGGTGCCAGTGGCGACGCTCGTCGAGGGCGGAGTCGCTGAGCAGGGCCTTCTCGACCGGCCACACGACGACGTGCGCGACCGCGGGCCGGATGGTCTGGCTGCACCCGGGGCAGCGGTACTGCTTGGCCGACGCCGTCCCGGTGACGCTGCGCACGACCCACTCGGTGCCCGAGCGTCGCTCGACCTGCTGGTGCCCACCGAGCCAGGAGTTCGACCCGGCGGACGCGGCGCGGTCGGCACGGTGCTGCTGACGCGCCTGTCGTCGTCCTGCCCGGCTCGCCATGGCTCCAGGATAGGTCGGTTCAGACCCGTGTGTGGTCCCGGAAGCCGCGGCCGGACTTGCGACCGAGGTAGCCCGCGGTGACCAGGTGCTCGAGCAGCGGGGCGGGCGCCCACCCCGGCTCGCGGAACTCCGAGAACAGGGTCCGCTGGATCGCCAGCGACACGTCGTTGCCCACCACGTCGAGCAGCTCGAACGGTCCCATCGGCAGGCGGCAGCCCTGCTTCATCGCGGCGTCGATGTCGTCGGCCGTGGCGTAGTGCGCCTCGAGCATCCGCACGGCGTCGTTGAGGTAGGGGAAGAGCAGGGCGTTGACGACGAACCCCGCCCGGTCGCCGCACGAGACGGCGACCTTGCCGAGCGCCGCGCACAGGGCCCGGGCGGTCTCGGTGACGTCGGCGGTGGTGGCCACCGTCGAGACGACCTCGACCAGCTTCATCACCGGCGCGGGGTTGAAGAAGTGCAGGCCCACCACGTCGCCGGGACGGGTGGTGGCGGCAGCGCACCGGATGACCGGGAGCGACGACGTGGTCGTGGCCAGGATCGCCCCGGGCCGGCAGATCCGGTCCAGGTCGGCGAACAGGTCGAGCTTGACCTGCAGGTCCTCCGCGACGGCCTCCACCACGAGGTCCACGTCGCCGAGGTCCTCCCGGCTCGTGCTGCCGGTGAGACGGGACAGCACGGCGTCGCGGTCGGTCTCGTCAAGGCGTCCCTTGGAGACCGCCCGGTCCAGCGACGCCGTGATGCGGGTGCGGACGGCCGCGAGGCGGTCCTCGCCCCGCCCGACGAACACCACGTCGTGCCCGGCCTTGGCGAACACCTCGACGATGCCCGAGGCCATCGTCCCGGTGCCGACGACGCCGACGCGACGCACCTCGCGCCGCAGCTGCGGGACGTCGTCGGCCGAGGGGGTCTCGGCGTCGCCCACGACGGTGGGCGAGCCGGCCGCGTCGTAGGTGTAGAAGCCGCGGCCGCTCTTGCGGCCGAGGAGGCCCGCGGTCACCATCTGCTTGAGGACCGGGGCCGGCGCGTGCAGGCGGTCGCGGCCCTGGCGGTACATCGTCTCGAGGATCTCGTACGCGGTGTCGAGACCGATCAGGTCGAGCAGGGCGAGCGGACCCATCGGGTAGCCGCAGCCGAAGCGCATCGCGGCGTCGATGTCCTCGCGCGAGGCGTAGCGGCTCTCGTACATCGACGCGGCGTGGTTGAGGTAGCCGAACAGCAGCGCGTTGGCGATGAAGCCCGCCTTGTCGCCCGCGACGACGGGGTTCTTGCCCAGCGACCGGGTGAACGCGACGACGTCCTCGACCACGTCGGGCGAGGTGACCACGGTGCGGACGACCTCGGCGAACTCCTGGACGGGGGCGGGGTTGAAGAAGTGCAGGCCGACGACGCGCGAGGGGTGGCCCGTCGCGGCGGAGATCTCGGTGACCGACAGCGACGACGTGTTCGTCGCGAGCACGGCGTCGTCCCCGACCAGCCCGTCGATCTCGGCGAACAGGCTGCGCTTGAGGTCGAGGTCCTCGCCCACGGCCTCGACGACGAGGTCGGACGCGGCGACGTCGGCCAGGCGCGTGCTGAACCGGATCCGGCCGAGCAGCTCCTTCTGCTCCACCTCGTCCAGCTTGCCGCCCGCGACGGCCCGGGCCACCGAGTGCTCCAGCGACTCGCGCCCGCGCGCCAGCGAGGGCTCGTCGCGCTCCACGGCGACGACGTCGACGCCGTGGCGGGCCACGACCTCCGCGATGCCGGCACCCATGGTGCCCAGTCCGATCACTGCGACCGTGGAGAACTCGCGCGCCATCGTCGTGCCTCTCGTCGGGGTGCTTCCGGGCGGCTTATTACCCGCCGGTAGCCACCTGGTGTCGGCAGTGTGCCACGACGACCCGCCGATTCACCGTGAGCCCGGTCACGTCAGGCGCGAACCACTACCCTGACCGCATGAGCTCTCGTCACTCTGCGCCCCGAGGCCGTCGCCGCGCCATCACGATCGGCGCGGTGGTCGCCGTCGTCGCCCTCGTGATCATCGGGACCGTGCTGCTCACCCGCGGCGGTGACGACACCCCCGCCGCCTCCGACGGTGCCACCTCGGCGCCCACCAGCGAGGCCTCCGCGACGCCCACCGAGGACGACACCGCCGTCCCCGACGAGAGCGACGCGACGCAGCCCACCGAGACCGCCTCGCCCGGCGACGACGGCGCGAGCACCGGCACCGAGGACCCCGATGTCGCCTCCCTGGCCGGCACCTGGGCCACGGACGACAACTTCTGGGTGCTGCGCCTCACCGCGGCGGGCACGTTCGTCGAGGACTACGACGGCGTCGAGGAGTACCGCTCGGGCGACTTCACCCTGGACGGTCGCGACTTCACTCTCGTGGGCGGCGACGGCAACGAGACCAGCGGCGTGCTGCGCGGCAAGAACCGCCTGGTCTTCGACGACCAGGTGCTCGTCCGCCAGTAGGGCGCGGCAGCCGCACGTCCCGCCCGTGAGAGGGTGACGGCGTGCGTCTCGTCATCGCCCGGTGCCAGGTCGACTACGCCGGTCGGCTGACCGCCCACCTCCCCCTGGCCACGCGGCTCGTCCTCGTCAAGTCCGACGGCTCGGTCTCGATCCACAGTGACGACCGGGCGTACAAGCCGCTGAACTGGATGAGCCCGCCGGCCACCCTCCGCGAGGGCGTCGGCGACGACGGACGCACCGTCTGGACGGTCTCGGCGCACAAGACCGACGACACGCTCCGCATCACGATCGAGGAGATCCTGCACGACTCGATGCACGACCTCGGGGTCGATCCCGGACTGCAGAAGGACGGCGTCGAGAAGCACCTGCAGGCACTCCTCGCGGACCACCCCGTCGCGCTCGGGGACGGCATGAGCCTCGTGCGACGCGAGTACATGACCGCCATCGGTCCGGTCGACCTGCTCTGCAAGGACGCCGGCGGCGGCTCGGTCGCCGTCGAGATCAAGCGTCGCGGCGACATCGACGGCGTCGAGCAGCTCACCCGCTACCTCGAGCTGATGAACCGCGACCCGCTCCTCGCCCCCGTGCGCGGCATCTTCGCCGCCCAGGAGATCAAGCCGCAGGCCCGCACCCTCGCCCGCGACCGCGGCATCGCCTGCATCACCGTCGACTACGACGCCCTCCGCGGCGTCGACGACCCCTCCCTGCGCCTCTTCTGAGGTCACCGGCGCCGTCACCGCCGGGCCGGACCGACGGACCGGTGGTGCGGGAGCGCCGGATGGCGGGAGGATGAGCCGTGCCCACCACCCGAGCGGTCCGCGGCGACATCACCACCCTCGACGTCGACGTCGTCGTCAACGCCGCGAACAGCGGGCTGCTCGGCGGTGGCGGGGTGGACGGGGCGATCCACCGCGCGGGAGGGCCGTCGATCCTGGCCGCGTGCCGCCGGGTGCGGGCCACGACCTGGCCCGACGGGCTGCCCACGGGCGAGGCCGTGGCCACCACCGCCGGCGACCTCCCCGCCCGCTGGGTGGTCCACACCGTGGGACCGGTCTTCGACCCGGGCACCGACCGCTCGGGCGAGCTGCGCTCCTGCTACACCCGCAGCCTCGAGGTGGCCGACGGTCTCGGCGCGACGTCGGTCGCGTTCCCGCTGGTCTCGGCGGGCGTCTACGGCTGGCCGCTCGCCGACGCGGTCGACCAGGCCGTCACCGCGATCGAGAGTTCCGGCACCGGCGCCGAGGTCGTCCTGGTGGCGTTCTCCGAGGTCGTGCTCGACCTGATGACGGCCCGGCTGACGTGACGGCGGCGGCTCGCCGCGCGATCGCCGACGACGTCCGCGACGTCTGGGCGCCGCGTGCCGGCACCGGACCGGTGACCGTGCTCGACGTCGGCGACGGCGGCGACGGCCTGCTGCTGGCGGCCGACGGCCACCAGGTCGTCCTGGCCGGCGGCTCCTCCGCCGGGCTCGGGCGCCGCGTCGACGAGGCGCGCCTCGGGCACCGCTGCACCGTCCTCGACGCCCTCACGACCGCGACCACCCGGATGGACCTCGTCCTGGCCCACGACGTGCCCCTGACGGCCGACCGGGTGGCCGACCTGGCCATGCGCGTCCGACCCGGCGGCTACGTCTCGTTCGCGGGGCCCGTGGCCCGGTCGGTGGACGACGCGGCACGGTGGTCCGTCGACGCCGGCCTGCGCATGGTCGCCCGGCGGGACGACGGCCTGTGGCACCTGGTGGTCACGAGGCCGAGGTGAGGTCCGCTCAGGCCAGGGCGGCCACGTGCGACGCGACCTCGTCGGCGCAGCCCCAGGACAGCGTCACGCCGGCGCCGCCGTGGCCGTAGCAGTGCACGACCGGGCTGGCGCCGTCACGGTGCTCGGTCTCGAGCCGGACGGACGACCGGGCGGGACGCCAGCCCACGCGGTGACCGAGAACCGGAGCCGACGCGATCCCGGGCAGGATCCGCGCGGCACGGGCGAGGATGTCCCGGGCCGTCTGGGGATCGGGGTCGGCCCGCCAGTCGTCAGGCTCCTCGGTGCCACCGACGACCACGTCCTCGCTGCGCGGCACCACGTAGGTCAGGGCCGACCCGGGTGCGGCGGCGAGCCACACGTCCTCGATGCCGCAGGGAGCGATGCGGACCACCTGGCCCCGCACGGGGTGCACGCCCGCGTCGGCGGCGAGCAGCCGGTTGCCGAGCCCGGAGGCGTTCACCACGACGTCGCCGCCGGTGGGCAGCGTCGAGACCGCTCCGCGCGTCAGGGTGCCGCCGAGCGCGTCGAGGCGCTCGCACAGCCACGGCAGGTAGTGCCGCATCTCGACCACGGGCGCGGTGAACGACCAGGCGCCCGACCAGCCCCCGGGCGCGGAGTCGTCCCGCACCAGGTCGGGCACGGCGCCGGCCCACCAGGGCTCCGGCGGGTGGCCGTCGTGCAGCTCGTGCGAGCGACGCATCCGCACGAAGGGCAGCACGTCGGCCTGCTCGGCCAGCACCTCGTAGGTACGGGCTCCCCAGGACGAGACCCGGTCCTGCGGCTGGGCCAGGTAGGGGTACCACCAGGCCGCGGCGACGGCCGAGACCGTCTCGAGCGGCAGGTCGCGCGCCACCACGTGGACGTCGTGCCCGTCCTCGGCGAGACGCACGGCGCAGGTCAGACCGACGACGCCCGCGCCGACGACCAGCACCCGCATGCGTCGTGCCTCAGGCCCCGGCGATCGCGGGGGCCGTCGGGTCCGAGGCCTCCGAGCCCTGCTCGCGGGCGACCCAGTCCTCGATCGCCTCGAGGTCGTGCTGCGAGCGGGTGACGATGTCGAGCAGGTCGCCCATCGAGGAGACCTCCTCGACCTGCTCCTTGATGAACCACTGCATGAACTGGTCCGAGGCGAAGTCGGCCTCGTCGCGCGCGATCTTCGTGAGCGCGAAGATCTGCTCGGTCACCCGCTTCTCCTGGTCGAGCGCGAGCTTGACCGGCGACACGACGTCGGCGAACTCGTTGACGGGAGCCTCGACGCCGGGGATCCGCACCGGCGCGTCCACGTCCATCAGGTACTGGACCATCATCATCGCGTGGTCGCGCTCCTCGAGCGCCTGCGCGAAGAAGGTGGCCGCCATCCGGGGCATCGTCAGGTCGTCGTAGTAGACCGCGATCGCCAGGTACTGCTGGTGGGCGGCGAACTCGTTGCCGATCTGCTCGTTCAGCTGCTCGACGAACTTCGGGGATGCCATCGTGGTGTCTCCTTCGGTGGATCAGATGAGGTGAGGGTGGCCTTACCGGATGCTGCTACGGTAGCGGCGTGGGATCCAAGGCCGGCAAGCTGCCCAAGAAGAAGTGCTGCGTCGACAAGCCCCGGTGCAAGCGCTGCCCCATCCGGATGCTCGCCGAGGGCACCATGCCGGCCGGCTACACCGTCAAGAAGCGCAAGCTCGTGAAGGTGAAGAAGGCAGCCTGAGGAACCCCTGCCGTGACCCACGGTAGTGATCGGCCGCCGTTCGTTCCACGAAGGAACGGCTGCCCATACGTAGGCGCGCCTCGCCTCCTCAGGGCAGGTCGTGCGCGGCGCGGACGTGGTCGACGATGCGGTCCATGATGTCGGTCAGCCCGAAGTCCTTGGGCGTGAAGACGCCCGCGACGCCCAGCTCGACCAGACGGCGCGCGTCCGACTCCGGGACGATGCCACCGACCACGAGCGGCACGTCGTCGAGACCGGCCGCCCGCATGCCCGCGAGCACCTCGGGCACCAGCTCCATGTGCGAGCCCGACAGGATCGACAGCCCGACGCAGTGCACGTCCTCGGCCACCGCGGCGGCCACGATCTCGGCCGGCGTGAGACGGATGCCCTGGTAGACCACCTCGAAGCCGGCGTCGCGGGCCCGCACGGCCACCTGCTCGGCGCCGTTGGAGTGGCCGTCGAGCCCCGGCTTGCCGACCAGCAGCCGCAGCCGCGAGCCGATCTCCTCGCCGGTCCCGCGTACCCGGGCCCGCACGGCGGTGAGCTCGGCGCCCGCCTCGGACGTGCCCACCGACCCGCCGACCCCGGTGGGTGCACGGAACTCCCCGAAGACCTCGCGGAGCGTCCCGGCCCACTCCCCCGTCGTCGCTCCCGCCCGGGCGGCGGCGAGCGTGGCGTGCATCAGGTTGGTGTCGGTCCCGGCCTCGCGACGGAGCCGGTCGAGCGCGGACGCGACGGCCGACTCGTCCCGCTGGGACCGCCAGGCCTCCAGGGCCTCGATGGCGCGGGCCTCGGCCTCGGGATCGGCGCTCTGGATGGCGGTGTCGAGGTCGGCGGTCAGCGGCGAGGGCTCGGTCTCGGTGTACCGGTTGACCCCGACGACGGTGATCTCGCCGGACTCGATCCTCGCGCGACGCTCCGAGTGCGAGGCGACGAGCGCCTGCTTCATGTAGCCCGACTCGACGGCGGCGATCGCGCCGCCCTGCGCCTGCACGCGGTCGATCTCGGCGGTGGCGCCCTCGACGAGCTCGGCCACCTTGGCCTCGATGACGTGCGAGCCCTCGAAGATGTCGTCGTGCTCGAGCAGGTCGGACTCGTAGGCCAGCACCTGCTGCAGGCGCAGCGACCACTGCTGGTCGAACGGCCGCGGGAGCCCGAGGGCCTCGTTCCAGGCCGGCAGCTGGACCGCGCGGGCCCGCGCGTCCTTGCTCAGCGTGACGCCGAGCATCTCCAGGACGATGCGCTGCACGTTGTTCTCCGGCTGCGCCTCGGTGAGCCCCAGCGAGTTGACCTGCACGCCGTACCGCAGGCGCCGCATCCTCGGGTCCTCCACGCCGTACCGCTCGCGCGTGATCTCGTCCCACAGCCGCGAGAAGGCCCGCATCTTGCAGGTCTCCTCGATGAACCGGACGCCGGAGTTCACGAAGAACGAGATGCGCCCGACGACCCGCGGGAAGTCCGCCTCGTCGACCTGGCCGGACGCCCGCACCGAGTCGAGCACGGCCATCGCGGTGCACAGCGCGTAGGCGAGCTCCTGGACGGGGGTCGCCCCGGCCTCCTGCAGGTGGTAGCTGCAGATGTTGAGCGGGTTCCACTGCGGGATGGCGGCGACCGTGTAGGCGATCATGTCGGTCGTGAGCCGCAGGGAGTGCTCGGGCGGGAACACGTACGTCCCGCGCGAGAGGTACTCCTTGATGATGTCGTTCTGCGTGGTGCCGGTCAGCTGCGCGCAGACCGCGGCCACGTCCTCCCCCGCCGCCTCGGCCTGCTCCTCGGCCGTCACCTGGTACAGCGCCAGCAGCCACATCGCGGTGGCGTTGATCGTCATGGACGTGTTCATGCCCGTGAGCGGGATGCCGTCGAAGAGCCGGCGCATCTCGCCCAGGTCGGGCACCGGCACCCCGACCTTGCCGACCTCGCCCCGGCTGAGCACGTGGTCCGGGTCGTACCCGGTCTGCGTCGGCAGGTCGAACGCGACGGACAGTCCGGTCTGGCCCTTGGCCAGGTTGCGGCGGTACAGCGCGTTCGAGCCCGTCGCCGAGCTGTGCCCGGCGTAGGTGCGCATCACCCAGGGGCGGTCGCGGACGGGCGCGGGCGTCGGCTCGGACATGGCGACAGGGTAGACCGAAGTGACCCGCCGGTAACGTAGGCGTGAGCCGGGTCACGCCGACGTCCTGTTCGGACGCGGGCCGTTGCGCGGTGCACACTGGTCCGATGGTGAGCTTCGGGTCGGTCAGCCTCGGCTGGTGGTTCCTCCCCTTCGTCAGCTTCGGCGTGCTCGGTCTGCTGGTGCTCATCACCCGCTGGACCACGACGCCGGCCAAGCGGGCCCCCAAGCAGCCACCGCGCTTCGGGCTCCTCGAGACGCTCGCCGAGTACGGCACCGCCGAGCAGGCCGAGGTGATGGCGCACCGGTTGCGCGTGCAGGGCATCAAGGCCTCGACCGGCCACCACCAAGGCAAGCACTACCTGCTGGTATGGCCCACGCAGTCCGCGCTCGGCAAGGTCGCGCTCGCCCGCCTCGACGGGCCCGGACCGGTCTGAGCGGTCCGCGCGCCCTAGGGTGATCACATGGTCAACCTGACGCGCATCTACACCCGGACCGGCGACGACGGCACCACGTCGCTCGGCGACCTGAGCCGCACCTCCAAGCAGGACACCCGCCTGCTCGCGTACGCCGACGTCGACGAGGCCAACAGCCACCTCGGCCACGCGATCGCGCTCGGCGCGCTCGACGACGACGTCGTGGCGGTCCTGCGGCACGTGCAGAACGACCTGTTCGACGTGGGCGCCGATCTCTCGTGCCCGATCGTGCCCGACCCGGCCTACCCGCCGCTGCGCGTCGAGCCCGAGTACGTCGAGCGCCTCGAGGGCTGGTGCGACACCTACAACGAGACGCTGGAGAAGCTGCGCTCGTTCATCCTGCCCGGCGGCACCCCCACCGCCGCGGTCCTGCACGTCGCCCGCACGGTCACGCGGCGCGCCGAGCGCTCGTCCTGGGCCGCCGTCGCCGACCACCCCGACACCACGAGCACGCTGCCGGCGAAGTACCTCAACCGTCTCAGCGACCTGCTCTTCATCCTCGCCCGTCACGCCAACCGCGCCGACGGCGACATTCTCTGGGTCCCCGGCGGCCAGCGGTGACCTCGTCGTGCATGTCTCGCGGTCCGGCGCCCGGCTGACCAGGAGCCGCGGCGAAGGCGAACTGGGTTGGTTCGTCGAGCCGCGAGCGACGCCGTCAGGCGGGATGCCGGGGCGTCAGATGACGCGGTTCGAGTCCCGGCCGGGGGGAGCCGACTCGAGCCAGGCGAGGAGGCCGGTGAGGGCACCGGGGCTCAGGGCCATCTGCACGGGACCGTCGACGGTGGTGCACTCCACCACGACGACGCCGGCGTGGAGCGAGTAGGCCTCCTCCTGGTCCGGGTCACGGCGCCGGACGACCTCGACCCGGCCGCGCTCGAAGCGGCGGTGCGGGCGCAGGGAGAGGGAGAAGACCCGGAACCACTCCAGGTGGGTGTCGTTGAAGCGTCCCACGCCGAGCATCCATCCGCGCAGCCCGCCGCCCTCGCGGAGGTTGACGCTGAGGTCGAACGTCGGGTGGCGCCGCGAGACGAGCCGCCGCCGGACGACGAGCCCGAGCAGGAGCAGCAGGACGATCCCCACCACGACCCCGAGCGAGTCGAGAAGCCAGAGCCAGAACGGCACGACTCCTCCTCCTCGTCGGGGTCGGCCCCGCGGTCGCGGGGACGGGGATCGTCAGCGGTGCGTCAGCCGGCCCTCTCGACGGCCCGGACCTTGGCCTGGGCGCGCTGCAGGCGCTCCTGGGCCTCCTCGGAGTCCAGACCGTCGGCCTCGGCCTCGGCGACGTCGGCCTTGGCCTTCTCGATGTCGATCTCGTGGGACATCTGGGCGTCCTCGGACAGGATCGACACCCGGTCGTCGGCGATGGAGAGGAAGCCCCCCTCCACCGCCGCGATCCAGGTCTCGCCGTCCGCGGTGTCGATCTCGACGACACCGTCGACGAGCAGCGACAGCACCGGCGCGTGCCCGGGCAGCACGCCGATGTCGCCCTCGACGGTGCGCGCGACGATCGTCTTGGCCTCGCCGGACCACACGGTCCGGTCGGCCGCGACGAGCTCGACGTGCAGGGTGCTGTCAGCCATCAGTGCCTCAGGAGTTCTTCTGGATGTCGGCCCACTTCGCGTCGACGTCCTCGAGACCGCCGCACATGAAGAAGGCCTGCTCGGCCACGTGGTCGTACTCGCCGTTGCAGATCTTGGTGAAGGCGTCGATGGTCTCGTCGAGCGGGACCGTGGAGCCCTCGATGCCGGTGAACTGCTTGGCGACGTACGTGTTCTGCGACAGGAACCGCTGGATGCGGCGCGCCCGGTTGACGACGACCTTGTCCTCCTCGGACAGCTCGTCGACACCGAGGATCGCGATGAAGTCCTGCAGCTCCTTGTTGCGCTGGAGGATCTGCTTGACGCGCGTCGCGGTGTTGTAGTGCTCGGCCGTGATGTACCGGGGGTCGAGGATCCGCGACGTCGAGGTCAGCGGGTCGACGGCCGGGTAGATGCCCATCGAGGCGATCTCACGGTTGAGCTCGGTCGTGGCGTCCAGGTGCGCGAACGTCGTGGCCGGGGCCGGGTCGGTGTAGTCGTCGGCGGGCACGTAGATGGCCTGCATCGACGTGATCGAGTGACCACGCGTCGAGGTGATCCGCTCCTGCAGCGTGCCCATCTCGTCGGCCAGGGTGGGCTGGTAGCCCACCGCGGACGGCATGCGGCCGAGCAGCGTGGAGACCTCGGAGCCGGCCTGGGTGAACCGGAAGATGTTGTCGATGAAGAGCAGCACGTCCTGGTTCTGCACGTCGCGGAAGTACTCCGCCATCGTGAGCGCCGACAGCGCGACGCGCAGGCGCGCGCCCGGCGGCTCGTCCATCTGGCCGAAGACGAGCGCGGTCTGCCCGAGGACGCCCGACTCCTCCATCTCCACGATCAGGTCGTTGCCCTCGCGGGTGCGCTCACCCACGCCGGCGAACACCGACACACCACCGTGGTCGCGGGCGACACGGGCGATCATCTCCTGGATGAGCACCGTCTTGCCGACGCCGGCGCCGCCGAACAGGCCGATCTTGCCGCCGAGGACGTAGGGCGTCAGCAGGTCGATGACCTTGATGCCGGTCTGGAACATCTCGGTCTTGGACTCGAGGGTGTCGAAGGCCGGGGCCTTGCGGTGGATGCCCCACCGCTCCTGCGGCTCGAACGTCTCGCCCTCGGCGAGGTTGAGCACGTCGCCGGTGGTGTTGAAGACCTTGCCGAGCGTGACGTCGCCGACGGGCACGCTGATCGGGCCGCCGGTGTCGGTGACGGGCGCGCCGCGGACGATGCCGTCGGTCGGCTTCAGCGAGATGGCCTTGACCATGCCGTCGCCGATGTGCTGGGCGACCTCGAGGGTCAGGGTGGCCTTGACGCCGCCGACCTCGGTGTCGACGTGCAGCGCGTTGTACATCTCGGGGATGGACTCGACCGGGAACTCGATGTCGAGCACCGGGCCGATGACCCGTGCGACGCGGCCGGTGGCCCCGCCCGCCTGGGTGGTGGACTCTTCGTTGATCGTGGCAGTCATCTCTCTCACTCACTCCCCGCAGTCGCGTCGGCCAGCGCGCTGGCGCCACCGACGATCTCGCTGATCTCCTGGGTGATGCCGGCCTGGCGGGCCTGGTTGGCGATTCGTGTGTACTTCTGGATGAGGTCCTCGGCGTTGTCCGTCGCGGACTTCATCGCCCGCTGGCGGGCGGCCAGCTCGGACGCGGCCGCCTGCAGCAGGCAGAAGTAGATCCGGCTGTTGACGTACTGCGGCAGCAGGGCGTCGAGCACCTCGCTGGGCGACGGCTCGAACTCGTACAGCGGCAGGACCTCGCCCTCCTCGGGCTGCTCCTCCCCCTCGACGACCTCGAGCGGCAGGAGCCGGATGACGTCCGGCGTCTGGACCAGCATGGACTTGAAACGGGTGAAGACGATGTGCAGCTCGTCGACCGCGCGCTCGGGGTGCTCGGCCTCGGTGTCGTCGGCGTCGGTGTTGAAGGACGCGACGAGGGTGTTGCCGATCTCGCGGGCGTTCTCGTAGGCGGGCTTGTCGGAGAAGCCCGTCCACGACTCGACCAGCGGGCGCTGACGGAAGTTGAAGTACTGCAGCGCCTTGCGGCCGGTGACGTAGAGGTCGATCTCCTTGCCCTCGCCGCGCAGCTTCTCAGCGAGGCGCTCGGCCTCCTTCAGCACCGCGGACGAGTAGGCCCCCGCCAGGCCCCGGTCGCTGGTGACGACCAGGACCGCGGCGCGGGTGGGGTTCTCGGCCTCGGTCGTCAACGGGTGGTCGACGTTCGAGAACGTCGCCACCGCCGACACCGCGCGGGTCAGCTCACGGGCGTACGGCGCTGCCGCCGTCGCCTGCTGCTGCGCCTTGATGATCCGGGACGCAGCGATGAGCTCCATGGCGCGCGTGATCTTCTTGGTCGCCTGCGTCGACCTGATCCGTGCGCGGTACTCGCGGAGCGATGCTGCCATGAGTCAGCCTCGCTTCTGCTTGACGATCTGCTCCTGGTCGACGTCCTCGTCCTCCAGGGCCTCGTGCTCCTCCTTGCCGGCCTTGAGGGACTTGCCCTCACCGGTCTCGAAGGTGTCGAGGAAGGTGTCGTAGGCGCCGACCAACGACTGGGCCGTGTCGTCCTCGAACTTGCCCGTCTCGCGGATCGTGTCGAGGATGCCGCCCTCGGAGCGCTTCAGGTAGTCCAGGAACTCGGTCTCGAACCGGCTGACGTCCTCGACGGGGACGACGTCGAGCCGGCCCGTCGTGCCGAGCCACAGCGACGCGACCTGGTTCTCCACAGGGAACGGCGCGTACTGACCCTGCTTGAACAGCTCCATCAGGCGCTGCCCGCGGGCCAGCTGCTGGCGCGAGGCGGCGTCGAGGTCGGAGGCGAACATCGCGAACGCCTCCATCGCGCGGAACTGCGCGAGGTCGACCTTGAGCGAGCCGGTGACCGTCTTCATCGACTTCTGCATGGCCGCACCGCCGACGCGCGACACCGAGATGCCGACGTCGACCGCCGGACGCTGGTTGGCGTTGAAGAGGTCGGACTGCAGGAAGATCTGGCCGTCGGTGATCGAGATGACGTTGGTCGGGATGAACGCCGACACGTCGTTGGCCTTGGTCTCGATGATCGGCAGACCGGTCATGGAGCCGTGGCCGAGCTCGTCGGACAGCTTCGCGCAGCGCTCGAGCAGACGGCTGTGCAGGTAGAACACGTCGCCGGGGTACGCCTCGCGGCCCGGGGGACGACGCAGCAGCAGCGACACGGCGCGGTAGGCGTCGGCCTGCTTGGAGAGGTCGTCGAAGACGATGAGGACGTGCTTGCCCTCGTACATCCACTGCTGGCCGATGGCCGAGCCGGTGTAGGGCGCGAGGTACTTGAACCCGGCCGAGTCCGACGCGGGCGAGGCGACGATGGTGGTGTACTCCAGCGCGCCGGCCTCCTCGAGGGCGCCACGCACGGCGGCGATGGTCGAGCCCTTCTGGCCGATGGCGACGTAGACGCAGCGGACTTGCTTGTCGGTGTCGCCGGACTCCCAGAACTGCTTCTGGTTGATGATCGTGTCGATCGCGATCGCCGTCTTGCCGGTCTGGCGGTCACCAATGATCAGCTGACGCTGGCCGCGGCCGATGGGCGTCAGCGAGTCGATGGCCTTGAGGCCGGTCATCATCGGCTCGTGGACCGACTTGCGCTCGACCACCGAGGGCGCCTGGAGCTCGAGGGCGCGGCGGCCGCTCGTCTCGATCTCGCCGAGGCCGTCGATCGCGTTGCCGAGGGGGTCGACCACGCGGCCGAGGTAGCCGTCGCCGACCGGGACCGAGAGGACCTCGCCCGTGCGTCGGACCTGCTGGCCCTCCTCGATGCCGGCGAAGTCGCCGAGGATGACGACGCCGATCTCGCGGACGTCGAGGTTCAGGGCGAGACCGAGCGTGCCGTCCTCGAACTCGAGGAGCTCGTTGGCCATGGCCGAGGGAAGTCCCTCGACCCGGGCGATGCCGTCGCCGGCCTCGGAGACGATGCCGACCTCCTCGGTCTTGGTCGCCTCCGGGTTGTAGTCGGACACGAACTTCTGCAGCGCGTCGCGAATCTCGTCCGGACGGATCGTGAGCTCCGCCATGTCAGTGCCTGCCTTCTCTCGTCCTGCGTGGAATGTCAGATGGGGGGTGGACTCAGCCACCGATGCGGCGCCGGGCGTCCTCGAGGCGGCCGGCGACGGTGCCGTCGATGATCTCGTCACCGATCTGCACCGCGATGCCGCCGATCACCGAGGGGTCGACGATCGCGTTGACGTGCACCTCTCGACCGTACTGCCGGCCGAGGGCCGCGGCCAGACGCTGCTTCTCGTCGTCGCCGAGCTCGTACGCGGTGCGCACGGTGGCCAGCAGACGCCGGCGCCGCTCGGCCGCGACGTCGCCGAAGTCGGCCAGGGCGCGCTCGAAGGAGCCGGTCCGCGCCCGCACGGCCTGACGGGCGAGCGAGGCGGAGTGGCCGTTGGCCTTGCCGTCGAGCAGGGTGCCGACCAGACGCTGCTTGGCGTCCACCGGCACGGAGCGGTCGGTGAGCGAGCGGCGCAGGTCGGGGTCGCCGGCTACGACGCGACCGAAGCGGAACAGCTCGTCCTCGAGGTCGTCGAGGCCGCCCTCGCGGTCGGCCGCCACGACGTGCGCCGTGGCTCCGGCCCGCTCGAGCGCGTCGGGGAGGTCTCGCGAGGAGCCCCACCGTGCGGTGACCGCCGTGGTGACGACGGTCGAGGTCGCCTCGGAGACCTTGCCACCGAAGACCTGGGCCGCGAGGCCCTGCTTGGCGGCGTCGTCGGTGGACGGGTCGGTGAGGACCCGACGCAGCGGCGGGGCGCCGTCGAGCGCGGTGGCCACCGCGAACAGCTCGTCACCGAGCGTCGCGGTGTCGGCGCCACCGTCGACCGCCGTGTCGACGGCCGACAGCACCGAGGCCAGCGAACCGGCCGAGGCGCCACGCATCAGCGGTCAGCCCCGTCGCGCTGGGGCTGGGACTCCAGCTCGGCGATGAAGCGCTCGACGGTGCGACGCTGACGCGCCTCGTCCTCGAGCGACTCACCCACGATGCGACCGGCGAGGGAGGTGGCGACGCCACCGACCTCGGCGCGGAGCTGCTGGACGGCCTGCACGCGCTCGGCCTCGATCTGGGCGTGGGCGGTGGCGGTGATGCGGTCCGCCTCCTCCCGCGCCTGGTCGCGCATCTCGGCCACGATGGTGGCGCCCTGCTCGCGCGCCT
This sequence comes from Nocardioidaceae bacterium, assembly GCA_030655315.1. GTDB lineage: Bacteria > Actinomycetota > Actinomycetes > Propionibacteriales > Nocardioidaceae > JAURVT01. The sequence continues at coordinate 91,336 of JAURVT010000010.1, read as the reverse complement.
CCTCGCGGATGCGTGCGGCCTCGTGCCGGGCCTCGGACAGCTGCTCGGTGTACTTCTCGAGCGCCGCCTTGGCCTCGGCCTGGGCCTCGGCCGCCTCCTTCATGCCGCCCTCGATGGCCGCCGTGCGATCGGCGTAGGCCTTCTCGAAGGCGGGCACGACGAACTTGCGGATCAGGAAGAACAGGATGGCGAAGACGACGAGCGCGAGGACGACCTCGGACCACTCGACGGCCAGCGGCATCGGCTCCTCTGACGCGAGGACGATCTCATGCATGGGCGTGACCTTCTGGGTTGACGATCAGGATCTGGTCAGAGCACGAAGGCGAGGGCGATACCGATGATGGCCAGCGCCTCCGCGAGCGCGAAGCCCAGGATCGCGATGGCCTGCAGGCGGCTCTGCGCCTCGGGCTGGCGGGCGACGCCGTTGATGTACGCGGCGAAGATGAGACCGATGCCGACGCCGGGGCCGATGGCGGCCAGGCCGTAGCCGATCATGTTGAGCGAGCCGTCCATTGCGGTTCCTTTCGGTTGGTGTTGCGGTGAAGTCGGGTGTGACAGGTGGAGCGGTTCTGCTCCGTCAGTGCTCGTCGGCGATGGCGCTGCCGATGTACATGGCGGAGAGGAGGGTGAAGACGTAGGCCTGGAGGAACAGGATCAGGACCTCGAGGAAGCTCACGGCGATGCCGAGCACGAACGACAGGATGCCGACGGGGATGTAGAGCCCGTTGCCCGACTCGAAGATCAGGTACTCGGCGCCCACCGCGAACAGGATCAGCAGCAGGTGGCCGGCGAACATGTTGGCGAAGAGTCGAAGGGCCAGCGTCACCGGGCGGACCAGGATGTTGGAGGCGAACTCCAGCGGCACGATCAGGAGCAGGATCGGACCGGTCACGCCCGCCGGGAGCGTCTGCAGCTTCAGGTAGCCGACCAGGCCGTGCTTGGCGACACCGGCGCCGTTGTAGATCAACCAGGTGAGGCCGGCCAGTGCGTAGGCGAAGCTCGCGCGGGAGAACGACGGGAACTGCAGGAAGGGGATGATCCCGTAGTAGTTGTTCAGCAGCACGAAGGTGAACAGGCTGAACAGGTACGGGACGTAGCGCATGAAGTCCTGCGACCCGATGGAGTCGCGGGCGATGCCGTTGCGGACGAAGCCGTAGACGTACTCGCCGGCGAACTGCAGCCGTCCGGGGACGACGGCCGACTTGCGCGCCATCGCGTAGGTCACCGCGAAGATCACCACGACCGAGAGGGTCAGCAGGATCATCGGCTTCGTGACGTCGGCGAAGACGGGAGGGAGCTCGAACGAGCCGGGGCCCGGCGGTGCGAACTCCTCCGACGCGCGGATCGTGGCGCCTGCGACGGTCACTTCATCACCTCGTGGGGGGCACGTCGCCGGGGCGCGGGGGCGCCGGCGGAGGGGTGGGCCGGGGTCAGGGTGTTGCGGGGGGCTGCGGTGATCAGGCGTTCATCTGCTGCTGCTGGGAGCGGAACACGGTGTAGGTGCCGAGCATCGCTCCGAGGATCACGCCGATCGCCACCAGGAAGGAGGTCCCCCACCAGCGGTCGAGTCCGAACCCGATCGCGCCGTAGACGAGGACTCCGCCGGTGACCCGTCCGAAGGCGGCCCACGGATCCGTGGAGCGCGACGGTGGACGGGTCTCGGTCATGTCGTTCCGAACCGTAGCAGCAGATCACCGTCGCTCCTCCCCCAGGTCGTAGAGGGGTTCGCGCTGTTTGACTGATGCAACGATCTCTCCCACCGTCCACGCCAGCGTGGCGGCGATCACGGTGACGCCGAGGCTCGTGCGGTCGAGCTGGTCGCCCAGCACCCCGGCCCGGGTGAGGGCGACGAAGGCCAGCAGCAGGGCTGCCACCTTGCCCACGTAGAGGCTCAGCGCGAGGACGAGCACCAGGGACGGCGCGACGCCACGTGCCGCACCGAGGACCACCAGGCTGAGGGTGAAGAAGACGACCACCAGACCCGCGCCGAGCAGCGCGCCCCACAGACCGCTGCTGCCCGCGGTCAGCGTCGCGACGACCACGCAGACGGCACCGACCGCGACAGACGGCACCAGGGACGGGAGCAGCGTCGGGGCGATCGCGGACCCGTGCCGTGCCACCGGGGTGGTCGGGGGTCCTGCGGTCGTCATCATCGGCGGCCGTCCGTGTCGGCGCGAGCGGGCTCGCGGGCGGGTGAGGGGCTGGTCTCGCGCGGTCCCACCGCGCTTGTGAAAATTAGCACAAAGTCCTTCCGGGGATCAAAACCCTCGTTCAGCGGACGGGGGCGCGCCGCCAACGAGGCAGCCAGAACACCACGGCGGCGGTGCCGGCGGCCAGCACGGCGAAGCCGAGGTAGGCCCGCCAGCCGGCGTAGAGGCTGACCACGACGCTGCCGAAGGCCACCAGGGCCGCGATGGCGTACATGACGACGACCGCGCGGCGGTGCGAGTGGCCGATCTCGAGCAGCCGGTGGTGCAGGTGCATCTTGTCGGGGCTGAACGGTGATCGGCCGGCCCGGGTGCGCCTGACCACCGCCATCAGCAGGTCGAGGAACGGCACGAGCAGGATGGTGAACGGGAGCACCAGGGGCAGCAGGGTGGGCAGCAGGCTCGCCTGGGCGTCGCCGGTGACGCTGGCGGCCGAGAACTGCCCGGTCAGGCTGATCGCCGAGCAGGCGAGCACGAAGCCGAGCAGCATCGACCCCGAGTCGCCGATGAACATCCGGGCGGGGAAGAAGTTGTGCGGCAGGATCCCGACGCACACGCCCGCGAGCGCGGCGGTGAGGAAGGCCGTGGTGACGGCACGCGTCTCGCCGCTCTGGACCGCGACGAGGAACGCGTAGAGGAAGAGCGCCAGCGCCCCGATCGCGACCACGCCCGACGCGAGGCCGTCCAGCCCGTCCACGAAGTTCACGGCGTTGGCGGTGAGCACGATCAGGAACACCGAGAAGAGCAGCGACTGCACGGGGTCGATCGCGACGTAGTTGCCCGGGAACGGCAGGTACAGGAACTGCACGCCCATGGCGACCGCGATGACGCCCGCGAGCACCTGCCCGGCGAACTTGCTCAGCGCGTCCAGCTCGAACAGGTCGTCGACGACGCCCACCAGGCAGATCACCGTGCCGCCCACCATCACCGGCAGCGCGTCGCCCAGCACGGTGGCGTAGGACCGCGACAGGAACGGCAGGTGGTTGGCCACCAGGAAGGCGGCCAGCAGGCCACCGAGCATCGCGACGCCGCCGAAGTACGGGATCGGCACGGCGTGGACGTCGCGCTCACGGACCTTGGCGGTGGCCCCGTAGCGGGTGGCGAGCTCGCGGGCCGCGACGGCGAGGACCCACGTCACCGCCACCGCCACCCCGAAGACCGCCAGGTACTCGCGCATGGATCAGGAGCCCGCCGGCCGTCCGGGACCCGCCGGGGCGGTGTCCTCGTCGTCGTCCTCGTCGTCGTCGTCGTCGTCCTCGTCCTCGAGGTCGTTGGTGCGCCAGTCGGGCACCTCGTCCGCGGCGGTCGGGCGGGCGTCCGAGCCGGTGTCGGCGTCGTCCCCGTCGTCGTCGGGGTCGACGTCCTCGTCGACGTCGTCGGGGCCCTGGCCGTCGGGGTCCTCGAGGTCGGGGTGGAAGCGGCGCAGCGTCGCGAGGTCGATCGAGCCCTCGCGCAGCATCCGCGGGGGCTCGCGAGTGACGTCGACGATGGTGGAGGCGGGCCCGCCGGAGGCCGGACCTCCGTCGAGGTACACCGCCACCGCGTCGCCGAGCATGTCCTGCGCGGCATCGACGTCGTCCGCTGGCGGCTGGCCCGTCAGGTTGGCGCTGCTGACCGCGAGCGGCCCGGTCTGCTTGAGCAGGGCGAGCGCGTGCGGGTGGTCGGGCATCCGGACCGCGACCGTGTCACGGGCGTCGCCGAGGTCCCACGAGAGCGACGGCTGCTGGTTGCAGATGAGCGTGAGCGGGCCGGGCCACAGCTCCTCGACCATCTCGCGCACGTAGAGCGGCACGGCGGTGGCGAGGGCGTCGAGCGTGGTCGGCGACGCCACCAGGACCGGTGGCGGCATGCTCCTCCCCCGCCCCTTCGCCGTGCGCAGCCGGTCGACCGCGGACGGCTCGAAGGCGTCCGCGGCCAGGCCGTAGACGGTGTCGGTGGGGAGGACGACGAGCTCGCCGCGCGCGAGCGCGTCACGGGCGGCGTCCAGGCCGGTGTCGGCCTCGTCCTCGCTGGTCAAGCTGAAGCGTTCGCTCACAGCCGCCCATGCTCTCACGCAGGCCTGGCCGACCCGACGGCGCCGACCCGGGCCCGCGTGTCGCGCGGAGGTGACCCCGCTCACGAGCCGCACGTCACACCTGGACCGGTCAGATCTGCCCGAAACTCTTGACTTGATGATTACGGGGGCGTAAAACAAGAGCAATCTCACATCACTTCCACATAAATCCACAGCCTCGCCCGCACACCACAGCCTCACCTCGGCATCTCGGTGCCACCTCAGCCCCTGCGCCACGCGCGACCTCCGCGAAGGAAACCCTCGTCATGTCCCAGCTGCTCCTCCCCGACCTGGTGAGCCTCGACGCCGATCTCGGCGCCGACGCCCAGTCCGTGATCCCCGAGCTGGCGCGTCGCGTCAGCGAGGCGGGTCGCGCCACCGAGGGTGCCTCCCTCGCCGCCGACGCGCTGGCCCGCGAGGCGACGTCCGCCACCGGCCTCCCCGGCGGCATCGCCATCCCCCACTGCCGCTCCGCGTCGGTCACCGAGCCCACCGTGGCGTTCGCCCGGCTGTCGCCGAAGGCCGACTTCGGCGCACCGGACGGCCCGGCCGACCTGGTCTTCATGATCGCGGCCCCCGAGGGCGGCGGGGCCGAGCACCTGACGCTCCTGTCGTCGCTCGCGCGCTCGCTGGTGCGCCCCGAGTTCACCGCCGCGCTCCGCGCCGCGCAGGACCCCGCCGAGGTCGTCCGGCTCGTCGAGGAGGCCGTCGCCCCGGCCGAGGCGCCCGCCACCGCTGCCGCCCCGGCCGCACCCGCCGAGACGTCCGCCGCCCCCGCGGCCCAGCGCCGCGTCGTCGCCGTCACCGCGTGCCCCACCGGCATCGCGCACACCTACATGGCCGCCGACTCGCTGGTGCAGGCCGGCCGTCGGATGGGCGTCGACCTCGTGGTCGAGACGCAGGGGTCCTCGGGCTCCAAGCCGCTCGACCCGTCGGTCATCGCCGCGGCGGACGCCGTCATCTTCGCCACGGACGTGGGCGTGCGCGACAAGGGCCGCTTCGCCGGCAAGCCCGTCATCGAGTCGGGCGTCAAGCGGGCCATCAACGAGCCCGACGTCATGGTCACCGAGGCGCTCGCCGCCGCCGACGACCCGTCCTCGGCCAAGGTGGCCGCGGGCGGCCAGGGGTCCGGCTCGAGCTCGTCGGCCGCCGCCGCGGGCGGTGGGTTCGGCAGCCGCCTCAAGCGCTACCTGCTCACCGGCGTCAGCTACATGATCCCGTTCGTCGCCGCGGGCGGTCTGCTCATCGCCCTCGGCTTCCTGCTGGGCGGCTACGAGATGGCGCTCGCCCCGGCCGCCGGTGACGCGGCCAACCAGGCCGCCGGCATCCTCGCGAACAACTCGCTCACCAACCTCCCCGACCCCACCGCCCACGCCCTGCTCGGCAGCGGGTTCCTCACCTACATCGGCGCCCTGCTCTTCATGCTGGGCGGCTGGGCCTTCGGCTTCCTCGTGCCGGCGCTCGCGGGCTACATCGCCTACGCGATCGCCGACCGTCCGGGCATCGCCCCCGGCTTCGTCATGGGCTTCCTCAGCGGCCAGATCGGCGCGGGCTTCCTCGGCGGCATCGTCGGCGGTCTCCTCGCCGGCGCCGTCGCTCTCTACATCTCCAAGCCGGCCGTCCCCCGCTGGCTGGCCGGCCTGATGCCGGTCGTGATCATCCCGCTGCTCGCGACGCTGATCTCCGGCCTGATCATGCTGCTCGTCCTCGGCAAGCCGATCGCCAGCATCCAGACCGGTCTCACCGACTGGCTCAACGGCCTGTCCGGCTCGTCGGTCGTGCTCCTCGGCCTGATCCTCGGCGCGATGATGGCCTTCGACCTCGGCGGACCGGTCAACAAGGCGGCCTACGTCTTCGCCACCACCGGCCTGACGGCCGCCGCGATCGCCAGCGGCGACGCGACGCAGCTCAAGATCATGGCCGCGGTGATGGCCGCCGGCATGACGCCCCCGCTGGCGATGGCGCTCTCGACCGCACTGCGCCCGAAGCTCTACACCGAGGAGGAGCGCGAGAACGGCAAGGCCGCCTGGCTGCTCGGCGCCTCGTTCATCACCGAGGGCACGATCCCCTTCGCCGCGGCCGACCCGCTGCGCGTCATCCCCTCGATGATGGTCGGCTCGGCCGTGTGCGGCGGCATCGTCATGGGCGCCGGCGCCACGCTGATCGCCCCGCACGGCGGCATCTTCGTGATCTTCGCGATCGGCGGCGTGCTGCCCTTCCTGCTGGCCCTCGTCGTCGGCACCCTGGTCAGCGCCGTCATGGTGACCGCGCTGAAGCAGTTCACCCGCACCAAGGCCGAGGACGCCGTCCTCGCCGAGGCCGAGCGCACCCCGGTCGCCGCCTGACGCACCGCCCGCGACACCCACGAGCCGTCGTCGACTTCCGAGCCATCGGGAGTCGACGGCGGCTCGACCCACGATGACGCGGAAGTCGACGCGCTCGCGAGGGCGGGTCAGCGGCGGACGGCGGTGGTGAAGCGGGAGCGGCCGGCGAGGTCGGGGTGGTCGCGGACGTCGCTCCAGCGACCGGTCGCGGCGAACACCTGCGGCACGCTCTCGCCCTGGACGTCGGCATGCTCGCTGCCGACGTGCCCGCCGGGGCGAAGCAGGCGCGCGGCCACCTGCTCGAGCACGCGCGTGGCGTCCAGGCCGTCCTGGCCCGACCACAGCGCGAGAGCCGGGTCGTGGTCGCGCACCTCGGCCTCGACGCTCTCCCAGGCCTCCAGGGGGATGTACGGCGGGTTGACCACGACGACGTCGACGGTGCCGTCGAGGTCGCCGAACGCGTCGGCCATGTCGCCGAGACGGAGGTCGACGCCGGAGCCGCGGAGGTTGCGCTCGGCGTACGCGTGGGCCGCGGGATCGAGCTCGACGGCGTGCACCCGCGCGTGCTCGACCTCCTGCGCGATCGCGGCCGCCATCGCGCCGGAGCCGGTGCACAGGTCGACGACCACCGGCGCGGCGAGCGCCGAGTCCATCAGGAGGTCGACCGCCCAGCCCGCGAGGCTCTCGGTCTCGGGCCGCGGCACGAAGACCCCGGGCCCCACCTCGAGCTCGAGGTAGCGGAACGCGGCCGACCCGGTGAGGTGCTGCAGGGGCTCCCGGGCCGCACGGCGGCCCACCAGCGTCTCGAAGCGCCCGGCGTCGTCCGCGTCGACGTCGTCGGCGGCCGGGGCGAGGCGCGCCCGACCGGTGACGTGGGCGAGCAGCGCCTCGGCGTCGTGGCGGGGCGAGGCCACGCCGGCCGCCTCGAGGAGGTCGGACGCGGTCGCGAGCAGGGCGCGCCGCGACGACGAGCCCGGGGTCACGCCCGGCCCGCCTCGACCTGCGCGAGTCGGTGCTCGAGATCGGCCTCGACGCAGGAGGCGACGACCGGGCCGAGCGCGCCGTCCATCACGGTGTCGAGGTTGTACGCCTTGTAGCCGGTGCGGTGGTCCGAGATGCGGTTCTCGGGGTAGTTGTAGGTGCGGATGCGCTCGGAGCGGTCGACGGTGCGGACCTGCGAGCGTCGCGCGTCGGACGCCTCGGCGTCGGCGGCCTCCTGGGCGGCCGTCAGCAGGCGCGCACGCAGGATCCGCATCGCCTGCTCCTTGTTCTGCAGCTGGCTCTTCTCGTTCTGGCAGCTCGCGACGATGCCGGTGGGCACGTGGGTGATGCGGACGGCCGAGTCCGTGGTGTTGACGCTCTGGCCGCCGGGCCCCGACGAGCGGTAGACGTCGATGCGCAGGTCCTTGTCGTGGACCTCGACGTCGACGGACTCCGCCTCGGGCATCACCAGCACGCCTGCCGCGGAGGTGTGGATGCGCCCCTGGGACTCGGTGACGGGCACCCGCTGGACGCGGTGGACCCCGCCCTCGAACCGCAGCTGCGCGAACGGGGCCTCGCCGGGCTCGGGCGTGCCCTTGGCCTTGACGGCCACGGTGACGGACTTGTAGCCGCCGAGGTCGGACTCGGTGGCGTCGAGCACCTCGGTGCGCCAGGCGTGCTGCTCGGCGAACCGCAGGTACATCCGCAGCAGGTCGCCGGCGAACAGCGCGGACTCCTCGCCGCCCTCGCCGGCCTTGATCTCGAGCAGCGCGTCCTTGGAGTCGACGGCGTCGCGCGGCACCAGCAGCCGCCGCAGGCGCTCCACGACCTCGTCCTCGCGGGCGGCCAGGGTGACGGCCTCGTCCGCGAACGACTCGTCGTCGGCCGCCAGCTCGCGGGCCGCTCCGAGGTCCTCGCGGACCTGCTGCCAGTCGCGGTAGGTGCGCACGACGGCGGTGAGCTCGGCGTAGCGCTGCCCGAGCCGCTTGGCCAGGGCCGGGTCGGTGTGCGTCGCCGGGTCGCCCATCTGCGACTCGAGGTCCTCGTGCTCGGCGATCAGCGTCTCGACTGCCTCGAACACCGCGCTCCCCCTCCGCTGCTGGTCCCTCGTCCGGACGTGCGACGACGCCGGTCCGTCGGGGTCGTCCCCGCGGACCGGCGTCGTGGGACTGCTACTTGGCAGCCTTGGCGTAGCGCTTCTCGAAGCGGGCGACGCGGCCGCCGGTGTCGAGGATCTTCTGCTTGCCCGTGTAGAACGGGTGGCAGGCCGAGCAGACGTCGGAGCGGATGCTGCCCGAGGTCGAGGTGCTCTTGGTGGTGAACGTGTTGCCGCAGGTGCAGGTGACCTGGGTGTCGACGTACGTGGGGTGGATGCCGTTCTTCATGCGTGTGTCCTCTCGGTGTCGGCCGCTGGGTCGTCCCACCGACGGTGGGCCGTGAACCAGAGCCTCGAACATTCTGCCATCTACTCTCCTCACAACGCGAACCCGCCCGGCCCCATTCCCCCAGGCCGCGGGCGCCCGGCTGGCCGGGCCGACGAGCGAAGCCGGGCGTCAGCGGGGAAGGAGGGCCTCGATGTCCGAGGCGATCTTCTCGGGCTTGGTGGTGGAGCCGTAGCGCTTGACGACGTTGCCCTCGGGGTCGACGAGGAACTTGGTGAAGTTCCACTTGATCTTGCCGCCGAGCAGGCCCGACTTCTCACCGCGGAGCCAGGCGAAGAGGGGGTGGGCGTCGTCGCCGTTGACGTCGACCTTGGAGAACATCGGGAAGGTGACGTCGTAGGTGGTGGAGCAGAACGTCTTGATCTCCTCCTCGTCACCGGGCTCCTGGTTGCCGAACTGGTCGCTCGGGAACCCGAGCACGGCGAAGCCGCGGCCGGCGTAGGCGCGGTACAGCTCCTCCAGGCCCTGGTACTGGGGCGTGAAGCCGCACTGCGAGGCGGTGTTGACGACGAGCAGGACGCTGCCGCGGTAGTCCGCGAGCGCCTGCTCGGTGCCGTCGATGGTGCGGGCCTCGAAGTCGAAGGCGGTGGTCATGGGAGCTCCTGGCGGTGGGGTGCGGACGGACGGGCCGCTCGGTGCCTGTTCGACGCCGAGCGGCCGCTGGATGGTCCCGAGGGTCAGTCGAGGTCGGCGACGGCGCCGCTGGTCGGCGTCGTCTTCTGGACCTGCAGGAGGAACTCGCCGTTGCTCTGGGTCTTCCTCAGCCGCTCGATCATCAGCTCGAGGCCCTGCTGGCCCTCGAGGCTGGACAGCAGCCGGCGCAGCTTCCAGACGACGGCGAGCTCGTCCTTGCCCATGAGCAGCTCCTCACGGCGGGTTCCGGAGCCGACGACGTCGATGGCGGGGAAGATCCGCTTGTCGGCGAACTCGCGCCGCAGGCGGAGCTCCATGTTGCCGGTGCCCTTGAACTCCTCGAAGATCACCTCGTCCATCCGCGACCCGGTCTCGACGAGCGCCGTGGCGAGGATGGTGAGCGAGCCGCCGTCCTCGATGTTGCGGGCGGCCCCGAAGAACTTCTTCGGCGGGTACAGCGCCGCGGAGTCGACGCCGCCGGACAGGATGCGCCCGCTGGCCGGTGCCGACAGGTTGTAGGCACGGCCGAGACGGGTGATGCCGTCGAGCAGGACCACGACGTCGTGGCCGAGCTCGACCAGACGCTTGGCGCGCTCGATCGCGAGCTCGGCGATGGTGGTGTGGTCGGTGGCCGGCCGGTCGAACGTCGACGCGATGACCTCACCCTTGACGGTCCGCTGGAAGTCGGTGACCTCCTCGGGACGCTCGTCGACCAGGACGATCATCAGGTGGCACTCGGGGTTGTTGACCGAGATCGCGTTGGCGATGCCCTGCATGACCATCGTCTTGCCCGCCTTGGGCGGCGAGACGATCAGGCCGCGCTGGCCCTTGCCGATCGGCGAGACGATGTCGATGATGCGGCCGGTCATGCCGGTCTGCTCGGTCTCGAGACGCAGTCGCTCCGAGGGGTACAGCGGGGTGAGCTTGGAGAACTCGACCCGCTTGCGGGCCTCGTCGATGCTCATCCCGTTGACCGACTCGATCTTGACGAGCGGGTTGAACTTCTCCTTGCGCTCGCCCTCACGGGTCTGGCGCACCTGGCCGACGACGGCGTCGCCGCGACGGAGCCCCCACTTGCGCACCATCGACAGCGACACGTAGACGTCGTTCGGGCCGGGCAGGTAGCCGCTGGTCCGCACGAAGGCGTAGTTGTCGAGGATGTCGAGGATGCCGGCCGCGGGGATGAGGACGTCGTCCTCGCTCACCGTGGGCTCGCTCTCGGGGCCGCGGTCACGACCGCGGTCGTTGCCCCCGCCGTTGCCGTTGCCTGCGGAGGCCGTGCCGGCGGGGCCGCCGGCCCGGTCGCGGTTGCGGTTGCGGTTGCGGTTGCGGTTGCGACGTCGTCCGCCGCCCTCGTCGTCCCAGCCGTCGTCCTGCCCGCGGTCGTCGTTGCCGCGGTTCTCGTTGCCGCGGTTCTCGTTGCCGCGGTTCTCGTTCGCACGGTTCTCGTTACCGCGGTTCTCGTTGCCGCGGTTCTCGTTCGCACGGTTCTCGCTGCCGCGGTCGTTGCGGCCTGACTTCTGGGCCTCGGCCTTGTCGTCACCGCGCTTGTCATCGGTGCGCTTGTCGTCACCGCGCTTGTCGTCGGTGCGCGCGGCCTGCTTGTCCTGAGCGGAGCGGTCGGGCTGGTCGGCGCTCTTGCGGCCCTGGTCGGCCCGGCCGTCGGACCGACGGGCGTCGTTCCGGCCGTCGTCCTGGCCGCCGTCGCGCTCCTGGGGGGCGCGGTCCGGGACGGACCGGTCACGGGTCGAGGCCCGGTCGGCACGCGCCTCGGCGGGCTGCTCGGTGCGCGGCGGCTCCTGGCGCTCGGGCTCGCGCACGGCCTCCGGCGCGGGCGCCGAGTCGGGGGCGGGCGTGTCGGTGCCGGGCAGCGTGGCGGCGGCGGGGGCCTTGGACGCCGACTTCCTGGCGGTGGTGGCCGGTGCGGTGGTGGCGGGTGCGGCGGTGCCGCCTCCCTGCGCCTGCTTGATCGCCTCGATCAGCGCGCCCTTGCGCATCTTGGCGGTGCCGGAGATACCGAGCTCGCCGGCGATCTGCTGCAGCTCGGCGAGCACCTTGCCGCTCAGGCCGGCGGCACGGCGGCGCGGCGCGGATGCGGGTGCGGCGTCGGCGGAGTCGCCGAGGGTGGTGGTGTCTGTCACGTGAGGTCCTTCCCACGTCGGGCGACGATCAGACGTCGCTCCTCTTCGGTGGTGGCGTCCCGGGCAGACCCGGGGACGCGCGGCCCGCCTGCATCGGGCAGACGAGAAGCACTGAGGGTTTCTCTGGCGACGTCACCGGACCCGCGGTCCTGCCGACGAGGTCGAAGGCGGCGGGCTGCGCGAGGCACCCGGAGGACCCGGCGATGTCGAGGAGATGAGCAGCTGAGCTGACCGGCAACCGGTCCAGCACGCTCACCCGAACCCTAGCACCGCCCCGGCACCCCGGGCACGACACGGGCGGCGCGGGTCCGGCGTCCCCTCAGCCGACGACGTGCGCGCCGCGCGCCGCGACGGCCACGCGTCGCAGCAGCCATCCCTGCGGCACGAGCGAGGCCACCAGCTGGTCCTGGCCCTCCACCGGGGTGAACGCGAGGACCGTCGGGCCCGCGCCGGAGATCACCGCGGGGACGCCCTGCGCCCGCAGCGCCTGGACGAGGTCGAACGAGTCGGGCATCGCCGAGGCCCGGTAGCGCTGGTGCAGCTGGTCCTCGGTGGCGGCGAGCAGCAGCTCGGGGTGGCCGGTCAGTGCCGGCACCATCAGCGCGCTGCGACCCGCGTTGCGCGCGGCCTCCGCGTGAGGCACCGAGGCGGGCAGCAGGCCCCGGGCCAGGCGGGTCTCGACGCCGGTCGGCGGCACCGCGACGACGAGCGGGACGTCGACCGCGGCCGCGTGCACGTGCGGCCCGTCGTCGGTGGTCCAGGCGACCGTCAGCCCGCCGCGGAGCGCGGCGGCGACGTTGTCGGGATGGCCCTCGAGCCGGTCGGCGATCCGCAGCCGGGCGTCGTCGTCGAGTCGGTCGCCGTCCGTGACGAGCGCGGCGGCCAGGACCACTCCCCCGACGATCGCGGCCGAGGACGACCCGAGCCCCCGGGCGTGCGGCACCTCGTTGCGGCAGCGCAGGCGCAGGCCCGGCGGACGGACGCCGAGCGCGTCGAAGGTGGCGTGCATGGCCGTGACGACGAGGTGCGTCTCGTCGAGCGGGACGGTGCCGGCGCCGGCCCCGTCGACGTGGACGTCGAGGCCGCCGTCCTGGATCTCGCCCTCGAGCTCGTCGTGCAGGTCGAGCGCGAGACCGAACGCGTCGAATCCCGGCCCGAGGTTGGCGCTGCTCGCGGGAGCCCGGACCCGCACGGGACCGGGCACGAACACGCTGCTCATCGCAGGCCGGCCACCTGGGCGGCCTGGTGCACGTCGGCGTCGACGACCTGGTCGACGACGGGACCACGGCCCGACAGCGCCGTGGCGACGTCCTTGAGCCCGTGGCCGGTGACGGTGACGACGATGGTCAGGCCGCGGTCGACCTGGCCCGCCTCGACGGCCTGCAGCAGGCCGGCGACGCCCGCCGCGGACGCGGGCTCGACGAAGACGCCGTCGCGCGAGGCCAGCAGGCCCTGGGCGCGCATGATCTCGTCGTCGCTCACGGCGTCGATGCGGCCGGACGACTCGTCTCGCGCCGCCTCGGCGAGCGACCACGACGCCGGGTTGCCGACGCGGATGGCGGTGGCCAGCGTCTCGGGGTCGGGCACGGGGTGGCCGAGCACGAGGGGCGCCGAGCCGGCCGCCTGGAAGCCCCACATGCGCGGCGTCGCACCGGCGAGGCCGGCCGCGACGTACTCGCGGTAGCCCAGCCAGTAGGCCGAGATGTTGCCGGCGTTGCCGACGGGAAGCAGGTGCAGGTCGGGGGCGTCGCCGAGGGCGTCGACGATCTCGAACGACGCGGTCTTCTGGCCCTGCAGGCGCACGGGGTTGACCGAGTTGACCAGGGCGACGGGGTACTCGTCGGCGAGGCCGCGCGCCACCTCGAGGCACTGGTCGAAGCCGCCACGGAGCTGGATCACCTGCGCGCCGTGCATGACGGCCTGGGCCATCTTGCCGGCGGCGATCTTGCCGTGCGGGACCAGCACGACGGGCGTGAGGCCGGCGCGGGCGGCGTAGGCCGTCATCGAGGCCGACGTGTTGCCGGTGGAGGCGCAGACCACGGCCTTGGCGCCCTGCTGGACGGCCACCGAGATGGCCACCGTCATGCCGCGGTCCTTGAACGAGCCGGTGGGGTTGTCGCCCTCGACCTTGAGCCAGACGGTGCCGCCCACGAGGTCGGACAGCCACGCGGACGCGACGAGCGGGGTGCCGCCCTCGCGCAGGGTGACGACGGGCGTGGCGTCGTCGACGGGCAGCCAGTCGCGGTACTCCTCGATCACCCCGCGCCACAGCCGGGCTCGGGGCGGTGCCTGCTGCTGGACCTGGACGTTCACGACGACTCTCCCTCGACCCGCATCACGGACGTGACCTCGTTGACCGTCGGGAGGCGGGTCAGCGCCTCGACGGTGGCGCTGAGCGCGGAGTCGGGTGCCTCGTGCGTCACGATGACCAACTGCGCGTCGGCGCCGCGGCCCTCCTGGCGCATGGTGCGGATGGACACGCCGTACTCGGCGAACGCGGTGGCGACCGAGGCGAGCACGCCCGCCTTGTCGTCCACGTCGACGGCGATGTGGTACCGGGTGCGGGTGTCGCCCATGGGCTGCACGGGCGAGTCGGCGTGCACCGACTCCCCCGCCCCGCGCACGTCGACCAGGCGGTTGCGCGCCGCGGTCACGACGTCGCCGAGCACGGCGCTCGCGGTGGGCGCGCCACCGGCGCCGGGGCCGTAGAACATCAGCCGGCCGGCGGACTGGCTCTCGACGAAGACCGCGTTGTAGGCCTCGCGGACGCTGGCCAGCGGGTGGTCGAGCGGGATCATCGCGGGGTGGACGCGCGCCGACACGGCCGTGCCCTCGGGGGTGTCGTGACGCTCGCAGATGGCGAGCAGCTTGACCACGCAGCCCATCTCGCGCGCGGACCGGACGTCCGCGGCGGACACGTCGCTGATGCCCTCGCGGTGGACGTCGGCGATGGTCACGCGGGTGTGGAAGGCGAGTGTCGCGAGGATCGCGGCCTTGGACGCCGCGTCGAAGCCCTCGACGTCGGCGGTGGGGTCGGCCTCGGCGTAGCCGAGCTCCTGGGCGCGGCCGAGCGCCTCGTCGAAGCCCAGACCGGTGCTCGTCATGGCGTCCAGCACGTAGTTGGTGGTGCCGTTGACGATGCCGAGCACGCGGCTCACGCGGTCGCCCGCGAGCGACTCCTGGAGCGGTCGGACGATCGGGATCGCGCCGGCCACGGCGGCCTCGAGGTAGAGGTCGCGGTCGGCCGCGGCGGCGGCCTCGAACAGCGTCGCGCCGTCCTCGGCCAGCAACGTCTTGTTGGCGGTGACGACCGACGCGCCGGCGCCGAGCGCGGCGAGGATCAGCTCGCGCGCGGGCTCGATGCCGCCGATGACCTCGACGACCACGTCGACGTCGCCGCGCGTGACGAGACCGAGGGCGTCGGTGGTGACCAGGCCCGGGTCGAGCTCGACGTCGCGGTGCCGGTCGAGCCGGCGGACGGCCACGCCCACCAGCTCCAGACGGGCCCCGACGCGTCGCTCGAGCTCGTCGGCGTCACGGGTGAGGAGCCGCGCGACCTCGGTCCCGACCACGCCGCAGCCGAGCAGCGCGACCTTGAGGGTGCGGGCGCTCATCGTCTCGTCCTGTCGTCCACCGGGTCAGCGTATCGGCGGCGGCCGCCACGACGAGCAGGGCCCGTCCACACGGCGGACGCGAGTCGGATCAGGACGCGACGGGCTCCTGACGGCCCCACATGACGACCCACATGCCGCCGGTCAGCAGACCGAGGCCGAGGAGGAGGAAGGGGAGGTCGAGGGTGCCGGCGCCGGTGTTGGGCAGGTTGGGCCCGTCCTGCGGGTCGCCGACCGGGGTCACCGGGGTCTGCGCCACGGGCTGCTCGCCCCCGAGCGCGCCCGGGCCGACCGTCGCGCTGGCGAGGTCGAGCACGGCCTCGCCGGGCGTGCCGGGCAACAGGGTGCCACGCAGGGCGACCTCGCGGAACACGCCCTCGGCGGGCTGCTCCTGGACGTTCACCACGAGCGAGCCGATCTGGTCGAACGCGCTCAGCTGCTCGGCGAGCGGACCGAACTGGTCGCTGAGCTGCTCGGCTCCGGCCTCCACGCCCGAGGTGACCTGGTCGAGGATGGGCTGGAGCGCGTCGACGGCGGCCGCGCCCGTGACCTCGATCGGTGCGGCGTTGCCCACCGTGATGCGCACGCCGCCGGACGACAGCTGCGCGGTGATCGCGTCGACCGCGTCGGTCAGCGACGACGACAGCAGCGTCGGGAGGTCGGCCAGGGCCTGGCCCAGGTACGGGGCGAGGTCGGTGTTCGGGGGCAGGTCGTTGATCTTCAACCCGGTGGCCTTCTCGACCACGGCGGCGAGGTCGATCGTGACCGTGCCCTTGCGCAGGTCGACGGTGACGCCGTCGCCCGTGGCGCTCATCGTCACGCTGTCGAGCGCGTCGGAGGCGTCGAAGCCGATGGGCTCGACCTTGACCGGCGCCGAGGCCCGGGCGCCGTCGAGGAGCGAGCACACGCTCCCGACGAGCTCGGCCCCACCGCCGCCGGCGCCACCACCGAGGTCGCCGACGATCGGCAGGCTCGGGAGCGGGCCGCTGGTCGAGCCGCCGGTGGTACAGACCGAGTCGGTGTCGAGGTCGCCCGCCTCGACGGCGTCGAGCACCGTGCCGAGCAGCGCGCCGATCGCGGGCAGGCTGAGGGTGGCGTCGGCGGACGCGAGGTCGTAGTCACGGCACTGCGAGGGCGAGGACAGGTCGCCGCAGGTCTCGGCGAGGCTGTCGCCGGCCTCCGCGTCGTGGGCGGCGACCGCGGCGAGGCCGCGGAGCGCGACCTCGAGGTCGACCTGGCCCTGCAGCTGCTCGGGCAGGCCGTTCGAGGCGAGCACGTCGGCCAGCGAGAAGGAGATCGACGCGGGGAACTCGTCGCTCTTGGCGGTGTTGACCGCGCCGCTGTCGGAGACGGCGCCGGAGGCGGCACGGGCGGCCGCGCGGGGCGAGGCCTCGGCGTACTGGTTGGCCGCGCCGAGCGTGACGACCTGGTCCAGCGGGATGGTCAGGCCGCCCTCCTGCGCGGGCAGCGACTGGCCGAGCACCTTGCCGGACAGGTCGTTGGACACGACCACCTTCGCCTCGTCGTCCTTGCGCTCGGCCACGGCGGCCTCGAGCGCGGCGACGGTGTCGAACGACTGGCCGGCGATCGAGCCGGAGAGGAAGCGGCCCTCGGCGCGCGACGCGTCACCGGCTGCCGCGGCCGCCATCGGACCGAACGCGGTCACGGACACGGCTGCGAGACCGATGATGGTCGAACAGGTCAGGACGGCGCGACGCACACGCATATCTCAGGCTCCCTCTCCCCACGAGGTGCCCGATGCGCCCCGAGGTGTAACTGCATGTTACGCGGGAGCATCCCCGCCGTCGAGTCCCCGGCCCTCACGACTTCGGGCCGATCGCGGCGGTGGGTATGGCACCTCCCCCACCCTCTGGCGGTGGGTACGGCCCCAGGATCACCCCGAACGTGGGGCCATGCCCACCGCCGGGTCGATCAGTAGACGTCGAGACGGAGGAGGTCCTCCTCGGTCTCGCGGCGGACGATCGTGCGGGCCTCGCCGTCGCGGACCGCCACGACCGCGGCCCGCGGCACGTGGTTGTAGGTGCTGGCGAGCGAGCGGCAGTAGGCGCCGGTGCCGGGGACGGCGAGGAGGTCGCCGGGGGCGACGTCGCCGGGGAGGAACTCGTCCTTGACGACGATGTCGCCGGACTCGCAGTGCTTGCCGACCACGCGGCTCAGCACCGGCGGGGCGTCGGAGCGGCGCGAGGCGAGCGTGCACGAGTAGTCGGCGTCGTACAGGGCGGTGCGGACGTTGTCGCTCATGCCGCCGTCGACGGCGACGTAGCGCCGCGACGAGCCGCCGTCGAGCGCGACCGACTTGGTGGTGCCGACCTCGTAGAGCGTGAAGGTGGACGGGCCCGCGATCGCGCGTCCGGGCTCGATGGACAGGTGCGGCACCTCGATGCCGAGGGCCGCGCACTCCCGCTCGACGATGCCGAGCAGGCCGGCGGCCAGGTCGGCGGGCGAGGACGGGTCGTCCTGGGTCGTGTAGGCGATGCCGTAGCCGCCTCCGAGGTCCATCTCGGGGCAGGTGTGCCCGTGCTCGTCGGCGATGCGGCGGTGCAGCGCGAGGACGCGGCGGGCGGCGACCTCGAACCCGGCGGTGTCGAAGATCTGCGAGCCGATGTGGGAGTGCAGGCCCAGCAGCTCGACCTGCGGTGCGGCGAGCAGCCGCGAGACCGCCTCCATCGCGTCGCCGCCGGTGATGGAGAAGCCGAACTTCTGGTCCTCGTGCGCGGTGGCGATGTACTCGTGGGTGTGCGCCTCGACTCCGGCCGTGACGCGGACGAGCACGCGGGCCGTCACGCCGAGCTCGGTGGCGACCGACACGATGCGGTCGATCTCGTCGAACGAGTCGACGATGATGCGCCCCACCCCGAGGTCGAGTGCTCGGGTGATCTCGGCGAGCGACTTGTTGTTGCCGTGCAGCGCGATCCGCGCGGGCGGCACGTCGGCGCGCAGCGCGACGGCGAGCTCGCCGCCGGTGCACACGTCGATCGACAGCCCCTCCTCGGCGACCCAGCGGGCGGTGGCGACGCACAGGAACGCCTTGCTCGCGTAGTAGACGTCGGCGCCGGCGAACGCGTCGCGGAAGGCACGGGCCCGCAGGCGGAAGTCGTCCTCGTCGACCACGTAGGCCGGGGTGCCGAACTCGCGGGCGATCGTCTCGACCGGCACGCCGGCCACCTCGAGCGAGTCGCCCTCACGCGTCACGTGGGCGGGCCACAGGTGCGGCACCAGCTCGTTGGGGTCGACCGGCGGCTGGAGCCATGCGGGTCCGCGGCCGGACTGGCCGTGCAGCGCACCGGCCTCGTGGGCGCGCACGCCTACATCCGCTCCGGCGCCGAGACGCCGAGCAGGTCGAGGCCGTTGGCGAGCACCGTGCGCGTGGCCGACACCAGGACGAGCCTGGCCCGGTGCAGGTCGCTCGTCTCCTCGTCGCCCTGCGGCAGCACCCGGCAGGCGTCGTAGAACTTGTGGAACAGCGACGCCGTGTCCTCGAGGTAGCGCGCGATCCGGTGCGGCTCGCGCAGCTCGGCGGCACGCGCCACGAGCCGTGGGTACTCGGCCAGCGAGCGCAGCAGTGCGCCCTCCTGCTCGGCGGCGAGCAGCGAGGGGTCGAAGGTGTCGAGGTCGACCGTCACGCCAAGGTCGGCGGCGTTGCGGCCGATCGAGGCCATCCGTGCATGGGCGTACTGGACGTAGAACACCGGGTTGTCGCTGGCCTGGCGGGTGATCTCCTCGACGTCGAGCGTCAGCGGGGAGTCGGCCGGGTAGCGGGACAGCGTGTAGCGCAGCGAGTCGACCCCGATCAGGTCGAGCAGCTCGGTGAGCGTGACGATCGTGCCGGCGCGCTTGGAGAGCTTGAGCTCGACGCCGCCCTGCATGATCTTGACCAGCTGCCCGATCAGCACCTCGAGGTTGCGTCCGGGCTCGTCGCCCGCACACGCGGCCATCGAGGACAGCCGCCCGACGTAGCCGTGGTGGTCGGCGCCCAGCAGGTAGATGCAGCGGTCGAAGCCGCGCTCGCGCTTGTCGACGTAGTAGGCCGCGTCGGACGCGAAGTAGGTGAGCTCGCCGTTGCTGCGGCGCAGCACCCGGTCCTTGTCGTCGCCGAAGGTGGTGGTGCGCATCCACAGCGCGCCACCGTCCTCGAACAGGTGGCCCTGCTTCTCCAGCACCTCGAGGGCGTGGTCGACGGCGCCTGAGTCGTGCAGGCTGCGCTCGGAGAACCAGACGTCGAAGTGGGTGCGGAACGAGTCGAGCGCCGCCTGCTGGGACGCGAGCTGCAGCGCGTAGCCGGCCTCGCGGAACGCGACCAGCTGCACGTCGTCGGGAAGGTCGGTGATCGCCGGGTCGTCCGCGACGACCTGCGCGGCGAGGTCGTCGACGTACCCGCCCTTGTAGCCGTCCTCGGGGACGTCGCGACCGTGGGCGCGCGCCATCAGCGAGGCGCCGAACTTGTCCATCTGGTTGCCGCGGTCGTTGATGTAGAACTCGCGGCTGACGTCGGCGCCGGCCGCCTTGAGCACGCGGGCGATCGCGTCGCCGACCACGGCCCAGCGGGTGTGGCCGAGGTGCAGCGGACCGGTGGGGTTGGCGGAGATGAACTCGACGTCGACCCTCTCGCCCGCCAGCGTCTGGCCCAGCCCGTACTCCCGGCCGGCGCGGACCACCTGCGCGGCGACCTCGCCCTGGGCACCGGCCTCGACCCGGATGTTGAGGAAACCGGGGCCGGCCACCTCGGCGCTCGCCACACCGTCGGCCTCGGTCAGCCTCGTGGCGACCAGCTGGGCCAGCTCACGCGGGTTGGTCCCGGCCTTCTTGCCCAGCTGCAGCGCGACGTTGGTGGCGTAGTCGCCGTGCTCGCGCACCTTCGGACGCTCGATGACGACCTGGGTCGGCACCCCGTCGGGCAGGGACAGGGAGCCGTCGGCGACGAGGGCGTTCAGGACCGCGACGACGGCCTCGGAGAGCTGCTGGGGAGTCACCCGTCCAGCGTATCGGTCGGTCCGGACGTCGCGACGCGGCGGACGGTGGCCACCAGCTCGTCGGGGTCGAAGGGCTTGACCACGTACGCGTCGACGCCCGCGGCGAAGCCCCGCGCGACGTCGGCCGCCTGGGCCTGCGTCGAGACCATCACGATCGGGATGGCCGAGACCCCGGGGTCGGCGCGGAGGGCCGAGACGGTCGCGAAGCCGTCGAGACGCGGCATCATCACGTCGATCGTGATCACGTCGGGCCGCACGTCGTGCACCACGTCGAGGCAGGCCTGGCCGTCGTGGGCCTCGCTGACCCGGAACCCGTCGAGCTCGAGGTTGGTGCGGATCAGCATCCGGATCGACGCGGTGTCGTCCACCACGAGCGCGTGCAGCTCGTCGGGCGGGGCCGGGCGGTCGTCGGGTGCGGGGTCCACGACGGCGACGATAGTGCCCCCCGGCGTCGGGCGCGGCCCGTGGGATACGGTTGGCGACGCCCCACCGAGCCCCCGTAGCTCAGGGGATAGAGCGCCGCCCTCCGGAGGCGGAAGCGTAGGTTCGAATCCTACCGGGGGCACCTCTCGCGGACCTCGATCTCGCGTCGTCCGGGTCGTCCGCATCCACGGCCTTCGTCCCGGTTCGACACGATCCGGGTGATGCGCCTCACCTGCCGTGGCGCTGAATGGAACGGTGCCCTCGCGGGGTCTAGGGTGGACGTCACACCCCCACCCACCCGCGTGCCGGCGGCGTCGGCCTACGCGGAGCACAGACCCGAACCGGAAGAGGCGATCGACGCCGTGCCCGAGTCCTCGCACGACAGCTCCCACCCAGACTTCGGCCCCAACGCGTGGCTGGTCGAAGAGAAGCGCGAGCAGTACGAGTCCGACCCTCGTCAGCTCGACGCGAGCTGGATCGCCTACTTCGAGGGTGACGGCGCCGCGGCGTCGTCCGCGCCCCCGGCCAACGGGTCGGCCGGCGCCACCACGAACGGGGACGGGCGCCCGTCCGCGTCCTCGGCCCCGAGCGCCACCGGCGCACCCGTGACCCGACCGGTGGCCACGGCCGTCGAGGCCGAGCACCTGCCCTCGGGCACCGACTCGCCCGAGACCACCTCCACCGACGCGCCGCGCGAGTCCGCCGAGCGCGCGGTGGCCGAGAGCGCCGCGCAGGGCGGCAAGACCGCCTCCGCGGCCAAGCCCTCGCCGGTCGAGCAGCCGGCGGCCAAGACCGACAAGCCGGCGCCCGCCGCGCCGCGCAAGGCCGCCGCGGCCGCCACGGAGGCGCCCGCCGAGGAGGACGACCCCAACGCCGTCGAGCGGGTCAAGCTGCGCGGGGCCTCGGCCCGAACCGCGCAGAACATGGACGTCAGCCTCACGGTCCCGACCGCCACCAGCGTGCGCTCGGTGCCGGTCAAGCTGCTGATCGACAACCGCATCGTCATCAACAACCACCTCGCCCGCGCCCGCGGCGGCAAGGTCTCGTTCACGCACCTGATCGGCTTCGCGATCGTCCGGGCGCTGCGCGAGCTGCCCGAGATGAACATCGGGTACGAGGAGGTCGACGGCAAGCCCACGATGCTGCGCCCGGCGCACGTCAACCTCGGTCTCGCGATCGACCTCCCCAAGCCCGACGGCACCCGTCAGTTGCTCGTCCCGTCGATCAAGCGCGCCGAGACGATGGACTTCGCCGGCTTCTGGAGCGCCTACGAGCAGATGGTCAAGAAGGCGCGCGAGGGCAAGCTCGGCGTCCCCGACTTCCAGGGCACGACCGTCAGCCTGACCAACCCCGGCACGATCGGCACCAACCACTCGGTGCCCCGCCTGATGTCGGGCCAGGGCGCCATCGTCGGCGTCGGCTCGATGGACTACCCCTCGGAGTTCCAGGGTGCCTCGGAGCACACCATCGCCCAGATGGCCGTGTCGAAGATGATGACGCTGACCTCCACCTACGACCACCGCGTCATCCAGGGCGCGCTGTCGGGCGAGTTCCTCAAGCGCGTCCACGGCCTGCTGCTGGGCGAGGACGGGTTCTACGACGAGATCTTCGAGGCGCTGAAGATCCCCTACGGCCCGATCCGCTGGGCCCGCGACATCGCCGTCAACCACGACGACGAGGTGCACAAGCAGTCGCGCGTGCTCGAGCTGATCCACGCGTTCCGTGTGCGCGGCCACCTGATGGCCGACACCAACCCGCTCGACCACTCCCCCCGCACGCACCCCGACCTCGAGACCTCGAGCCACGACCTCACGCTGTGGGACCTCGAGCGCGAGTTCGCGACGGGCTCGTTCGGCGGCGGGCGCCGGTTCATGAAGCTGCGCGAGATCCTCGGCATCCTGCGCGACTCCTACTCGCGCACCATCGGCATCGAGTACATGCACATGCAGGACCCCGCCGAGCGCGAGTGGCTGCAGGAGCGGATCGAGCAGAAGCACACCAAGCCGCCCCGCGAGGAGCAGCTGCGCATCCTGCACAAGCTGAACCAGGCCGAGGCGTTCGAGTCGTTCCTGCAGACCAAGTTCGTCGGGCAGAAGCGCTTCAGCCTCGAGGGCGGCGAGACCACCATCCCGCTGCTCGACGAGATCTGCGAGGCGGCCGCGTCCGCCGGCCTCGACGAGGTCTGCATCGGCATGGCGCACCGCGGCCGTCTGAACGTGCTGGTCAACATCGCCGGCAAGAACCCCGGCCAGGTGTTCCGCGAGTTCGAGGGCAACATCGACCCCCGCACCATCCAGGGCTCGGGCGACGTCAAGTACCACCTGGGCGTCGAGGGCGAGTTCACCTCCGGCAACGGCGACAAGCTCAAGGTGTCGGTGGCGGCCAACCCGTCCCACCTCGAGACCGTCGACCCCGTGCTCGAGGGCATCGCCCGCGCCAAGCAGGACATCCTGGGCCGCGGCGACGAGTTCCCGGTGCTGCCCGTGCTGGTGCACGGCGACGCCGCGTTCGCCGGCCAGGGCGTGGTCGCCGAGACGCTCAACCTCTCGCAGCTGCGCGGCTACCGCACCGGCGGCACCATCCACGTCATCGTCAACAACCAGGTCGGCTTCACCACCTCGCCGTCGGCGTCGCGGTCGTCCACCTATTGCACCGACGTCGCGCGGATGATCCAGGCGCCGATCTTCCACGTCAACGGCGACGACCCCGAGGCCTGCATCCGCATCGCGCGGCTGGCCTACGAGTACCGCGAGCAGTTCAACAAGGACGTCGTCATCGACCTCGTCTGCTACCGCCGCCGCGGCCACAACGAGGGCGACGACCCCAGCTTCACCCAGCCCCTGATGTACGACGTCATCGAGACCAAGCGCTCGGTGCGCAAGCTCTACACCGAGGCGCTCGTCGGTCGTGGTGACATCACGCTCGAGGAGGCCGAGGGCGCGCTGAAGGACTACCAGGCGCAGCTGCAGCGGGTCTTCGAGGACGCCGACACCGCCAAGCAGCCGGTCTACCAGACCATTCCGGACTACCCCGAGAAGCCGCACGACGAGCTGTCGACGGCGATCACGCCCGAGGTGCTCAAGGCCGTCTCCGACTCGTACACCAACATCCCCGACGGGTTCGCGGTGCACCCCAAGGTGCTGCCGCAGCTGCAGCGCCGTGCGCAGTCCATCACCGCCGGCCCGATCGACTGGGGCACCGGCGAGATCCTCGCGCTGGGCTCGCTCGTCCTCGACGGGCGTCCGGTCCGGTTCGCCGGCCAGGACTCGCGTCGCGGCACCTTCTCGCAGCGGTTCGCGACCGTCATCGACCGTCGCGACGGCAAGGAGTGGACCCCGCTCACCAATGTCGGCCAGGACCAGGCGCAGTTCTCCATCTACGACTCGCTGCTCAGCGAGTACGCCGCGCTCGGCTTCGAGTACGGCTACTCGGTGGCCCGCCCTGAGGCGCTGGTGCTCTGGGAGGCGCAGTTCGGCGACTTCGTCAACGGCGCGCAGTCGATCATCGACGAGTACATCTCGGCCGGTGAGGGCAAGTGGAACCAGAAGTCCGGCGTCGTCCTGCTGCTCCCCCACGGCTACGAGGGCCAGGGCCCGGACCACTCGTCGGCCCGCATCGAGCGGTTCCTGACGCTCGCCGCGGACGACCAGATGACGATCGCCCAGCCGTCGACGCCCGCGTCGCACTTCCACCTGCTGCGCCGCCAGGCCCTGCAGACCGAGCACCGCCCGCTGGTGGTGTTCACGCCCAAGCAGCTGCTGCGCCTGAAGGCGGCCGTCTCCCAGCCCGACGACTTCACCCACGGCGAGTTCCGTCCGGTCATCGGCGACGACAAGGTCGACCCCACCGAGGTCGAGCGCGTGCTCGTCTGCAGCGGGCGCATCACCTACGACCTCCTCGCCGAGCGCGACCGGATCGAGGAGGGTGGCTCGCGCACCGCGATCGTCCGGCTCGAGCAGCTCTACCCGCGTCCGCTCGAGGAGCTGCGCACCGAGCTCGGCCGCTACACCAACGCCCGGGAGATCCGCTGGGTGCAGGACGAGCCGGCCAACCAGGGCCCGTGGCCGCACCTCGCGCTCAACCTGTTCCCCGAGGTCGGCGACCTGCCGTTCTCGCGGGTCTCGCGCGAGGAGTCGGCGGCACCGTCGGTCGGCCAGCACAAGCGTCACGTGGAGCAGAACAAGTCGTTGATGCAGCAGGCGTTCGCCTGACGTGTACTTCACCGACCGCGGCATCGAGGAGCTGGCCACCAGGCGGGGCGAGGAGGACGTCAGCCTCGCCTGGGTGGCCGAGCGGCTCACGGAGTTCGTCGACCAGTACCCCGAGTTCGAGGTTCCCGTCGAGCGCCTGGCCACCTGGCTGGCCCGGCTCGACGACGACCTCGACGACGACTGACGCCCGCGGTGCGGTTCGACCAACCGCCCGTCGTGCGGGTGCAGCGCCACCCCGACCCGCACGAGCACCTCGACCCCGACGCGTGGCCGTGCACCGTCCCCGCGGTGGAGCAGCTGCTGGAGGAGGGCCTGGACCTCGGGCCGGGCGTCACCTTCCTGGTCGGTGAGAACGGCTCGGGCAAGTCGACGCTCGTCGAGGCCGTCGCCCAGCTGTACGGCCTCTCGCCCGAGGGCGGCACGGCCTTCGGACGTCACACCACGCGCAGCACGGAGTCGCCGCTGCCCGGGGCGCTGCAGATGCGTCGCGGCATCGGCTCGGGTCGCTGGGGGTTCTTCCTGCGCGCCGAGACGATGCACGGCTGGTACACGTTCCTGGAGGAGAACCCCGGCGGGTCCGACCCGGACTTCCACGAGATGAGCCACGGCGAGTCGTTCCTCGCAGTGCTCGAGCACCGCTTCGACTCGGCGGGCTTCTACTG
The DNA here is from genome assembly GCA_030655315.1 of Nocardioidaceae bacterium. GTDB lineage: Bacteria > Actinomycetota > Actinomycetes > Propionibacteriales > Nocardioidaceae > JAURVT01. The sequence continues at coordinate 65,657 of JAURVT010000010.1, read as the reverse complement.
CCTCGACGAGCCCGAGGCGGCGCTGTCGTTCTCGTCCACGCTGCGGTTGATGAGCACGCTGCAGCGGCTCGTGGAGGACGGTGGGCAGGTGCTCTGCGCCACCCACTCCCCCGTCCTCGCCTCGCTCCCCGGCGCCCGGATCGTCGAGGTCGGGCCGTGGGGCCTGCGGGAGAGCGCGTGGGACGACCTCGAGCTCGTCGCCCACTGGCGCGCCTACCTCGACGCCCCCGACCGCTACCTCCGCCACCTCCTCGCCGACGACTGACCCGCGCCCCGCCCCGCGTCGCCGAGATACGGGTTCTGCACCAAAATCGACGCTCCGATGGTGCAGAACCCGTATCTCGCGGACTCCTCAGCGGGTGAGGACGACCTTGCCGAAGACGTCACCGCCGGCGACGGCGGCGAAGCCGTCGCGGGCGTCCTCCAGGGCGATGGTGCGGTCGATCAGGGGACGGACGCCGGAGACGTCGAGCAGCTGGACCAGCTCGGCGAGCTCGGTGCGGGTGCCCATGGTCGAGCCCTGGATCCGCAGCTGGAGGAAGAAGATCCGGGTCAGCTCGGCGTGGGACGGCGCGTCGCCCGAGGTGGCCCCGACGATGACGACGGTGCCGCCCGGCCTGAGCGACTTGATCGAGTGCGACCACGTGGCGGCGCCGACCGTCTCCATCACGGCGTCGACGCGGTACGGCATCCGCGCGCCGGCCTCGAAGACCTCGTGCGCGCCGATCTCGAGCGCCCTGGCCCGCTTGGCCTCGTCACGGCTGGTGGCGAAGACCCGGATGCCCGCGGCGCGCGCGAGCATGATGCAGGCGGTGGCCACGCCGCCGCCCGCGCCCTGCACGAGCACCGTGTCGCCGGGCTTGAGGCCCGACTGGGTGAAGAGCATCCGGTAGGCGGTGAGCCAGGCGGTGGGCAGGCACGCGGCCTCCTCGAACGACAGCCCGGCGGGCTTGGGCACGACGTTGCCGCGCGGCACCGCCACCTTGTCGGCCATGGTGCCCTGGTAGCGCTCGGACAGCAGCGACCGCTTGGGGTCCAGCGTCTCGTCGCCCGACCACGACGGGTCGCTGATCACGGCATGGACGACGACCTCGTTGCCGTCCTCGTCGATGCCGGCGGCGTCGCAGCCGAGGATCATCGGCAGCGACTCGTCGCGGAGCCCGACGCCCCGCAGCGACCACACGTCGTGGTGGTTGATCGAGGCGGCCTTGACCTGGACGGTCGTCCAGCCCGGGGGCACCTCGGGGTCGGGGCGCTCGCCCAGCACGAGGCCGGACAGCGGGTCGTCGGAGGAGAAGGACTCGGCGTAGACGGCGAACATGCGGCGACCCTACCGACGCGCGACGCCGTCGGCCCGCGCAGCCGCGGACACGGCGGCCGCGACGGCCGGCGCCACCCGGTCGTCGAACGGCGAGGGGATCACGTAGGCGGCCTCGAGGTCGTCGCCGACGAGGTCGGCCAGCGCCAGCGCGGCCGCGACCTTCATCCCCTCGGTGATCCGGGACGCCCGGACGTCGATCGTCCCGCGGAAGATGCCGGGGAAAGCGAGCACGTTGTTGATCTGGTTGGGGAAGTCCGAGCGACCGGTCGCGACGACCGTCGCGTGCTGCCGGGCGACGTCGGGGTGCACCTCCGGCGTCGGGTTGGCCAGCGCGAAGATCATCGCGTCGGGGGCCATCCGGGCGATCGCCTCGGCCGGCACCGAGCCGCCCGAGACGCCGACGAACGCGTCCGCGCCCTCGAGCGCGTCGCCCAGCTGGCCGGTGGCGCCGGCGAAGGCCGTGACGGCGGCGACGTCCTGCTTGACGGCCGTGAGGTCCTCCCGACCGGAGTGGATGACGCCCTTGGAGTCGCAGACCGCGACGTGCCGGACGCCCGCCTGGAGCAGGATCCGGGTCACCGCGACGCCGGCCGCCCCCGCGCCGGAGACGACCACCTTGGTGTCCTCCATCCGCCGGCCGGTGAGCCTGACCGCGTTGATGAGCGCCGCGAGCACGACCACCGCGGTGCCGTGCTGGTCGTCGTGGAAGATCGGGATGTCGAGACGCTCCTGCAGGCGACGCTCGATCTCGAAGCACCGAGGTGCCGAGATGTCCTCGAGGTTGACGCCGCCGAAGCTCGGTGCCATCCGGACGACGGTCTCGACGATCTCGTCGACGTCCTTGGTGTCCAGGCAGATCGGGATGGCGTCGACGCCGCCGAACTGCTTGAACAGCACGGCCTTGCCCTCCATCACCGGCATCGCGGCCACCGGGCCGATGTCGCCGAGCCCGAGCACCGCGGTGCCGTCGGTGACCACGGCCACGGTGTTCGGGATCCAGGTGTACTCGTCGGCCAGCGCCGGGTCGGCGGCGATCGCCTCGCACACCAGGGCGACGCCGGGGGTGTAGGCGAGCGACAGGTCGTCGGCGCCGGTCAGCGGCACGGTGCTGGCGACCTCCATCTTGCCCCCGACGTGCAGGGCGAAGGCGGGGTGGTCGACGCCGGGACGGGCGTCGCCGGCCTGGTCGAGGGTGTCGTCGGCTCGGGACATGGGATGGGACCTCCGGGTCGACGCGCGGCGACGTCGGCATCGTGGCCGCCCTCGGGCGGCGGCAGTGGGGTCGGCGACGCGGGCGCGTGCGGACCGTCCAGAACCTGCCGATCTGGCAGTCCGGGCGATGACGTGGGGGTCTCCCGCGGTCAGTGTGGCACAGGGCCCCGGGCGCTGCCGACGCCCGGATCGTCCGGGTGACAGGGGTCACGCCGCCGGGTACGGGCCCTCGTTAGAGTGTGCCGCGCGGGCCCGGCCGGGCCTCGACGAAGGGATCCCGTGACCCAGCACGACGACCGCGCCCTCGGGCGGCCGGAGGTCGAGCTGAGCGTGCCCGCGGACGGCGTGCACCTCTCGCTGCTGCGCACCGCCGCCGCCGCCATGGCCGCCCGCCTGGACTTCACCCTCGACGACGTCGAGGACCTCCGGATGGCCGTCGACGAGGCGGGCGCGCTGCTGCTGCAGCAGTCCGGCGACGACGCCATGCTCACCTTCTCGTTCTTCCTGGACGGGCCGCGGCTCGTCCTGCGGTGCGAGGTGCCGACGCCCGCCCCGCGGCCGCCGAGGCCCGAGGGCTTCGCCTGGATGGTGCTCACCGCGCTGGCCAGCTCGGTCGAGGTCGGACTCACCACGGCCGCGGGCGCGAGCGGGCTGTCCCTGGTCCTCACCCACCCGCGCGAGCAGGACGAGCGGTCGTGACCGACGCCCACCGGCCCGCCGACCCCGACGAGGGCCTCGGCGACGACGTCAAGAGCCGCACCCAGGCGGCCTTCGCCGAGCTGGCCCGCGCCGACGACGCCGGCCGCAGCGAGGCACGGACCCGCCTGGTCCAGCTGCACCTGCCCCTGGTCGAGCACCTCGCCAAGCGGTTCCGCAACCGCGGCGAGCCGCTCGACGACCTCGTCCAGGTCGGCACCATCGGTCTGCTCAAGGCCATCGACCGGTTCGAGTCCGACCGCGGGGTCGAGTTCTCCACCTACGCGACGCCCACCGTCGTGGGGGAGATCAAGCGGCACTTCCGCGACAAGGGCTGGAGCATCCGGGTGCCCCGGCGGCTGCAGGAGATGCGGATCTCGCTGGCCGGCGCCACGGCCGAGCTCAACCAGCAGCTCGGCCGCTCCCCCACCATCACCGAGATCGCCGCCCGCCTCGACGTCAGCGAGGAGACCGTCCTCGAGGGCCTGGAGTCGGCCAACGCCTACTCGACCCTCTCGCTGGACGCCCCCGACGCCCGCTCGGGCGAGGGTGGCTCGATGGCCGACGTCCTGGGCGAGGACGACCAGGCGCTGCAGCACGTGGAGTACCGCGAGTCGCTCAAGCCGCTGCTCGCCGCGCTGGAGCCGCGGGACCGCCAGATCCTGATGCTCCGGTTCTTCGGGCAGATGACGCAGTCGCAGATCGCGCAGGAGATCGGGATGTCGCAGATGCACGTGTCGCGGCTGCTGTCGCGCACGCTCGCGCGGCTGCGCGAGGGCCTCGGCGACGAGCTCTGAGCGGGTCCGGTCAGACGGTGTGCGGGTCGGCCGGGTCGGCGGCCTCGAACGCCCGGAGCACCGGCGGCGCGAGCACGCAGCCGACGACGACGAGCGCCGCGACCACCAGGGCGGGCGCGACCGGCGTGCCGGTCCCCCGCAGGTTCCAGGCCAGGCCGAGCTGGACGAGCTGGGTGAACACCGCCGGACCGCGCGCCCACGACCTCATCCGCACGAGCCCCCACGCGGCGGCGAGCTGGCCGCCCGCGTACACGACGAAGAACAGCGCCGTGCCGATGCCCAGCGCGAGCCGGCCCGAGGTCACCGACGCGACGTCGAGCACGGCGAAGGCCAGCAGGGCCACGCCCTCCAGGGCGAGCACCAGCGCCGCCACCGTCACGGCGAGCCGCACGCGGGGTCCGGGTCTGCTGGTCAGATCCGGCTCGTCCACCCCGGAAGCCTACGTCGGCACCGCGACGCGGCCCGGATCTCGGGGTGCGGGGCTGTGGTCAGTGTGACAGATTCGACAGCGGCAACTCCCTTGTGCAAGCAGGGGATTGTTGCGACGATCGAGTGAGCTTGGACAGAAGCCCTTCTCGTCGTGCCGCGACACGGCCACCGATCGCCTCTCCCACCCGGTCAGATGATCGGCGGACGTCGATCGTGAAGGTGTTCACACGTTCGTCATGAGGTCGAGACCCGCCGGTCACGACCACCCCAGTACAGAAGGAGGCAAGGCCGTGGACTGGCGTCACCGCTCTGCGTGTCTCGAAGAAGATCCAGAGCTGTTCTTCCCCATCGGCAACACCGGTCCCGCGATCGCCCAGATCGAGGACGCCAAGGTGGTCTGCCGCAGGTGCGACGTCCGCGAGCTCTGCCTGGAGTGGGCCCTCGAGTCCGGCCAGGACCACGGTGTCTGGGGTGGCATGAGCGAGGACGAGCGTCGTGCGCTGAAGCGCCGCAACGCCCGCGCCCGCGTGCGCACCGCCTGACACCCGCACGACCTCGACGGTCCCGCATCCCCCCGGGGGTGCGGGACCGTCGTCGTCCGCGGCCTCACTCCTCGCCCAGCGGCAGCGACACCTCGACCCGGGTGCCCCGGCCGCCCGGTCCGTGCCCCGGACCGAACGCGAGCGTGCCGCCCAGCTCGGTCTCCACCAGGGCCACCACGATCGAGACGCCCAGCCCGGCGCTCTCGCGGGGATCGACGTCGTCCGCGATGCCGACGCCGTCGTCGACGACCGTCAGGACCAGCCGCCCGCGACTCCGCTGCACCTCCAGGACCACCTCGCCGGGGGCGTCCTCGAACGCGTGCTCGGCGGCGTTCTGGATCAGCTCGGTCAGCACCATGGCGAGGGGCGTCGCGACCTCGGCGGGCAGCACCCCGAAGCTGCCCCGGCGCGTCGCGGTCACGCGGGAGGACGACGACGAGACCTCGGCCACCGTCATCCGCAGCCGGTCGGCGATCTCGTCGAACTCGACCGTCTCGTCCAGCTTGCGGCTGAGGGTCTCGTGCACCAGCGCGATCGATCCCACGCGGCGCTCGGCCTCCTCCAGCGCCTGACGTCCCTGCGGCGAGTCGAGCCGGCGTGCCTGCAGGCGCAGCAGGGCCGCCACCGTCTGCAGGTTGTTCTTCACCCGGTGGTGGATCTCGCGGATCGTGGCCTCGCGGCTCATCAGCTCGCGCTCGCTGCGCCGCAGCTCGGTGACGTCGCGCAGCAGCACCAGCGCGCCGCTGCGCTCGCCGTCGGCCCGCAGCGGCACCGACCGCAGCAGCACCGAGGCTCCCCGGTTCTCCAGCTCGGCCTCGGCCGGCGCCCGACCCGCGACCACCGCGGACAGGGCCACGTCGGTGGCGCGCGACGAAACCGGCACGAGCGTCTCGGTGGTCTCGGCGAGCGGCGTGCCGACGAGGTCTCCGCCCAGGCCGAGCCGGCGGTAGGCCGACATCGCGTTGGGGCTGGCGTAGGAGACGGTGCCCCGGGCGTCGGTGCGCACGAAGCCGTCACCGACCCGCAGCGAGCGGCTCGGGTCCGAGCCCTCCCCGGGCGTCGGGAACTCCCCGCGGCTGATCATCGTCGCCAGCTCGCCGGCGGTCTGCAGGTAGGCGAGCTCGAGCCGGCTCGGCGTGCGCACCCCCAGCAGGTTGGTGCTGCGGGCGATCACCGCGATCACCCGGTCGCCCCGCCGCACCGGGATGGCCTCGACGCGCACGGGCACCTGGTCGAGCCACTCGGGATCGCCCTCGCGGATGACCCGGCCCTCGACGAGGGCGGCATCGACCATGGGCCGCCGTCCCGCGGGCACGAAGTCGCCCACGAGGTCGTCCACCAGGGCGGTCGGGCCGGTCGTCGGACGCATCTGCGCCCCGGCCCAGAACCCGCGACCCTCGGCGTCGGGCAGCCACAGCAGCAGGTCGGCGAACGACAGGTCCGCGATGATCTGCCAGTCCGCGATGAGCAGGTGCAGCCACTCGACGTCGAGGGCGTCGAGCCGGGTCTGGTGGTGGGCGACGTCGTCCAACGTGGGCACGACGCCAGGCTACGGCGGCCCCGAGCCCGTCCCCTCCAGATGGTCGTCCCGTCCGAGGGGTGGTCCGTGCGACCATGGGCCGGTGTCGGAGTCGTACTGGCAGTCGGTGGTCAGCGCCGGCATGCACGTCCCGCACGACCGTCCCCTCGACGAGTCCACGATGGAGCTCGTCGAGATGCTGGGCAGCCCCAGCCCACGGCTGCGCGACGACCTCGCCTACCCGCTCCTGGCCACCTGGATCGCGGCCGGCGAGTACGACCACGTGCTCACCGGGCTCGGCAACGGCATCGCCCCCGGGCTGCGCACCGGGCTCGGCTCCGACGGCGACGTCTCGGTGCTGCGCCGGTCATTCAGCGCGCTGCTGCTGTCCGAGATCGTCACCCGCGACAACAACGAGACGCTGGTGCCGCCCGACACCGTGATGGCGTGGGGCGACCTCACCACCTCCTGGTACGTCCGCGAGCGCGACCTGCGGGGCTGGGTGCCCGGCCAGGGCTGGGCCCACGCCGTCGCCCACGGTGCCGACCTGATCGGCACCTTCGCCCGGTCCCGGCACTTCGGGCGCCTCGAGCTCACCGTCCTGCTCGACGTCACCGCCGACCGGCTGCTCCTGCCCACCGACTACGCCTGGCGCCACGGCGAGGAGGACCGGCTTGCCTACTCGACGATGGCCATCCTGCAGCGCGGCGAGCTGGGGTTCGGCATCCTCGAGCCGTGGCTCGCGCGGGTCGCCTCGGGCACCCGCCCGCCGCAGACGCGGGGATCGGTGCCGGGCGAGTGGCCCACCGCGAGCGCGCACAACACCTCGGCCTACCTGCGCTCGCTGCACATCCAGCTCGCGCTCGGGGTGCAGGGCCGCCCCGACCAGCGCGACGACGTCGACCTGTTCCGCGGCCGTCCGCCCCACCGGTCGGACCTGCTCCTGTCGGTGCTGGACGCGATCCGCGCCGAGAGTCCCTGGTTGTTCCAATCGTCCACCGGAAGGCGTACGGTCCCCACAGCGACCTGAGCCTCCGTGGGGCGACGTCGCCGTCCAGACGCCCCAACGCCGGAGGTCCACCGTGCCGTCCCGCACGCCCCTGTACGTCGCCGGGATCGCGCTCGCGGTCCCCGTCGTGCTCCCGCTGCTCGTCTTCACCTACGCCCGACGGGGCCCGGAGGTGGCGGGCATCCCGTTCTTCTTCTGGTACCAGTTCGTCCTCGTGCTGGTGTCGGTCGTCGGCACCTCGATCGCCTTCGCGATGATCCGCGTCAACGAGCGCCAGCGACGCGAGCACGACGGTCCCCCGGTCGGTCGCAAGGACCAGGAGCCCCGCGCATGACGAGCGACGGCCTCGACGGCGTGGCGCTCGCCGTCTTCCTGTTCTTCTTCATCCTCGTCACGGTGATGGGCTTCCTCGCGTCCAAGTGGCGCAAGGTGGCCAAGCTCGACAACCTCGACGAGTGGGGCCTCGGCGGCCGCAGCTTCGGCACGTTCGTCGCGTGGTTCCTCATCGGCGGCGACATCTACACCGCCTACACGTTCATCGCGGTGCCGGCGACTCTCTACGCGGGATCGGTGACGGGCTTCTTCGCGGTGCCCTACACGATCATCCTGTACCCGATCATCTTCATCTTCCTGCCGCGGCTCTGGTCGGTCTCGCACCGCCACCGCTACGTGACCCCGGCCGACTTCGTCCAGGGCCGCTGGGACTCCAAGGGGCTCACGCTCGCCGTGGCCTTCACCGGCCTGCTCGCGACGATGCCCTACATCGCGCTGCAGCTGGTCGGCATCCAGGCCGTGCTCGACGTCATCGGCATCGGCACCGACAGCGACAACTGGCTGATCAAGGACATCCCGCTGTTCGTCGCCTTCCTGGTGCTGGCGCTGTACACCTACTCCTCGGGCCTGCGCGCCCCGGCGCTGATCGCGTTCGTCAAGGACTCGCTGATCTACGTCGTCATCATCGCCGCGGTCATCTACCTGCCCACCCAGCTCGGTGGCTGGGGCGAGATCTTCAACGCCGCGGAGCGCTCGTTCAACGAGTTCAACTCCACCAACTCCGACGCCATCGCCGCCGGCGACGCCACCGCGAAGGGCCTGATCCCGCAGGGACCGGCGCACTGGGCCTACGCGTCGCTCACCCTCGGCTCGGCCCTCGCCCTGTTCATGTACCCGCACTCGATCACCGCGGTGCTGTCGACCAAGAACCGCAACATCATCCGTCGCAACGCCTCGCTGCTGCCGGCCTACTCGTTCCTGCTCGGCCTGCTGGCCCTGCTCGGGCTCGCGGCCGTCGCCGCCGGCGTCCAGACCGACAACGCGCAGCTGGCGATCCCGCAGCTGTTCGAGAACGAGTTCCCCGGCTGGTTCGCCGGGCTGGCGTTCGCCGCCATCGCGATCGGCGCCTTCGTGCCGGCCGCGATCATGTCGATCGCCGCGGCCAACCTGTGGACCCGCAACATCTACAAGACCTACATCCGGCCCGACTGCACCCCCGCCGACGAGGCCCGCCAGAGCAAGCTCGCGAGCCTGCTGGTCAAGTTCGGCGCACTGGTCTTCGTGCTCGCCCTGCCCAACGAGTTCGCGATCAACCTGCAGCTCCTCGGCGGCATCTGGATCCTGCAGACGCTGCCCGCGATCGTCCTCGGCCTGTACACGCGGTGGTTCCACCGCTACGCGCTGCTGAGCGGCTGGGCCGTCGGCTTCCTGTGGGGCACCTACGCCGCCTACGCCCAGCCCTCGGTGGGCAACCCCGGGTCGCACTTCGGCGGCTCGGTGGCCCCGCTCAAGGTCTTCGGCATGCAGCTGAGCGACAACCCGGTCTACTTCGGCATCACCGCCCTGGTGCTCAACCTCGTCGTCGCCACCCTGCTGACGCTGGTCCTGCGCTCGGCGAACGTGCCGCGCGGCACCGACCAGACCGAGCCGGGCGACTACCGCGCCGACGCGGGCGACGAGGGCGTCGTGGAGACGCTCGAGGCCGACCTGCCGCCGCGCGACGCGTCGGCGGCGGACGGGGCTACCGGTCGGTAGGGTCGGGCCCATGACCACCGAGGACAGCACGCCCACCGATCCCGCCGAGGCCGCCGCCGGACGGGAGGGCCACGGCGGGCAGCTGGCGCTCGACGTCGCCCGGGCGCACGGCGTCGACACGATGTTCACGCTGTCCGGTGCGCACGTGTTCCCGATGTACGACGCGGCCGTGAAGGACGAGCCGACCACCCGGCTGGTCGACGTCCGCCACGAGCCGTCGGCCGTGTTCGCGGCCGAGGCCACGGGCAAGCTCACCCGCACGCCCGGCCTGGCGGTGCTGACCGCGGGGCCCGGCGTCACCAACGGCGTCAGCCCGGTGGCCCAGGCCTACTTCACCGGCTCCCCGCTGGTCGTGATCGGCGGACGGGCGCCCACCAGCCGCTGGGGCACCGGCAGCCTGCAGGAGCTGGACCACCCGCCGATCTTCTCGACGATCTCCAAGCACGCCACGTCGGCGATGACCACCGACGCCATCGCGCCGACGGTCCAGGAGGCGTTCGACCTCGCCGGGTCCTCGCACCGCGGGCCGGTGTTCCTCGACGTGCCGATGGACCAGTTCTTCGACCGCGCCACGAGCAGCGTCACCGACCCGGGCCCGTCCGTCGCCCCGATCGAGCCCGACCCCGACGACCTCGTCGCGGTGGCCCGCCTGCTCGCCCGCGCCGAGCGCCCCGTGCTCGTGCTCGGCACCGACGTCTGGGCCGACCACGCCGAGGAGGCGGCCCTGCGCTTCGTCACCGAGTCCGGCATCCCGGTGATCTCCAACGGCATGGGACGCGGGGTCGTCCCCGGCGGCCACCCGCAGCTGGTCACCAAGGCGCGCTCGGCCGCCTTCGGGCGCTGCGACCTCGCGGTCGTCGTCGGCACCCCGCTGGACTTCCGCCTCGGCTACGGCGTCTTCGGTGGCAAGGACGGCGCGACCCCTGCCGACGTCGTCCACCTCGCCGACTCCCCCGGCCAGGTGTCGACGCACGCCGTCACGTCGGCGACCGCGTCCGGCGACCTCACGCGCGTGCTCGACGGCATCCTCACCTCGTTGCAGAGCGCGTCCGGCAGCCGTCCGGACTGGTCGCCGTGGCTGTCGGACCTGCAGGAGCAGGTGGGTGTCGCCGTGGAGCGCGACGGCGCGCTGCTCTCGGCCGAGGCCGACCCGGTCCACCCCGCCCGCATCTACGGCGAGCTGCTGCCGCGACTCGAGGACGACGCCGTCGTCATCGGCGACGGCGGCGACTTCGTCTCGTTCGCGGGCAAGTTCGTCGAGCCCAAGCGGCCCGGCGGCTGGCTCGACCCCGGCCCCTACGGCTGCCTCGGCGCCGGCCTCGGTGCGGCGATGGGCGCGCGCATCGCGCGACCGTCCAGCCAGGTGGTGCTGCTGCTCGGCGACGGCGCGGCGGGCATGTCGCTCGTCGACGTCGACACGCTGGTGCGGCACGACCTCCCCGTCGTGATGGTGGTGGGCAACAACGGCGCCTGGGGCCTGGAGAAGGGCCCGATGCAGATGCTCTACGGCTACGACGTCGCGGCCGACCTGCGTCCGGGCACGCGGTACGACCAGGTCGTCACCGCGCTGGGCGGCGGCGGCGAGATGGTCACCGACCCGCGCCAGATCGGGCCGGCGCTCGACCGGGCGTTCGCCTCGGGCATCCCCTACCTGGTCAACGTCATCACCGACGTCGAGGCGGCCTACCCGCGCGCGACGCACGGGATCTGAGCCGGTGCCGGTCGCGCTCCGCCTCGCGCGGTCGTCCGAGCTCGACGCCGTGGGCGCCCTGACCGCGTCGGTCTACGGCGACGAGGGTTACCTGCTGCGGCCCGACGGCTCGCCCGACGAGCACTACCGCGGCGAGCTGGCCGACGGGCGGCGTCGGGCGCGCGACGCCGAGCTGGTGGTGGCCGTCGACGACGGCGTCCCCGTCGGCACGGTCACCTGGTGCCCGCCGGGATCGCCGATGCGCGAGGTGGCCACGACCGACCGGCAGGGCGAGGTCAGGATGCTGGCGGTCGCGCCGACCGCGCGCGGCCGCGGGGTCGCGCGCGCCCTCGTCACCTGGTGCCTCGACCGTGCCGCCGAGCAGGGTCTCGACGAGGTCGTGCTGTGCTCGCTGCAGGAGATGGCCGCCGCCCACGCCCTGTACACCGGGTTCGGCTTCCGCCGCGACCCTGTGCTGGACTGGGCGCCGCTGCCCGGCGTCGACCTGCTCGGGTTCAGGCGCGACGTCCACCACCGAGGAGACCCATGAGCATCACGGCCGGCCAGCACGCGAGCGTCGACCACGTCGTCGGCGAGCAGGACACCGCGTCGGCGCTCGGCAGTGGCGACCTCCCCGTGCTCGGCACCCCGCGCCTGGTCGCCTGGTGCGAGGAGGCCACCTGCGCCGCCATCGCGGCCGAGCTCGACGACGCGTCGTCGTCGGTGGGCACCCGGGTCGACCTCGAGCACGTCGCCGCGAGCGCGGTCGGGACCACCGTGACCGCGACCGCGGCCGTCACCGACGTCGACGGCCGCCTGGTCTCGTTCGAGGTGGTCGCCCGTGACGACGCCGGCCAGGTGGTCGCCCACGGCCGCGTCCGTCGTGTCGTCGTCCGCCGCGAGCCCTTCCTCGACCGCCTCACCCGCCCCTGATCCCCCATGCCGGCGCGTTGACTTCCGCGTCATCGGGAGTTCGCGGGCGGTGAACTCCCGATGGCACGGAAGTCGGCGCGCGAGGGTGTGGGACGATGGTGCCGTTCGTCCCCGATCGCGGGGAACCACCCCGACGAGGAGGACCCATGGGCAAGACCGGTCGTAAGCGTCGTGCGCGTCGCAAGAAGAACGCGAACCACGGCAAGCGCCCCAACGCGTGAACCTCCCGGCACCCCCGGTGCCGGACGACGAAGGCCCCCGCAGCTGATGCTGCGGGGGCCTTCGTCGTGCTGCGGGCGTCAGTCCCGGGGCGGCTCGATCGTCGTCTCGGTGAAGCTGTGCTCGGTGTAGGTGTTCTCGCTGATCTCGATGCTCACCGTGCGGATCGAGGTGAGGACGCGGTCGCGCAGCGGCGCCGGGGCGCTCTCGGTGCACGAGCGGGCCACGAGCGTCTTGACCATCTTCTCGAGGTCGAACGCCGTCAGGCAGGGCTCGCAGTCGGCGATGTGGGCGTGGATCTCGTCCCAGCTGGCCTCGTCGAGCTCGCGGTCGATGAACAGGTAGAGGCTGTCGAGGGCCCGCACGCAGTCGGGACCGTGCGCGCTCATGCCTTCTCCCCCGCCGCGCTGACCGCGAGACCGCGGTCGCGCGCGTAGTCCGACAGCATCTCGCGGAGCTGACGACGTCCGCGGTGCAGGCGCGACATCACGGTGCCGATGGGCGTGCCCATGATCTCGGCGATCTCCTTGTACGGGAACCCCTCGACGTCGGCGAGGTAGACCGCGTACCGGAAGTCCTCGGGCAGCTTCTGCAGCGCGTCCTTGACGTCGCTGTCGGGCAGGTGCTCGAGTGCCTCCATCTCGGCGGACTTCAGGCCCGACGAGGTGTGCGACTCCGCCGCGGCCAGCTGCCAGTCCTCGACCTGCTCGGTCATGGACTGCTGCGGCTGGCGCTGCTTCTTGCGGTAGGAGTTGATGTAGGTGTTCGTCAGGATCCGGTACAGCCACGCCTTGAGGTTGGTGCCGGGCTTGAACTGGTGGAAGGCGCTGTAGGCCTTCGCGAACGTCTCCTGGACGAGGTCCTCGGCATCGGCCGGGCTGCGCGTCATCCGCAGGCCGGCGGAGTACAGCTGGTCCAGGAATGGCAGGGCGTCGCGCTCGAAGCGGAGCGCCCGCTCCTCGGGAGTCTCGGTGGCGACGTCGACGACCTCGTCGTCGGGTGCCGCGGTGGTGTCAGTGGGTTCGGTCATCGCGCTCAAGCGTACTCCCGCACCCTCGTGGCGACAGGTCGGTGCGTGCGTGACGGTCTGCAGCACGAGGTCGCTCCTTCCGGGGCTGGTGTGGTGTGTCACCTGTGCCAACCGGGGGTCGCGGTCCTTTGTTCCGGCCGGTCCGTCTACGCCGGCTGGCGACGTCGTGCGGGGGTGATCCGCTCGACGAACACCGCGGTGCGCTCGACCAGCAACGACAGCACCTCGGCCTGGTCGAGCGGGTCGCTGCGCCGGACGGCGAACCCGTGGTCGGCGCCCTCGACGGGATCGACGCCGACCCCGAGCGGCATCTCGATCGGGCCACCGAACGGGTCGCGCGTGCCCTGCAGGACACGCAGCGGCAGCCCGGTGTCGAGCTCGTCGGCCCGGCTCTTCTCCGGCCTCCCCGGCGGGTGCAGCGGGAAGGCGAGCGCGAGGACGCCGACGGCGCCCACGTGGCGCCCGGTACGGCAGGCGACGCGCGCGCCCGCGCTGCGTCCGCCCACGACGAGCGGGACGCGCGGGCGGACCTGGTCGAGCAGGGCCACGAAGCACTCGTCGAGCACCGCCGGCGCCGGCGCGATCTTGCGGCCCGCCGACACCCACGGCATCTCCACCAGGATCGTGGTCATGTCGTGTCGCACCAGCCCGCGGGCCAGCGCGACGAGGTCACGGGCGTCGATGCCGCCGCCGGCGCCGTGGGTGAGCGCGAGGGTGGCGCGGGGCCGGACGGCCCGGTGCGTCACGAGCCGTCCGGGGCCGTGGGGCGTCCGGACGGTCCGCGTCTCGGCGGCGGGCACGTCAGCCGACCGCCAGGACGTCGTCGGGGACGTCGCTCAGCGGGATGGGCTCGACGAGCTCGGGCCCCTCGTTGCGGACGTTGTTGACCGAGCGGGACACCGGGAAGGCCTCGAGCCGGCCCGGCGCGGCGGGCACCAGCATCGAGGTGACGTCAGCGGTGTCGGTGACGTGGGGGTCGAGCCAACGGCTGTGGTCGGACGGCTCCAGCAGCAGCGGCATCCGGTCGTGCAGACGGCCGAGGTCGTCCTCGGCGCGGGTGGTGAGGATGGTGAACGACCACAGCCACGGGTCGTCGTCGACCGAGGCCGCGGGGTCGCGCCAGAGCTCGTAGAGCCCGGCCATGGCGAGCACGCCGCCGCCCTGCGGGCGGATGAAGAAGGGCTGCTTGACCGGCTTGCCCTTGGCGTCGCGGGCGGTGCTGGCGTACCACTCGTAGTACCCGTCGGCGGGCACGAGGGCGCGTCGTGAGGCGAACGCCTTGCGGAACGACGGCTTCTCGGCCGCGGTCTCGAGCCGGGCGTTGATCATCTTGTTGCCGATGGAGGGGTCCTTGGCCCAGCTGGGCACCAGACCCCAGCGGGCGAGCTGCAGGCGGCGCACCGGCGCGGCGTCGGGCTCGGCGCGCGGGCTGCGCGCGAGGACCACCGGGACGTGCTTGGTGGGGGCGACGTTGTAGTCGACCGGCACCACCGGGACGCCCGCGGCCGGATCGAGGTCGAACTCGTCCACGAGGTCGTCGCCGGACCTGCTGCTGGCATACCTCCCGCACATGGCAGAAGCCTCCCACACGGCCCCGACACCCGGGGCCGCCTCGACGGCCCGCCGGCGCACCCCCTCCCACGAGGGTGCATCGGCGACCGCCATCGTCACCGCTGGGCCGCGCTCGCGGGCCCGAACGCGTCCAGATGACACCGATGGGCCATGCCCGGACGTGGAACGGTCCCCGTCGCCCGGCGCCCCGAGGGCCGGACGACGGGGACCCGTCGGTGGTGCGGTGGGTCGCCCCGCCAGGGGGCACGAGCCGGCTGGTCCCGAGATCCAGCCGCTGTCGTGCCTCCCCCCGACGGCGGGGCGGCCCACCTGATCTACCGCGCGAGCTGCCCGAGCAGGCTCGTCGCGGAGTCCTCGTCCTCGGGGAGCAGCTGCACCCCGACGGAGGCGATGCCCCCGAGCCGTCGGGCCCGGGTCCGCAGCAGCGTCGCGACCGCCGCGGCGGCGTCGTCGACGTGCGCCGTGCGGTCGACCAGGGCGACGGTGCGCAGCTCGCCCAGCTGGGCGATGGTCTCGGCGCCGTCGAAGACGGTGCGCACCAGCGTGGCGGCCTCGAGCATCGTCAACGACCGCAGCAGCGACGGGACGCCGGCGGCGGGCGTCGGCAGGTCGGCCACGACCAGGACGTGCGTGTCGGTCACGGGCACGCAGTCCCGCCGCGCGACGCGGTACAGGTCGCCGAGGCGCGAGCGCAGGTGCTGCGTGGTCGCGAGGCCGGTGAGCGGGTCCTCGCACGACACCGTCTCCAGGTGGGCGGCACTGGCCTCGGCCCACCCGGTCCCGAGAGCCCGAGCCACCTCATAGGCCGGCTCCTCCCCGACGAGCCGGTCGTACACCCCCTCGAGGTCGGTGAACAGCCGCCGCAGCGGCGTGCCGTCGGCGCCCGCGCTCGCTCCCACCTCGAGCGCGATCACCTCCGCCAGGCCAGTGCCCCGGACGTCGCCCCCGACGGCGTCCTCGAGCAGCTGCACGCGCTCGGCGTCGATCCCCGTGCGTCGCGCTCCCCGCGGCGGACGCTGGTGCATCTGGTCGTCCACGGCTGCCTCCCCGGCTCTGCGGCGGGCGCCCCTGCGTCCGCTCTCATCACCAGGACGCGGGTGGGCGCGATTCGTGACGCGGGTTCGCGGATCTTTTTTTCTCGGGGTTCTGCCGGCGGTGGGAACGGCCCCACCTCGACCGGCATCCTGGGGCCGTACCCACCGCTGGACGGTCAGCGGCGCGAGAGGAACCGACGCCGGTCGGCGGCGAGGGCGGCGCGGGCCGCGTTGGTGCCGGCGGCGCCGTGGACGCCGCCCCCCGGGTGGGCCGAGGCCGAGCCGAGGAAGAGGCCCTTGACGGGGGTGCCGGCGCGGCCGAGACCCGGAACGGGACGGAAGACGAGCTCCTGGTGCAGCTGCGAGGTGCCGCCGTTGATCGCGCCACCGACGAGGTTGGCGTCGCGGGCCTGCAGCTCGCGGGGGCCGAGCACCCGTCGCGCGACCACGGACGACCCGAAACCGGGGGCGAGGGCCTCCATCTCGGCCTGGATGCGATCGCCCATGGTCTCGCGGTCGGACTCGTCCCAGGTGCCGCTGACGTCGCCGCCGGCGTCGCGACGGGTCTCCTGGGGCACGTGGGTGTAGGCCCAGAACGACTCGGTGCCCGCGGGCGAGCGCGACGGGTCGCTCGTCGTCATCTGCCCGGTGAGCAGGAACGGACGGGCCGGGACGGTGTGCGTGCCCACCTGGGTGAGCGCCTCGACCATCTGGTCCACGGAGTCCGCGACGTGCACGGTGCCCGGCGCGACCGGCGGCGGGGACGCCCACGGGACGGGCCGGTCGAGGGCCCAGTCGACCTTGACGGTGCCGGGGTCCAGCTGGAACCTCGTCATGGCCGAGACGGTGCGCGGCGGGAGGTCGGCGTCGTCGACGAGGCCGCCGTAGAGGTGGGTGGCGACGACGTCGGCCACGACGGCGCGTCCGACCGGGACCACCTCACCGCCGGCGAGGCGCACCGCGTGGGCGCGACCGTCGCGGACCAGCACCCGCTCGACGCGTGCGCCGCAGCGGATCGTCCCTCCGCGGCTCTCGAGGCGACGGGCCATCGCCTGCGTGAGCGCGCCGGCGCCTCCCTCGGGCACCGGGAACCCGACGGTCTGGGCGAGCATCGACATCAGGACGCCCATCAGGCCCGAGCCCGGCGCGTCGAGGGGGATGTCGGCGTGCCCGGCGTTGCCCGCGAGCAGGAGCTGCGGAGCGAGACCGCCGAACCGGCTGGAGCCCAGGTGCGTCACCGGCTCCAGGAGCATCTTGACGAACCCCAGCCCGCCGACGTGCCGCAGCCGGCCGAGCAGCCCGAGCCCCGCCCTCACCGGCGGGAACGGCGTCATCAGGGCATGGACGAGGTCGTCGCCGACGCGGTCCCAGGTGCGGCACAGGTCGGCCCATGCCTGCCCGTCCCCGGCGTGCTGCGCCTCCATCCGGGTGCAGGTGGCGTCGCGGTCGCGCAGGATCATCGCCCAGTCGCCCCCGGGCATCGGGTGCCCGAGGACCGCGGGCGCGTGCAGCCAGCGCAGGCCGTGCGACTCCAGGTCGAGCGCGGTCATCGCCGGCGAGGCGGCCCCGAGCGGGTAGAAGGCGCTGAAGGTGTCCTGGACGAAGTCCGGGTGGAGCTCGCGGTCGCTGCGCACCGCTCCCCCGAGCTCGTCCTGCGCCTCCAGCACGAGCACCGACCAGCCGGCGTCGGCGAGGTGGTTGGCGGCCGCCAGCCCGTTGGGGCCGGCGCCCACGACGACCGCGTCGACGCTCACCGGCGCCCCACCCGTCGTCGCAGGTTGCGCAGCACGCCGACGACGGCGCTGCCCTGCTGCCCGCGCAGGCGGTCGTCCTGAGGCCTGGCCTCGAGGACGTTGCCCGTGCCCGGTGCGACGGGGTGGGTCAGGTCCTTGGCCGCCACCGGGAACATCGGCCCGACGATCGCGTCGAACACCCGTGGCAGCAGGGTGAAACCGAGGCGCATGACGCCGTTGGCGATGCCCACCTGCGTGCGGTCGCGCGGGCGGTCGATCTGCCGCAGCGCGGCACGGGCCACCGTCTCGGGACGGTAGACCGGCGGCGGCGGGCGTCCGACGAAGCCGCTGTAGTTGGCGGCCTGCAGGTAGATCGGCGTGTCGACGCCACCCGGCGAGACGTAGCAGATCCGCACGCCCCGGCGGTCGCGGTTCTCGATCTGGAGCTGGCGGGTGAGGGCCCGCACCCCCCACTTGCTCACCACGTACGGCGACATCGTCGGGACGGCGATGTGGCCGATGATCGAGCCGATCTGGACGAACGTGCCGCTGTCGCGCTCGCGCATGGGCGGCAGCAGGTGCCGGGCGAGGTTGACCGACCCCAGCAGATTGGTCCGGACCACCTGGTCGAACACGTCGACGGGCACCTCCTCGGTACGTCCGTAGGCCACCACGCCGGCGCTGTGCACCACCGCGTCGACGCGTCCGTGCTTCTGCAGCGCGGCGGCCACGCACGCCGCCACCTCGTCGTCGGAGGAGATGTCGGTGGGCAGCACGAGGGTGGACGCAGCGCCGGCGCACTCCGCCGCGACCTCCTCGAGCGTGTCCCGCGACCGCGCGACGAGCACCACGTGGTCGCCCGCGGCGGCGGACTGGTGGGCCGCGGCGCGCCCGATGCCGCTGGACGCGCCGGTGACGAGGACGACGCGCGGGCCGGCGGCGGACGTCACGGCTTGAGCACCACCTTGATGCAGCCGTCCTGCTTCTTCTGGAACATCTCGTAGGCCTGCGGCGCCTCCTCGAGCGAGACCCGGTGCGTCGCCAGCGACTCGGTGCCCAGCACGTCGGCGTCCTGGTCCAGGACCGCCACGATGTCGTCGGTCCAGCGCTTCACGTGGCACTGGCCCATCCGCATCGAGATGCCGCGGTCGAACATCTCCATCAGCGGCAGCGGGTCGACCTCGCCGCCGTAGACGCCGCTGATCGAGACCGTGCCGCCGCGGCGGACGGCCTTGACCGCGGTGCGCAGCGCCTCGAGGCGGTCGACCGCCAGCTTGTCGGCCAGCGGGACGGCCACGGCGTCGGGCAGCAGGCCGACCGCACCGATCGCGGCCTTGGCCACCGGCGAGCCATGGGACTCCATGCCGACCGCGTCGACGACACCGTCGGCCCCCCGGCCCTGGGTGAGGTCGAGGATCGCGGCGGCGACGTCGTCGACCTGGTCGAGGTCGACCACCTCGACGCCCCACTGCGCCGCCAGGGCGAGCCGCTCGGGCACGCGGTCGACGCCGATGACGCGACGTCCGGCGTGCAGCGCGATGCGGGCCGTCATCTGGCCGATCGGGCCGAGACCGAGCACGGCGACGGTGCCGCCCTCGGGGACCTCGGCGAAGTCGAACGCCTGCCAGGCGGTCGGCAGCACGTCGGACAGGTAGAGGAAGCGCTCGTCGTCGACGCCCTCCGGCACCTTGACCGGCCCGAACTGCGCCTGCGGGACCCGCAGGTACTCGGCCTGCCCGCCCGGGACGGACCCGTAGAGCGAGGTGTAGCCGAACAGCGAGGCGCCCTTGCCCTGCGCGGTGACCTGGGTGGTCTCGCACTGCGCGAACAGTCCGCGCGAGCACATCCAGCAGGTGCCGCACGAGATGTTGAACGGCACGACCACACGGTCGCCGACGGCCAGGTGGCCCACCTCGGAGCCGACGGCCTCGACGACGCCCATGGTCTCGTGGCCCAGCACGTCACCTGGGGACAGGAACGGGCCGAGCACCTCGTACAGGTGCAGGTCGGAGCCGCAGATGGCCGTCGACGTCACCCGCACGACCGCGTCGGTGGGCTGCTCGATGACGGGGTCGGGGACGGTCTCGACCGACACCTTCCGCTTGCCCTGCCAGGTCAGTGCGCGCACGTCGATCTCCTCGGGTGGTGGGGGTGGGTCACGGGGTCACCGGCGCTCGGCGACGAAGGCCAGCCGCTGGAGCGTCTCGGTGTTGCGGAGCTTGATGGGCAGGACGCGCAGGGGCCGGGCGACCAGGAGGCCGGGTCCGGAGACGACGTCCTCCCACAGGGTCACCAGGGTGCCGGCGCCGTGCGCCTCGAGCCTGAGGTCGACCTCGGCCTCGCCGGCCGGCCAGCCCCGCGCCCGCAGGCGCAGACGGGTGGGCGGCTCGCTGACGAGCACCTCGGTGGTGTCGTCCAGCATCAGCGGCCAGGCGCCCACCGAGTGGTGGATGCGCGAGCCGACGGCCGGCCAGGGCTCGTCCACCTCGCGGAGCCGGGCCGCCCCGACCACCCAGACCGGGTAGAGCCAACCGTCGGCCAGCACGTCCCAGACCTTCCCGGGCGGGGCGTGGACGACGCGCGAGGTGGTGGCCATCTGTCCATCGTGGTGGCGGGGCACCGGGGGCGCAGAACGGGCCGGACGCCGTCCCGGGACCCCCCGGGGGGCTTCGTCGTGCGGTGGGGGGGCCTTGCTCCTACGTTCGGGAGCACGGCCCCCTCTCGGAGTGGCCGTCCACCCACGCCACGGCGACGGGTCGGGCGCAGACCAGGACGCCCGGCGCGTTGCCTCGTCATGCCCTCTGGAGGTCCCTCGTGAGCCGTCGTCTGCGCATCGCCATGATCGCGTCCTCCCGCTTCCCCGTCAGCGAGCCCTTCGCCGGTGGTCTCGAGGCCCACCTGTGGGCGGCGTCGCGCGAGCTGGCCCGCCGCGGACACCGGGTGTCGTTGTTCGCCGCGCCCGGCTCCGACGCCGCGGTGGGCGTCGACACGCTGCAGGTCGACCCGCTCGAGCTGACCGTCGCGGCCACGCAGGACGCGTCGATGGTCGAGATGGGCTGGTTGCAGGAGCACCACGCCTACCTGGACCTGATGGTCCGTCTCGCCGGTCCGCTCGCGTCGTCCTTCGACGTGGTGCACAACCACAGCCTCCACCACCTGCCGGTCGCCATGGCCCGCACGATCCCCATGCCGATGCTCACCACGCTGCACACGCCGCCGACCCCCTGGCTGGAGTCCGCGATCCGGGTCGCGCGGGGCGCGGGCGGGCGCTTCGTGGCCGTCAGCGCCCACACGGCGGCGTCCTGGCAGCACACCGGCCAGGTACCGGTGCTGCTCAACGGCATCGACGTGAGCCGCTGGCCGCAGGGGCCCGGCGGGACACGCCTGGTCTGGTCGGGTCGGATGGTCGCCGAGAAGGCGCCCCACCTGGCGATCCAGGCGGCCCGCCTCGCCGGGCTGCCGCTGGACCTCGCGGGCCCGGTCAGCGACCCCGCCTACTTCGACGAGTGCGTCCGGCCCCTGCTCGGGGACGACGTCCGCCACCTCGGCCACCTCGACCACGCCCAGCTGGCCGCGGTCGTCGGACGGTCCGCCGCCACCCTCGTCACGCCCGACTGGGACGAGCCGTACGGGCTGGTCGTGGCCGAGTCGCTCGCCTGCGGGACCCCCGTCGTCGCGTTCGCCCGGGGCGGCGTGGGCGAGGTGCTCGACGCGTCCTGCGGCCGGCTGGTGCCCGCCGGCGACGTGCAGGCCATGGCCGCGGCCGTTGCCGACGTCACCGCGCTGGACCGCGACGCCGCACGTCGTCGGGCGGAGACGGCGTGCTCGATCGACCGGATGACCGACCTCTACGAGGACGCGTACGCCGACATGCTCGAGCTCGCGGCGTGATCGGGTACTACGCCCACCACGTCGGCGCGGGCCACCTGGTCCGTGCCGAGCTCGTCGCCTCCCGTCTCGGGCAGCCCGTCGCCCTGCTGTCCAGCCGCGAGCCCGACCACCCCGACGTGTTCGACCACGTGCTGCGCCTCGATCGCGACGACGAGGACGTCCTGCCCGCCGACGTGACCGCCAACGGGGCGCTGCACTGGGCGCCGTCCGGTCCGAGCGGGTACGGCCGACGTGTCGGCCAGCTCGCCGCCTGGGTCGCGCAGCACCGCCCGTCGGCCGTGGTGGCCGACGTGTCGGTCGAGGTGGCGGTGCTGATGCGCACGCTGGGCGTCCCGGTGGTGCTCCTGCAGCAGCCCGGCGACCGCCGAGACCCTCCCCACGCGCTGTCACGGCAGATCGCCACCGCGCTGGTCGCCCCGTGGCCCCAGGAGGTGCTCGACCCCGACTGGCTCGCGCCACACCTGGGCCGCACGACCTTCGTCGGGGCGCTGTCGCGCTACGCCGGACGGCCCCGACCCGACGGCGGGACCGGTCGTCGCGTGCTCGTCGTGGGTGGCGGCGACGCGGTCGCGGGCACCGACGTGACCGCGGCCGCCGCCGCCACGCCGGGATGGACCTGGACGACGGCCGGCGTCACCGGCGACGACTGGCGTCCCGACCTCTGGGACGACCTCGTCCGGGCGGACGTCGTGGTCACCCACGCGGGGCAGAACGCCCTGGCCGACGTCGCCACCGCCGCGCGACCGGCCGTCGTCGTCGCGTCCCCGCGCCCGCACGACGAGCAGGTGACGACGACGCGCGCCCTTGCGGCCGCCGGCATCGCCGTCGGCGTCGAGCAGTGGCCCGACGCGGAGGACTGGCCCGCGCTGCTGGGCAAGGCGCAGGCGCTGGGCGGCGAGCAGTGGAGCCGGTGGGCCGCGCCCGACGCCCTGGACCGGCTGTGCGGCGTGGTCGCCGAGGTCGCAGCGCGGTGACGCCCCGCACCGCGGTGGTGACGATCGCGCGGGGCCGGCTCGACCACCTGGCCCTCCAGTGGCGGGGCCTGGACCGGGGCTCGCTGCGCGCCGACGACCACGTCGTGGTGTCGATGGGCGACCCCGAGGTGACGGCCGCGGCCCGTCGTCGCGGCTGCCACGCCGTCGAGGTGCCCGTCGTCGGCGAGCTGCCGCTGTCGGCGGCCCGCAACGCCGGCGCGCGGACCGCGCTCGAGCGGGGCGCCGACGTCCTGGTCCTCCTCGACGTCGACTGCGTGCCCGGCCCGGAGCTGGTGCGCACCTATCGCGACCACGTCGTCGGCGGCGACCCGGCGCTGTGGTGCGGGACCGTCGCCTACCTGCCTCCCCCGCCACCCGACGGGTACGACCTGACGACGCTCGGCGACGGCGTCGCCCCGCACGCCGCCCGTCCGGCACCGGAGCCCGGCGAGGTGCTGGCCGCCGACCACCGCCTGTTCTGGTCGCTCTCGTTCGCCCTCGGCGCCGCGGCGTGGGAGCGGACCGGAGGGTTCGCCGAGGACTACGTCGGGTACGGCGGCGAGGACACCGACTTCGGCCAGCGCGCCCGGGCCGCCGGCGTCCCGATGTGGTGGCTCGGCGGCGCCCCCGCCTTCCACCAGCACCACCCCACGCGGACGCCGCCGGTGCAGCACGTCACCAGCATCGTCGCCAACGCCACCCGCTTCCACGCCCGCTGGGGCTGGTGGCCGATGGAGGGCTGGCTCGAGCAGATGGCCGAGGAGGGCCTCGTCACCCGCACCCTCACGCCGAGCGGCGCACGTTGGTCGGTTACCCCCGGGTAGACGGTCATGTCTGCGCCGCTCGGCGGACGGTTTGCGCCGGTCGGCGTTCGGTCCGGCGCCGGACACCGCGCGGGTCGTCATGCCCGTACGGCACGCGCAGTCGGAAGTCCGTCGGGGCTCACCACCCTGGCGGTGACACGGACTGACCGCCCGAGCGGCGCAAACCGTCCGCCGAGCGGCGCACCGTGGTCGCCCTACCGTGAGGTAACCGACCAGTTTGCGCCGCTCGGCGTACTGGAGGGACGGACAGGCGGGGTGGGGCGGGGCTACCAGCCGGCGAACCAGCCCTCGACGGTGGTGGAGGGGGGGACGGGGGTGACGGAGTCCGAGGCGCGGACCTCGTCGCCGAAGAGGTCGTCCAGGCCCCAGCGGTGGTGCCGGCGGGCGGCGCGGAGGCGGGTGAGGGTGAGCAGGTCGTTGCCCGCGAGCGACGTCCAGCTGCGGGTGCCGACCGAGGCGTGGGTGGCGTCGATCTCCTGACGGAGCCGGTCGGCGTCGACGAGCAGCCCGGCACGCGCGTCGAGGACGGTGCGGACGTGGGTCAGCGCGTGCCGCTCGACGAGGTCGGCGGGCAGGTCGAGCAGGTCGAGCCCGAGCGGGTCCTCGCACGCCACGACGCGGTGGTCCTCGGCGACCAGGCGCTGCACGCGCGGCTCGGCGAGCACGACGGCGTCGCCCGACGCCGCGAGCAGGCCGTCGAGGGTGACGACCGCGGCCGTCGGGTCCAGGCCGGTGGCGAGGCGCACCAGCACGTCGGGACGGCGGTAGCGCAGGCCGCGTCCCCGGGCACCGGGGTCCGGGAGCGCCGCGGCCACACGAAGGGTCTCGTCGAGCTTGCGGTCGCGACGCTGGGCGGCGTCGGTGCGGACCGCCCAGTCGGGGCCGTCGTGCCACACGACCGCCGCCGGCTCGTGGGCGAGCACCGCGCCGTGCAGCCACGCGCGGTAGGCCCACTCGAGGTCCTCCCCGCCGTAGGCGTCGAAGCCCTCGTCGAAGCCGCCCGCGGCCTCGAGCAGGCCCCGGCTGCAGGTCAGCGCCGCCCCGATCACGAAGCGGTAGGAGCGGTCGTCGGCGTGCAGGAGGTCGGCGGACTCGCGGTAGGCCTCGCGGAGCCAGGCCGGATCCTCCAGCTCGTGCGCGGGGCCGGCCGTCGCGATCGGCTCGGCGACGGGCACGTCGTGAAGGTCGGCGTGCCGGCGACGGCCGACGACGACCACGTCGGGCGCCAGGGCCGGCAGCCGGGTCGCGGCCGCGACGTACCCGGGCTCGGGCGCGCAGTCGGCGTCGAGGAAGCAGACGACGTCGCCGGTCGTGGCCGCGAGCCCGAGGTTGCGGGCGGCGGCGGCACGGAACCCGAGGTCCTCCTGCACCACCAGGCGCACCCCGGGCGGCACCCGCGGCGGCGTCGGCGATCCGTCGTCGGCGACCACCACCTCGAGCCGGTCGCCGGGGTGGGACTGCCGCAAGAGCGCGTGCAGCGCGCGGTCCAGCTCGGCCTGCTGGTCGTGGTGCACCACGACCACCGACACCCGCGGTGGCTCGTCGGGCAGCACGCCGTCGAGGAGGTCCCACCGGTTGCCCGGCAGTGCGTGGACGGCGGGGAGCTCGGTCACCAGGACACCTCCGTGTCCCACCAGGACGAGTAGGCGAGCGCGACGTCCGGCAGGTGGGGTGCGGTGGACGTCGTGCCGTCGAGACGGGTGGAGCGGGGGTCGTCGAGGGCGGCGTCGACCGCGTCGGCCAGCAGCCCGTCCTCGAACAGGGTCGTCGTGCCCGGACGCAGCGCGGCGACCTCGCGCGCGTAGGCGCCGGCGAGCACCAGCGGCCGGCGACGCACCGCCAGCCACGAGTTGACGGACCCGGACGCCGAGACGTTGCGGTGGGCCGCGACGGGCACGGCCACCTGTGCGGCGAGCCGGTCGAGCTCGTCGTCGTCCAGGTGGCCGGTGACGTCGAACCGCACGCCGAGCTCGCGGGCCAGGACGTGGAGCGCCTCGACGTCCGCGGCGTGCCCCTCGGCGACGGCTCCCAGCGCGACGACGCCCGTCTGGCCACCGCGTCGGCGGTCGACCTCGGCCACCGCCCGGAGCGCCTCGGCGTGGCCCTTGCCGGGGTACACGAACCCGAGGAGGCCGACCACCGGACGGTCCACCCCGGTGGCGGCCGGCAGCGCGCGCTCGACGACGGGCAGCGGGACGACGCCGACGTCCACGCTCGACCCGAGCGCGGCGAGGGCCGACCGCTCGTGCGCGCTGTTGCAGACGACCCCGCGCGCAGCCGCGGCGAGCCGCAGGTAGACCGCCGAGCGCCGTTCGAGGCGCGCGGTCCCGTCGGTGGCCTGCGGCACGTCGTGCAGCGTGAGCGTGGTGGGCACCCGTGCCGTCAGCTCCTCCCACCACCGCAGCGCGGTAGCGGGGTCGCCGGGCAGCAGCCCGTCGGTCAGGTGCACGTGGAGACGCGCGACGTCCGGGGGCACCACGGCGTCGCACCAGCGGGTGGATCGGACCACCTCGGCACCCACGGCGCCCGCCACCTGGCCGGCGTAGCGCGTGACGCCGTGCTGCTCGGACCCGAGCAGCAGGTGCGCCGGCGGAGTCACCGCAGGCCGAGCAGGTCGAGCGTGGGCCGGTGCCGCTCCAGGCCCTGCTCCACCACGTCGGGGTGTCGTCCGTACCAGTCGAGGTGGGCGCGGCGGACGTCCTGGTCGGGCAGCGCCACCCCGTCCACCAACCAGTGGTCGGTGGGTGCGGACCCCGGGTCGAAGGCCTCCACGACGGACGCCAGCCGCGGGGCGTGCAGGTGGTCGAGCAGCGGCCGTCCCGGGTCCTGCCAGCCCGGGGCGAGCCCGAGCCGCTCCCGGACGCGGTGGGCGAGCTCGCGCCACACCGGGTTGCCGGGGTGGTTGAGCGTGCGGGCGTCCGCGAACGTGGGCCGGTCGAGCAGGTCCGAGACCACCACCGTGCCGTGGTCGCGCTCGCGCCGGCGCAGCTGCTCCTGCGACCCCGCGGCGACCGCGCGCACCTGGTCCACGGTCGGGACCCGTGCCAGGTGGTCGTCGGCGTGCGACGGGTCCGACGCCGCGAGCAGCGTGCGCAGGTCGTGGTACGGCACCACCGGGGGCGAGAGCCCGGGATCGGACGTCGGCCGCACCAGCACGTGCGTCGGGTAGAGACCGGCCACGCGGATGACCGGCACGAGCAGCGTCGTGGCTCCCGGCGGCAGCGCCGTGGCGAGCTGGCCGGTGCCGATGGGCAGGCCGCGGTAGTCGTCGCGCACGGGCTGGGTGACGAGGTGGCGGGTCGCCCCGAGGAGCCTCAGCAGGTGGGGCACGTCGTCCGCGGTGAGCTCGTGCACCGGCGGCATCCGCACGGCGCGGACGTCGTCGCCCTCCAGGACGATGCGCAACGACTCGGCCTGGCAGTTGCCGTGCACCAGCAGCAGCTCGGCCCCGTCGGCCACGGTGCGGGCCGAGTCGTAGAAGTCGCCGAAGTGCGCCCGGCGGCCCTCGTCGACGGGCGGGGACGACTCCGCTGCGGTGGGCACGACCCCATCCTGCTGGTCCGAACGGCGTCCTGCCCGTCGGCGCCGTAGCGTCAGGACGTGATCCGCGTGGTGTCCGTCCCCGCCGACCACCCCTACGTCCGCAGCACCACCGGCGAGGACGTCCTGGTCACTCCCGATCCCCGTCCGCCGGGGGCTCCGGACGGCGTCTGGTGGCCGCCGGTCGTCTTCGATCCCGACTGGTTGCGGGAGCATTCCGGCGAGACGGACGTGCTGCACGTGCACTTCGGCGTCGAGTCGTTCACGCTCGACCACGTCCGCGAGGTGGTCGCCGCCCTGCGCGACACCGGGGTGCCGCTGGTCGTCACCGTGCACGACCTCGCCAACCCGCAGCTGAGCGACCAGGCCGAGCACCTCGAGCGCACCGGCCTGCTGGTCGGCGCGGCCGCGGAGGTGCTCACGCTCACCGGCTCGGCGGCCGACGAGATCGCGCACCGCTGGGGCCGTCGCGCCACCGTGGTGCCCCACCCGCACGTCCTCCCGCTCGATTCCCCCCTGCCCGACGTCGACACCCCCGCCCTCCCGGTGGTCGGGGTGGACCTCAAGGACCTCCGGCCCGACGTCGACGCACTCGGCGTCGTCGACCTGCTGGCCGGCGCGCGCCGCGCACTCGCCGACGACGGAGTCGAGGTGACGGTCGACGTCGCGATGCAGGACCGCGTCCGCGACGACGCCCGCCGCGGCCGGGTCCGCGACCTGGCGGCGTCGACGGGCCTCGTCCTCACCGAGCGTCCACGACCCGACGACGTCGCGCTCCACAGGTGGCTCGCCGGTCTGGACCTGGCCGTGCTCCCCCAGCGGCACGGCACCCACTCGGGGTGGCTCGAGCTGTGCTGGGACCTCGGCGTGCAGGTGGTGGTGCCCGACGTCGGCCACCACGCCGGGCAGCACGACCCCGGGGACGGGTGCCGTCCGTACGCGGCCGGCGACCCGGGCTCGTTCCTCACCGCGGTGCGTGGAGCGCTGGCCGACGGTGCCCCGGTGCGCCCCGGCAGCGGGGAGCGACGGTCGCTCGTCCGGGCCCGTCGGGCCTGGCGCACCCACCAGCAGGCCGAGGTCGCCGCACAGGTGGAGGACGCCTACCGTCGCGCCCTCGCCGCCCGCGTCCCCTGACCTGTCGGTGCGTGGTGATGCCGGGGCATCACCAGCCACCGACAGGTCCGCAGCGGGAGGGTCAGGACCACCAGCCGGCGCTGCCGCGGGGGTCGGCGATGACGGCCGCGGCCACCTCGCCCAGCCGGGTGCCGGTGTGGCGGGCCCGGTTGCGGAGCAGGGTGAAGGCCTCGTCCACGCCGACCCCGGCGATCATCGAGACGGCGCCCTTGGCCTGCTCGATGACGATGCGGCTGTTGAGGGCTCCCTGCAGCTGCTCGGTGAGCGTCTCGGCCCGGGCGAGCGCGCGCGACTGGAGGATGCCGATCGTCGCGGTGTCGGCGAGGGCCTGGACCAGCTCGACCTCGGACTCGCCGAACTGGCTGCTGCTGGCGCCGAAGATGCCCATCGCCCCGACGGCCTCGTCGCGCAGGCGCAGCGGGAAGGAGTGCACGGAGCGGTATCCGGCCTCGACGGCGCGGGGCTCGAAGCGCGGCCACCGCTCACCCGACGACGTCAGCTGCGCGTTGACCACCGCCGCACGCGTCACGAAGCAGTCGCGGCAGGGCCCCTCCTCCATCCCCACCTGCAGCAGCTCGAGCAGCTCGCCGTCGGCGTTGGACGAGGCCACGTAGCGCAGGATGCCGTCGTGGTCGGCCAGCATGAGGCCGACGGCCTCGGCGCCGCTGAGACGCGAGGCGTTCTCGGTGAGCTCCTGGAGGAACTCGACGAGGTCGAAGTCCTGGACGAGGGTGTCGGCGGCCTTCACGAAGAAGGCGCCCAGGTCGGAGCTGGCGATCATCGCAGCGGATACCTCACTTCGAGCCCGGTCTCATGGTCGGGCCTGCTGGCACCGACCGTCTGGCCACGCCTCGCGTCCGGCCGAAGCCCGGTGACGGAGGTGTGTGCGGCCCCACGGGTCCGGGTGGGTGTCGCGTCGTCGGGAAAATCTACGCTACCGACGGCCCGACGTCCTCCGCAGTGGTCGGTGTCGCGCGACGGTCCGGTCGCTCAGCGGTCGTCGAGGCGCTCGCGACCATCGACGATGAGGCGCGCGAGCTCGTCGAGGTCGACGCCCCGGACGAAGGCCTGCGCCCGCATGCGCACCAACGCCTCGTCGATCGAGACGCCGAGCGCGACCATCACCATGCCCTGCGCCTGGTGCACGACGGGGCGCAGCGCCTCGGGCCAGCGGTGCCGCGTCTCCTCGGCCCACTCGAGGTGCTCGAGGTCGTCCAGCGCGATCTCGGTGGCGACCTCGGCGAAACCGAGCGCCGTGCCCATCTGGGGCTGGTCGAGGGCGCCGGGGTCCTCGCGGACGAGCTCGAGCACGCCGACGCGCGCCGACCCCATGCCCATGGGAAAGGCGAAGGCCGCGCAGACACCGAGCCGGATCGCGTCGGGCGCGTAGCCGGGCCAGCGGCCGACCTCCTCGGGCATCGCGGTGACCAGGACCGGCCGGCCCCGACGACTGGCCTCGACCGCCGGGCCCTCCCCGCGGGTGGCCTGCAGGTCGACGAGCGTCGCCGCCGTCCCGTTCCTGCTGCGCGAGACCGGGACGGGACCGGACGCGCCGACGACGCTCACCGCCGCCGCGACGCCCAGCAGCTCGAGGACCATCGCGTCGCACAGGGAGGCCAGCAGCTCGCCCCCCGGGCTGTCGAACCTCTCGGCCTCGACCAACGTGCGGACCCGTGCGCGCGTGCGTGCGGAGCTCGAGGCTTCGTCGGCCACGCCCATCCCCTGACTTGGCCCCGCCCATCGGTGCAGGTTCCGACTATGGCACGGCCGCGGTCGGCTCGGCGGATGGTCGTCCCCAAGCCGCCGGCGTCCGTGGCAATCCACGCCCGACCTCGTCCAAGTGGCGGAGATCGACCCCGAACGGCGCGCGTCCAATTACCCATTTCGTATGGTGACTGGAGGAATCACCAGGAGACCACCCTTGACCGAGCAGGACGGCCCCACCGCACCGGGTGACGACGCGCTCATCGCCGCCGTCCGGGCCGGCGACCTGTCCGCCTACGGTCTGCTCTTCTCCCGCCACCAGGAGGCCGCCGGCCGGCTCGCCCGGCAGCTGACCCGTGGGGGCGCCGACGCCGACGACCTGGTCGCCGGGTCGTTCGAGCGGGTGATGGACCAGCTGCGGGCCGGCAAGGGGCCCGACGTCGCGTTCCGGGCGTACCTGCTCACCGCGATGCGCCGCCTGCACGTCGACCAGATCCGCGCCACCGCCCGCGTCCGTCCCACCGAGGACACCGACCTGGACCGCGGGGTCGACTTCGACGACGCCCCGCTCGCCGCGTTCGAGCACGGGACGGCGGCCGCCGCGTTCGCCTCCCTGCCCGAGCGGTGGCAGACCGTCCTGTGGCACCTCGACGTCGAGGGCGAGAAGCCCGGCGCGGTCGCCCCGATCCTCGGCATGAGCGCCAACAGCGTCTCGGCCCTGGCCTACCGGGCCCGCGAGGGACTGCGTCAGGCGTACCTCCAGCAGCACCTGCGCGAGCAGGCCGACGACGAGCACCAGTGGGCGATCGAGCACCTGGGCGCCTACGTCCGCAAGGGCCTCTCGCGGCGCGACCAGGCCAAGGTCGGCGAGCACCTCGACGGGTGCGCGCGCTGCACCGCGGTGTACCTCGAGCTGAGCGAGGTGAACTCCGACCTCGGCGCACTGGTCGGACCGGCCGTCCTCGGGGCGGCCGCCGCCGGCTACCTCGGCGTGGGCGGCTCCAAGGCGCTCGCGCTCGTCGGCGGGTGGTGGGGCTCCACCCGTGGCTGGGTGGCGGGCAGCACCACCAACGCCGTCACCGCCGTCGCGGGCGCGGCCGCGGTGGCCACCCTGGCGGGCGGCCTGGTCTACGTCGCGGCCACCCAGGGTGCCGACGACGTCGCCTCCACCCCGTCGTCGCAGACCGGCGGGTCCGGCGACACGTCCGACCCCGGCACGCAGGACCCCGCCACCACCCCCGGCCTCCCCGGCGCCACGCCGCCCTCCACCTCCCCCAGCGCCCTCCCCCCGGCCCTCCCCGGCGCCGTCCCGCCCGGCACCACCAGCCCCGCCGATCCCGGCACCGGTGCGGGCACCGGGGACGGCTCGGGGTCCGGGTCCGGTTCGGGAGCCGGCTCCGGCACGGGTCCTGGTTCGGGCGACTCGGGCGACGGTGAGGGGGGCGGCGACGGTCAGGGCGTCGAGCCCGGTGCCGAGCCGGGCGAGGGCGAGCCGGGGGACGGTGAGCCCGGGGAGGGTGAGCCCGGCGAGGGCCTGCCGGGCACCGACCCCGTGGAGGGCGGCGGGGAGACCGACCCCGAGGACGCCCCACTGGGAGCGACCGCGCGCGTCGAGGCGACCGTCGGGACCTCCTCGATCAGCATCAGCTGGGACGCCGTCGCCAGCGCCGACGGCTACCGCGTCTACCGCTCGCAGGCCGTGCCCGAGGCGGTGGCCCTGCGGTCGCTCTCGGTGCTCGCCGCGGACGCCGAGATGATCAGGGAGACCGACGCCGAGACGCTCCGCACGACGGACACGCCGGCCAACTCTGGTGACTACACCTACACGATCACCGCCCTGCGCAAGGGCAGGGAGGGCCAGGCCGGCGCGCAGTCCAGCACCGTCCGGGGGTGGCTCGTGGCCGGCCCGACGGACCCCGAGCCCACAGACCCCGAGCCGACCGACCCCGAGCCGACCGATCCGGAGCCGACCGATCCCGGTCCACTGGCCGCGCCGACGGACGTGTCGGTCCTCGTGGTGGGCCGGACCGTCCGCGTGAGGTGGACCGGCGCCGGTGTCCCTGACGGCTACGTGGTCCGGCGCAACGGCGTCGACGTCTCTCGGACGCTCGACGCCTCCACGAACGGGTTCGACTTCCTCGAGGACGTCGACGGTGCTCACGAGTACACCGTCGTCGCCGTGCGCGGCAGCGAGCAGAAGGAATCGGCTGGATCCGCCGGCGTCGTCGGCCGTGAGAACCACGGGGCACTGCGATTCCACGACGACTACGCGGGCGGGGCCTGGTGCGTCGACGCGTCGGGTGGCGTCAGCGTGCAGCGGTGCGCCGGCGGCACCACGGACTGGGGCGTCTTCGAGGACGAGACCATCCGCACGGGCACCGGACCCTCCGAGCTGTGCCTGCTGGTCGTCGCGAGCGACGTCGCCCTCGGGCCGTGCGGCACGCAGCCCACCAGGTGGACGTCGGACGACCGGTCCGCGCTCCACGGCGGTGTCTTCCTGACGGCGGACGGGGGCAACGTCCTCGATGCGAACGGAGGTGTCCTCTCCCCCGGCGTCCGGATGATCGCCTACCCGCGCAAGGCCGACAGCGGGTCCGCCGGCGGCAACGACAACCAGCGGTTCGACCTCCCGGGCACCCGCCCCTGATCGCACGTGCGTCCCTGGATTCCGGTCGCCCTCGCCCCCACGATCCAGAGACGCACCACGATCCGCGGACTCGCGTGTGGCGAGGTGGCGGTGCGTGGGGGCGCGGGCTGCGATAGGAATGGGGCATGACACTGCTGCGCGCCGTTGCCCGCCCCATGCTCGCCTCGATCTTCGTGTACGGCGGCATCAACGAGATCCGCAACGCCAAGGCGATGGCGCCGGCCGCCAAGCCCGTGACGGACAAGATCGTGCCGCCGGTGGCGCGCGCGGTGCCGTCGGCGCCCATCCCCACCGACGCCGCCACCCTGGTCCGGATCAACGGTGCGGTCGAGCTCGTCGGCGGGCTCGCCCTGGCCACCGGCCGGTTCCCGCGCTTCTCCGCGCTGGCCCTCGCCACGAGCCTGGTGCCCACCACGTTCGCCGGGCACCGGTTCTGGGAGGAGACCGACGCGGGCATGAAGCAGAACCAGACCATCCACTTCCTGAAGAACGCGGCCATCGTCGGCGGGCTGCTGCTGTCAAGCCTCGACCCCGAGCCGCAGAAGAAGGTGCTGGTCCGTCGCGCGAAGGACCGCACCGTCGACCTCGGCCACCGCGCCGCCGTCGCCGTCCAGGACCTGCGTCCCTGACGTCCGGGTCTGGCCCTAGGCTCGTCGGGTGACCTCGACGAGCTGGCCCGCGCCCCACCACCCCGGTCCCGTCGACGCGACGGTGGCGCTGCCGGGCTCGAAGTCGCTCACCAACCGGGCCCTGCTGCTCGCCGCCATCGCCGAGGGGCCCTCGGTGCTCACGCGGCCACTGCGCTCGCGCGACTCCGAGCTGATGGCCGCGGCCGTCCGTGCCCTCGGGGGCGCGGTCGACGACGTCGCGGGCGAGGACGCGTGGCGGGTCACCCCTCTGCCCACCTCGGGCCCCACCGTCGACGTCGCGGTCGACTGCGGGCTCGCCGGCACCGTCATGCGCTTCGTGCCCCCGGTGGCCGCGCTGGTGCGCGGCGACGTCCGGCTCGACGGCGACGAGCGGGCCCGCGAGCGCCCGATGGGCACCGTGCTCGGCGCGCTGCGCGCCCTCGGCGTCCAGGTCGACGACGACGGCCGCGACGCGCTCCCGTTCACCGTCCGCGGCACCGGGTCGGTACGGGGCGGCGTGGTGACCATCGACGCGTCGGAGTCCAGCCAGTTCGTGTCGGCGCTCCTGCTGGCGGGTGCCCGCTACGACGAGGGCGTCGACCTGCGCCACGACGGCAAGCCGGTGCCGTCCATGCCGCACGTCGAGATGACCCTCACCGAGCTGCGCCGTCGCGGCGTCGAGGTCGACGACTCCGAGCCCAACCGCTGGGTCGTCCGTCCCGGGCCGGTCTCGGCGCTCGACACCCCCGTCGAACCCGACCTGTCCAACGCCGGGGCCTTCGTGGCCGCCGCCCTGGTCACCGGCGGCACCGTCCGCGTCCAGGGCTGGCCCGAGCGCACCGACCAGGCCGGAGACCGCTGGCGCGAGCTCGCCGGTCTCTTCGGCGCCGACGTCGAGGTCGTCGACGGCACGCTGACGGTGAGCGCCTCAGGGCGCCCTCACGGGATCGACGTCGACCTGCACGACGAGGGCGAGCTGACCCCCGTCGTCGCCGCGGTCTGCGCGGTCGCCGACGGACCGTCACGGCTGCGCGGCGTCGCGCACCTGCGCGGGCACGAGACCGACCGCCTCGCGGCCCTGGTCACCGAGATCACCCGACTCGGCGGCGAGGCCCGCGAGCTGGACGACGGCATCGAGATCCGTCCCCGCGCCCTGCACGGCGCCGAGCTGCTCACCTACGCCGACCACCGGATGGCGCACGCCGCCGCCGTGCTCGGCCTCGCGGTGCCCGACGTGCTCGTCCACGACGTCGAGACGACGGCCAAGACCTTCCCCGGCTTCGCCGACTACTGGACGAAGGCATTCGGATGAGCCCCCGCCGATGACCCGCCGCGACGACGACCACGAGCGCTTCGAGCGTCCCCGGCGCCGCACGCGTCCGCGCACCAAGGACCGCCCGAGCTACGACGGCGCCGACGTCGGACGCGTCGTCACGATCGACCGCGGCCGCTACACCCTGCTCGTCGGTGACGGCGCCGAGGAGCGTGCGGTCACCGCGATGAAGTCCCGCGCCATCGGCCGCAAGGGCGTGGTGGTCGGTGACGTGGTCAAGGTCGTGGGCGACACCACCGGCGAGACCGACACCCTCGCGCGCATCGCCGAGGTCGAGGACCGGGCCACCGTGCTGCGGCGCACCGCCGACGACACCGACCCGGTCGAGCGCGTGATCGTCTCCAACGCCGACCAGCTCGTCGTGGTCACCGCGCTCGCCGATCCCGAGCCGCGCCCGCGCATGATCGACCGCTGCCTGGTCGCGGCCTTCGAGGCCGGGATGAAGCCGCTGGTCTGCCTCACCAAGTCCGACCTCGCGCCGGCCGACGACCTCCTCGAGGCGCTGCGCCCCCTCGCGGTCGAGGTGCTCGTCACGCGCACGCTCCCCGGCGGCGGGATCGAGGGCCTGGACGACGTCCGCGCGGCCCTGGAGGGGCACACCAGCGTCCTGGTGGGCCACAGCGGCGTCGGCAAGTCCACGCTCGTCAACGACCTCGTGCCCGACGCGCACCGCCACACCAGCTTCGTCAACGCCGTGACGGGCCGTGGACGCCACACGTCCACGTCGGCCATCGCCCTACGGCTGCCCGGTGACGGCTGGATCGTCGACACCCCGGGCGTGCGCTCCTTCGGTCTCGCGCACGTCGACCCCGACCGGCTGGTCGAGGCGTTCGAGGACCTCGCCGACGTCGTCTCCGGGTGCTCGCGTGGCTGCGCCCACACCGCGGACGACCCCGAGTGCGCCCTCGACACCGCCGTCGCCGCCGGCACCCTCGACCCGGCCCGGGTCGACTCGTTCCGCCGGCTCCTGGCCAGCCTCACCGCCCCCTACTAGGGCTAGTTGGTCCGGGAGTAGTCCACCGAGCCGGTGGGGTTCCAGACGGCGCGGGCACCCTTGTCGCCGACCTGGTAGGTGAGCACGCCGACGCCGATCGCCACCACGGCGAGGACGACGGCGGCCAGGTGGCCGAGCGCACCGCGGTCGGCACGGGCGAGCAGCGCCACGACGAGCGCCACGACCGACAGCGCGATCAGCGCGTAGAACAGGCGGTCGCCGAGGGCGGCGTGCTCCTCGACGAGCTCGCCGGTGGGGTTGCCCTCCAGCTGGCTGGAGATCGCCCTCTGCAGCGCCTCGCCGCTCTGCGTCGCCACCCAGGCCGAGACGGCGCCGAGCACCGACACCGCGACGATCGGCCAGCGCAGCACCCGGCGCCATGCGGGCACGAGGTGGGCGATCGCGAGCAGGGTGGCCAGGGGCGCGAGCGCCACCACGGCGTGCACCACGAGCGGGTGCAGGGGAAGTCCGTCGAGCTGGTCGAACACAGCAGGCTCCTCGAAGTCGTCGTGCGCGGCAGCGCGGTGTCGTCCCAGCGTACGGGCCGTCTCACTAGGATGAGCCCATGGCGCACTCGCACACCGACGACCTCCGCCTCGCGCACGTGCTGGCCGACAACGCCGACTCGATCTCGATGGAGCACTTCCAGTCCGCCGACCTGCAGGTGGCCACCAAGCCCGACGCCACCTGGGTCACCGAGGCGGACCGCGCCGTCGAGGAGGCGATCCGCCGGACCCTCCGCAGCGCGCGCACCCGCGACACGGTGCTCGGCGAGGAGGAGGGCGAGCAGCAGGGATCGGTCGAGAGCAGCCGGACCTGGATCGTCGACCCCATCGACGGCACCTCCAACTACGTCCGCGGCGTCCCGGTCTGGGCGACGCTCATCGCCATCGCCGAGGAGGGCGAGGTCGTCGCGTCGTGCGTCTCGGCGCCCGCGCTCGGACGCCGCTGGTGGGCCTCGGCCGGCGGCGGCGCCTGGACGGGCAAGTCGCTGATGTCGGCGCGGGCGTGCCGCGTGTCCCAGGTCGACCGGCTCGAGGACGCGTCGTTCTCCTACGCCTCGCTCGGCGGCTGGGAGGAGATCGGCCGGCTCCAGGAGTTCACCGCGATGACGCGACGCTGCTGGCGCACCCGCGGCTACGGCGACTTCTGGTCCTACATGCTCCTCGCCGAGGGAGCCGTCGACGTCGCGGCCGAGCCCGAGCTGAAGGTCTGGGACATGGCCGCGCTCGACGTCATCGTCCGCGAGGCCGGCGGCACGTTCACCGGGCTCGACGGGCGTCCCGGCCCGTGGGGCGCCAACGTGCTCGCGAGCAACACGCACCTGCACGAGGCCGCGATGGCCTACCTCGGCCACTTCCCCGACGACGCCGACGCCACCTGGCAGCCCCCGCGGGCGCCGCGCGCCGACAACGTCCACGACCTCGCGTCGCGTCGTCGCACCGAGTCCTGACCGCTCCGGTCGGACGGGCCGCGTCGCCGGGGTCAGGCGGACGGGGCGTGCCGGAGGTCGCGCACCGAGCGTGACGACAGCGCGAGCGCCAGCACGACCAGGTAGACCGCGCTGCACCCCACCATGACCTCGCGCGCCCCGAAGACCGCCGCGAGCGGGCCGGCCAGCAGCTGCCCGGCGGGGATCGCCACGAACGACCCCAGCGCGTCGTAGGACGAGACGCGGCTCAGCACCTCGTTGGGCACGTGCTCCTGCAGCGCCGTCGACCAGCCGATGCTGAAGACCTCGATGCCGGCGCCGGACAGCAGCGACACGGCCACGAGCAGCCAGACCGAGGGCGCGAGCCCGAGGACGGCCATCGGCAGCACCATCGCGACCATCGAGATCATCCCGATGCGCAGCGGGTGGCGCAGCGTCACCCTGAGCAGCACCAGCGACATCAGCAGGAACCCGACCGCCTCGACGCTGAGCGACAGCCCCCACGCGCGCTCGCCCACGGTGTCGCGCGCGACCACCGGT
Source organism: Nocardioidaceae bacterium (assembly GCA_030655315.1). Lineage (GTDB taxonomy): Bacteria > Actinomycetota > Actinomycetes > Propionibacteriales > Nocardioidaceae > JAURVT01. Next base: position 28,251 of record JAURVT010000010.1, on the reverse strand, counting down.
CCGAGCGTCAGGAACCCCAGCGACTCGAGCATGTTCATCAGGCCGAAGGCGGCCACGACCACCCAGACCCAGGTCAGGCCCGTGAACGCCGACCACCCCTCGCGCAGGTCGGCGACCATCGAGGCCGGTGGCCCGGACGAGGCCCGTGGCAGCCGCAGCCTCGAGACGAAGGCTGCGGCGAGGAGGAACGACACCGCGTCCACCGCGATCGCCCAGCCCGACCCCACGGTCACCACGAGCAGCGCGGCGACGCTCGGACCGAGGATGTACGTGCCGTGCCGGGAGAAGCCGAGCACCGCGTTGGCCTGCTGCAGGTCCCGCCGCTCGACGATCATCGGCACGATCGAGCTGGTCGCCGGGAACGTGAAGGCCGCGACCGTGCCGTTGACCGCCTCGACGGCGGCCAGGCTCCAGACCTCGGCGTGGCCGCTGATCAGCAACCACGCCGCCACGGCCTGGGTGAGCCCGGTGAGGAGGTTGGAGACCACCAGCACCTGGCTGCGCGACAGCCGGTCCGAGACCACCCCGCCGATCAGCATGAACGCGGCCATGGGGATGCTGCGGGCCGCCAGCACGATGCCGAGCGCGGACGCCGACCCGCTGAGGTCGAGCACCGCGAACGCCAGCGCCACCGGGACCATGGACGACCCGAGGAACGAGGCCGTCCTCGCGGCGAGGAACCAGCGGAAGTCCCGACGCCGCAGCGGCGCGGGGACCGAGATCACGGGTGCGTCCGGTCGGCCATCGCGAAGAGCGCCGCGGTCATGGTGACCCGGACGGTGCCGTCGGTGCGCGGCGGGCGCGCCTCGGCGTGCAGGCGCGACGCCGCGGCGTCCACCTGCTCCAGCACCTCGGCCCAGACCTGCGGCTCCACCCACAGCTCGGCGTCGGTCGTGCAGCCTCGGCGTCCTGGCTCGCGGAGCGCCCCGCGTCGCACCATCTCCGCGGCGACCGCCTGCAGGTACAGCGGGAAGTCGCCGTCCTCGAGGGGCCGCAGCTCGGCCGCGCCGTCCCACGGGTGCCGGTACCGCTTGGCGGTGCCGCCGCGGATGGTCTCGGTTCCGGCCTCGACCACCTGGCCCGCCGCGGCCAGGGTGCGCAGGTGGTACGACGCGTTCGCCTGGCTGATGCCCAGCTCGCGCGCCACCTCGGCGGCGCTCAGCGCGGCGCCCGTCAGCAGCGACAGCATCTGCAGCCGCAGCGGGTGGGCGAGGGCTCGCAGCGATGCCACGTCGTCAGCCATGGTCGGGAGTCTGCTCCCCACGGGCGGAACCGTCAAGTGGTTCTTTGGGGGTCGGGTCGACGGTCGTCGGACGAAGGACGCCGTGCGTGCCACAGCGCGAGGAGCCGGGGGGCGAGCAGCAGCGCCGCGAGGTCGAACCACCCGTAGCCGCCGGCCGCTCCCGACGGAGGGTTGCCGATCGGCACCAGCCCGGTGGGGTCGTAGGGCTGCCACTCCCAGGTACCGACGGCGGTGCCGACGATCTCGAGGTACGACACCACCAGGAACGCGCCGACGTAGAGCCCACGGTTCGGGCCCCAGACGAGGAACCCGACGAGGCAGGCGAACCAGAACGCCCCCAGCGCGTCCACCCGGTCGGTCCCGAACAGCCCCCACAGGGCCCAGGCGCCGCCCACGGCGACCACCACGCCCGCGAGGCGGACCTGGTGGCGCCGGACCCAGGCCGTCCGCCCCACGCCCAGTGCAGCGAGGTAGACCAGTCCGTGCCCCGGCGGGACGTACAGCGGCACGTTGTCGAAGCGGTAGGTGTAGACCTCGAGGAGCGGCGAGAAGGTGTATTCGACGGCCGTGGCGAACAGCACCACCACGAGCACCTGTGCCCGGACGAGCGGCGTCTCGCGGCGCAGCGCGAGAGCCAGGGCGAGCCAGGTGAGGATCCCGAGCAGCCGCTGCGTCGAGATCGTGCCGCCGGCGTCGACCCCGAGCACGACGGTGATCAACCCCATCACGGCCACCGGCATGTCCTGAGTCTGCCAGGAGGAGTCCGCTGCGTCCGACCCTGGCCGCGGGGGCACTCGCGGACTTACCATCGCGGCACGACCGACCCGTGGAGGAACCATGCGCGTGAGCGACGTCCTGACGTCCAAGGGAAGCCGAGCCGTCTTCACCATCCCGCCCGGTGCGACGGTGGCCGAGCTGCTCGACGCCTTCGCGCTGCACGACGTCGGCGCCCTGGTGGTGAGCGAGGACGGCAGCGCGCTGGCGGGGATCGTGTCCGAGCGCGACGTCGTGCGCAAGCTGCGCCACGTCGAGACGCCCGGGCAGGAGACCGTCGCCTCGATCATGACGGCGGGGGCCGACGTGCTCACCTGCTCCTCGGTGGACACCTTCGCGTCACTCATGAGCGTCATGACCGAGAACCGGGTGCGTCACGTGCCGGTGGTCGACGACGGCCAGGTCACCGGCGTCCTGTCGATCGGCGACGCGGTCAAGTACCGGATGGGCGAGCTGCAGTTCGAGCGCGACCAGCTGAGCGAGTACGTCGCGGGCGCGCAGTGACGTCGACCGGCATGCTGGGACCGTGGCGGCGCCCGAGCGGATACCCGACAGCGAGCTGACCTGGCGCTTCTCGCGCTCGTCGGGGCCCGGCGGGCAGTCGGTCAACACCACCGACTCACGGGTGGAGGTCCGGTGGGACCTCGCGCGGTCGTCGGTGCTGTCCGCACCCGAACGCGACCGAGCGCTCGCTCGTCTGGGCAGCCGCCTCGTGGACGGCTACCTCGTGGTCACCGCCGAGGAGCACCGCTCGCAGCTGCGCAACCGTGCGGCCGCCCGGTCCCGCCTGGAGGCGGTGCTGGCGGACGCCGTGCGTCCCACCCGCGGACGGCGCGCCACCCGTCCCACCCGGGGATCGCAGCGACGACGGCTCGACGCGAAGACCCGCCGCGGCCAGACCAAGAAGCTGCGTCGTCCGCCGCCGGACTGATGCCGTGCACCCCGCACGAGGGAGGGTGAGCATGTCCGGGTCGTCCCACTCGACCCGAACATCCCGTCAGGAACCACTCAGATCGCGGTCAAAATTGACCAACTCCGGCCATTGCGTTTGACGTCCGACCTCAGCGATCTTTGACTCTAGTCACACGACAGCAGTCATTCTGAGGGAGATCACCATGACCAAGCGCATCGCCACCGCCCTGACCGTCCTCGCCGCGACCCTCGTCCTGGCCGCGCCGGCCTCGCTCAGCGCGCAGGCCTCGTCCGACGGCGGGAGCACCGACATCGCCCGTGGCAAGTACGGCTGCTGCTGAGACTCAGCTCTTCCGCGAGCTCATCTCCCAGGTGGTGCGGGACGAGGTCTTCGTCTGCCCCACCCCCACGAGACCGACTCGGGTCGGTCTCACCCCGGCTGCTCGCACCGAGCGCTGCAACGCCTCGACCTGAAGATCCACGTCGCCCGCCCGCGCAGCGAGCTCGGCGACGGTCATCCAGGTGCGCGACGCCTCCCGAGGGACGTCGAACCTCTCGGTCGCCTCGGCGGCCAGACGCGCGACCTCGAGCCCTCGCGCCTCCTCGCCTCGGGAGATCAGGATGTGGCTCTGGACCAGGTCCGCGAACGCGAGGTCGATCGCCACGCCCTCGTCCGCGTCGTCGAGGCTGGCACGGACGTCCAGCACGCGACTCTCAGCCCGGTCGACCTCACCCTCGAGCAGGTCGCAGCGAGCGAGGTCGAGCAGGACGCGGCACCGCTCGCCCGTCGACGCCTCGTCCTGCATCTCCACGAGTGCAGCCTCGAAGTGCTGCCGGGCCGCGACGACTCCGCCACCGGACCCGTCCTCCAGCATGAGGAACCCGCAGTTGGCGTGGAGCATGCCGAGGTTGCGGGCCGCGTCGCTCTCGCTGAACGCGGTGAGCGCCTGCTCGCTCAGGGCGAGGGCGTCCGCCATTCGGCCCTGCTCGGCGGCGACCATGCTGGAGTTCCAGAGCGCTCCGCCTCGTGCCTTGAGCGACCCCGACGTGGCCGCTCGGCTGAGCACGTTGGTCAGCAGCACCCTCGCTCGGGTGAGGTCGCCGCGGTCGCTGTAGGCCTGCGCCAGGGAGATCACGAGCATCGACTCGTCCTCCCGGAAGTCTCGCCCGAACGCGGACAGCGCCCGCTCGCCCAGGGAGACGGCGTGGTCGAGGTCGCCGGTCTGCTTGTAGCAGCGCATCAGCATGGCCTGCGTGCTCATCCACAGCTCGCGGGTCACGGCGGGGTCCAGCTGGTCCTGGAGGTCCTCCAGGATGCCGATGGCCTCGACGAGGCGCCCCTGGCCCTCGGTGGCGGCGGCGAGCAGCGACAGGGCGTCCAGACGGTCGGACTCGGCCAGGTGCGCGTCGTCGAGGACGATGCGGGCGTACTTCTCGGCCGACACCGGGTTGCCGGCGCGGATCGCGATGCGGGCCCACTTGAGGTCGAGGTCGACCTCGGCACGCGAGCGCGGCGCACCGGGCCCACCGGCGGCGCGGCTGAGGTCGTCCACCGTGGTGCCGAGGCGTCCCGCGAGGACCACGAGGGTCTCGAGCGTGGGCTGGCGCTTGCCGGCCTCGATCAGCGACACGTAGGACGCCGAGTAGTCGACGCCGCCCAGCGCGCTCTGCGACAACCCGTGCGCCTGGCGCAGCTCCTTGACTCGCTGCCCGAGCCCGGTCACGTCCGTCATCTGCGAACTCCTTCTCACCGCGGGAGCACGATCACGGGTCCCCGTTCCCCGCGCGGCTTGCCGCTCTGTCGATCCACGATACGCACTCCCCGGGCCGATGGCGCGGGGTTGTGGACAAGAAGTTCCCTCGTCATTTCGCAGCAGATCTGATCAAACCGCCCTAGATCAGACGAGGTGCAGGGGTCGTTCCCGTTGACGAAGTCGTCCTGGTCTCTTTGACTCAGGTCAACCATTGCGTCAAATGAGGGAGAACACCATGTCGAAGCGCGTCGTCACCATCCTGACCGTCACCGCCGCCACCTTCGTGCTGGGCGTCGGTCCGGCCGCCGTCAGCACGGCCGGGACGCCCACCGGGACGTCCACCACGATCTCCGACCTCGCCGGAGGACGCTGGGGCTGCTGCTGAGCCACGGCCTCCCGCCTCGGGGCGGGGGCTGCCAGCAGCTCGACCGGGCGCTCGAGGAGCCCGGGACCGTTCAGCCCAGCGTGAGGGACGCCGGCCTGGACCTGATGTCGGACTCGCCGTCCGCCTCGACGGGAGCACGTCGGGCACCCGGAACGACGCCGCCCTGGGCGGCCCTGATGCCGGCGGCGTCGACGGAGCGCTCCAGCGCCTCCATCCGCAGCTCGACGTCGCCCTCGGCGCGAGCGAGCTCGGCCACCGCGCGCCAGGTGCGCGACGCCTCGCGGCGGGTGTCGACCTGCTCGGTCGCGACCGCGGCGTCCCGTGCGAGCCGGAGCCCCTCGGTGGGGCACCCCCGACGCACGAGCACGTGGGCCTGGACGAGGTGGGCCATCGCCCGCGCGGACTCCGCCGTCTCGCCGACGTCGTCGAAGAGCTGGTGCGCCTCGGCGAGGTGCAGGTCGGCGGCGTCGAGGTCGTCGGCCGCCACGTCGCACTGGGCGAGGTGGACGAGCAGGCGCGCCCGCTCCCCCGTGGTGCCCTCCATGTCGAGCCCCTCGACGGCGGCCCGGAAGTGCGACCGCGCACGGTCCACGCCCTCGGGCGAGGCGAGCTCGAGCTGGACGACGCCACAGCTGGCGTGCAGGCGGGCGAGGTTGCGGACCGCGTCGCTCTCGGAGAACACGGCGAGCGCCTGCTCGGACAGGCGGACGGCGTCGTGGATGCGTCCGTCGTCGGCGGCGACGAGGCTCGCGTTCCAGAGCGCTCCCCCGCGCACCTGGGCCGACGCGCCGGCCTCGGCACGCCGCGACGTGTTCTGCAGCAGCATGCTGGCGCGGGTGAGGTCGCCGCGGGCGGCGTAGGCGTCCGCGAGCGAGACCGTGAGGAGCAGCTCCTCGTCGCGCACGTCGGGGCCGAAGCCCCGCATGGCGCGCTCGCCCAGGTCGATCGCGAGGTCCAGGTCGCCGGCGTCCTTGTAGCAGCGCAGCAGCATGATCTGGGTGGACGTCCACAGCTCACGCGTGACGTCGGGGTCGAGCTCGCCCTGCAGCTGCTCGCCGATGGCGATGGCTCCGCGCAGGTCGCCCTGGCCCTCGGTGGCGGACGCGAGCAGCGAGAGCGCCTCGAGGCGCTCGTGCTCGCCGACACCGACGTCGTCGAGGACGAGGCGGGCGTACTTCTCCGCCGACGCCGGGTTGCCGGCGCGGATCGCGATCCGGGCCCACTTGAGGTCGAGGTCGACCTCGGCGAGCGTGCGCGGCAGCGGGTCGCCGTCGAGGTCCTGCGTCAGCCCGCGCGGAGAGGTGCCCAGGCGCTCGGCCAGCAGCGTCAGCGCCTCGATGCTCGGGTGGCGCTTGCCGGCCTCCACCAGGGACACGTAGCTGGCCGAGAGCTCGCCACCGCCGAGGTCGCGCTGGGACAGGCCACGGGTCAGCCGCAGCTCCCTGATCCTGCTGCCGAGGTCGCTCGTCACACTCACGACACCCTCCTCCGCCACACCGCCTCATCCTTGCGGATGAGACGAACCCATCGGGCGGCGCCAGCCGTCCCGCTCCCGGGGTCAGGATACTCAGAACGGGTGAGACCGGAAGGGGCACGCGCCGATCTTGAGTTCGAGGACGGGGGCCGGGAGCGCCGCCCGCTACCGTGTGGGCTCACCACGATGCCTCCGGAGGGCCGATGGACGTCCGAGAGTCCGAGATCCCCTGCCCCCTGTGCGGGGCGCTGGCCACCGTCCGGCACTCCACCGGGCTGCTCGAGGGACAGCCGGCCCTCGTGGTCGACGAGGCCGACGACCCGGGCGCGGTGTGCCTGGGTGGCTGCCACGACGAGCGGCCCGAGGAGTTCCGCGACGCGGTGAACTCCCTGTTGCGGGGCGCGTGACCGTCGCTCGACCGACCCGTGCGGCAGACTTCTGGGGTGCCCGCCCTGGTGTCCCCGACGGTCGAGGTGCACGCGTCGTTCCTCGCCGCGATCGCGGAGTACGTCGAGGAGGGACGCACCCGTCCCTACGACCACGGCTACCCCGACCGCGACCTGCGGACGCAGGCGACTCGGTGGACGACGCCCGCCGGGTTCGCCGAGCTGGTCGACCGACTGCACCGTGACGCGCACGACGACCCGGAGCGCCCGGAGTGGCTCGTCGCGAGCACCACGTTGTGGTGGGTCGACGGCGAGGAGTACCTCGGCCGCATCCAGGTGCGGCACCGGCTGTCGACCTGGCTGCGTGAGTGGGGCGGCCACATCGGGTACGACGTCCGGCCGGGCGCCCGCCGACGGGGCCACGCCACGGCCATGCTGGCCGCGGCCCTCCCGGCCACCCACCGGCTCGGCATCGATCCCGCCCTGGTCACCTGCGACGAGACCAACCTCGCGTCACGACGCGTGATCGAGGCCAACGGCGGGGTGCTCGAGGACGTCCGCACCGCCACCGGCGTGCCGCCCAAGATGCGCTTCTGGGTCCCGACGGCCCCCTGACGCGGCCGGTCAGAGGCGCGTGAGGCGCCGGTCGGTGAGCAGGCGGCGGGCGGCACGCCGGTAGCCCGGTTCGTAGGCGGTGGCGTCCACCTCGTGACGGGCGTGGAGGCGTCCGAGGACGAAGGCGGCGTCGGTACCGCCGGCGTGGCCGAGGTGGCGCAGCCACCGGGCGGCGCGGCGTGCGTCGAGGTGGTCCCCGAGCACGGTCTGCAGGGTCCGGCAGCGGCGGGCCACGCGGCGCACGCCGGGCTCGGCGGCGACGAGCACCTCGAGCGCGTAGCGCAGCCGCTTGGCCGACTTGCGCACGTGGTGCAGCGCCGCCTCGTGCTCGGTGCCGAGCGGGAGGCCCTCGGCGTCGCGCACGGCACGGCGCAGGCGACGGCGCGGCTTGCGGCAGAGCCGGGGGAGCTCGTCGCGGGCCCGACGCGAGGCCCGTCCGGTCCACGGCGGCTCGTCCAGCAGGGCCGCGAGCCCGGCGAGCAGCGCCGTGTAGCGGGTGGAGTCCAGCGCCAGGCGCGCGCGACGTCGAGCCCGCTCCTCGGCGAGGTCGAGGTGCTCCCGCGCGAGCCCGCGGGCCGGACCGGTGGCGAGGTCGTCGGCCTCGGAGTCGAGCGCGTCGGCGACCGAGGCGCGCGACACCTCGACGTCGCGCAGGTCGCTCAGCTCCTGGCCGATCCAGCGCAGCTCGGCCTGCAGGTGCCGCGCCCGCGAGTCCTCGAGGAGCGGCCGGTAGACGGTCAGGGCCGCACGCAGCCGACGGGAGGCGACCCGCAGGTCGTGGACGCTCGCGCCGGCGACGCGGTGGGCGAGGTCGGCCGCGACGAGCGCGTCGCGGTGCTCGGACAGGTAGGTGTGCAGGTGGGCGCCGGCGGACCGGCGGCGCAACCCGGACGTCGGGCCTGCCGGGTCCCCGTCCAGGCCCAGTGCACGCCGGATCTTGGACGACGCGGTCGACCGCGCGACGCCCGCCCGGGCCAGCGTCGCCTCGACCTCGTCGAGCACGGCCAGGTCGCCGTCGACCAGCTCCACCTCGAGCTCGCGCCACCCCTCGGGCGGCTCGTCACCGGGCAGGTCGACCACCACGGTGTCGTCGCAGACGACGGCCAGCACGACCCCGTCGGCGCCGAGCAGGTGCATGGTGGTGCGCGTGGTGCGGAGGTCGGCGACGGGGACGAGCGGGGCGCCGGCGGTCAGGCCGGTCACGAGTCGGGCCATCGCGGCCGGCACCCGCCGCGACCGTCCCGGCGGTCGCTGCAGCTCGGTCCGGGTGTCGGTCGCCACGGGCACCTTGAGGTGCCAGCCGTCGTCGTCGCCCCCGAGCCGTCGGCGCAGCGAGACGCCGTGCCGGGCTAGCGCGAGGTCCGCCGTGTCGAGGTAGGCGGTGACCAGCGAGCGGGTGACCGTCGGCCCGACGTCGAGCACGGCTCCCCCGACCAGGGACGGCACGACGTCACCCGCCGACAGCTCGTAGGTGCGCTCGATCTCCCGGACGACGGTCATCCCGCGACCCTGGCAGATGCAGGTGAACACCGCTCCGCGAGTGCCGCGACCGGCTCAGAGGGCCCCGGCGAGACGGCTCACCGCCGCCACCGGGTCGTCGCCCACGGGGACGAGCACCACGCTCGTCGCGCCGGAGTCGTGCAGCCTCGCGATCGCCGCCCGGGCCCGGTCGGGCGTCCCGACGACCGACAGGTGGTCGATCCACTCGGAGGGCATCCGGGCCGCGAAGTCGCCGCCGGCCGTGGCGCGCAGCGCACGGAGGTCGTCGACGAAGGGCAGCGGGGCGACGTGCGGCGCCCAGTCGGGCTCCCCCACGACGGCCAGCGCCGGACGCACCGCCGCACGGGCCACCTCCGGGTCGTCGTCGACCGAGGCCAGGGAGTAGGCGACGACGCGGTGCCCACCCGTCGCGGCGATGGAGCCGAGCGCCGCCCGCAGGTACTCGGGACTGGCGGGCTCGGCCAGGACGGTGCCGTCGGCGACCCGGCCGGACATCGCGAGCGACCGCGGTCCGCGCACCCCGGCCAGGACCCGGGGCACGACGGCGGGCGGCGTCTCGAGCGCGAACCCGTCGAGGCTCACGTGGTCGCCGTCGACGTCCACGCGCCTCCCGTGGAGGAGGGTGCGGACGGCCGACAGGTGCTCCTCCAGGAGCCGCAGCGGTCGAGGCGTCGACGCCCCGACCTGACGCATCCAGGCGGGCATGCCGTGGCCGAGGCCGACGTCGAGCCGGCCGGGGAACAGCTCGGCCAGGGTCGCCACCTCCATCGCGGTGAAGGCCGGGTTGCGCGCCGCCGCGGGGAGGATGCCGAGCCCGACGCGGAGCCGGGACGTCGAGGCCAGCACGACGCCCGCCTGCGCCACGCCGCCGCGGAACCCGGCGTCCTCCACCACCCAGAGCTCGTCGAAGCCGAGCGCCTCGACGCGCCGGGCGAGGTCGACCAGGTCGGCGGCTCGGACGTCGCGTGGGAGCACCACCCCGACCGCGCGCTCGCGTGCGCCCGGGGGCGGGTCCGCCGTCATGGCGCGTGATCGTACACAGCGCGCGCCGTCCCCGCCCTGCGGCCCTCGTGCGACGCAGCCCACCTGCGTCCGAGGTGCTGGCGGGTCGCGCCCCCTCCTACGATGTGGCACAGCAGTCCACCCGAGGACCACCGCGCGCACACCGATCGCAGAGGAGCACGATGGAGGTCTGGCCAGGTACCCCGTACCCCCTGGGCGCGACGTACGACGGCGCAGGCACCAACTTCGCCCTGTTCTCCGAGGTGGCCGAGGGCGTCGAGCTGTGCCTCTTCGGCAGCGACGGCGTCGAGGAGCGCGTGCGGATGACCGAGCGCGACGCGCTCGTGTGGCACGTCTACCTGCCGCGCGTCGGCCCGGGACAGCGGTACGGGTACCGGGTGCACGGTCGCTACGCGCCGGCCGAGGGCATCCGCTGCGACCCGAGCAAGCTGCTCATCGACCCGTACGCCAAGGCCCTGGACGGCGCGATCGACTGGGCGCCGGCGTGCTTCTCCTACGACTTCGCGGACCGCACCCAGCGCAACACCGAGGACTCCGCGCCGCACACCATGCGATCGGTCGTCGTCAACCCGTTCTTCGACTGGCAGGACGACCGTCCGCCGCGCACGCCGTACCACGAGACGGTGGTCTACGAGGCCCACGTCCGGGGCATGACGATGACGCACCCCGGGGTGCCCGAGGAGATCCGCGGCACGTACGCGGGGATCGCGCACCCGGCGGTCATCGAGCACCTGACCAGCCTCGGCGTCACGGCGCTCGAGCTGATGCCCGTGCACCAGTTCGTCAACGACTCGACCCTGATGGAGAAGGGCCTCAGCAACTACTGGGGCTACAACACCATCGGCTTCCTCGCGCCCCACAACGTGTACAGCTCGTCGGGCCAGCGCGGGCAGCAGGTGCTCGAGTTCAAGGCGATGGTGCGCGAGCTGCACCGCGCCGGCATCGAGGTCATCCTCGACGTCGTCTACAACCACACCGCGGAGGGCAACCACCTCGGGCCGACGCTCGGCTTCCGCGGCATCGACAACGCGTCGTACTACCGGCTCGTCGACGACGACTGCGCGCACTACTACGACACCACCGGCACCGGCAACACCCTGCTGATGCGCAACCCGCACGTGCTGCAGCTGATCATGGACTCGCTGCGCTACTGGGTCACCGAGATGCACGTCGACGGGTTCCGCTTCGACCTCGCGGCGAGCCTGGCCCGCCAGTTCCACGAGGTGGACCGGCTGAGCGCCTTCTTCGACCTCGTCCAGCAGGACCCCGTCGTCTCGCAGGTCAAGCTGATCGCCGAGCCGTGGGACGTCGGGCCCGGTGGCTACCAGGTGGGCAACTTCCCGCCCCGCTGGACCGAGTGGAACGGGCAGTACCGCGACACCGTCCGCGACTACTGGCGCGGCGAGCCCGCGTCGCTCGGCGAGTTCGCGGCCCGGCTGTCGGGCTCGAGCGACCTGTACGAGAGCGACGGGCGCGCGCCGTACGCGTCGATCAACTTCGTCACCGCGCACGACGGCTTCACGCTGCGCGACCTCGTCTCCTACAACGACAAGCGCAACGCGGCCAACGGCGAGGACGGCCGCGACGGCGAGAGCCACAACCGGTCGTGGAACAGCGGCGCCGAGGGCGAGACCGACGACCCGGCCGTGCTCGCGCTGCGGGCGCGCCAGCAGCGCAACTTCTTCGCGACGCTGCTGCTCAGCCAGGGTGTCCCGATGATCCTGCACGGCGACGAGCTGGGCCGGACGCAGGGCGGCAACAACAACGTCTACTGCCAGGACAACGAGACCTCGTGGATCGACTGGGCCGACCAGGACGTCGAGCTGCTGGCGTTCGTCCGTCGGCTGATGACGCTCCGCGCCGCGCACCCGGTGTTCCAGCGCCGCCGGTTCTTCACCGGCGAGGAGGGCGAGAACGGCGTGGCCGACATCGCCTGGCTGAACGCCGCCGGCGAGGTCATGCAGAGCAAGGACTGGAGCACCGACTCGGTCCAGGCCCTCGGGGTCTTCCTGGACGGCGAGGGCATCTCCGAGCCCGGGCTGCGCGGCGAGGACATCACCGACGACTCGTTCCTCCTCCTCCTCAACCCCGGCCACGCCGACGTCGACATGACGTTGCCGGACGGCCTGTTCGGAAAGGTCTGGCAACCCGTGCTCGACACCGCTGACCCCACCGTCGACGAGAGCGCCGACACCGTCGCCGCGCTCACGGCCTGGCCCGTCGTCGCCCGCTCGTTCGTGGTGCTCCGCCGTGGCTGAGCCTCGCCCGGTCACCGGCACCTACCGGCTGCAGCTGCACGCCGACTTCGACCTCGCCGCCGCCACCGCCGTGGTGCCGTACCTGGCCGACCTCGGTGTCTCGCACGTCTACCTCTCCCCCGTGCTGCAGGCCGCACCCGGCTCGATGCACGGCTACGACGTGGTGGACCACACGCGGATCTCGGCCGACCTCGGCGGCGAGGACGCCCTGGTCGCCCTGGCCGACCGGGCCCACGAGCACGGCCTCGGGGTCGTGGTCGACGTCGTCCCCAACCACATGGCGCTGCCCACCCCGCTGCACCTCAACGCGCCGCTGTGGCAGACCCTCCGGCTCGGGCGGGAGTCGCCGACGGCGCACTGGTTCGACGTCGACTGGGACCTCTGCGACGGCCGGATCGGCCTGCCCGTGCTCGGCGACCCGCTCGAGCAGACGCTCGCCGACGGGCACCTCGAGCTCGGCGAGCACGACGGCGAGCCCGTCGTCCGGCACTACGAGCAGGTCTTCCCGGTCGCCCCGGGCACCGGCCAGGGCACCGTCGCCGAGGTCCTCGACCGCCAGCACTACCTGCTCGCCGGCTGGCGCCAGAAGGCCGACGTGCTCGGCTACCGCCGGTTCTTCGACGTCGACACGCTCGTCGCCGTCCGCGTCGAGCTCGACGATGTCTTCGACGACACCCACGCGCTGCTGCTCGACCTGCACCGCCGCGGCGTGGTCGACGGGTTCCGCATCGACCACCCGGACGGCCTCGCCGACCCCCAGGGCTACGCCGAGCGGCTGCACGAGCAGTCCGGCGGCGCCTGGGTGGTCGTCGAGAAGATCCTCGAGGGCGACGAGCCGCTGCCCGCGTCGTGGCCCGTGGCCGGCACCACGGGGTACGACGCCACCAAGGTCGTGCAGACCGTCCTCTCGCCGCCCACGGGCGCCGAGCTGGACGAGCTCTGGCGTGGCCTCGAGGGCGCGGAGGCCGACCTGCACGAGGTCGAGCACGCGTCCAAGGCCCTGGTCCTCGACGACCTGCTGCAGCCCGAGGTCAAGCGGCTCACGCGGCGCGCGGTCGCGGCGTCGGTGGCGGCCGGCACCCCGCTGGAGGCCGCCGACGTCGACGCCGCCCTGCGCGCGCTGCTGGTGCAGACCGAGGTCTACCGCGCGTACCTGCGGCTCGACGAGCCCGCCGACGACCTCGCCCGCGGACGCGTCGCCCGCATGCGCGAGCTCGCCTCGGCGGAGCAGCCGGACCTGACCGACACGCTCGACGTCCTCGCGACCCTGCTGCTCGACTCCACGTCCACCGACCCCGACACCCGCGACCTCGTCGTCCGGTTCGGCCAGGTCTGCGGACCCGCCATGGCCAAGGGGGTGGAGGACACCACCTTCTACCGATGGCACCGCCTCGTCGCGCTCAACGAGGTCGGCGGCGACCCGCTGGCCCTCGACGACCCCGACCCGCGCGCGCTGCACACCTGGGCCGGTCGTCAGCTGGCGACCCACCCGTCGGGCATGACTACCCTGTCGACGCACGACACCAAGCGCAGCGAGGACTCCCGCGCCCGGCTCCTGGCCGCGGCCGAGGACGTCGACGGCTGGCGCACGCTCTGGGCGTCGGTCCGCGACGAGGCGGTCCGGCTCGACGTCGACGAGCCCACCGCCTACCTCGTGATGCAGACGGTCGTCGCGGTCTGGCCGGTCTCGGCCGAGCGGCTCGACGGCTACCTCGACAAGGCGGTCCGCGAGGCCAAGCAGCACAGTGCGTGGGTCGACGGCGACGAGGCCTATGAGGCGCGCGTCCGTGAGTTGGGCGCCCTGCTCGCCGGCACCGACGGGATCGGCGCGAGCATCGGTCTGTGGATCGACGAGCTCGCCGAGGGCGTCCGCGCCACCACGCTCGCCGCCAAGCTCCTGCAGCTGACGCTGCCCGGGGTGCCCGACGTCTACCAGGGCACCGAGGCCGTCGAGCTCGCGCTCGTCGACCCCGACAACCGTCGTCCGGTCGACTACGACCTGCGTCGCGAGCGGCTGCGGCGGCTCGACGCCGGCGAGACCGCCGTCGGGCTGGACGAGGAGAAGACCTGGCTCACCGCCCAGGCGCTCCGGCTGCGTCGCGACCGCCCGCGGTCGTTCGGGGCCGACGCCACCTACCGGGCGCTCGACACCGGCTCCCCGCACGCCGTGGGCTTCGTCCGCGACGAGCAGGTCGCCGTGGTCGCGACCCGCTGGGCCTGGACGCTGCGCCGCGACGGCTGGGGCGACTCGGCCCTCGCGCTGCCCGAGGGCACCTGGGTGGACCTGCTCGGCGGCGGTACCTATGACGGCGGCTCGCTCGCCTGCCAACGGTTGCTGGCCTCGCGGCCCGTGGCCCTGCTGGTCCGGGAGGACTCGTGAAGTTCGAGGTCTGGGCACCGCTCGCGCAGGAGTCGGCCACGCTGCACGTCGGTGACGACGTCGTGCCGATGGAGCGTGCCGACGACGGCTGGTGGTGCGCCGAGCACGAGGGAGGCGCCGGCACCCGCTACGCGTTCGCCATCGACGGCGGCGACGAGCTCGCCGACCCCCGCGCCCGCCGTCTGCCCGACGGACCGGACGGCCGCGCCGAGGTGGTCGACCTCGCCGCCTACGACTGGCAGGACCACCACTGGCGCGGCGTCCCGCTGCCGGGGTCGGTCGTCTACGAGATGCACGTCGGCACCTTCACCTCCGCCGGCACCCTGGACGCGGCGATCGAGCGGCTCGACCACCTCGTCGCGCTCGGCGTCGACCTCGTCGAGGTGATGCCCGTCGCCACCTTCCCGGGCCGTCACGGCTGGGGCTACGACGGCGTCGGCCTGTACGCGGTGCACGAGCCCTACGGCGGCCCCGAGGCCTTCTGCCGCTTCGTCGACGCGTGCCACGCGCACGGCCTCGGCGTCGTGCTCGACGTGGTCTACAACCACCTCGGCCCGAGCGGCAACCGCCTGCACGAGCTGGGCCCGTACTTCACCGACGCCTACGGCACCCCCTGGGGCCAGGCGCTGAACCTCGACGGCGAGGACAGCGACGAGGTGCGCCGGTTCGTCATCGAGAACGCCCTGATGTGGCTCAAGGACTTCCACGTCGACGGGCTGCGGCTCGACGCGGTCCACGCCCTGTTCGACCAGCGGGCGATCCCGATGCTCGAGGAGCTGGGCTCCCGGGTGGGCGCGCTCTCGGCGCGGCTCGGCCGCCCGCTGTCGCTGATCGCCGAGTCCGACCGCAACGACCCGCTCACCGTCACGCCCCGCGAGGGCGGCGGCATGGGTCTGGACGCGCAGTGGGCCGACGACGTGCACCACGCCCTGCACGTCGCGCTGACGGGCGAGACGCAGGGCTACTACGCCGACTTCGCCGAGCCCGGCGTCCTGACCAAGACCCTCGAGTCGGTGTTCCTGCACGACGGCACCTACTCGACGTTCCGCCGCCGCACGCACGGGCGCCCCGTCGACCGCGCCCTGATCCCCGGCTCACGGTTCGTGGCGTCGCTGCAGACCCACGACCAGGTCGGCAACCGGGCCACCGGTGACCGCATCTCGGCCACGCTGTCGCCGGGCCTGCTGGCCTGTGGCGCCACCCTGCTCCTCACCGCCGCCACCACGCCGATGCTCTTCATGGGCGAGGAGTGGGGCGCCTCGACCCCGTGGCAGTACTTCACCGACCACACCGACCCCGAGATCGCCGAGGCGGTCCGCAAGGGCCGGCGCGGCGAGTTCGCGTCGCACGGGTGGGACGAGGACGACGTGCCCGACCCGCAGTCCGAGCAGACCGTGATCGACTCCCGGCTGGACTGGGACGAGGTGACCGGCGAGCCGCACGCGGCGGTGCTGGCCTTCTACACCGAGCTGATCGCCCTGCGCCGACGCAGCCCCGACCTCGGCGACCCGCGGCTGGACCGCGTCGTCGTCCAGCACGACGAGCAGGCCCGCACCGTGGTGGTGCACCGGGGCGACGCCGTCGTGGCGGTCAACCTCGGGCAGGTGTCCGCCGAGCTGCCCGTCGGCGCGCCCGAGGGTCGCGAGCCCGACGACCGCGAGCGGGTCGTCGTCCTCGCCTGGGACGCCGACGCCACGCAGTGGGACGGCGCGATGCTCACCCTGCCGCCCGAGTCGGCCGTGGTGCTCGCCCCGGTCGACTGATCGGTGGCCCGCACCCGCGGTCGCTACGGTCGGGGGCATGACCGAGACCCCGCAGCAGCCCGACGACTCCGACGACGACCTCGGGGGGCAGGGTGCCCCGTCCGACGGCGCCCCGGTGGACGACGTGCAGAAGCCCGGCACCCCGGCGACCGGCCCCGGCACCACGCCGCAGGAGCCATCCGGCGCGCAGACCCAGGACCCCTCCTGACCACCGACACCAGCCGCACGCACGAGAGGACCACAGCATGAGCGAGAGCACCCCCGAGGACGGCGCCACCGAGGACCGCGCCACCGAGGACCGCGGCGTCACCGAGGCCGACATCCAGCGCGCCATGGCCGTCGACTCCCTGCCCGAGACCACCGAGAACGCCGCCGAGGCGGGCGACTCGACGCAGGTCCAGATGACCGACGGCTCCCTCGTGCCCGAGGAGCAGCTGCGCTCGAAGGAGCAGATGGAGCCCGACGAGTGACGAGCGCCTTCGCGCTGCTGCCCGAGCCGCCCCGCACGCCGACGCTGTCGCGTCTGCTGGGGCGGCTCGGTCGCGTCGGCCTCGCCGGGGTGCTCGACGACCTCGACCGCGACGCCGTCCCGTGCGAGGTGCCGGGCGAGGCGCCCGTCGAGGGCTTCACCTGGCAGGACGCCGACCGTGACGACCCGCGCTGGTACCCGCAGGGCGTGACCGTCCCGCTCACGGCGGACGGCCGCGACGTGCTGCTCGTCAGCTGGTACGCGCACCGCGACCGCTGGGGCCGCACGCCCGGGTCGCGGATCACGGTCGTCGACCGCACCGACCCGTCCCGCCCGCGGTACCGCCACGTGCTGCTCGTCGACACCGCCTCGCGGCTCGGCCGCCTGCGACTGCGCCGCGTGCCGGTGCACGCCGGCGGCATCAGCGTGCACGGGGGCCTGCTGCACGTGGCCGACACCCATGCGGGCGTCCGCGTGTTCGACCTCGACGACGTCGTCCGCCTCCCTCGGCGCACGATCGACGCGCTGCTGCCCTGGGCCGGCGCCGGGACCCGGACGATCGGCCACCGCCTGCTCGGCGGCTTCACCGCGTTCGGCTACACCTACGTGCTCCCCCAGCGCGACTCGTTCCGGGCGGCCCGGCCGTCCGGCGCGCGATCGCTGCGGTACTCCTTCCTCACCGCCGGCCCGGTCGGCGACGGCGAGCAGCTGGTGGTGGGCGAGTACGGCCGCAAGGGCCAGACCTCCCGCCTCGTGCAGTACCCCCTCGACCCGCAGACCCACCTCCCGCGGGTGTCCGACGACGGCCGCTGCGAAGCCCTCGCCCTCCACGAGGACCAACCGCCCCGGATGCAGGGCGTCGCGGTCGCGCAGGGCCGCTGGTTCGTCACCGCCAGCACCGGCGAGGGCAACCCCGGCGACCTCTGGGTCGGGGCCCCGGGGGCCTTCCGCCGCCACCGTGGCGTCCTGCCCACCGGTCCCGAGGACCTCGACACCACCGCCGACGGCACCCGCATCTGGTGCGCCACCGAGTGGCCCGGGCGCCGCTTCGTCTTCTGCCTCGACCCCACCTCCTGGGCGGGCCCGGAGCGGTCCTGACCATCACGCGTCCACCACGGTCGGTGTCGCCGTCGCGGGGACCCTCGCCGCCCGCCTCGCCGGGCGGCGGACAGGGGTTCTCGATCACCGCGAGGTACCCGCGAGGGTCAGCCGCGACGGGTGCGCAGGCCCGAGGCGCGGACGATCGGGCGCTCGACGGCGGTGGCGACGGCCTCGGGGGTGCCGATGACGCGCACGTGCTCGCGGGCGCGGGTGACGGCGGTGTAGAAGAGCTCGCGGGTGAGCAGCGGCGAGTCGGGGGTGGGGAGCACCAGCGACACCCGGGTGAACTGGCCGCCCTGGCTGCTGTGCACCGAGCTCGCGTGGACCGTGCGCACGTCGGACAGCCGGCTGGTGGGGACGAGCACGTGGGACCCGTCGCGCCGGAACGCCGAGACGACCCGTCCCTCGTGCGCCACGACGACGCCGGTGTCGCCGTTGTAGAGCCGCAGCTGGTAGTCGTTCGAGGTGACGATCAGGGGGCGGCCGACGTACCAGTAGCCGTCGCGGGCATAACCCGGCAGCGCCTCGGCGAGCCACTGCTCGACCTGGGTGGTCCAGTGCGAGACGCCCCACGGGCCGTCGCGGTGGGCGCAGAGCAGGCGGTGCCGGCCGAGCGCCTCCAGCGCGACGGTCGCGTCGCCCCGGCGAGCCGCGCCGAGGAGGTCGCGGTTGGCGCCGACCACGTCGGCCCGCAGCCCCTCGGCCGCCTCCGGCGAGGCGGGGTCGAGCAGCTCGACCTCGCCCCGCCCGCCGGCGAACGCGGCGAGGGCGGCGTCGACGTCGCCGAGGCGGATGGCCGTGGCCAGCTCCAGGATGGCTCCGGAGTGCCGGTGCACCCGCGACAGCCGCACCACGCCCGACCCGACGGCCGCGACGCGCTCCTCCTCCTCGAGACCGGCGAGGTCGTCGGCCACGAGGGCGGCGAGCCCCGCCGGGGCGACGGCGTCGGGCGGCTCGGGGCGCTGCACGAGGTCGCCGAGCACGGCGCCGGCGTCGACCGAGGCCAGCTGGTCGGGGTCGCCGACCAGCACCAGCCGGGTGCTCGGGCGCAGCGCCTCGACGAGTCGCGACATCATCGTCAGGGCCACCATCGAGGCCTCGTCGACGACCACCAGGTCGAACGGCAGCGGGTTGTCGCGGTCGTGCCGGAACCGGGTCCGGGCGCCGGGCCGCCACCCCAGCAGGCGGTGCAACGTCGACGCGCCGAGCCCGGCGAGGTGGGCGGCGTCGCCGGGCTCCAGGGCCTCGGCCTCGCGGGCCACCGACTCCTGCAACCGCGCCGCGGCGCTGGCGGTGGGTGCGGCCAGCGCGACCCGCAGGGGCACCTCGGCCTGGTCCTGCAGGAGCGCGACGAGCCGGGCGACCGTGGTGGTCTTGCCGGTGCCGGGTCCACCGGCCAGCACGCTCACCCACCGGTGCGCGGCCACCACGGCGGCGAGCCGCTGACGGTCGGGCGCCTCGGTGTCGAAGAGCCGGTCGCGGGCCAGGACCAGGCGGGCGGCATCGACCGCCGGGGGCGGACGGAGCGCGGCGCCGTCGATCGCCGCCGCGATCACCTGCTCCTGGCGCCAGTAGCGGTCGAGGTACAGGGACCCGCCGACGAGCCGCAGCGGGCGGTCGGCCGGGCCGTCGAGCCCGTCGGCCACCAGGGCGCTGCGACGCAGTGCGGCGAGCCAGCCGTCCACGGCCGGCCAGGCGAGGTCGTCGGTGCCGGGCGCGGCGACCGTGCCGTCGGCCTGGTCGACGACGGTGAGCTCCTGCACGGTGGCGAGCTCGAGGCAGACCGAGCCGTGCCGCACCGCCCGCACGGCCAGGGCGACGGCGAGCAGCACCGACTCGTCGTCCTCGGGGCCGAGCCGGGCGAGCCGGCGGGCCACGTGCACGTCGGCGGACTCGAGGACGCCGGCGGCGTTGAAGGCGGCCAGCACGCCGGTGGCACCGCGGGCGCGATGGACGTGGTGGGGGTCGTCGAGCAGGGTCATGCGGCACCGCGATCGAGGAGGTCGGACAGGGCGACGACGAGCGCGGCCGGCGGCGACCAGGAGAAGACGCCGCACGGCACGCCGCCGACCACCGGGGTGGCCGGTCCGCACATGCCGCGCACGAACAGGTAGAGCACGCCGCCGAGGTGCAGCGCCGGGTCGTAGCAGGGCTGGCGCCAGCGCAGGAACCGGTGCAGCGCGACGCAGTAGAGCAGCGCCTGCAGCGGGTAGTGGGCGTCGCGCATGGCCCGCGCGGTGGCCTCGGGACGGTAGTGCCACGACGTCAGGGGCTCGTCGTACCCGCCGACCCAGTTGGTCTTGTAGTCGACGACGAGGTGCCGGGGCGTGCCGGCGTCGTCACGCACGCGGAGCACGAGGTCGATGCTGCCGGTGAGGAAGCCGCGCAGGCGTCGCTCGAGCAGGACCGGCACCTCGAGGTCGTCGGCGTAGCCCGCCATCGGGTCGTCCGACGGGAGGTGCCGGCGCAGCAGCTCGGCGATCTGGCCGACGGTGGCCTCGCCGGTGGGCACGTCGCCGCCGACCATCGGCATCTCGAACCCGAGCTCGTCGAGCCGGTCGACACGCCCGACGTCGGCCAGGCGCAGCCCCGGGGCGAGCGGACCGAGCGGGGTGGTGATCGGGGCGACCAGGGCCTCGCCGAGCGCGACCGACCCCATGCCCGGGAACCGGTCGGCCCCGGCGGCAGCCGCCTCGGCGACGAGGTGGGCGGGCAGGTCGGCCGCGGTGAAGTCGGCGGTCTCGAAGACCTCGTGGACGAGCGTGCCGAACGACGCCCCCAGCGGCAGCGCGCCCATCGGTGACGGAAGCGCATCGGGACCGGGCTCGCTGACGACGGGCACGACCTCGGGCTCGTCGACCGTGCCGGGCTCGTCGGGCTCTCCCGTGCTGGGGGCCGCGTGGCCCGCCTCGTGCAGGCCGGCGGTCAGGCCGGAGTACGACGTCCGCGACCACGCGAGGTCGAGGCGACGGTCGAACGACCGCACCTGGATCGGTGACGGCTCGCGCGCGTCGTGCAGGCGCTCGACCGGCCCGCGGCCCCCGACCGCCGCCCACGTGACGTCCGGCCCCTCCGCCAGCGTGGCGAAGCGACGCTGGGCGTCGGCGTCGGACCCCACGGGCACCGAGGCCGGCAGGGACCCGTGCTCGTCGCGGGCGCCGAACAGCAGCCGCTGGAGCGCCGACGCCTCGGTGTTCCAGGTGGGCGCCCAGTGCACGACGACCTGCGAGCGCGCCCGGGTGAGCGCGACGTAGGCGAGCCGGAGCGACTCCCCCGCGTCCTCGGCCAGGTGCGCGTCGCGGCGCTCGGTCCAGCCGGGGCCGCCGACACCACCGACGTCGAGCACGCGCGAGCCGGACTCGTCGTGGAAGCGCAACGGGTCGGGCTTGTCGTTGGCCCACCGGTCCCACAGGAACGGCGCGTAGACGACGGGGAACTGCAGGCCCTTGCTGCGGTGCACCGTGATGACCTGGACGGCCTGGGCGTCGGACTCCAGGCGCCTGCTGCGCTCCTCGGTGACGTCCTCCTTGGCCTCGGCGACCCGGCGGGCCAGCCACTGGACCAGGGCGGCGACGCCGAGGTCCTGCCGGGTGGCGGTCTCGTGCAGGGCCTGGCCGACGTGGCGCAGGTCGGTGAGGTCGCGCTCGCCGTGGACGCGCGACAGGACCCGCTCGGTCAGCCGGTGCGACGCCGTCATCACCTCGAGCAGGGCCGCGACGCCGCGCTGGCCGAGCACGTCCGACCACGAGCGCAGGGTGGTGCTGAGCCCGTCGAGGTCGTCGTCGGTGGCGACGCCGAGCTGCCAGGCGCTCCAGCCGTGGAAGCAGGTGAGCGCGGCCGCGCGCGCCAGCCCGGGGCGGTGGGGCTGCTCGAGCGCGGTCAGGAGGGTGAGCCAGTCGGCGGCGGCGTCGGACCCGAAGACGCTGGACGTGCCGGTGAGGACGACGGGCACGCCGACGGCCTCGAGCGCGTCGCGGACGGTGGCGGCGTCGTCGTTGCGCTGCACGAGCACCGCGACGTCGGCGGGCACCACCGGACGCTCGGTGTCGTCGACGCGCAGCGTGGCAGCGGAGTCGAGCAGGGCCGCGACGTCGGCGGCGACGTCGCGCGCCACGAGGGGCCGCACGTCCTTGACCTTGAGCAGTCCGTCGTCCTCGCTCGAGCGCACCACCTGCCGGATGCGCAGCGGCGCGTCGTCGGGGGCGCCGACCAGGCGGCGGCCGGCGTGCGCCGCGTCGACCGGCAGCACGCGGATGCGTGGGTCGCCGAGGGCGACGTCGCCCAGCAGGCGACCGAGCGCGGCGACCAGCGGGGCGTCGCTGCGCCAGTTGGTGCCGAGCGTCGCCGAGGTGTCCGCGGCCTCGGTGGCCTGGAGGTAGGTGACGACGTCGGCGCCGCGGAACGCGTAGATGGCCTGCTTGGGGTCGCCGATGAGCACCAGCGTGCGGTGTCCGTGGAAGGTGCTGCGCAGGATCTCCCACTGCACCGGGTCGGTGTCCTGGAACTCGTCGACGAGCACGACCGAGTAGCGCGAGCGGATGCGCTCCTGGGCGTGCGGTCCGGTGGCGGGGTCGACGAGCGCGTCGCGCAGGTGCACGAGGAGGTCGTCGTAGTCCATCACCCGACCGCGGCGCTTGCGGAGCTCGACCTCGCGTCGGGTGGCCTCGGCGAGGCGACGGCGCACGTCGGCCGAGCGACCCGGCGTGCCCGTCGTGGGCTCGAGCCGGGCGGCGCGGTCGCCGACGGCGACCTGGCCGACCCGGTCGGCGGTGGCGAGGTCGAAGGCGGGGGTCTCGCTGTCGGGCTTGCCGTACGCGCGGACGTACAGGTCGGTGACGACGTCGCCGACGAGGTCGGACGCGGTCTCGACGAACGCGACGTCGCGGTCGACGTCGGCGGCCACCCCGAGCCCGTCGAGCATCTGGTGCGCGAAGCCGTGGGTGGTCGCGATGGTGGCGGCGTCGAAGTCGGCGACCGCCTCGAGCAGGCGACGCCTGCGGGCGGCGACCACCTCGGGCGCACCCGTGGCGAGGTGGGCGACCACCGAGTCGGGGGAGCTCGGTGCGGCGGCGTCGGACAGCGCGGCGAGCGTGCCGGTGAGACGCTCGCGGACCCGCTCGCGCAGCTCGACGGTGGCGGCGCGACCGAACGTGACCATCATCAGCTGGTCGATCCGGGCCACGCCCTCGGCGACGTAGCGCGTGGCGAGCCCGGCGATCGTGTGCGTCTTGCCGGTGCCGGCGCTCGCCTCGAGGACGACGGTGCCCTCGGGCAGCGGGCCGACGACGTCGAAGGTGCGGGGCGTGGTCATCGCTCGTGCCTCGTCTCGTGGGCGAGCAGCGGCGACCAGACGGCCCGCGCCACCTGCCCGAACCGGTGCGGCTCGTCGGCCCAGCTCGTGTCGGACGGGTCGGGCGGGTCGGCGAGCAGCGCGTCGAGCTCGGCGTCGCCCCACACCAGGCGGTGGGACGGGTCGTCGAAGTCGCCGATCTCGCGCCGGTCGAGCCGGCGGCGCCACTCCGACCGGGCGGCCTGGATGCTGACCGTCGGGCTCGTGCCCCGCTCGCGCTTCTCGGCGTACGCGCACGAGGTGCGGGGCGAGAACGGCACGGGACCTCGCCGACCCTGGCGGTACAGCGCCACCAGCGACGCCAGCAGCCGCGCGGCGTCGGTCTGGCTCGGTGCGGCGAGGAGCGCCATCGCGGACCCGCCGCGCCCGCGCCCGACCGTCGCGGCCGTCCACGGCGTGCCGGGCAGGGCCGCCGCCAGCGCGAGCAGCTGGACCCAGGCACGCAACCGGTGCTTGGCACCCAGCCGCGAGTACTCGACCCGCACGACCTGCGTGCCGTGGACGCGCGGGACGGTGCCGTCGAGCCGCGTGCCGTCGGGCAGCACCACACCGAGATCGACCGCGCGGGGCTCCTCGCGGCGCAGCCCCGTGGTGTCGGCGACGAGGCGGGCGGCGTCCTGCTGGACGGGGGCGACGAGCGCCCGGCCCAGGGCGCCGGGCGGCAACGTGCCCCGCAGCCACTCGGCGGTGACCGAGTCGGCGTCGGGCGTGCCGGCGAGCCCGGCGGCGAGGAGCCGGTTGCCGACGGCCCACTCCTGCAGCTTGTCGACCTCGACCGGGAGCGCGTCGTCGGGCTCGTCCTCCTCGGCGAGCAGGGTCAGCCCGAGCCGCCCGCGCAGGAAGTGCCGGACCGGGTGCTCCAGGAACCGCACGAGGTCGTCGAGGGAGACGTCGGCGGTGTCCTCGTCGGGCAGCGGGCCGGGCAGGAAGCCGACGTCGGCCGACCGGGGGTGCAGCAGCGCCTCGGACCCGGTGTACGAGGCACGGTCGAAGCTGAACGCGCCCCTCGCGCCGAGCGCGCCAGCCTCGAAGTTGCGGGCGTCGAAGGGCTGCAGCGGGTGCCGCACGACCACGTGGTCACGGACCGCGCCGGTGGGTGCCGTCGCGGTGAGGTCGAGCACGTCGAGCAGCTCGCCGATCGGGACGGCGGGCGGGCGGACCGCGCCGGTGCGCTCGTCGGCACCGGTGTGCAGGACGACGAGGCGCTCGCCCGCGGCGAGCACGGCGTCGAGCAGCAGCTGACGGTCCTCGGCCCGCGGGTCGCGCTCGCCCACCACCGGTGCCCGGCCCAGCACGTCGTCGCCGTCGACGCGGGTGCCCCGTGGGAAGACGCCGTCGTCGAGACCCAGCAGGCACACGACGCGGTGCGGCACCGACCGCATCGGGACCATCGTGCAGATGGTCAGGTGGCCGGTGCGGAAGTTGGCCCGGGTGGGGCGGCCCTCGAGCCCGCGCGCCAGCAGGGCCCGGACGTCGGACAGCCGCAGCCGGACGGGGGCGCCGTGGTCGGGCGCGACGAGCCCGTCGGCGAGCTGGCGGCGGGCCTGCGTGGTCTGCCAGTCGTCGCGCGGCGGGGCGTGCGTGAGGTCGTCGACCATCGCGAGCAGGGCGTCGAGCCAGTCCTGCGGCGACTGCTCGCGGTGCAGGCTGCGGACGGCCCGACCGACGCGGTCGACCAGCTCGGCCAGCCGGCCGGCGAGGTCGATCTCGTTGCTGTCGAGGTCGTCGAGCGGGAGCGCGAGCCCGACCGTGCGCAGCTCGTCCTCGTCCATCGTGACGCCGACCATGATCCGGTCGAGCCCGGTCTGCCAGGTGTTCTGCGGGACGCCTCCGAGGCCGAACGGCGCGCGTCCCTCGGCGTCGAGCCCCCAGCGGACGCCGGAGCGACGCACCCAGTCGCCGATGCGCTCGAGGTCCTCGTCGTCGAACCGGAAGCGCGAGCGGACCGGGGCGGCCGCCGCGAGGTCGAGGAGGTCGGAGGCGGTGATGCGGCCGTCGGCGAGGTCGAGCACGCGCGCGACCACGCCGAGGACCGGGTTGGTCTGGCGCAGGGAGCGGTCGGCGAGCCGGACGGTGAGCTGGTGCCCCGGGTGCACGTCGGCGGCGTCGTCGCCGGCCAGGCCGAAGGCGGCCGACAGCAGGGGGGCGTAGGCCTCGATGTCGGGGCACATCACGAGGACGTCGCGCGGCTCGAGCGTGGGGTCGTCCTCGAGCAGGCCGAGGACGGTCTCGCGCAGGACCTCGACCTGGCGCTGGCGTCCGTGGCACGCGTGCACCTGCACCGAGCGGTCGGCCGGGTCGAGCGCGTGCGACCCGTCGGGGGCGAGGTCGAGGTGGACGTCCCGCTGCAGTGCGCCGAGCAGCCCCGGCGGGTCGCCGTGCAGGTCGAGGTGCTCGTCGTGGTCGGGCTCCACGTGGGAGCCGATGACGAGCTGCATCTCGCGGGCCTCGCGACCGAGGGAGCGCAGCAGCGGGTGGTGCACGGCGTCGGCGCTGGTGTCGTCGACGCGGCGTCCGACGCCGACGCCCGCGCGGGCCAGGTGGTCCCAGGAGGCCTGCGAGGGGTGCGGCAGCCAGAGGTGGACGTCGCGGTGCTCGCCGAGCGCCTCGAGCACCTGCAGCTCGTCGGAGGAGAGCCGGGTGAGGCCGAACAGCGACAGCCGGGTGGGGAGGTCGACGAGGCCGGGCTCGGCCCGCAGCCGGGCGCAGACGCCCGCGACGCGCTCGGCGGGGCTCGGCTCACCGACGCGGTCGCGCAGGCGTCGCCACAGCTCGGCCTGCCAGAGGAGGTCGCCGGCCAGGGGTGCGCCGGCCCCGTCGGTGTCGTGGCCGGCGGCCCAGTCGAGCAGCAGCCGGGGACGCTGCGCGCCGTAGGACGAGAACAGCCGGGCGAGGTGGAGCGCGACCTGGACGCGCCGGCCCTGGTCGACGCCGTCGGCCGCGACGAGGTGGCGCCGGAGCGTCAGGCACCAGTCGTCGTCGAGGCTCTGGTCGATCACCTCGAGCAGCGGCCAGGTGAGGTGGCGGGGTGCCCAGGGGTCGTCGTCGTGGGCGAACCCGGACACGTCGGCCACGACGCCGGCGACCAGGCGGGTGGGCGAGGGGAAGACGACGTTGGCGCAGATCCCGTCGGCGCGGCCCTGCTGGGCGCCGAGGGAGACCGCGAGCGCCTGGGAGATCCACCGCTCGACGCCCCGCGACGGGACGGCGACGACGTCGGCCGTGAACGGGTCGTCGGGGGGCGAGGCGAGCAGCTCGCCGAGGCCCCGCACCAAGGCGTCCGCGCGCTCGGCCCGATGGATCCTCAGCATGCGTCCCCCTCCGAGATCGACGTCCGGACGACCCTAGCGTCCGGCTCCGACAGCATGGTTCTGCGCGGTCGTTGCGTCCCGCATACGGTGCGAGGACCCTGACGAAGGAGTACCCATGACGTCGACGCGCACCGGTGCTGCCGCCGCCGAGCGACTGACCGGACGGCTGCTCGTCGCGGCCGTCGTGTCGGCCACGGCCGGCCTGCTCTACGGCTACGACACCGGCATCATCTCCGGGGCGCTGCTGCAGATCAGCGAGGAGTTCGACACCGGCGACGGCATGGAGCAGGTGATCGCCGCGAGCATCCTCGCCGGCGCGGTCGTCGGCGCGCTGGCGGGCAGCCGGCTGTCCGAGCGGTACGGGCGCCGCATCACCATCCTCGTCATCGCCTGCGTCTTCGCCGTGGGCGCCATGGCGAGCGCGCTGGCGCCGACGCCGCTGCTGCTCTCGCTCGGACGGGTGGTGCTCGGGCTCGCCGTGGGCGGTGGCACGCAGACCGTGCCGATGTACGTCGCCGAGCTGGCGCCGCCGAAGATCCGCGGGCGGCTCGTGCTCACCTTCCAGATGGCGATCGGCGTCGGCATCGTCATCTCGACGGTGGTCGGCGCGACCGAGGTGGTCGACTGGCGCGTCTCGATCGGCGCCGCGGCCGTCCCCGCCGTGATCATGCTCGTGCTGATGCTGCGCCTGCCCGAGAGCCCGCGGTGGCTGGTCAAGCAGGACCGTCTGGACGACGCGCGCGACGCCCTGCGCTCGGTGCGGGCCGACGGCGTCGACCTCGAGCCCGAGCTCGACACCATCACCGACCTGGAGAAGGCCGAGCGGAGCGAGGGCGACCGCGACCGCGGGTGGCGCGGACTGCGTCGACCGTGGGTGCGTCCGGCCCTCGTGGTCGGCTGCGGCATCGCGATCTTCACCCAGCTCAGCGGGATCGAGATGATCATCTACTACTCCCCCACGATCCTCACCGACAACGGGTTCTCGACCTCGGCGGCGCTGCGGGTGAGCGTGGCGCTGGGCGTCACCTACCTGGTGATGATGGTCGTGGGCCTGCTGATCGTCGACCGGGTGGGACGACGCCGGCTCACGCTGGTCATGGTGCCCGGCGCGGCGATCAGCCTGTTCGTGCTGGGCGCCCTCTTCGTCACCGGCCACTCGGGGCGCGAGAGCACCCCGTTCATCGTGGCGTGCCTCGTGGTGTTCATGTTCTTCAACGCGGGCGGGCTGCAGCTGATGGGCTGGCTCACCGGCTCGGAGATCTACCCCCTCGGCGTCCGCGCCGCGGGCACCAGCGTCCAGGCCGCGTCGCTGTGGGGCACCAACCTCCTGATCACCCTGACGCTCCTCTCGACCATCAACCTCCTCGGCGTCGGCCCCACGATGTGGATGTACGGCCTGTTCAACGTCGCCGCCTGGGTCTTCGTCTACCTCCGCATGCCCGAGCTCACCGGCCGCAGCCTCGAGCAGATCGAGGACCAGCTCCGCGACGGCAGCTTCAAGCCCGCCGACTTCGCGACCCGCTGACCCCCCCCCCCCCCCCCCCCCCCCCCCC
>JAURVT010000001.1 GCA_030655315.1 Nocardioidaceae bacterium | reverse complement strand
GAGCAGGGCATCACGATCGACGTCGCCTACCGCTACTTCGCGACGCCGAACCGCAAGTTCATCATCGCCGACACCCCGGGCCACGTGCAGTACACGCGCAACATGGTCACCGGTGCCTCGACGGCCGACCTCGGGCTCGTCCTCGTCGACGCCCGTACCGGCCTGACCGAGCAGAGCCGCCGGCACGCGGTGATCCTGTCGCTGCTCCGGGTGCCCCACCTGGTGCTCGCGGTCAACAAGATGGACCTCGTCGACTACGACCAGGCCACCTACGACCGGATCCGCGCCGAGTTCACCGCCTTCGCGGCCAAGCTGACGGTGCCCGACCTGACAATCATCCCGATCTCGGCGCTCAAGGGCGACAACGTCGTCACGCGCAGCGAGCACATGCCCTGGTACCACGGGCCGTCGCTGATCCACCACCTCGAGCACGTCCACGTGGCGTCCGACCGCGACCTCGTCGACACCCGCTTCCCGGTGCAGTACGTCGTCCGGCCCAAGTCCGAGGAGTACCACGACTACCGCGGCTACGCGGGCCAGGTGGCCGGGGGCGTGCTCAAGCCCGGCGACGAGGTCAAGGTGCTGCCGAGCGGCTTCACCACGCGCATCGCCGGCATCGACCTGCACGAGCGCGAGATCACCGAGGCCTATCCCCCGATGTCGGTCACGGTACGGCTCGAGGACGACCTCGACGTCAGCCGCGGCGACATGATCTGCCGCCCGCAGAACGCCCCCGAGCCCACGCAGGACATCGACGCGATGATCTGCTGGATGGCGACCGGGACCCTGCGACCCAAGCAGAAGCTGGCGATCAAGCACACCACCCGGTCCGCGCGCGCCATGGTCAAGGACGTGCAGTACCGCCTCGACGTCAACACGCTCCACCGCGACCTCGAGACGCGCGAGCTCGGCCTGAACGAGATCGGACGCGTGCAGCTGCGCACCACCACGCCGCTGTTCGCGGACTCCTACGACAAGAACCGCACCACCGGGTCGTTCATCCTCGTCGACGAGGCCACCGGCGCCACCGTGGGCGCCGGCATGGTCCTCTAGGACGGCCCTCCCCGGTACGCCGGACGCCCGGGACGGGCGCTGGTAGAGTCATGCCCATCACATCGATGGTGTCAATGGCCAATCCGGGGGACCATGACCGTCGCGTGAGGAGGTGGACCGATGACGGACGACCGTGTCTGGCTGTGCGCCATCGACCTCGACGAGTGGGAGCACGTCGCCCCGCTCCTCCACCCCGGTGACTACCCGTCTCCGCGGCTTCCCGAGGACGCCCGGATCGCCTCGGCGGCCACCGACGCCCTGATCCGCGTCGCGATCCACGAGATCGCCGGACCCGACGTCGACCCGTCCGCCCTGCTCAACCCCGAGGGCATGCGCCGCGACACCTCGCTGCCCTTCGACGCCGTGCAGTACTCGGTGTCGCACGCACCCCACGCGCTGGCGGTCGCGGTGAGCCTCTCCCCCGTCGGCATCGAGATCGAGCCGGTGCCCGACACCGTCGACTGGCGCACGCTCGCGCACGGCCTCGTCTCGGGCGCGCTCCACCCGCCCGACCTGCGCTCGCAGTCCGCGCGCACCGCCTACGAGCGTGCTCGCCTCCGCGCGGCCACCAAGGCCAGCGGCGAGGCGATGCCGGTCAACCAGGGCGACTTCCCGCCCCTCGGCACCGGCTGGGCGCACGTCGGCGGCGCCGACGTCTACGTCCACGACATCAGCTGGCGACGCGACCACGCCGTGGCCGTCGCCGCGCACGTCCAGACCTCGCCCGTCGTGCTCGAGACGACCGCGTCGCAGGTGCTCGAGCGCTGGCGCGAGACGACGCAGGGCGTCGACCGCGCGCAGCGTCGCCGCGACACGGGCACCGGATCGGGCTCAGCCGTCCACTCCGCCTGAGCCCGCTCCGCCGGTCAGCCCTTGTGGCGCGGCTTCCGGTCCGGCTTGCCCGACGCGTCGTTGCCGCGCGCGGCCGCCGTGGGCGGGCCGTCGTCGGGCTGGATGCGGATCAGGCGACCCGAGATCCGGGTGCGCTCCAGACGCTCGAGCGTGCCGGGAGGCAGGTCGGTGGGCAGCTCGACCACGGAGTAGTCGGCCAGGATCGTGATGCTGCCGAAGTCGGAGCGGTGCAGCCCGCCCTCGTTGGCGAGCGCGCCGACGATCGAGCCGGGGCCGACCTTGTGTCGCTTGCCGACCTGCAGGCGGTACAGCGACATCCCCTGCGTGGCCTTGCGTCCCTGGGGACGACGGTCCGGTCGGTCCTTGCGGTCGCGGCGGTCGTCACGCCCGCTGAGCACCGGCGTGGTCTCCGGCGAGAGCAGGAACTCCTTGTCGTCGTGCGCGATCACCGCGAGGGCGGCCGCGACGTCGAGCGGGTCGACGTCCTTCTCGGCGACGTACTCGGCGAGCAGCTGGCGGAAGAAACCCGTCTGGTCGGTGCCGATCCGGCGGCCGATGGCCTCGGTGAACTTCTCGACGCGCTGGGCGTTCACGTCGTCGACGGTCGGGAGGTTCATCTCGGTCAGCGGCTGCTTGGTGGCCCGCTCGAGGGACGACAGCAGCCGACGCTCGCGGGGCGTCACGAACAGGAGCGCCTCGCCGGAGCGACCCGCACGGCCGGTGCGACCGATGCGGTGCACGTACGACTCGGGGTCGTGCGGGATGTCGAAGTTGACGACGTGCGTGATGCGGTCGACGTCGAGGCCGCGGGCGGCGACGTCGGTGGCGACCAGGACGTCGATCGCGCCCGTCTTGAGCTGGCCGACGGTGCGCTCGCGCTGGGCCTGCACGAGGTCGCCGTTGAGCGCGGCGGCGGAGAAGCCGCGCGCGCGGAGCCGCTCGGCGACCTCCTCGGTGGCCTGCTTGGTGCGGACGAACACGATCATCGCGTCGCCGCTCTCGGTCTCGAGGATCCGCGACAGGGCGTCGAGCTTGCGGTGCTGCGGGACCATCAGCCAGCGCTGGCGCACGTCCTGCGCGGCGACGGCGCGCTCGGCGACCTTGAGCTCGACCGGCTCGTGCAGGTAGCGCGAGGCCAGACGGCGCACCGAGTTGGGCATCGTGGCCGAGAACAGGGCCACCTGCTTGAACTCGGGGGTGCCGGTGAGGATCCGCTCGACGTCGTCGGCGAAGCCCATGCTGAGCATCTCGTCGGCCTCGTCGAGGACGAGGTGGTCGATGCCCGACAGGTCGAGCGTGCGCTTGTCGAGGTGGTCGATGATCCGACCGGGCGTGCCGACGACGACCTGGGCGCCACGCTTGAGGCCGGCGATCTGCGAGCCGTAACCGGTGCCGCCGTAGATCGGCAGCACCCGGAGGTTCGGCAGGTTGGCGGCGTAGCTGGTGATGGCCTCGGTGACCTGGATGGCCAGCTCGCGCGTCGGCGTGAGCACGAGCGCGCGGGGCAGGTGGTCCGAGGTGTCCGGGGAGGCGGCGAGGCGCGACAGCAGCGGCAGCGCGAACGCGGCCGTCTTGCCCGTGCCCGTCTGGGCGAGCCCGACGACGTCGCGGCCCTCCAGCAGGGCAGGCACGGCGGCGGCCTGGACGGGGGTGGGGACCTCGTACCCGACGTCGGCCAGCACCCGGAGGATGCGGTCGTCGTCGAGGAGGTCGGCGAACGTGGTGCGGTGCTGGGCGTCGGGAGTGTCCCCAGAAGCCGAGCCCGGGGGGACGGTGTCATTCATCAGGTGGACCATCCTACGACTTCCGGCGGGCGCCCTCGACCACGCGAGACGCCGCACCGTGGCCCGGGTGACCCGGACCACGGTGCGGGGGTGCGGCTCAGATGCCCTGCGTGGGTCCGGGCTGACGCACCTGGTCGCCCTTGACGTTGGACGGCGTGGCCGCGGCGGCGTCCTTGACGTCGTGCACGGCCTCGGTGACCTTGACGGCTGCGTCGTCGACGGCGCTGCTGGAGTGACGCGCCTCGGCGACGACCTCCTCGGCCTTGTGCATCGCCGCGGCGGCGGCCTCGGACGCCTTCTGCTTGGCGGCCGCGGCGGCCTCGTTGGCCTTCTGCGAGGCGAGGTCGGCGGCCTCGTGGCGCTTGTCGGCGACCCGCGGGTCGTTCCAGACCCGACGGGCCTGCACCTTGATCTGCTCGTAGCGCTCGCGCCCGGCGCGCGTGCCGAGCACGTACCCGGTGGCGGCCGCGACGGCGACGGTCAGCTTGCCCATGCTCTTCTCCCCTGGTCGGTGCGTGACGTCCCACTCAACCAGCGACGTCGTTCCGATGCACGTCGTGACCGACCGGTGGTCACTCGCCCGAGACCAGGATCTCCTTGGACTTGGCGATCGCGAAGCCCCAGGCCTGCGACAGCGTCGGCTTGGGCGGCAGCGAGATCTCCTCGGGGTTGGTCACCACGTCGAGCAGCACGGGCCCGTCGTGGGCGAGGGCCTCGCGGACGGCCTCGTCGACGTCGTCGGGGTCCTCGACGCGGACGCCGCGCAGGCCGCAGGCCTCGGCCACCTTCGCGAGGTCGGGGTTGGCCAGCACGGTCCCGAACTCGGGCAGGCCGCCCTGCTCCTGCTCGAGCTTGACCATCCCGAGCCGGCTGTTGTCGAACACGACCAGCGTCACGGGGAGCTGGTAGGTGACCGCGGTGATCAGGTCGCCCATCAGCATCGTCAGGCCGCCGTCGCCGCAGAAGGCCACCACCTGGCGGCGGCGGTCGAGCGCGGACGCGCCGAGCGCCTGCGGCATGGCGTTGGCCATCGAGCCGAGGTTGTAGGACCCCAGGTGACGACGGGTGCCGCGCATGTGGACGAACCGCGACAGCCACACGGTCGACATGCCGGTGTCCGCGGTGAAGATCGCGTCGTCGGCGGCGTGCCGGTCGACGGCCGCGGCCAGCAGCTCGGGACGGATGGCGCGCGACGTGTTGTCGACCAGCTTGCGCACGACGCCGAGGCGCTTGCGGTCGTAGGCCGGGTCGGTGAGGTGCTGCTGCTTCTCGACCCAGCCCTCGTACCGCTCCCGCGAGCGCTCGAGGTGCGACGTGTCGGCCTTCGCGTGCAGGAGCGGGCGCAGGGCGGCCAGCGTCGTCTCGGCGTGCCCGACCAGACCGAGGTCGACGTGCACGCGGCGTCCGATGTTCTCGCCGCGGGCGTCGATCTGGATGACCGTCTTGCCGGTGGGGTACCACTCGCGGTAGGGGAAGTCGGTGCCGACGAGCAGCAGCACGTCGCAGTCGTCGAAGGCGTGCTGGGCCGCCGGGTTGCCGAGCAGCCCGGACTGGCCGACCTGGTAGGGGTTGTCGCGCTCGAGGCCCTCCTTGGCCTTGAGCGAGAGCACCATCGGGGCCGACAGCAGCTGCGCGGTCGCGAGCACGTCCTCGCGGGCGTCGTGCGCCCCCTTGCCGACGAGCATCGTCACCTTCGCGGCGCCGTCGAGCAGCCGCGCGGCCTCGGCCAGCTGCTCGGCCGCGGGCGTCGTCGAGGGGTGGTGGTCCACGAAGCGGGGCTCCGGCGTGCCCCGGGGCACCTCGAGGTCGCCGACGTCGCCCGGGAGGGTGATGACCGCGACGCCCTGGTGCTGGTTGGCGGCGTTGACGGCCTGCTCCAGCACGTAGGGGAACTGCTCGGCGCTCGTGACGGTGCGGGAGTAGACGGCGACGTCCTTGAACAGGACGTCGTTGTCGACCTCCTGGAAGTACTCGCTGCCCATCTCGGCCATCGGCACCTGTCCGCAGATCGCGAGCACGGGCGCGTGCGACTTCTTGGCGTCGTAGAGGCCGTTGAGCAGGTGGATCGAGCCCGGCCCGACGGTGCCGGCGCAGACGCCGATCCGTCCGGTCAGCTGGGCCTGCGCACCGGCGGCGAAGGCGGCGGCCTCCTCGTGGCGGACCCCGACCCACTCGACGCGGTCCTCGGTGCGGATCGCGTCGGTGACGGGGTTCAGCGCGTCGCCGACCACGCCCCAGACCGAGGTGACGCCGTGGTCGGCGAGGGCGGTGACGAGCATGCGGGCGACGGTGGTCATGGGTCTCCTCGAGGAGGGATGTCTAGGGCGTGAAGGTGTCGGGATCGGCCGCGTGCCAGTCGCGGGACCACGACGCAGGCGGCTCGTGGAGCAGCTCACCGGGCTCGAGCCACTCGAACAGCTCGGCGTAGGACCGGGTGTCGGAGTGGCCGACGCGGCGGCGCAGCATGCGCGGGTGCAGGTGCGCCGGGTCCGGGACGCCCATCGAGGCCATCATGCGCTGCGCCTCGGCGACGGTGGCCCGGTGGTAGAGGTGGACCCGGCTCGTCTTGTCGACGACGTCCAGGGCCCTGGCGCGGCGGGGGTCCTGGGTCGCGACGCCCACCGGGCACTGGTTGGTGTGGCAGCGCTGGGACTGGATGCAGCCGGTCGCCATCATCATCGCGCGGGCCGCGTTGGTGTAGTCCGCACCCTGGATGAGCCGCTTGACGATGTCGGACCCGGAGGCGACCTTGCCGGCCGCCCCGATGCGGACGTGCTCGCGCAGGCCCGTGC
Source organism: Nocardioidaceae bacterium (assembly GCA_030655315.1). Taxonomy (GTDB): domain Bacteria; phylum Actinomycetota; class Actinomycetes; order Propionibacteriales; family Nocardioidaceae; genus JAURVT01. The sequence goes on along the minus strand of JAURVT010000001.1, from coordinate 124,906 downwards.
CGACCAGCGCGTTGTGGACCGTCATCAGGCCCTCGGTGAGGGGGGCGCCGACGTGGTCCTCGTACTCCAGCGGCGCCGCACCGGTGCCGCCCTCGGACCCGTCGACGACGATGAAGTCGGGCGTGACGCCCTCGGCCAGCATCGCCTTGCAGATCGCGAGCACGTCCTCGCGGGTGCCGACGCACAGCTTGAAGCCGGTGGGCTTGCCCCCGGCGAGCTCGCGCATGCGGGCGACGAACCGGACCAGCTCGCGCGGCGTCGAGAACACCCGGTGCGAGGCCGGGCTGACGCACTTCTCGCCGACGGGGACGTTGCGCGCCTCGGCGATCTCCTGGGTCACCTTGGCCGCGGGCAGCACGCCGCCGATGCCCGGCTTGGCGCCCTGGCTCAGCTTGAGCGACACCAGCTTGACGCTGTCGTGCGCGGCCTTGTCCGCGAACATCACGGGGTCGAAGTCGCCGTCCTGCGTGCGGGCCCCGAAGTACCCGCTCCCGAGCTCCCAGACGAGGTCGCCGCCGTGCTCCAGGTGGTACCGGGTGAGCCCGCCCTCCCCGGTGTCGTGCGCGAACCCGCCGAGCGCCGCGCCGGCGTTCAGGGCGCGCAGGGCGTTGCCGGACAGCGCCCCGAAGCTCATCGCCGACACGTTGAGCAGCGACATCTCGTAGGGCTGGGTGCAGTCGGGACCGCCGATGCGGACCCGGTGCTGCTCCTCCGGCGGGTCGAGCGGCGCCGTCGAGTGCAGCAGGTACTCGTACCCGATCTCGTTGACGTCGCGCTCGGTGCCGAACGCCTTCTCGGCGTTGACGCCCTTGGCGCGCTCGTAGATCAGCGTGCGGGTGTCGCGGTCGTACGGACGGCCGTCGTAGTTGCGCTCGATGAAGTACTGCTGCAGCTCGGGCCGGATGCTCTCCAGCAGGAACCGCAGGTGCCCCAGGACCGGGTAGTTGCGCAGCACCGCGTGCCGGCGCTGCACCACGTCGTGGACGGCCACGCCGAGCAGCGCGACCACCAGCCCCAGCAGCACCCACCACCCCACGGACGAGCCGATCGCGGCGGCGAGCAGGACCAGGGCGCCGACGACCACGAGGCCGGCGAGGATGAAGAACGACACGTCTCGGACGCTATGCCCGACGACGACACCTCGCAGGTCCGCGAGCTGCCCTCCCGTCCGCGATCTGATGACCTGTGGGGCTCAAGCCCCCCTCTGAACCCCCACAAGTCATCAGATCGCGGACGGGGCGGGGCCCGGCTGACGTCAGGCCTTTGCCTGGTCCACGAAGGCGCGGACGTGGGCGAGGGTGTCGGCGGGGCCCTCGACGGCGAAGGCGGAGACACCGAGGGCGAGGACGGGGTGGTCGTTGCCGCCGGGCTCGAGGCGGTCGCCGACGAAGTGCACCTGGTCGGGGGTGATCGACAGGATGCCGCACAGCCGGTCGATGCCGAAGGCCTTGTCGATGCCACGCGCGGTGATGTCGATCGAGGTCGAGCCGCCGCTGCGGACCTCGAGCGACGGGAGCCGCTCGGCGACGAACGCGCGGAGGCGCTCGCGCTTCTCGCCCGAGGGGTCCCACGCCTTCTTCGCCGCGACGGGGGCCTGCTGGCCGAGCGCGGACAGGGTGATCTGCGACCCGCGGTCCTCGATGCGCTCGCCCCAGACCTCGTCGTCGTCGGACCACAGGCCGAGCGCCGCGGCGCCGTCCTCCAGGGCCCTCACGGCGTCCTGCTTCTCCTCGTCGGTGAGGTCGTGCGCGTAGACCTGGGCCCACGCGTCGTCCTGCCAGCGGTAGTAGCGGGTACCGCAGGTGGGCATGAGGTGCAGGCGGTCGAACAGCTCGGGGCGGTCCAGGTGTGCGAGCACCTGGCCCTCGAACTGCTCCATCCGGCCACCCGAGATGATGCACACGGGGACGACGGCGAGCAGGTCCTGCAGCGCCTGCACCATCTCCGGCGCCATCGTGGCCTTGGACTCGGCCAGGGTGTCGTCGAGGTCGAACGCGACGACGCGCGTGGTGGCGACGTCGGGCAGGTCGGACGGGCTCATCAGGTCCTCCGTACGGATCACAGCGGACCCCAGCCGACCGGGCGGTCGATCCAGGGCTTGCCCTCGTGCTGGAGGGCGTCGGCATCGGCGTCGACCATGATCGCCGCCAGCTCGTGGGTGTGGACGCGCGCCTGCCAGCCGAGCTCGCGGGACGCCTTCGACGCGTCGCCGATCAGGGCCTGCGGGTCCGACGGGCGCAGGTACCGCTCGTCGAAGCGGACGTGCTTCTCCCAGTCCAGGCCGGCGTGGTCGAACGCGGCGGTCGCGAAGTCGCGGACGCTGAACCGCTGGCCGGTCGCGAGCACGAAGTCCTGCGCGGTGTCGTGCTGCTGCATGGCCCACATCGCCTCGGCGTACTCGGGCGCGTAGCCCCAGTCGCGGACCGGGTCGAGCGCGCCGAGGTAGACGTAGTCGTCGACGCCGGCGGCGATGCGGGCGACGGCGCGGCTGATCTTGCGCGTCAGGAACGCCTCGCCGCGGCGGGGCGACTCGTGGTTGAACATGATGGCGTTGGAGCAGTGCAGCCCGTAGGTCTCGCGGTAGCTGCGCGTGGTCCAGTAGGCGAAGGCCTTGGCGATGGCGTGGGGCGAGCGCGGCGCGATCGTGCTGCCCTCGTGCTGCGGCGGCGGGGTGTCGCCGAACATCTCCGCGGACGAGGCCTGCAGGAACCGGCACTCGAACCCGCCCATCCGGATCGCCTCGAGCAGCCGCAGCGTGCCGAGCGCCGCGACGTCGGCGGTCAGCTCCGGCTCGTCGAACGACGTGCGGACGTTGGACTGCGCACCGAGGTTGTAGACCTCGTCGGGACGCACGCGTCCCAGCAGGGTGAGCAGCCGGGCGCCGTCGGTGAGATCGCCGTAGTGCAGGAACATCCGGGCGTCGGGGTCGTGCGGGTCCTGGACGAGGTGGTCGATCCGCGCCGCGTTGAACCCCGACGAGCCGCGGACGAGCCCGTGCACCTCGTAGCCCTGGGAGAGCAGCAGCTCGGCGAGGTACGACCCGTCCTGGCCCGAGACGCCGGTGACGAAGGCCCGGCGCCGCTCGGCAGCCACCACGTCAGGGGCGCCCGAGCGCGCGGTAGGTCCAGCCCGCGTCGCGCCACACCGTCGGGTCGAGCGCGTTGCGGCCGTCGAGCATCCGGGGCTGGCCGACGATCTTGGCCAGCTGCGTCGGGTCGAGCTCGACGTACTCGCGCCACTCGGTGAGCAGCAGCACGATCTCGGCGTTCTGCACCGCCTCGTCGACGGTCTCGGTGTACTTCAGGTCGCCGAACCGGGCCCGCGCGTTCTCGACCGCCTGCGGGTCGGTGACGGTGACGTCGGCGCCCTGCAGCTGCATCTGGGCCGCGACCGACAGCGCGGGCGAGTCGCGCACGTCGTCGGAGTTGGGCTTGAACGCCGCGCCGAGGACGGCGACCTTGCGCCCGACGATCGAGCCGCCGCAGACCTCGCGGGCGAGGTCGACCATCCGGACCCGGCGGCGCATGTTGATCGAGTCGACCTCGGCGAGGAACGTCAGCGCCTGGTCGGCGCCGAGCTCGCCGGCACGGGCCATGAACGCGCGGATGTCCTTGGGGAGGCAACCGCCGCCGAAGCCCAGGCCGGCGTTGAGGAACTTGCGGCCGATGCGGTCGTCGTGGCCGATCGCGTCGGCCAGCGACGTGACGTCGGCGCCGGTCGCCTCGCACAGCTCGGCCATCGCGTTGATGAAGGAGATCTTGGTGGCGAGGAAGGAGTTGGCCGCGACCTTGACCAGCTGGGCGGTCGCCTGGTCGGTGACGATCAGCGGCGTGCCCTCGCCCAGCGGGGTGGCGTAGACCTCGGACAGCACGGCCTCGGACGTGGTGTCGCCGGGCGCGAGGCCGTAGACCAGGCGGTCGGGGTGCAGCGTGTCCTGCACCGCGAAGCCCTCGCGCAGGAACTCGGGGTTCCAGACCAGGCGCGCGTCGGGCTGCACCTCGGCGAGCTGCTCGCCGAGACGCTCGGCGGTGCCGACCGGGACGGTGGACTTGCCCGCGATCACGTCGCCGGGCGCGACGTGCGCGAGGAGGTCGCCGAACGCGGCGTCGACGAACCGCAGGTCGGCGGCGTTCTCGGCGCGCTTCTGCGGCGTGCCCACGCACAGGAAGTGCACCTGCGCGCCGGCGGCGTCGGCCATGTCGGTGGAGAACCGCAGCCGTCCCGTCGCCATCGTCTCCTCGAGCAGCTCGGGCAGACCGGGCTCGAAGAACGGTGCCCGGGCGTCCGACAGCGCGGCCACCTTGGCCTCGTCGGTGTCGATGCCCACCACGTCGTGGCCCAACCGGGCCATGCACGCGGCGTGCACCGCACCGAGGTACCCACAACCGATCACGGAGACACGCATCCCCGCACCCTAGCCAGGACCGACGGGTAACAGGAGCCGGTCGCACGAGCCGCGCGTCACAGGGCCACCGCCGACGGGGCGGGACGGGGAGAAAGGGTGCACCCGGACCGGCGGAAATGGCGACGGCCGGCGCTCGAATTCACCCACTCTCCATTTAGGGGGCCATTTTCGAGACCCAGGTCACACCCGACGCACCCGGTGTGACCTGCGGCATTACAGGAAATGTCAGGTTCTCCCCCACCTTGATGAGCGCAGACGACTAATACGTCTATGTGACATTAAAAGTCGACGCACGGTGCCTGACTACTGGCCGGTCGGGGTTACGTTCGCTTCGGCTCGATGACGAGCCCCTCTCGGTAGCACTGCCCGGTAGAACCCCCCTGAACCGCCACAGCGCGATGCGCGATCCCCCACGCACCGGAAGGACCTTCAGATGACCTCTGACACCGATCTGATGAGTCGCCCCCACCAGGAGCACGCTCCCCACATGCACGCCGTCCCCGACGCCGCCGACCGCGACGACACCGTCGTCCTCTCGATCGTGATGCCCGCCTACAACGAGGCCCGCACCATCCGTACCGCCGTCGAGCACGTGCTGAGCGCGTCGTACCCGTGCGAGATCGAGCTCGTCGTCGTCGACGACGGCAGCCACGACGGGACCGCCGGCCTGCTCGACGACATCGAGGACCCGCGCCTCACCGTGACGCGCCACGTCCGCAACATGGGCAAGGGCGCCGCGGTCCTCACGGGCATCAGCACCGCCCGCGGCACGCACCTGATGCCCTTCGACGCCGACATGGAGTACTCCGCCCACGACATCGCCGCGCTCGTGCAGCCGGTGATCGACGGACGCACCGACGTCGTCTACGGCACCCGCCTGTTCGGCGTGAACACCGTGTACCGGTCGTACCGCTACAAGTTCGGCAACCAGGCGATGACGTTCGCCGCCAACGTCCTGTTCGACAGCGCGATCAGCGACCTGCACACGTGCCTCAAGCTGGTGCCGCTGTCGATGCTGCGCGGCATGGACCTCTCCGAGCTCGGGTTCGGCCTCGACACCGAGATCACCGCCAACGTGCTGCGCCTCGGCGCCCGCCCGTTCGAGGTGCCCGTGTCGTACCACTCGCGCTCGCACGCCGACGGCAAGAAGATCAACTGGCGCGACGCGGTCCGCTGCATCCAGGTCCTCGGACGGGTCCGCATGGCCCCCGAGACCCGGGCCGCCGCCGTCGCCGTCCAGGAGCGTGCGGTCAGGGCCGCAGCCGCTCCGCGCTTCGAGCGCAAGGCCCAGAGCCTGCGTCACGGCGGTGCCATGCCGGCGGCGATCGCGGTCCGCCGCGGTGGCGAGCCCGGTGGCCTGTCGCGAGCCGCGGAGTGACCCGGGTCCTCTCGCCCGGGCGCATCGCGCTGCTCCTCCTGCTCGTCGCCGTCCTGGTGGTGCCGGCCGTCCTGAGGACCGACGCCGCCCGGACGCGGCTGGCCGCGGTGGGGCTCACCAACGAGAGCGCGGACTTCAGCGAGCTCTCGATCAAGCAGTACAAGGACCTCTCGGCCCTCGTCGGCACGCGGGGCCGGGTGCGCTTCGACGCCCTCGTCACCAACCGCTCGGACCAGCCGGTCGACTACACGTGGACCGCCACCGTCGGCCCGTCCGACGACGAGCAGGTCGCCGACACCGGCACCTTCTCCCTCGACGCGGGACGCACCACCGACCTCCCCGTCCGCCTCACGATCGCCGACTGCTCGCTGCGCAACCGCGTCGCCGTGCGCGTCGAGCCCGAGGGGCAGCGCTCGCCGGAGGTCCACTTCTGGGTCCTCCCCCGCGGCTCGAACGAGAACCGTCAGTCCGGAGGCCCCAGCTGTGTCGCCTGATCACGTGACCCCCGCCGTCCGCCTGGCCGTCGTCGCCGACGCCGTCGAGCCCTTCCACACCGGCGGCAAGGAGGCGCGCTACGCCGCGCTCCTGCCGCGCCTGGCGTCCCACGACGTGTCGGTGCAGGTGCACACGATGCGCTGGTGGGGCGACGGCACGCCGCCCACCGTCCCCGGGCTGACGTTCCGCGCGCTCGGCCGCCGCTGGGACCTCTACACCGGCACCCGCCGCTCGATCTGGCAGGCCGTGGCGTTCTCCGGCTCCACCGTGCGGATGCTCACGCGACGCTTCGACGTGCTCGAGGCCGACGCGATCCCGTTCCTCCCGCTGTTCCCCCTCCGCCTCGTCACCACCCTGCGCCGCAAGCGCTTCGTGGTCACCTGGCACGAGGTGTGGGGACGCGAGTACTGGACCTCCTACCTCGGACCGCTCGGCGTCGTCGCCGCGGCCGTCGAGAAGCTCGCCGCGTCGCTGCCCGACCACATCGTCGCCGCCTCCGAGGGCACCGCCGAGCGCCTGCGCGGCCTCGGCGTCGCCCCCGACCGCCTGACCGTCGTCCCCAACGGCGTCGACCAGGCCGAGATCGACGCCGCCCCCACCTCGACGACCGTCGGCGAGCTCCTGTGCGTCGGGCGCCTGCTCGCGCACAAGAACGTGCACGTGCTGCTCGACGCGGTCGCGCTCCTGCACGAGCGGGGACGCGCGGTCACCCTGACCGTCATCGGCACCGGACCCGAGCGCGAGCGCCTGCTCGAGCAGGTGGACCGCCTCGGGCTGTCCGGGCACGTCGACGTGCTCGAGCCGCTGGACGAGCGCCGCGACCTGCTCGCCGCGATGAAGGGCGCCCGCGTCCTGGCCTTCCCCACCGAGCGCGAGGGCTTCGGCATGGTCGCGCTCGAGGCGATGGCCTGCGGCACGCCGGTCGTCACGAGCGACCACCCCGACAACCACGCCCAGCACCTCGTCGTCGACGGCGTCAACGGCGCCCTGAGCGCGGTCGACCCGGCGGCCCTCGCCGACGCGCTCGACCGCACCCTCGACCGCGCCGACTCGCTCCGCGACGGCGCCCGCGCCACCGCACGCGACTACTCCTGGGACGCGCTCGCCTCCACCCTCGCGAAGGTCGTGGTCCCGTGAGGATCGTCCTGGTCAGCCCGCTGCCCCCCGCGCGCGACGGCATCGCCGACTACAGCGCCCGCCTCGCCGCCGCCTACTCCGCGGCCGGGCACGAGGTCGCCGCCGTCACCGCCGAGCCGCAGCCCGACGCCGCCTGGGCGCCCGTGCTCGGGTCGCTCACCTGGTCGCCGCTCGGCCTGCTCGGTCTCGTGCGCGCCGTCCGACGCTGGCGGCCCGACGCGGTGCAGGTCCAGCACGGCATCGCCACGTACGGCCCGCGGCTGCTGCCGCTGTGGGCGCTGGTCGTGGCCTGCCGGCTCGTCGGCGTCCGCCTCGTCCTCACGCACCACGAGGTGACCCGCGACGTCGACCGCCTCGGCCTCCCCGCGCGGATGTACTACCGGTTCGTCAGCGCCCTCGCCACGGTCGTCCACGTGCACACCGACAAGGCGCGCGACACCCTCGTCGACGTGCTGGACGTGCCGGCCGAGCGCGTGCTCGTGATGCCGCACCCCGTCTACGACTCCCCCGCGGCCGAGGTCCCCGCCGCCGAGCTGCGCCTGCGCCACGGCCTGGCCGACCGCACCGTGCTCCTGCTCTTCGGCTTCGTGCACGTGGAGAAGGGCCTGCGCGAGCTCGTCGAGGGCCTGGCCGTGCTCGTCGAGCGCGACCCCGCGGTCGCCGACCGCGTGCGCCTGGTCGTCGCCGGCGACGTGCGTCCCCGTCCCGCCGCGTTCGGCCGCTTCGAGCAGGCCGACCACGACTACCTCGACGCCGTCCGCACCCGCGTCGCCGACCACGGGCTCGGCCCGGTGGTGGAGTTCACCGGGCACGTGCCCGACGGCGAGGTGACCGGCTGGTTCGAGGCCGCCGACGTCGCGGTGCTCCCCTACACGCACTCCGAGCAGAGCGGCGTCGCCAACCTCGCGATCGCCGCCGGCACCCCGGTCCTCGCCTCGAGCACCGGTGGCCTCGGCGAGCTGTTCGCGCGCGACCTGCCCACCTTCGCCGGCCTCGAGCCCGAGCAGGTCGCCGACGGCCTCGCCCGGTTCCTCGACGCCGCGCCCGACCCCGCCGTGGTCGCCGCCTGCTACGCCGGGCTGACCGACGCGTCGAGCCCGGCCCGCCTGGCCACGCTGCTCTCGCAGCGCCTCGGCGTCGACGTCGACCGCACGGAGGCCGTCGCATGACCCCGTCCCCCCTCGTCACCGTGGTCGTCTGCAGCCTCGACGGCGCCGACGTCATCGGCGGCACGCTGGACGCCCTCGCGGCCCAGACGATCGCCGACCGCGTCGAGGTCGTCGTCGTCGACGACGGCTCGCGCGACGGCACCGCCGACGTCGCCCGCGCCCACGGCGCCCGGGTGCTCCGGCACGCCGCCAACGCCGGCCTCGCCGCCGCCCGCAACACGGGCTGGACCGCGGCCCGGACCGACCTCGTGGCGTTCACCGACGACGACTGCCGCCCCGAGCCCGACTGGCTCGAGCAGCTGCTCGCCGCGCACGAGCGCCACCCCGGCTCGTCCGCCGTCGGCGGCAGCCTCACCGGCCTCGCACAGGACACTTTCACCCTGCGCTACCTGCACCGCAGCAACCCGCTGGCCCCGCTCGAGTCCGAGCTGCTGGCCGACGACGGCTTCGTCCACCGGCTGACCCAGTACGTCCGCCGCTCGGCGTTCCCGCGCACGGCGTCGGGCGAGCGCGAGGTCGCCTCGGTGGTGGGCGGCAACATGCTGTGGCCCGTCGCCACGCTCGAGGCCGCCGGCGGGTTCGACGCCCGCTTCCGCTTCGGCGGCGAGGAGGAGGACCTGTGCCGTCGCCTCGTGACGGCCGGCGAGACCCTCGTGTTCGCGCCCGACGCCGTGGTGCGCCACGAGTTCGAGCCGGGTCTCGGCGACACCCTGCGTCGCAGCCGCGCCTACGGTCGCGGAAACGCGCGGATGTTCCGCAAGCACCGCGGCCTGCTCCCCACGATCTACCCGCTGCCGTTCGCGGTCGTCGGCCTCGCGGCCCTCGCGCTCGTGCGCCGCAGCCCGGCCGCCGCCACGCTCGCGGCCGTGCTGCCCGCCGGCCTGTTCGCCCACTGGGTGGTGGAGTCCGCCCGCGACGGCGACCTCGAGCTGCTCGCGTACCCCTACGTGCAGCTCGCCCAGGAGGCGCTCGGCAACGTCGGCGTCGCCCAGGAGCTCCTGACCACGCCCAACGCCTTCACGACCGAGGGAGAGGTGGCCTGATGAGCGTCCTCGCCGAGCGCCGCGCCACGGCCGACGTGCCCGAGCCCGCCGCGACGTCCACCGCGCACCGCCGCCGCAGCAGCGCCACCCTCTCCTGGGGGGCGCTCGGCGGCCTGGTGCAGCTGCTGCTCGCGGTCGCCGCGTTCCACGTGGCCGTCCTGCTCCGCGACCAGCTGTCCGCCACCCTGGTGTCGACGGCGTTCCTCCTCACCGTCCCCGGCGTGCTCGTGCTGCGCGCCGTCGGCGTCCGTCCCCCCACCACCGCGCACGCGGCCGTCTACGTGGTCGCCTCCAGCGTGGCGGCCAACCTCGCCGCCGTGCTCGGCGTGATCGTCGTGAGCGCCCTGACCGGGTTGTCACAGCCGCTGTCCACCGTCCGGATGGTGCTCGCGCTCGACGTGACGGTGCTGGTGCTCGCCGTCGTCGCGGTGCTGCGCCGCGCGGTCGACCCGGTGCCTGTGCCCCGCGGCGTCTCGCCGCTCGCCGCCCTGCTCGTGCTCCCCGTGGCGATGGCCGCCGGCGCCATGCTGATCGAGAACCGCGACCAGAGCTGGCTCGCCGCCACCACGATCGTCGTCGCCGGCGTCGTGCTGCTGTGGTCGGTCCGGGCCGCGCGCGACGGCCGCGACGGCGTCGTCGCCGTCGTCCTGTACTGCGTCACGCTGACGCTGCTCTGGTCGTACTCGCTGCGCTCCAGCGGCCTGTACGGCTTCGACGTGCAGCAGGAGTTCGCCGCGTTCCGCACCGTCGCCGACAGCCTGAGCTGGGTCCCGGCCGGCGGCGACCCGTACGGCGCGATGCTCAGCATCACCGCCCTGCCCGCGGCGTGGTGGCAGGTCACCGGGCTGGCCCCGCTCGCGATCTTCAAGGCGCTGCTCCCCGCGCTGTTCGCGCTCTACCCGATCGGCATCTACCTGGTCGCGCGCCGCTGGGTCGGCGGCGTCGCCGCGCTCGTCGCGACGAGCGTCCTGTTCTTCACCACCAGCATGGCCGGGCAGCTGCCGGCACTCGCCCGCCAGGAGGTCGGCCTCCTGCTCTTCGTGGCGCTGGTGCTCGTCGCCTTCGACACCACCGTCGGCCGCCGGTCGGCGATGGGCCTGGTCGTCGTGCTGTCGGCCGGCATGGTCGTCTCGCACTACTCCACCACCTACGTCGCGATCCTGTTCCTCGTCCTCGCCCGGGTGGTCGCGGGCGTCGTCGCCCTGCGCTGCGGACGCAGCCGCACCGCGGTGCTCACGCTGCCGATCGTCGCCCTCGTCCTGGTGATGAGCGCGGTCTGGACCGGGCCGGTCACCGACTCTGGCAACAACATCACCTCGTTCGCCGACCGCGTCTCGCGCGACGGCCTGGCGATCCTGCCCAACTCCGGCGGGTCGCTGCTCACCAGCTGGCTCGGCGGCAACAACGCGGCCGAGACCACGCCCCGTGCGTACTTCGACGCCGCGCAGGCCGACTACGCCGAGGCGTACCCATGGATGGACCAGACGCACTTCTCCCCCGGCGTCCAGGCCAACTTCCCCGCGGTCGAGTCCGAGCCCTACACCGGCGGCGACATCCCGGTGCTCAACCCCGGTTTCGAGATCGCCCTGGTCGTCGTGCGCCAGCTCGCCAACCTCGGCGTCGTCCTCGGCGCCATCGGTATGTGCGTGGTGGCGTGGCGCCGGCGCCGCGCGTCCGACGTGCTCGCCCCCGTGGTCGGCATGATCGGCATCGCCGCGATGATCCGCCTCAGCGGCTCGGTGGCGTTCTCCTACAACGCCGAGCGCCTCGCCATGCAGGCCGCCGTGCTGTTCGTGGTGCCGCTCGCGCTCGTCGTCGCCTTCGTCGGACGCAAGCTCAAGGAGGGACGCCGGCCGAGCCCGCTGGGCTTCGCGCCGCGCGCGCCGCGCCTGCGTCGCGGCCTCGCCGCCGTGCTCGCCGTCGGCGTCGTGGCCACGGTCTACCTCGACGCGTCGGGCCTCGCGGTCCGCGCCGTCAGGGGTGACAACGCCGGCAACCTGTCGGGCCAGGGCGAGTACGCCGAGCGCTTCAGCGTCGACGCCCAGGACCTCGCCGCCGCGCGGTGGGTGGACCAGCGTCGCCGCGACGACTCGATCGTCTTCACCGACCGGTACGGCACGCTCACGCTGCAGTACGTGGGCGACCGCGGCCAGCGCGGGCTCTTCCCCGACCTCGCGCCGGGCACCCTCGACACCCGCGCCTGGGTGTTCGCCTCCAGCAGCAACATCGTCAACGGCCGGGCCCGCGGCAACGCCGACGGCGGGCTCCTGCAGTCCACCTACGAGTTCCCCACCGGGTTCCTGGACACCTACAAGGCCACCATCGTCGACACCGGATCAGCGAGGGTCTACTCATGACCGACGTCAGCATCGTGATCATCAGCAAGGACGAGCGGTTCCTGGACGACACGCTCCGCGACCTGTCCACGCACGAGTCCCGCTACACGCACGAGGTCGTCGTCGTCGACGCCTCCGACGGCCGCCTCGGCGACCTCGCCGCGGCCTATCCCGACGTGCGCTGGGTGCACTTCGAGAAGTCGCCGACCAGCGAGAAGACCATCACCATCCCCGAGCAGCGCAACATGGGGATCCAGCAGGCCAAGAGCGACGTCGTCGTCTTCACCGACTCGGGCTGCCGCCCGCAGCCGGGCTGGCTCGACGCGCTCGCCGCGCCGCTGATCGACCGCACCGAGATGGTCACCGTCGGCAGCTACCAGAGCCTGACGCCCAGCCCGTACAACCGGATCCAGTTCGACGGCGGGCCCGTCCGCGAGGCGCCGACGCTGAACTTCGCGTTCCGGCGCGAGGTCGTCGACCGGATCGGCTGGTTCGACGAGGACTTCTCCTACTGCTCCGACGCGGACTTCTGCTGGCGCGTCAACGACGCCGGCATGCGCGTGATGTCAATCCCCGAGGCCCTGGTGCTCGTGGACTGGGAGCGCGGCAAGCGCCAGAACCGTCGATCGCGCCGCTACGGCGCCGGGCGCGCGCGCCTCTACGCCAAGCACCCCCGGCGGATGCGTACCGTGCTGAAGAACGACCCGATCATGGTGGTCTACCCGATCTTCCTGCTCGGCCTGCCGCTCACGCTGCTCTTCCCGGTCTACCCGCTGCTGCTGCTCGTCCCGCTGTGGCGCGCCCGCGGCGACCACCCGGTGGGCATCGTGATCGACCACCTGCACTACGGCGCCGGCGTCCTCGGGTACCTCACCCGGACCTCCCCGTGAGGGCGGTCGCCTTTCCTCGGGACACCAATCCGTACCAGGAGCTCCTCCACGGGGCCCTGCGCGCCGAGGGCGTGGACGTCGGCTACCTGCCGATGCCCACCCCGTCGCGCACCGTCAACCTGCTGCTGATGCCGGCCGTGCTCGCGTGGCTGCGGCTGCGCGGCGTCCGGGTCCTGCACCTGCACTGGGTGTTCGACTTCGAGATCGGCGGCACCGACCGCCTGCCGGCGCTGCGCCGCGTGGCCCAGGCCTGGTTCGGCCTGGTGCTGCGGTGGTCACGGCTGATCGGTGTCCGGGTGGTCTGGACCGCGCACAACGTCCTCCCCCACAGCCGGGTGTTCCACGACGACCGCGCCGCCCGCGCCGACCTGCTGCACCAGGCCAGCCACGTGCTCGTCCACGACGCGTTCGTCACCGACGAGCTGGCGAGGCTCGTCGCCCCCGACGCGCTGCCGCCCGTGAGCGTCGTCCCGCACGGCCCGTTCGGCGACCACTACGACGTCTCGGTCGACCCGGTCGAGGCCCGCAGCCGCGCCGGCGTCCCGCTCGAGCGGCGCGTGCTCGCCTTCGTCGGACGCGTGACCCGCGAGAAGGGCGTCGACCTGCTCCTCGAGGCGTTCGCGCTGCTCGTCGCCGAGCGTCGCGACCGGGGTGAGGTCCCCCCGGTGCTGCTGGTGGCCGGACGCTGCGACGACCCCGAGCTCGTCGAGCTGTTGCACGGGGCGAGCCGGAGGCTCGGCGACGACCTCCACCTCGACCTGCGCTTCCTGCCCGAGGACGCGCTGTCCGACCTGGTCGCGAGCGCCGACGTCCTCGTGCTGCCGTTCCGCCAGGTCACCACGAGCGGCTCGGCGCTGCTGGCGATGGGCTTCGCCAAGCCCGTCGTCGTCCCCGACCTGCCGCCGTTCGCGTCGGTGCCCGACGACGCGGTGCTGCGCTTCGCCGCCGGTGACGCCGACGCCCTGCGCGTCGCGCTCGGCGAGGCGACCGACCTCGGTCACGGCGACATCGGTCGCCGCGGCGCCGTCGCCCAGCAGTGGGCGGCCCGTGCCAGCTGGCCCGACGCGGCCCGCGGCACCGCGGCCGCCTACCGCGACGCCGTCGCCCACGGGAGCCGACGATGAGCGAGTCCCTGCCGATCGTCATCGACCCGCCGCTGCTCGACGACGTCCGCCGCACCCCGGTCCAGAAGGCGATCCTCGGGGCGGCGCTGGCCCGGGCCCAGGTGACGATGCGCCTCAAGGGCATCCGCCACGGACGGTGGCCGAGCTTCGTCGGACCGCGTCCGTTCCTGGCCGTGGACGGCGAGATGGTCGTCGGCGACCACTTCGCGGTGCGCGCCCAGCAGGTGCGCGCGTCGATCGCGGTCGAGCGCCCCGCACGGCTCGAGATCGGTGACGACGTCTTCGTCAACCAGGGCACCGTCATCCACGCCCGGACCGAGATCGTCATCGGCTCGCGCGTGCGCATCGGCGACATGGTCTCGATCTGCGACACCGACTTCCACGAGGTCGACCCGGGCGAGGGGGTGCGCTCCGAGCCCATCCGCATCGGCGACGACGTCTGGATCGCCCGCGGCGCCGTCGTGCTGCCGGGCACCGTCATCGGCGACGGCGCGGTCGTCGCCACGGGCTCGGTCGTCCGCGGGACCGTCCCGGCGTGGACGCTCGTGGGCGGCACGCCGGCCACGGTCATCCGTCCGGTCCGCACGAGGGGAAAGCGCCGATGAACGCGTTCGGACGAGGCACCTGGACCCGGCGCAAGCCGCGGGTCACCGACCCACGACGAGTGCTGTTCCTCGACGGGCTGCGCGGGCTGTCGGCCTGCTACGTGGTGCTCTCGCACTGCTGGAGCACGGTGTTCCCCGCCGCGCTCGGCATCCCCACCCCCACCGTGGTGATGACCGCGTGGATGGGCCTCGGCCGCTACGCGGTGGCGATGTTCATCGTGCTGTCGGGCTACTCGCTCGGTCAGGTGCTCTGGCGCAACGACGGCCGCTGGCCCGGTGGCGCGGGAGCCTTCCTGCGCGGACGCTTCCGCCGGATCGTCCCGCCGTACTGGGCCGCCGTCGCCATCGGCTCGGTGCTCGGCCTGACGCTGCTCGCCCGGCCCGTCGGCACCCTGTGGGACGGCGCCATCGCGATCCGGCCCTCAGGCGTCCTGACCCACGCGCTGCTGCTGCAGGACGTGTACTGGGCCGGGCCCGCGGGCAGCACCGCCTTCTGGTCGCTCGCGATCGAGTTCCACATCTACCTCGCACTCGCCCTCGTGCTGATCCTGCTCCGTCCCCGCGTGCGCTGGTGGCCGGCGCTCGTCGTCGTCGCCGGCGGGCTCACGGTCGCCGGCGCGCTCGCGCCCGGGCACCCCGTGCTCGGGGTCGTCGCGGGCATGCAGCCCGGGTTGTACGGATTGTTCGTCCTGGGCCTGGTGGCCGCGCGCCTCGCGCTGCGTCCCGACCCGGTCGCGCGGCACCGGTTCCACACCTTCCTCGGCGTGATCGGCGGCATCGGCCTGGTCGCCGCGGCCGCGACGTCCCTGCGGGTCTTCGACCCCGTCGCCCCCGTGCACGACCTGTGGTTCGGCCCCCTCGCGGTCTACGTCGTCAGCCGGCTGTCGTCGGCGGGCAGCACCGGTGCCTGGTCGGCGGCGGTGCGGATGCTCGGCCGTCCCCGGCTGGTCTGGCTCGGCACCATCTCGTACAGCCTGTACCTGACCCACGCGTTCGTGATCGAGATCGTCTTCCGTGCGGTGACCAACCGCGTCGGCGAGCCCGGACCGCTGATGCTGGCCGTGCAGGTCGTCGTCGGCCTGGCCGCGAGCATCGCCTTCGCCGCGCTGTTCTACCACCTCGTCGAGCGACGCTTCGTGTCCAAGGCGCACGACCGCGCCGGCGCCGCGGCCGTCGAGCGTCGCCGGCTCGCACTGAGCTGGCGCCGTCGTCCGGCTCCGGCCGCCGTCGCCGCTGAGCCCGTCGAGCCCGTGGAGCCGACGCGATGAGCCTGCTGGACTCGGTGCGCACGCGGCTCGGCGCGTCCCACGCCATCCCCCCGGGCACGATGCTGCTCTGGCTGGCGCGCGTGGGCGTGCTGCAGAGCCTGTACCACTCGGTGCGGGCGCGCGGGATCGTGCTCGTCGGCCGCGGCTCGCGCCTGCGGGTCGCCCGGTCGGCCACCCTCGACCTCGCCCCCGGCGCCATGCTGCTCGTCGGCCTGGCGCACGACGTGCCCGGTGGCGCGTCGGTGCGGCTGCGACCTCGCGCGCGGCTGGCCGTCGAGGGACGCGTCCAGGTGATGCGTCGTTGCGACGTGTACCTCGGCTGGGGCGCCCGGCTCGAGATCGGCGACGGCACCTTCCTGAACGACGGCGCGTCCGTCGTCTCGCACGGCCACGTCGCGATCGGCCGCGAGTGCGCGATCTCGTGGGGCGTGCGGATCATGGACACCGACGTCCACACCCTGGTGCGCGCCGACCCGCTCGTCGGCCCCGACACCGACGTCGTCCTCGGCGACCGGTGCTGGATCGGCGCGGACTCCTCGGTGCTCAAGGGCGTCCGGCTGGGCGACGGCTGCGTGGTCGCCGCCCGCAGCGTCGTCACCCGCTCGGCACCCGCCGCCTCCCTGCTCGCCGGCACCCCGGCCCGCGTCAAGGACGACCACGTGGACTGGATCAGGTAGCTCGTGACGGCGACGCGGGACGCCGGCACCACGGCACACGCCCGACTCCGCTCGCTCGACGGGCTGCGCGGCGTCGCGATCCTGCTCGTCGTGGGCGCCCACGCGGCGTCGGCCGCCCTCGACCCCGGGGGCGGCGGACTCGTCAGCGCCGTCGACCGACCCCTCGGCCAGCTGGGCGTCACGGTGTTCTTCGTGCTCAGCGGCTACCTCATCACCGGCATCCTGACCCGCGAGCAGGACCGCACCGGCACCGTCTCGATCCGCGCGTTCTACCTGCGTCGGACGCTGCGCATCTGGCCCGCGCTGTACGTCTTCCTCGGGGCGATGGGCGTGCTCGCGCTCGTCGGCGTGGTCGCGATCTCGGGCACGGAGATGCTCGCGGCGGCCACCTACGTCTACAACTACGTGCCCTCGGCGGACAGCTGGTGGATCGGCCACACCTGGTCGCTCGCCGTCGAGGAGCAGTACTACCTGCTCTGGCCCCTGGCCCTGCTGCTCCTCACCCGCCGGCGTGCCGCCTGGGTCGCCGTCGGCGTCGTGGTGCTGAGCCCCGCCCTGCGGCTCGGCACCGTGCTCGTCGTCCCGACCGACCTCGAGGGACAGGTGCCGTTCTACTTCCACACCCGCGCCGACGCCCTCGCGCTCGGCAGCCTCCTCGCCCTCGCCCCCTCCACCTTCCCCCGCGCCTGGACCTTCCTCGTGGCCCGCGCCCGCCGCCCGTCCACCACCGTCACGGCCGTCGTCCTCCTCCTCGCCCACGTCGCGGCCAGCGTGTGGCTCGGCATCCCCTACGAGCTGGCCGTCGGCTACAGCCTCACCGCCGCCTGCGCCGCCGTCGTCCTCCTCGCCGCCACCCCCGACGGCAGCCCCCTCGTCCAGCGCGCCCTGGCCGCCCGCCCCCTCGTCCTCGCCGGCCTCGTCTCGTTCAGCTGGTACCTCTGGCAGCAGGTGTTCCTCACCCCGCTCAACACCACCTGGTCCGGCGTCTTTCCCCTCAACGTCCTCTGCTCCCTCCTCCTCGCCGTCCTGTCCTACCGGCTCGTCGAGAAGACCTTCCTCCGCCTCAAGCCGGGCGCGAGGAAGGCCGAACGCGTCGCGCGCTGAGCACCTCAGGCGACCCGCGAGGCAGCGACGCCCAGTGCCGCGATCAGGAGCGGCAGCGCCAGCAGGACCACGTCGACGGCCCCGACGACCGCCCCTCCGGGGTTCGACGGGCGCGAGCACACTGCCACGGGTCGAGTCCCTCAGAGCGCGGGGCGCTTCATGGTGGGAATCGGTCCGGTGCTCCCGGACCGTGACGCCACTGCCGGAGGCGTCAGGTGCGCAGTCGCGTGGTGAGTCCGTGCGCGACCTCGAAGACCTGGCCGGTGGGGCTGGTCCAGGTGGTGGTGCCGGGCGCGGTCTTGGTGGCTCTCCATCTGCTGTGGGTCTTGACGCGGTGGTGGTAGCGGCACAGCAGGTGGGTGTTGGACGAGGTGGTGGCGCCACCCTCGTCGTGGGGGGTGACGTGGTCGACGTCGAACCTGGTGGTGCCGTGTCGGTCGCAGTGCGGGAACGCGCAGAGGTTCCGCTGGGCCAGGCGCAGCTGCTCGCGGAGGCGGGGTGGGGCGACGTAGCCGGTGGTGGTGATCTCCGCCGCCAGGTCGATCACGGGCTTGATGGTGACGTTGCCGTGTCCGACGATCGTCTCGGCCTCGTCGGCGCTGATGGTGCCGATGTCGTCGGCGGACCAGGTGCCGGAGACCCGGTCGAAGTGTAGGTAGAGGACGGTCTGGGCGAGTCCGGGGTGGACGACGAGCCGGCCGAGTGCCTCGGCGCGACGGACGTTCTTCGAGCGGGTGTCGCCCTCGGTGTCGGCCATCTCGGACGCGGTGTGGTCGAGGTGCTGCTCGAGGCGGCGGGCGTCCTCGTTCGACAGGGTCCCGGCGATGTCGGTGGTGCCGTCGAGGCCGGGCTTGAACGCGATGTACCGGCGGGCCTGAGCCTCGTGGTGGGCGTCGGTGGTCTGGGTGGGGTCGGTGTGGGCGCGTACGTGGTGGTCGATCACGTCCTGCAACGTGGACCGGGTGAGCCGCACGATCCGCGGTGGCGCACCACGTCGGGCGGGGGCGGCGAGCTGGCAGTCGATGATCCCGGTGACGGTCTGCGGCAGCTCGCGGGTGGCGGCGGCGACCATCCGGACCTTCCACGCGTCGACCTCGCCCTGCTCGAGGAGGGTGAGGAGGTCGGGGAGGCGGTGGACCAGCGACAGGGCGTCCGACAACAGCTTCTGCGCGGCGAACGCCGACAGCCCCAACGTCGCGCCGAGCTCGGCAGGGAGGAACTCGGGCACGTCGGGGGATCCGGGGCCGCCGAACGGGACGCGTCGCTCCTGGCCGGGCAGCACCCGCAACGGCCCGCGCTGGGACGTGGTCCGGGCTGCGGCCCAGGCCGCGATGCCGCGCACCTGCTCGGCCTCGGCCCGGCGGACCGTCGCCCGCGACTCAAGGACGTCGGCCAGCTCCTCACGAGCGTCGAACCAAACCTCTGCGGCCATGAATCGAACGTACTATCGACCACCGACAGTCTGAACTGCTCCAGTCGTCGTCCCGGCGAGAGAAGCGCCCCACTTCCTCAGCCCTCAGGCGCGACCGAAGACTGGTCGCGCCTGAACTTCGTGACGACGGCCGGGCCCCGGTGTCCGTCAGCCGGTGCCGCGGTCCGCCAGCCGGGCTCGCACCGACATCATGCCCACCCCCACACCTGGACGATCCCCCTCAATCTGGACAATCGACGTCCCTGTGAGTTCGTGATGGGCTCGAAGCATGCGCAAGACACTCATCGCCACCGTCCTGTCCGCCGCCGCGCTGAGCACCGGGGGCGTTCTCGCCGCCGCGCCGGCCAACGCCGACGGGCCCACGCGGTACTACAGCGAGACCGTGTCCGGGCAGACGCCGGACCTGTGCGAGGCCGCCGCGCAGACGCGCGTGCAGCAGCTGCAGTCGCAGGGCTGGTACGTCACGTACGTGGGCTGCTACCGCGAGACGTTCGCCTTCGACTGGACCGGGAACATCTCCTACTCCTGAACAGAGCAGGGCCGCCGCTACCGACCGACCGGAAGACCCCACAACCGCTCACGGACGAGGTCGACGACCTCGGGGGCGGCGTCGTTGAACTTGCGGGCGAAGAGGTAGGTGCGGGGGCCGTACCCGTCGGTGTCCGGGTCATCGACCTTGGCGACGAGCTCGTCGACGTGGCGGGGGCCGATCTGGGCGGGACGCGGGAGGTCGCCGTCGGGCCGGAAGTCGTGATACTGCAGGGACGTCAGGCACTTCTCGAGGAAGCGCGAGTTGCCGATCAACGTCTGGAAGTAGTGCTCGTCGACGCAGAACGTGGTGCGCATCAGCCGCACGTACTCCGGGCGGGTGTCGGTCTCGTGCAGCACGTGGTCGACGGCGGCCGCGGTGAAGGTGAACCACGGGCTGCCGCAGTACGGCTGCATGCCGCCGAGGGCCTTCTTGTAAGGGCGGGGCAGGCGTAGGTGGACCGCGAGGACCAGCCGGTGCAGCCAGGGGTGCGCGCGCGGGTCGTGCTCGACGTAGGGGTGCGAGATGCGCGAGAGCGGCTTCTCCATCTGCGCCGACGGCATCGGCACCAGGCTGAAGAACTCGGCGTCACCGTGCTCGGCGAGGTGGGCGCGCAGGCCGGCCACGCTGCGCAGCGGGTAGGAGTCGCCGCTGACGAGCCAGTAGTGGTCGGCGTCGGGGACGAGGGCGCGGGACGCGCGCAGCAGGTTGAGCATCGCCTGCACCGTGCTGAAGCCGGCCCACCTCACCCGGGCGCGGTCGACCACGAAGTGCGCGTCGGGGGCGGCGGCGCGGAACGGCGCGTCGTCCACCCGGGCGTCGACGTGCACGACGACCGCGTCGCCCTCCTCGCCCAGCGCCTCGGCGAGGCGCGCGAGGTGGGCGGGCGCGGCGTGCGTCAGCACCATGAAGCAGATCCGGGGGCGCGCCGGCCCCGCGTCAGACGTCGACACGCTCGCGGCCCTTGCGCGGGATGGTCGGGTCGGCGCGCAGCGCGAGCCACGCGCCGAGGCAGAACAGCGACGCGTTGGCGACCTCGCCGACGATCCAGATGTAGCCCAGGCTGGTCAGGTCGGTCATCACGGTGGCCGCGGCGACGAGCACGATGGCGGCGTTGATCGCGTTGACGATCGCGATCCAGCCGACCTTCTTGTAGATGTTGAGCACGGTGCCGGTGACGTAGTTGGTGGCGATCAGCACCGTGGACGCCAGCATCAGCCGCAGCGCGGGCGTCGCGTGCTGGTACTCCTCGCCGAAGATCAGCAGGATGTGCGGCGCCGCGACGTAGAGGACCACCACGACGGGGCCGACGCCGAGCAGGATCAGCCGGCTGGCGCGCTTGAGGTGGGCGACCATGTTGGCCTCGTCGCTCGAGACCTCCGCCAGCAGCGACTGGCTGACCGACTGGCAGACCAGGAACACGAACGTCGCGATCATCATCGCCATGTACCAGTAGGCGGCCTCGCTGGCGCCGAGCCGGGCGGTGATGATCAGCGGGAGCAGCATCGTCGGCAGGTTGCCGATCAGGTCGGACGCGTAGCTGCCGAGCGAGAAGTGCCACTTGCCGCTCATGTCGCCGAAGCGGGGACGCGCACGCCAGTCGTGGCCGAGTCGCGTGAGCAGCACGATGCCGACCAGGCACGACACGACGAGCGACGCGACGTGTGCGCCGAAGACGCCGAGCGAGCCCGCGCCCATCAGCGTGAACGGCAGGACGACCCGGCTCGCGCCGCCGATGAAGTTCTCGATGAACGTGCGGTCGGCGGCCCGACGGGCGATGAAGACGTTGTCGATCATCCCCTTGAAGCTGGAGATGAAGCCGGCGAGCACGAACAGCCCGAACGCGGCCGGCCCGAGCGTCACCACGCCCAGCACGGGCAGCAGCACGGCCACCACGATCGAGACCACGATGCTCGTGATGCTGACGAAGGTGAGCATCGTCGAGATGGTGACGCTCTGGTTCGGGCTGGCGGCCAGGAAGCGCACCACGGTGCGGGTGAGGCCGAGGCTCGCGACGGACGCGACGAGGCCGGCAGCCGAGATCAGCGCGGTCGCGTAGCCGACCTCCGCCGACGGGTACAGGCGCGCACAGATCGTCCAGAACACGAAGCCGAAGCCCGACGTGACGGCGGCGCTGGCCGTCAGGAAGAACGCGTTGCGGAACAGCGACTCGGTGACGTTCTCGGTGACGGTGCGGCGCACCTCGGCGAGGCGGCTCACGCGGTGGTGGCCCGTCCTGCGGACGGGCTCGACACGTGCCGCTGGGAGATGGAGGCCATGGCTTTCACAGTAGGGGCGAAGCGGACGAACGCTGCACCCCTGGAGGCCCGGTGCGACGGGACTCACGCACCCCTCTCGCCCAGATGGTGGAGGACGGGCGTCCTACTCCGGAGTCACCTGCCGCCCTAGCGCGGACGGGTGCCCATCAGGGCCCGGTACTCCTCCAGCGAGTCCGGGTTGTTGCGCAGGTCGCTGGGGGTGTCGGTCTTGTTCCAGTAGCCCTGGTACATCGTGTCGTTGGCCTTGACGAAGGCCAGCATGTTGCGGATGAAGGCGGGGTCGTCGTCCGCCCCGCCCACGTCGGCGGCCGCGAGGCCCCACTCGGGCACGCTGATGGGCTTGTCGTGACGCTGCGCGAACGCGAGCACGCTCTCGAGCCCGCCGGGCTGGGTGCGCTGGTAGGTCCAGCGGTCGGGCTGCTCCTGCGGGGCGTCACCGGGCACGCGGTCGTAGAAGTCGGCGCCGATCACGTCGACGACGTCGTCGCCGGGGTACCACTGGTCGAGCGGCACGACGGGAGGGCCGGCGGCCACGGTGAGGTCCATGGTGAAGTCGGCGCCAGGGGTCGCGTCGAGGACGCGTGCGGCGCGCGCCCAGTACGTCGCCCAGTCGCGCTGGTCCTGCTCGGTGGTGCCGATGCTGTGCTTGAACCAGTCGCCGTTGCCCTCGTGCGCGAGGCGCAGCACCGACGAGCCCAGGCCCGCGTCGACGAGGTTGCGGCCGAGGTCGGCGAAGTAGTGGTCGTACTCGCCGGCAGCGCCTCGCTGCCGCCAGTCGACAGGCGCCTCGTCCGGGATCAGGGACTGCCCGATCACCAGCGTGCGGGACGGGTCGCGCTGCACCCAGCGGTCCCAGCGGAAGTTCTCGTCGTTGTGCACGGTGAACCACGGCTCGACGACGCCCTGCCAGGTGGGCGCGTTGTCGTTGAAGACGAGCACGCAGCTGAAGTCGCGGCCCATCAGCTCGGAGTCCTTGGCGACCTGGTCCACGTGGTGCGCGGTGTAGACGCAGGCCCGGGCCGCGCGGGCGGGACGGTCCTGGTCGCCCGAGCCCGGCAGGCTGCACGCGCTCACGACCAGCACGAGCGCAGCGGCGAGGGGCACCAGAGCGCGGTGCGGCACGGCGGACCCCCTCAGATCGGAGCGCCGGGCGACGCCGTCCCCCAGGCTAGGCGGACGGTCCGACGCACCGGGGACGGTGACGCGAGGGCTTCGTCACAGGCGCGGACGGCGGAGCCGTGCCCAGCATCACGCCGCGACGACGGTGGTGACCGGCGGGTACGTCCGTAGCATCAACCGGGACCTGACCAACCGACCGGACGGAGCCCACGTGCGCCGAGCACTGGAGCAGTGGTGGACGCGCGCCGCCGGTCTGCCCTGGCTCCCGCTCGCCCTCGTCGTGGTGATCCTGGTGCTCGACGCGGTGAGCAGCCAGGTGCCGTTCCACGTCCTGTGGACCGGGCTGCTCGACGAGCCGGCGCACCTGGCCACCACGGCGGTCGTGCTGCTGGCGCTCGCGCCGCGCTGGTGCGCCCGCCACCCCGGGCTCTCGCTCGTGGCGCTCGCGGCGTCGACGCTGATCGACGTCGACCACGTGCCGCTGTTCCTCGGCGTGGACGCGGTCGCGGCGTCGTCGATGTCGCGGCCGTTCTCGCACGCGCTGCTCACGCCCCTGGTGCTGCTGGTGGTCGCGGCCCTGTGGGTGCGCGCCCGTCCTGTGCTCGCCGCCGCGGCGGCCGGGGTGTGCCTGCACTTCGTGCGCGACCTCGGCACGGGGTCGGGGCTGCCGCTGCTGTGGCCGCTGTCGTCCACCGACGTCGCCGTGTCCTACCCCGTGTACGTCGTGGCGCTCGCCGTCGTCGCCGGCTACCGGCTCGTCGGTCCCGCACGGCCGTCCCGTGCAAGGCCCGTCCCGCGGGCCACCTCGTCCGTAGGCTGAACCGCAGCGGCCCGTCCGGCCGCACCAACCCGAGAAGGAGGCCGTCGATGCTTCGTCGGCTCGACAACCCGGTGCGCAAGTACGCGTGGGGGTCCCGCACGCACATCGCGCGCATGTGCGGCCTCGACTTCGGTGGCGACAAGGTCGCCGAGATGTGGCTGGGCGCCCACCCCGGCGCCCCGTCCGTCCTGGACGACGCCCGTCCGCTGCACGAGGCGATCGCCGCCGACGCCGCCACGTTCCTCGGGCCCGTGGTGTCCGGCCGCGGCGACCGGCTGCCGTTCCTGATGAAGCTGCTGGCGGCCGCCGAGCCGCTGTCGCTGCAGGTGCACCCGACCACCGAGCGCGCGCGCCGCCGGTTCGCCGAGCAGGACGCCGCCGGCATCGACATCACCGCGCCCGAGCGCAGCTACCAGGACGAGTCGCACAAGCCAGAGATGATCTACGCGCTCACCCGCTTCGAGGGGATGGCCGGGTTCCGCGACGTCACCAAGACCGCGGCGATCCTGCGCGGCCTCGGCGTGGCCTGGCTCGACGAGCTCGCGACGCGCCTGGAGCAGACCGACGACGCGGCCGGCACCCTGCACGAGACCGTCACCTGGATCCTCGCGATGCACGGCCCCGACCTCGCCGGGCGGATGCAGGAGGTGCAGGTGGCCGCCGCGATGGCCGAGTCGACGTCGCACCGCCCCACCCCGCGCCTGCGTCCGGCCACCGTCGCCGCCGACGAGGTGCAGCGCGAGTCGATCCGCGTGTACGCCGCGCTCGGCCCGCTCATCGACCAGTACCCCGACGACCCCGGCGTGCTCGTCACGCTGCTGCTCAACCACGTGGTGCTCGCGCCCGGCGAGGCGATGTTCATCGACGCCGGCGTCGTGCACGCGTACACGTCCGGCTTCGGCGTCGAGATCATGGCGTCGTCCGACAACGTGCTGCGGGCGGGGCTCACGCCCAAGCACGTCGACGTCGAGGAGCTGCTCGAGATCACCGCGTTCACGCCGGTGCCGCCGCCCACGCTGGCGCCGGCCGTCGACGAGGACGGCACCCGGGTGTTCCGTCCGCCGGTCGACGAGTTCGAGCTCGCCGTGCACGAGGTGGGCCCGCACCCGCTGACGCTGCCGCAGGCGCCGCAGATCGCCGTCTGCCTGGTGGGCTCGGTCGACCTCGTCACCGCCGACGGCAAGGCGCAGCTGCACCGCGGCGACGCGGTCTTCGTCGACGGCACCGAGGTCGGTGTCGAGGTGCGCGGCACCGGGCGCCTCGCGATCGGACGGACGCCCGCATGAGCCGCGTCGAGGGACTCCACGCGATCATCCCGGCCGGTGGCGCGGGCACGCGGCTGTGGCCGCTGTCGACCGCCGACCACCCCAAGTTCCTGCTGGACCTCACCGGGGCGGGCCGGACGCTGCTGCAGCAGACCTACGACCGTCTCGTGCCGCTCGTCGGCGCCGAGGGGATCCACGTCGTCACCGGCGCCGTCCACGGCGACAAGGTGCAGGCCCAGCTGCCCGAGCTCGCGGCCGGGCAGGTGGTCCGCGAGCCGTCGCCGCGCGACTCGATGCCCGCCATCGGCCTCGCCGCGGCCCTCGTCGCCCGCGAGCACCCCGACGCCGTCGTCGCCTCCTTCGCCGCCGACCACGTCATCACCGATGCCGCCGCGTTCGACGACGCCGTCACCCAGGCCGCGGCGCTCGCGCGCGACGGCTGGGTCTGCACCATCGGCATCGCGCCCACGGAGCCCTCGGTGGCCTTCGGCTACGTCGAGGCCGGCGACGCGCTCGACGTGAGCGGCGCCCCCGACGGGCGCGCCGTCGCGCGGTTCGTCGAGAAGCCCGACGCCGGCACCGCCGCGGATTACCTCGCGACCGGACGCTTCACCTGGAACGCCGGCATGTTCGTCAGCCGCGCCGACGTGCTGCTGGAGCACCTCGGTGAGCAGCAGCCGCGCCTCGCCGAGGGGATCGCCGAGATCGCCGACGCGTGGGGCTCCCCCACCCAGGACGAGGTGCTCGCCCGGGTCTGGCCCACCCTCACCAAGATCGCGATCGACCACGCCATCGCCGAGCCGGTGGCCGCCGCCGGCGGCATCGCCACCGTCCCCGGCACGTTCGGCTGGGACGACGTGGGCGACTACGCGTCGCTCGCCGGCCTCCTCGGCGCCGAGGGCACCCTGCGCGTCCTCGGCGACGCGGGCCGCGTCATCGACGTCGGCTCCGACGGCCTCGTCATCAGCACGACCGGCCGACGCGTCGCCGTCGTCGGGCTGAGCGACGCCGTCGTCGTCGACACCCCCGACGCGGTGCTCGTGACGACGCTCGCGCACGCCCAGGCCGTCAAGCAGGCGGCTGAGGCCGCCAAGACCCCCGCCCCCGAGCCGAAGGCCACCCCGTGACCCCCTGCGTCTCGGTCGTCATCCCGACCAAGGACCGGCTGCGGTACCTCCAGCAGGTCCTGCCCACGTTCTTCTCCCAGCCCGAGGTGCGCGAGGTGGTGGTCGTCGTCGACGGCAGCACCGACGGCACCCAGGCCTTCCTCGCCGACCTCGCGCACGACGAGCCGCGACTCGTGGTGCTCGACAACGGCCCCAACCGCGGCATCCCGTTCACCAAGAACCGCGGCGTCAACGCGGCCACCAGCGCGTACACGTTCGTCGCCGAGGACGACCTCGAGCTGACGCCCGGCTTCTTCGCCACTCTGCTCGCCCACCTCGAGGCGTCCGAGGCCGACGTCATGTGCGGGCGCAACATCTTCCGCTACGACCGCGAGACCGCCGACGAGGCGATCGCCCGCGTCGACCAGCTGACGGTGCCGATGGTCGACCGCCGCCTGGTCGAGGTCGAGACCGGCGTCCGCCTCGCCGACGACACGGTGCTCCCGATCATCGCCGCACCCATGCTCGGCCGGACCGAGGTGTTCCAGAAGGTCGGGTTCGACGAGCAGTACAAGGTCAACTTCTGGCGCGAGGAGACCGACTTCCAGTTCAGTGCCCAGGAGGCCGGCTACGTTCTCGCGTCCTGCCCCCACGCCACGTGCTTCAACTTCATCATCGAGCACGACCGCGGCGGCGTGCACGCGACGATCGGCTTCACCCGCACCAAGTGGGTGATCAAGAACAACTGGCGCTTCCTCAACAAGCACCACGCCTTCATCGCCCAGCACTTCGACGTCGGCAACCGCCACCTCTACATCGTGCGGTTCGCGATCTCGAAGTTCGCCACCCAGCTGTTCAACTACGCGGTGTCGACCAAGAAGCGCTTGCTGCCCGGCCGCACCGGCTGACTCAGCGCAGGACGGGCCGCACGTGCAGCCCCACCTCGGGGTCGACGAGCACCTCCTGCGCGGCGGCGACGCCGTCGGCGAGGAGGTCGGCGTCGACGGGCACCGAGCGCTTGACCACGGCCAGGGCGATGGGGCCGAGCTCGTGGTGGCGGGCGCTGGAGCCGACGAACCCGACGGTGCGGCCGTCGAGGGTGACGTCCGCGCCGTGGGTGGGGAGGTGCTCGGCCGAGCCGTCGACGTGCAGCAGGACGAGGCGGCGCGGCGGGCGGCCGAGGGTGTGGACGCGGGCGACCGTCTCCTGGCCGCGGTAGCAGCCCTTGTCGAGGTGGACGGCCGACGGACGCTCGTCCGACGACACCCAGCCGACCTCGTTGGGGATGGTCTTCTCGTCGGTGTCGAGGCCCAGGCGGGGCTGGCCGGCCTCGACGCGCAGCGCCTCCCACGCCCACAGGCCGACGGGGTCGCCGTCGGTGGCGGGCAGGTCGGCGAGCTCGGCGCGCGGGACGAGGTCCCAGGTGAGGCCGGGGCGACCGACGACGGCCCAGTCGTCGGTGACGAGGGCGACCTCGGCGCGCATCATGAAGCGCATCCGGTCGAGCCAGGCGACGAGCGGGGCGCCGTGGCCGGGCTCGGTGTGGGCCCAGAACGTCGTGCCGTCGTCGTAGCCCGCGAACGCGTGCTCGACGCGCCCCTGCGGAGAGAGGATCAGCGCCTCGGTGAGGACGTGCGGCGGCAGGCCCTCCAGGTGCTGGGTGGTGAGCGAGTGGAGCCAGGTCAGACGGTCGGGGCCCGTCACGGTGACGACGTCGCGGTGCGAGAGGTCGACGAACGTCGACGGGCCACCGTCGGCCGCGGCCACCAGTCGGCGCTGCTCGGACGAGATGCCCCCGTAGTGGAAGGCGACGCCGGAGTCCGGCGCGTCGGCCTCGACGGCGCCCGGGAGGTTCAACAGGGGGCTGCTCATACCTGGTCCAACTCTCGTGGTGGGTGGATCCTTCCGCGACGGCCCGCTCGGCGTCAGAGCCGCTTGAGCTGGGCCCAGGTGCGCGACTGCATCTCCTTGCCGTCGGCGGCGACGTCGTAGGCGTACATCAGGTCACCGTCGACCAGGCCGTACATCCGCTGCGCGGCCGTCAGCTCGACGGCCGAGCCCGTCCGGACGCTGACGTCGGTGGTGAGGGTGAGGCGCGGCCCGGCGATCGTGCCGTACCAGATCTGGGCGTACCCGGACTGCTGCGCGAGCACCAGCTCGACCACGCCGTCCTCCACCACGCGCAGGAACCCGGTCTCGAGGTCGCCGGGCGCGACGCGCTCACCGGCCGCGTCGGTGACCCACTGCCGGCTGAAGTAGTGGAGGAAGGCGCGCCCGTCGTGGGCGAACGCCACGTCCTCCTCGAACGTGTAGTCGTCGATCGTGGGGTACGCGCCGTGCCCGTCGCCGTGCCAGGTGCCCAGCAGGAACGCGAGCGGGATGAGGTCCTTGTGCAGGTCGGACGGGATCTCGAAGGCCATGACCTCAGTCTAGGAACCGCCGGGCGCGCGACGGCGCAGGGCTTCTAGCCTGGGGCCGTGAGAGCCGTCGTCCAGCGAGTCACCCGTGCGAGCGTCAGCGTCGAGGGCGAGGTGGTGGGCGCGATCGACGGGCCGGGGCTGCTGGTGCTGCTCGGGGTGACGCACGACGACACCGATGCCGACGCGTCCGCGCTGGCCGCGAAGATCTGGAGGCTGCGGATCCTCGACGGCGAGGTGTCCGCGTCGGACGTGGGGGCGCCGGTGCTGGTGGTCAGCCAGTTCACGCTCTACGCCGACACCCGCAAGGGGCGACGTCCGTCGTGGTCGGCGGCCGCGCCGGGGCCGGTGTCCGAGCCGCTGTACGAGGCGTTCTGCACGCACCTGCGCGCGCTCGGCGCGCACGTCGAGCAGGGGGTGTTCGGCGCGATGATGGCCGTCGAGCTCGTCAACGACGGGCCGTTCACGCTGGTGCTCGACTCCTGACGCGCGTCGCAGACCACCGCCGGTGAACGGACCGCGACGCGCTGTCGGACATGAGAAGAACCTGTGAGTTCGGGCACGGACTTGGTCGCGGGCACCAGAAGTTGGCACGATGGGCGGCTGACCCCCTGAATCTCGGCCACTGCCGCACGCCCTGACGCAGCCCGCAGGCCCCCGCACCACTGGAGACCGATGAGCCACGCCAGCAGCTATGCCGGAGCCGGGAAGCGGCGCGCGCCGAAGCGCCGCTCGTGGGTGCGCCGGCACTGGATCGTCGCGATCGTGACGATGGCGCTGCTCGTGCCCACCGCCGGAGGCGCCGCGTACGCGCTGATGCTCAACGGCAAGATCGGGAACGTCGACCGCGTCAGCGTGACCGGTGGCCTGAGCGAGGACGAGCGGCCCGACCCCGCGCCGGGGCAGGCGCTCAACATCCTGCTCCTCGGTGCCGACGCCGACTCCAGCACCGACGGCGACAACCAGGGACGCGCGAGCATCACCGCCGACCTGAAGAAGGCCGAGTGGCCGTCGGGCAAGTACCGCAGCGACACGATGATGGTCATGCACGTCTCGGCCGACCGCAAGGACGTCCAGCTCGTCTCGGTCCCGCGTGACTCCCTGATCGACATCTACGACGCCGACGGCGAGGAGCGCGGGCAGGACAAGGCCAATGCCGCGTTCAGCTACTACGGCCCCGGCGGCGCCATCTCGACGGTCGAGAACCTGACGAACCTGCGCATCGACCACCTCGCGATGATCGACTGGAACGGGTTCATGGAGCTGTCGACGGCGCTCGGCGGCGTCCGCGTCTACATCCCCGAGACCACCTACGACTCCTCGCAGGAGCTCACCTGGAAGAAGGGCTGGACCAACCTGCAGGGCAAGCGCGCCCTCACGTACGTCCGCACCCGCCACGGCCTGGCCAACGGCGACTTCGACCGGATCGCCCGCCAGCAGAACTTCATCCGCGCCCTGATGAAGAAGATGCTCAGCCAGGACACGCTGACCAACCCGAGCCGCCTCAACGCCGCGCTCGGCGCCGTCACCAGCAACCTCACCGTCGACGCCGACTTCACCAACGGCGACATCCGCGGCCTCGCGTTCGCGATGCGCAGCCTGCGCTCCGACGACGTCACCTTCCTGACGACGCCGACGGCCGGCTTCGGCACCGCCGACAACGGCGCGAGCATCGTGAACATCGACGACATCAAGGCCGACGAGCTCTTCACCGCGCTCAAGGACGACGACCTCGCCTCCTACCTCGCCGACTACCCCGACGAGGGCTTGAAGAGCGACCGCGAGGTCAGCTGATCCAGACGCACGAAGGCCCCGGTCCCCCTCGCGGGGGCCGGGGCCTTCGTCGTGGTGCTGGGTGATCGGGACGCGTCAGACGGCGACGACGACCTCGGCGACCGAGCCGACCTGCGCGACGACCGAGCGGTCGACGGGGTCGATCCGGGGCGCCAGGGTGCGCAGCGTCCACTCGCCGGGACCGGCGAAGAACCGGAACTGGCCCGTGGCCGAGGTGGGGACCTCGGCGGTGAACTCGCCGGTCTTGTCGAGCAGACGCACGTAGGCGTTGCCGACGGGCTCGTCACCCTTGGTCACGACGCCCTGGATCACGGCCTCCTTGGAGAGGTCGATGCCCTCGAGGCTGGGCCCGCCCTGCGTGGCTCCGCACATGCTCAGGCCTCGCCGGGCTCGTCGCCGAGCGCCACGGGGACGCCGATGAGGGAGCCGTACTCGGTCCAGGAGCCGTCGTAGTTCTTGACGTTGTCGAGCTCGAGGATCTCGTGCAGCACGAACCAGGTGTGCGAGCTGCGCTCACCGATGCGGCAGTAGGCGATGGTGTCCTTCGACGTGTCCAGGCCCGCGTCGGCGTAGAGCTGCTTGAGCTCGTCGTCGCTGCGGAAGGTGCCGTCGTCATTGGCCGACTTGCTCCACGGGACGTTGCCGGCGGTGGGGATGTGGCCACCGCGCTGCGCCTGCTCCTGCGGGAGGTGCGCCGGGGCCAGCAGGCGGCCGGCGAACTCGTCGGGGCTGCGGACGTCGATCAGGTTCTTGACGCCGATGGCCTCGACGGTCTCGTCGCGGAACGCGCGGATCGACAGGTCCTGGTCCTTGGCCGTGTAGGTCTTGGCCTCGGGGCTGGGGACGTCGGCGACGAGCTCACGGCTGTCGAGCTCCCACTTCTTGCGGCCACCGTCGAGCAGCTTGACGTCGTCGTGGCCGTAGAGCTTGAAGTACCAGTAGGCGTAGGCGGCGAACCAGTTGTTGTTGCCGCCGTACAGCACCACGGTGTCGGTGTCGGAGACACCGCGGCCGCCGAGGAGCTGCTCGAACTGCTCCTTGTTCACGAAGTCGCGGCGGACGGGGTCCTGCAGGTCCGTCTTCCAGTCGAGCTTGATGGCGCCCTTGATGTGGCCCTTGTCGTAGGACGTGGTGTCCTCGTCGACCTCGATGAGGACGATGCTTCCGTCGTCGAGGTGGTCCTCCACCCACTGGGCGGTGACGAGCGCGTTCTCGCGGCTCATGGCGTTCCTTCCTGTCTGCGCCGAGGCGCGTTCGGTGTCTGGTGCGTCCGGTCGCGGCGACCGGGGCGGTACGAGCGGGGGCGTGGGCCCCGTCAGGCTCCGGCGGCCTCCCGGGGGACGAGCCGGCGGTAGAGCAGGTAGGTCTCGCACCCGAGGCACAGGTCGACCGTGGCGTTGAGCAGCGCGGCGACGAGCGCCAGCGCGAGGGCGGCGAGCGTCAGGACCGACGCCCCGGTGACGACGCCGACGAGGGCGAGCACCGCGAACGCCAGGCCGACGGCCTGGGCGAAGCGCGGGGGACGCGCGTCCTCCAGCTCGCTGGGCGCGCCGAGACGTGGGCGCACGAGGTGCTTGAACAGCAGGCCGTACGGGCTGCGTGCCGGTCCGAGGCCGGCGCCGAGCGCGAACACCGCCGTCTGCAGCACCAGCAGCGTCGTCGACAGGGCCGGCGCCACGCCCGCGGTGCCGAGCGACACCGCCAGCACGACCGACGTCAGCGCGGCGCCGAGGCGCAGACCGCGTGGGTCGACGGTGCCGGGGTGCGTGGACATGCAGGCTCCTGCGTGACGAGGGGACGACCCCGCCGAGGGGTCAGGTCGCTCAAGATCAGCAGGACGGACACAGCGCCGAACGGACGCGGCAGTGGTCCACTGCGCGTCGTCGGGTCAGGTGTGTCGTGCGAGGCATGGAACCAGCGTAGGCACCGGTGACGGCGGGTCCACTCGCGTCTCGACATGTGGTCACGCCTTCCGCATGCTGGACGCGGACCGCGTGGCCGTCAGCGGTCGGCGGCGGGGGCACCCACGGCGTCGAGGAGCCGCTCGACGTCGTCGCGCCGCGGCAGGCCCGACGACCGCGTGATCAGCACGCCGTCGGCGTCGAGCAGCAGGACGGTGGGCGTGCGCAGGACGTCGAGCCGGCGGACCAGCTCGAGGTGCGACTCGGCGTCGACCTCGAGCGCGACGACGCCGGGGCGGCGCGTGACGACGTCGGCGAGCAGGCGTCGCGTCGCCCGGCAGGGGGCGCAGAACGCCGACGACAGCTGGACGAACGTCGCCACCTCGCCGAGCGCGCCGCCGACCTCCGACGCGTCGAGGCGGGGACGGTCGTCGCTCACGGGGTCCTCCGTGGTGTCGGTCCGACGGGCGAACCGACCGTTGCGCGCCGAGTACAGGGCCCCGGCGACGACGGCGACCACGAGGGCCGCGACGAGCACCACGACCGCGGCCACGTCACGCTCCCCCGGCGAACGGCGGCAGCAGCTCGACGGTCTGGCCGGGGGCGACGACGACGAGCGTCGGGTCGGACGTGGAAGCGGGCTGCTCACCCACGAGCACCGAGCACATCGCGACGACGCGCGCGAACCGCTCGTCGCCGTGCAGCACGTGCGCGGAGGCGAGCACCTCGGCGAGCGTGCCGGCGGCGACGGTGTCGCTCTCGCGTCCGGCGGCGGCGCGCGCGGCCGCCCAGTAGCGCACGGTCACGCCGTGCGTAACCTGCGCCACTTCCTCGTTGCCTTCCATTGACCTGCCCGTCACATCGCCTATTGTGGTCCACAAGACAAGAGCCCGGGCCTCGGCCGCGGGCTTTCGTCGCATCTAGGGGCCTTGTGACGGCCCTGCAACGCCAGTGTTTCGAAGACGTAACCCCCACCCGAGGCCGACGCGAACGCCACGCGCCCCGCAGTCCGGAGGATCCCATGTCCACCCTGCTCCTGCTCACTCCCAGCACCCAGACCTCCGTGGAGGTGCTGCCCGCCCTCGCCCTGCTCCCCCACACCGTCAAGGTGCTGCCGCCCGAGACCAGCGCCCTGCTCGACGCGCCGCCGTCCGACGCGGTGATCGTCGACGGCCGCACCGACCTCGCCCAGGCCCGCGGGCTGACCCGCCTGCTGCGCGCCACCGGGCTCGAGGTGCCGCTGCTCCTCGTCGTCACCGAGGGCGGCCTCGCCGTCGTCGCGTCCGACTGGGGCATGGACGACGTCGTCCTCGCGAGCGCCGGCCCCGCCGAGCTCGAGGCCCGCCTGCGCCTCACCACCGGACGCATCGCGGCCAACACCGACGACGACCCCGAGGCCCACCTGATCCGCTCCGGCGGCCTCACCGTGGACGACGTCACCTACACGGCCAAGCTCGACCACCGCTCTCTCGACCTCACCTTCAAGGAGTTCGAGCTGCTCAAGTTCCTCGCGCAGCACCCCGGCCGCGTCTTCACGCGCCAGCAGCTGCTGCAGGAGGTCTGGGGCTACGACTACTTCGGCGGCACCCGCACCGTCGACGTCCACGTCCGTCGTCTGCGCGCCAAGCTCGGCCCCGACAACGAGACGCTCATCGGCACCGTGCGCAACGTCGGCTACCGCTTCGTCGCCACCAGCCGCGAGGCCAAGCGCGACGCCGCCAGCCCCGACGTCCCGGCCGAGACCGACGAGACCGACCGAGCCCTGGCACGGCTCCTGGGCTGACCCCTCGGTCGGGCTCCGTCCCGCTCAGGTGAGCAGGAGACGGAGCCCGACGGTCAGGCCCATGACGACGACGAGGGTGCGGAAGACCCAGGCGGGCAGGCGGCGTCCGACGCGTGCGCCGATCCAGCCGCCCACCAGGGAGCCGGCCGTCAGCAGGCCGACGACCGGCCAGTCGACGGGCGCGGCCACGATGAACACGAGCGACCCGGCCACGTTGGCCGACAGGACGGCCACGTTCTTGAGGCCGTTGACGAGCTGCATCGGCTCGTCGAGACCGAGGGCCAGGAACGCCACGAGCACCACGCCCTGCGCCGCCCCGAAGTAGCCGCCGTAGACGCCCATCACGGTGGACGCGCCCAGCAGCGGCACCGACAGCGAGCCTCCCGTGGGCGGCGCCTCAGCACGACGGTGGCGCAGCCAGCGCGAGACCAGGGGCTGGACGCCGATCAACACGGCGGCGGTGAGCACGAGGACGGGCACCACCGCCTCGAACGCCCCCGGCGGCAGCACGAGCAGCAGCGCCGCTCCCCCGAGCGCCCCGACCGCGCTGGTCGCCGCGACCTGGCGCACCCGGGTGCCCTGCCCGACGAGCTCGTGGCGGTACCCCCACGAGCCGGTGGCGCCGCCGGCGACCAGGCCGAGGCAGTTCGAGACGTTGGCGACGACGGGCGGCAGGCCCACGCCGAGCAGGATCGGGAAGCTGATCAGGGAGCCCGCGCCCACGGCGGTGAGCACGATCCCGGCGCCCAGGCCGGCCCCGAGCACCGCGAGGACGTCCAGGAGCGGCATGGGTCAGTCGTCGAGCAGGGCGACGTCGCTGACCCGCTCGACGTGGTCGTGCATGGCGGTGGAGGCGGCGGCCGCGTCGCCGGCTCGGATGGCGGCGGCGATGCGGCGGTGCGCCTCCAACGACTCCCGCGGACGGTCGGGCTGCGACAGCGACTCGATCCGGGTCTCGCGCACCATCTCGCTGATCTCGCCCATCAGCGAGGCCAGCAGCGCGGAGTGGCCCGCGCGGGTGACGGCCGCGTGGAAGCGCTCGTCGCCCTCCACGCCCCGGCCGCCGGCGTCGACGTCGGCCTCCATCGCGTCGAGCGCCGCGTCGATGTCGTGGAGGTCGTCGTCGGTGCGCCGACGGGCGGCCAGCGAGGCGAGCTTGGTCTCGAGCGCCTCGCGGGCCTCGATGATCTCGGGCATCCGGCGCGCGCGGGCGCGCAGCGACTCGACCACCTTGGCGGCGGACGCGGCCGCGGGGTCGAGCAGCACCGCGCCGTCGCCGTGGCGCACCGCGACCAGCCCGACGACCTCCAGCGCGACGAGCGCCTGGCTGACCGTGGCGCGGCTGACGCCGAGGCTCTGGGCGAGCTCGCGCTCGGGGGGCAGCCGGTCGCCGACGCTCAGGCCGCCCTCGTCGACCCACGTCACGATCTGCTGGGCGACCTGCTCGTAGAGCCGCGGCCGGGCGACCGGACGCAGCCCGCCCGCGGGCGGGTCGACAGGCGGGCCGAGGGTCACGTCGTCAGGGTAAGGCTCGGCGGACCGCTGGACCAGTGGTCAGGCCACTGCGGCTCGTGCCCCGGCCCCTAGGGTGTCGGCGTGACCTCCATCCCGGTGAACCGCAGCAGCTCGCTCGATCCCGACGGCGCCGACGCCGTGATGGCCCTGGCGCGGCACGCGCAAGAGCTCGACGGGGTCGCCCCGTTCAACGAGGCGTCACGCACCGCGCTGCGCGACCCCGGCGATGCCGAGCACCTGCACCTCGGCGTGCTCGAGGACGGCGGGCTCGTCGGGCACCTGCTCGCGACGCGCGACGCCGACGGCTGGCAGGGCGAGCTCGTCGTCGAGCCGCACCACCGTCGTCGTGGTGTCGGCACGGCCCTCGTCGGCGAGTACGTGCTCGCGGCGGGCGCCGATCCCGTCCGCGTGTGGGCCCACGGCGACCTGCCCGGCGCCGCGCAGCTGGCCCGCCACCACGGCCTCGAGCCGGTGCGCACGCTGCTCAAGCTGGCCCGCCCGACCGACGGCCCGGTGTCGCGGCCCGAGGAGCCGGCCGGCACGACGACGCGCACCTACGTCCCCGGCCAGGACGAGCAGGCGCTGCTCGCGGTCAACGCCCGGGCGTTCGCGCACCACCCCGAGCAGGGCCGGATGGACGACCGCGACCTCGCGCAGCGCACCGGGAGCAGCTGGTTCGACCCGGCCGGCCTGTTCCTGGTCGAGGACGCCGCGGACGGCCGGCTGCTGGGGTTCCACTGGACCAAGGTCGAGGACGGCGTCGGCGAGGTCTACGTCGTCGGCATCGACACCGGCGCGCAGGGACGCGGGCTCGGGACGTACCTCACGGCCGTCGGCCTGCACCACCTGACGACCGAGCTGGGCCTGCCCCGCGTCGACCTCTACGTCGAGGGTGACAACGCCCCCGCCCTCGCGGTCTACCGCGGCCAGGGGTTCGTCGAGTCCTCCCGCGACGTGCTGTACCGCCGCTGACCCGCGCCTCCCACCCGTGGGTCAGGCCAGCGCGCGGCGCAGGGCCTCGGCGGCGCGGGCCATGGCGGCCGGGCCGGAGCGGCCGATGCCTACCATGTTGGCGAACGAGTGGATCAGGCCCTCCTCGCAGCGGTACGTCACCGTGACCCCCGCGGCGCGCATCGCGTCGGCGTAGTCGCGACCCTCGTCGACCAGCGGGTCGAAGCCGGCGGTGACGACGTGCGCCGGGGGCAGGCCCTCGAGGTTGCCGTGCAGCGGCGACAGCCGCCAGTCGCGCGGATCGGGCGCCGACGACGTGTAGTGCCGCTTGGCGAGGTCGATGAACGCGGTAGTGAGGAAGAAGCCCTCGCCGAAGGCGTGCCGGCTCGGTCGGACCTCGGCGAAGTCGGTCGCGGGGTAGACGAGCAGCTGGAACGCCGGCACGAGCGCGCCCTCGCGCACCGCCCGCTGAGCGACGACGGTGGCGAGGTTGCCGCCCGCGCTGTCGCCGCCGACGGCGAGCCGGGTGACGTCGATGCCGACCTCGTGACCGTGCTCGGCGAGCCACGTCCACGCGGCCCAGCTGTCGTCCACCGCGGCCGGGAACGGGTGCTCGGGCGCGAGGCGGTAGTCGACCGCGACGACGCGGGCGCCGGTGCGCTCGGCGAGGAAGCGGCAGACCGCGTCGTGGCTGGCGAGGTCGCCGTAGATCCACCCGCCGCCGTGGATGAAGAGCAGGCCGGGCCCGGGCGCGACGACGCCCTTCGGCTGGTAGACGCGGAGTCGCAGGCCGCCGGCGGGACCTCCGACGGTGCGGTCGACGACCCGTCCGACGGCCTGCCGGCCGCCGACGAGCACCGAGCCGGCGACGATCGACGCGCGCCCGTGCGGCAGCGGGAGCTCCTCGGCGGGCTTGCCGGCCGCAGCCTGCAGCTTGAGGATCAGCTGCATCTCGGGGTCGAGCGTGCGGCCCTCCCGGACGACGGGTGCCCCGGCGAGCCGGCGGACGACGGCCGGCGGCAGCGACAGAACGGCTCGGGCGATCGGCGCCTGCGACGCGGTCAGCAGGGCACTCGGCGAGGGGACCATCCGGTCAAGATACCGGCAGTATGTGGACGTCTGCGGCGGACCCCGGGGACCCCGGGTCGTCACCCGCCGTTCACCGCACCGTGCCACCATCACAGGCATGCCCGCCGACCACCTCACCGAGAGCGAGGCCGTGCCCGTCGAGGACGCGCCCGCCTCACCTGACTCCTTCGACGTCGACCCCCCGTACGACCCCGTCGACGGACCGCTCCCCGAGGACCGCTTCCTCGACCGCGAGCTGTCCTGGCTGACGTTCAACGAGCGCGTGCTCGAGCTGGTGGAGGACCCCGACCTGCCGCTGCTCGAGCGGGTGCGGTTCGGGGCGATCTTCGCGAGCAACCTGGACGAGTTCTTCATGGTGCGCGTCGCCGGGCTCAAGCGACGGATGGCCGCGGGCGTGGCCGTCCGCTCGGTCAGCGGTCTCAACCCGCGCGAGGTGCTCGCGCAGAGCCTGCGCACCAGCCACGACCTGATGCTGCGCCAGGGCGAGGTGTTCCGCCGCGAGCTCGTGCCCGCGCTCGCCGAGGCCGGGATCGCCCTGCTGCGCTGGAACGAGCTCACCGAGGACGAGCGCAAGGCCGCGAGCGAGAAGTACCGCGAGCGCGTCTTCCCGGTCCTGACGCCGCTGGCCGTCGACCCCGCGCACCCGTTCCCGTACATCTCGGGGCTATCGCTCAACCTCGCCGTCGTCATCCGCAACCCCACGACGGGCAAGGAGCACTTCGCCCGCGTCAAGGTGCCCCCGAACTTCGACCGCTGGGTGCGGGTCGGGCCCGAGCGGTTCGTCCCGCTCGACGAGGTCATCGCCGCGCACCTCGACCTGCTCTTCCCGGGCATGGACGTGGTCGCGCACCACACCTTCCGCGTCACCCGCAACGAGGACCTCGAGGTCGAGGAGGACGACGCCGAGAACCTCCTGCAGGCGCTCGAGAAGGAGCTGCTGCGCCGCAAGTTCGGCCCGCCGGTGCGCCTGGAGGTCGAGGAGTCGATCGACGACCAGATCCTCGACCTGCTGGTCTCCGAGCTCGACGTCACCGCCGACGAGGTGTTCCGCCTGCCCGGGCCGCTGGACCTGCGCAGCCTGAACCAGGTGGCCGACCTCGACCACGCCGAGCTCAAGTTCGACCCCTTCGTGCCGGGCACGCACCCGCACCTGGCCGAGGTCGAGACCGCGAGCCCCGCCGACATGTTCGCGGCGCTGCGCGAGCGCGACGTGCTCGTCCACCACCCCTACGACTCGTTCGCCACGAGCGTCCAGCGCTTCGTGGAGCAGGCCGCGGCCGACCCCAAGGTCCTCGCGATCAAGATGACGCTGTACCGCACCTCGGGCGACTCCCCGCTGATCGACTCCCTCGTCGACGCGGCCCGCTCGGGCAAGCAGGTGCTCGTCCTGGTCGAGATCAAGGCCCGCTTCGACGAGCAGGCCAACATCCGCTGGGCGCGCAAGCTCGAGCGCGCCGGCTGCCACGTCGTCTACGGCATGGTCGGCCTCAAGACCCACTGCAAGCTGTCGCTCGTCGTCCGCGACGAGCCCGACGGCCTGCGCCGCTACGCGCACGTCGGCACCGGCAACTACAACCCCAAGACCGCCCGGATGTACGAGGACGTCGGCCTGCTGACGTCGGACACCGAGATCGCCGACGACCTCACCGACCTGTTCAACAACCTGTCGGGCTACTCCCGCCACGAGGACTACCGCCGCCTGCTCGTCGCCCCGGCGGGCGTCCGGACCGGCATCCTCGACCTGATCGAGCGCGAGGTCGAGCACCACCGCGCCGGCCGTCCGGCGCTGATCCGGATCAAGGTCAACTCCCTGGTCGACGAGCTCGTCATCGACGCGCTGTTCGCCGCGTCGCGCGCCGGCGTGCCGGTCGACCTCGTGACGCGCGGCATCTGCACGCTGCGCCCGGGAGTGCCGGGGCTGTCCGAGACGATCCGCGTCCGCAGCATCCTCGGCCGCTTCCTCGAGCACAGCCGGATCTTCTGGTTCGCCAACGGCGGCGACGCGCAGGCCTGGATCGGCTCGGCCGACCTCATGCACCGCAACCTCGACCGACGCGTCGAGGCGCTCGTCCAGATCCCGACCGCTAAGCACGTCGACGAGCTCGGCGAGCTGCTCGAGAAGTCGGTGTCGGACGAAACGTCCGCGTGGTGGCTCGGGCCGGACGGCGTCTGGACCCGGCACCACCTCGCCGAGGACGGCACCCCGCTGCTCGACCTGCAGGCCTGGCTGATCGCCAAGACCCGCGAGCGTCGTGCGCGCCAGCGCCACGAGGCGGCCACCGACGGCCGTCGCCCCGGTGCCGGCACCCGGGCCGCCCGCGGCTGGCCGTTCGGCCGGCGCACGTCCCGCTGACGTCGGCCTCGACCGTGCCGCACCACCGGGCCCAGGAGGGCGCGCCGTCCTCACGCGTACCTGACAGACTGCGGGGCGTGCCCCGCGTCCCCGTGGTCCAGGCCGCCGGCACCGTCGTGTGGCGGCGTGAGCCGGGCACGGCCAAGGCCGACCACCGCGTCGAGGTGCTGGTGATCCACCGGCCCAAGTACGACGACTGGAGCCTGCCCAAGGGCAAGCTCGACCCGGGCGAGGTGCTGGCCGGCTGCGCGGTCCGCGAGACCGAGGAGGAGACCGGCGTCCGCGTGCGGCTCGGCGTCCGGCTCCAGGGCAGCACCTACGCCCTGCGCGGCGGGGCCGGCGTCAAGCACGTCACCTACTGGAGCGCGCGGCCCATCGGGGGCATCGACCCGGTCGAGTACGAGCCCAACCACGAGGTGGACGAGGTGCGCTGGGCCCCGCTCGACGTGGCCGCCGCCCTCATGACGTGGGACCGCGACCGCGTCGTCCTGGCCGACTTCGCCCTCGCGGTCTACCGGCGGGCGCACCGCGCCCGACCGCTGCTCCTCGTGCGCCACGCCGAGGCGCGGCCGCGCAAGCGCTGGCGCGGGGACGACCTCGCGCGCCCCCTCACCCCCGCGGGCGAGGCGTCGGCCCGCCGGCTGCCCGGCCTGGTGGACGCCTACGCGGCCGAAGAGGCCTGGACGAGCCCCGCCACGCGCTGCACGTCCACGCTCGCGCCGTGGTCGCGATCGGCGGGCGTGAGCGCCGTGGTGGACCACCGCCTGGCCGAGTCCGAGCGCCCCGGCGGCGCCCCCACCCCCGGCATGGCCGCGGCCGTCGCGCACGACCTGCTCGACCGGCGCGCCAGCACCGTCGTGTGCACCCACCGCCCCGTCCTGCCCACCCTCTGGACGGCCCTCGGCGTGTCCGGCATCGGCACGATCGAGCCCGGCAGCGCGGTCGTCGTGCACCACCGGCACGGCCGCGTGCTCGGCCACGAGACGTTCCCGTCCGCTTGAGGTTCGACCCCGGGTTCCCGGGGTCGTTCACGTGACGTACCTCTCAGGCTCGTCCGTTCGAGAGGATCTGGTCCTGGAGGGTTCACCGTGCGTTCACCCTGGGCGGTCGGTCGAGTCACCTCGGCTCCCTAACGTCCCACTGGAACGTCGAGGACCACGGTCCTCGCCCACCGTCTTCGCACCCACTGTCTCGCACCTGTCGAGTGATTCCTTAAGGGGACATCTGTGAACCGCACCATCAAGCGCGTCGTCGCTCCCGCCGGCGCCGCCCTCATGCTCGCCGCGGCCCTCTCCGCCTGTGGCGCGGGCAACGAGGACACCGGCTCGGCCGGCTCGGACGCGTCGTCGAGCGGCGAGAGCCTCTCGGGCACCCTCAGCGGCGCGGGCGCCAGCTCGCAGGAGGCCGCCGTGTCGGCCTGGCAGCAGGGCTTCCAGTCGGCCAACCCCGACGTGACCGTCAACTACGACCCGGTCGGCTCGGGCGGTGGCCGCGAGCAGTTCATCGCCGGCGGCATCGACTTCGCCGGCTCGGACGCCTACCTCGAGGACGACGAGCTCACCGGGGCCAAGGACCGCTGCGGCGGCAACATCGTCGAGGTGCCGACCTACGTCAGCCCCATCGCCGTCATCTACAACCTGGAGGGCGTCGACGAGCTCAACCTGACCCCCGCCGTCGTCGGCGACATCTTCGAGGGCACCGTCACCACCTGGGACGACCCGAAGATCGCCGCCGACAACCCCGACGCCGACCTGCCGAACACCGCCATCACGCCGGTGCACCGCTCGGACGACTCGGGCACCACCGAGAACTTCACCGACTACCTCGACCAGACCTCGGGCGGCACCTGGTCCGGCGGCGCCATCCAGACCTGGCCGATCCAGGGCGGCGAGGGCGCCGAAGGCACCTCCGGCGTCGTGTCGGCCGTCCAGGGCGGCGACGGCACCATCGGCTACGCCGACGCCAGCCAGGCCGGCGACCTCGGTGTCGCCAAGATCGGGGTCGGCGACGCGTTCGTCGAGCCCACCGCCGACGCCGCGGCCGCCGTGCTCGACGAGAGCACCCAGGTCGAGGGTCGCGACGCGGGCGACATCGCCTTCACCGTCAACCGCACCACCACCGAGTCGGGCGTCTACCCGATCGTCCTCGTCTCGTACATGATCGCGTGCGAGAAGTACGAGGACGCGGCGCAGGGCGAGCTCGTCAAGGGCTTCCTGACCTACGTGTCGAGCCAGGAGGGCCAGGAGGCCGCCGCGAAGGGCGCCGGCTCGGCTCCCATCTCGGAGGACCTCGAGGCCACGATCCGGCCGATCGTCGAGAAGATCAGCTGATCCGCCGGCGGGTGGTCCCCGTCCCGTCCAGGTTCCAGGAGCACCCCGTGTCCCAGACCACGAGCAAGAGCGAACGTCCCGTCGTCCGCCGTGGTGACCGCATCTTCGCCGGCATCTCCACGGGAGCCGGCATCCTGATCCTGGTGATCCTGGCCGGTGTCGCGGTCTTCCTCACCATCCAGGGCATCCCCGGCATCGCCGCCGCCCCCGACGAGGTGAAGAGCGGCACGTCGTTCGCCCGCTTCGTCGGCCCCCTCGTCTTCGGCACGCTGTACGCCGCGCTCGTCGCCCTGATCATCGCGCTGCCTCTGGCCATCGCCGTGGCGCTCTTCATCTCGCACTACGCGCCCCGCCGCGTCGCCCAGGTGCTCGGCTACCTGATCGACCTGCTCGCCGCGGTGCCCTCGGTGGTCTACGGCCTCTGGGGCCGCGAGGTCCTCGCCGGACAGCTCGTCCCCGCCTACCGCTGGCTGGACGAGAACCTCGGCTTCCTGCCCTTCTTCGCCGGCCCGTTCTCGGCCACCGGCCGCACCTTCTTCACCGCGGGCGTCGTCCTCGCCGTGATGATCCTGCCGATCATCACCGCGATCACCCGCGAGATCTTCCTGCAGACGCCGCGCCTGCACGAGGAGGCCGCCCTGGCCCTCGGCGCCACGCGCTGGGAGATGATCCGGATGACCGTCCTGCCCTACGCCCGCTCGGGCATCGTCGGTGGCGCCATGCTCGGCCTCGGCCGGGCGCTCGGCGAGACGATGGCCGTCGCGATGGTCCTCTCGGCCAGCGGGGTCGTCACCTTCAACCTGATCAGCTCGACCAACCCCAGCACCATCCCGGCCAACATCGCCCTGCAGTTCAAGGAGTCGAGCGGCCTGACCATCAACGCCCTCATCGCGAGCGGCCTGGTGCTCTTCATCATCACCTTCGCGGTCAACTTCGCCGCCCGCTGGGTCGTCAACCGCCGTCGCGAGTTCTCGGGAGCGAACTGACATGTCCGTCGACACCTCCCCCCGCACCACCGGCCCCTCGGGCCTGGGTGACGGTCCGTCCCTCAAGCAGCCCAGCCTGCCCCGTCGCACCGGCACCTTCACCGCCGTCGCCGCGGTGCTGCTGGCCCTCGGGTTCCGCGCCCTCGGCTTCGGCTGGGTGCCCGCCGTGTTCCTGGCCTGGCTCGTCGTCGTCATCGTGGTCCCGCTGTGGTCCACGTCGGTCGAGGGCAGCCGCAAGGCGATCGACCGCCTCGTGACGATCCTGGTGACCAGCGCCTTCGCGCTCGCGATGGTGCCGCTGGCCCAGATCATGTACACCGTCGTCAGCAACGGCGCGTCCGTCATGGGCATCGACTTCTTCACCTTCTCGATGCGCAACGTGATCGGCGAGGGCGGCGGCATCTACCACGCGATCTGGGGCACGCTCCTGATCACGCTGGCCACCACGGTGATGTCGGTCCCGATCGGCGTCTTCACCGCGATCTACCTGGTCGAGTACGGCGCCAACAACCGCCTGTCGGGCTGGATCCGGTTCCTCGTCGACGTCATGACGGGCATCCCGTCCATCGTCGCCGGCCTCTTCGCCTACGCCCTGTTCGTGGTGTTCTTCGGGCCGGGCGTCCGGATGGGCTTCGCCGG
Organism: Nocardioidaceae bacterium; assembly: GCA_030655315.1. Taxonomy (GTDB): domain Bacteria; phylum Actinomycetota; class Actinomycetes; order Propionibacteriales; family Nocardioidaceae; genus JAURVT01. The sequence goes on along the minus strand of JAURVT010000001.1, from coordinate 80,967 downwards.
CGCCGTCGCCCTGGCCGTGCTGATGATCCCCGTGGTCGTCCGCTCGGTCGAGGAGATGCTCAAGCTGGTCCCCAACGAGCTGCGCGAGGCCTCCTACGCCCTCGGCGTGCCCAAGTGGCGCACCATCGTCAAGGTCGTGCTCCCCACGGCCCTCGCGGGCATCGTCACCGGCGTGACGCTGGCCATCGCCCGCGTGATCGGCGAGACCGCGCCGCTGCTCATCACCGTCGGCGTCAGCGACTCGGTCAACTTCAACATCTTCGACGGCCGGATGGCGACGCTGCCGGTCTTCGCGTTCAACTCGATCCAGAGCCCGGGCTTCCCGCCGGGGCCGAGCATCGACCGGGCCTGGGGAGCGGCCCTCGTCCTGATGATCATCGTGATGCTGCTCAACCTGGTGGCACGCCTGGTGTCCTACGTGTTCTCGCCCAAGGGCGAGCGCTAGTCAACGGCACCTCGAGAGGGAAGAATCAACTCATGGCCAAGAGCATCGACGTCTCCGACCTCGACATCTACTACGGCGACTTCCTCGCCGTCGAGGGCGTCACCATCCCGATCCGAGCCCGCTCGGTCACCGCGTTCATCGGTCCGTCCGGTTGCGGCAAGTCCACCTTCCTGCGCTCGCTGAACCGCATGCACGAGGTCATCCCCGGCGCGCGCGTCGAGGGCAAGGTCCTCATCGACGGCCAGGACCTCTACGGCGCCGACATCGACCCCGTCGCCGTCCGCCGCCAGATCGGCATGGTCTTCCAGCGCCCCAACCCGTTCCCGACGATGTCGATCTACGACAACGTCCTCGCGGGCAGCAAGCTCAACAGCAAGCGGATGAAGAAGGCCGACGCCGACGTCATCGTCGAGCGCTCGCTGCGCGCGTCCAATCTCTGGGTCGAGGTCAAGGACCGCCTCGGCAAGCCCGGCTCCAGCCTGTCCGGTGGTCAGCAGCAGCGCCTGTGCATCGCCCGCGCCGTCGCCGTCGAGCCCCAGGTGCTGCTCATGGACGAGCCCTGCTCGGCCCTGGACCCCATCTCCACGAGCGCGATCGAGGACCTGATCCACGAGCTCAAGGAGCAGTACACGATCGTCATCGTCACCCACAACATGCAGCAGGCCGCCCGCGTCTCCGAGGAGACGGCCTTCTTCAACCTCGCCGGTGTCGGCAAGCCCGGCCGCCTCGTCGAGGTCGGCCAGACCACGAAGATCTTCTCCAACCCCGACGAGGAGGCCACCGAGGCCTACATCCAGGGTCGGTTCGGCTGATTCCTGCGCGTCGGACCAGACACCACGTTCACGTGGTGATGGGTCCGACGCACGGTAGATCTCCCATGCTTCGGACCAGGTACCACGTTCACGTGGTGTCTGGTCCGAGCTGCGTTCAGGGGAGGAAGGTCTGGCCGATGCCATAGGCGGCGGCCGCGACGACGGCCGCGGCGGGGATGGTGACGATCCAGGCGGTGACGATGCCGCGGGCGACGCCCCACCGGACGGCGCTGAAGCGCTTGGTGGCGCCGGCGCCCATCACCGACGAGGTGATCGTGTGGGTGGTGGAGACGGGGGCGCCGAGACCGATCGCCATCACGTAGAGGACGGTGGCGGCGACGGTCTCCGAGGCGAACCCGCGGGGCGGGTCGAGGTCGATGATGCGGCGCCCGAGGGTGCGCATGATGCGCCAGCCGCCGGAGTAGGTGCCGAGCGAGATGGCGGTGGCGGCCGAGACCTTGACCCAGAACGGGATGCCGTCGTCGGCGGAGTAGTAGCCGCCCGCGAGCAGCGCCAGGAAGATGACGCCCATCGTCTTCTGGGCGTCCTGCAGGCCGTGGCCGAGGGCCATCGCCGCCGCCGAGACGGTCTGGGCGATCTTGAAGTTCCGGTTGACCTTGCCGGGGTTGGCGTTGCGGAAGCCCCACATGATGGCGAGCATCAGCGCGAACGCGCCGGCGAACCCGATCAGCGGCGAGAGCACCATCGGGATCAGGACCTTGTCGATGACGGCGTCCCACTTGACCGCGCTCGACGACGCCAGGCCGGCGCCCACGAGACCGCCGATCAGGGCGTGCGAGGACGACGACGGCAGGCCGTAGTACCAGGTGATGAGGTTCCAGGTGATCGCGCCGACCAGCGCGCCCAGCACGACCGTCAGGCCGTGCAGCCCGTCGCCCTCGACACCGGTGGCGATGATCGAGCCGATCGTGTCGGCCACCTCGGTGCCGAGGAAGGCGCCCAGGAAGTTCATCACCGCCGCCATCGCGAGGGCGACGCGCGGGGTCAGCGCGCGCGTGGAGATCGACGTGGCGATCGCGTTGGCGGCGTCGTGGAAGCCGTTGGTGTAGTCGAAGACCAGTGCGACGAGCACGACGGCCACGACCATCACGAGGGCGAGGTCCACCCTAGGACTCCTTGACCGCGATCTGCTCCACGGTGTTGGCCACCGACTCCAGGGCGTCGATCGCGTGCTCGAGCGAGTCGACGACGTCCTTGAGCTTCATCACCTCGAGCGTCTTGTACTTGCCGCTGAACAGCGAGGCGACGATCCGGCGGTAGCTGCGGTCGCCCTGGTTCTCCAGCCGGTTGATCTCGATCCAGTACTCCTCGAGGTCCTTCATGGTGCGCAGGCGCGGCATCGCGTCGGCGGTCACCTCGCAGGCCCGCTGGAGCACCTCGACCTGCGACGCGAACTCCGACGGCAGCTCGCCGATCTCGTAGAGGCCGATCAGGTCGACGGTCTCCTCCATGAAGTCCATGACGTCGTCGAGGTTGCTCGCGAGGCGGTAGATGTCCTCGCGGTCGAACGGGGTGACGAAGGTCGAGTTCACCCGCCGGACGATCGCGTGCGTCGTCTCGTCGGCCTCGTGCTCGGCCTCGCGCATGCGCTCGGCGATGCTCGGGCGGTCGGCTGACGCGTCCAGCATGGAGGCGAGCAGAGCCGCACCCTCGACGAGGTGCGCGGCGGACTCCGCGAACAGGTCGTAGAACGTCGTCTCGGTGGGTCGGAGACTGAACCGCACGCGAATTCTCCTCATCGGCGGGGATGGGCCTCGCCCATGCTAGGGGGTGACCACGCCGATCGACGCGCGGGCGTGCACCGCGCGTTCACGTGCCGTTCGCCGTGCCGTCATCGGACGGCCGGGCGGAGTCAGCCGAGGCCGAGGATCTCGTCGATCTCCGCCTGGGACAGCGCCTGGGACTCCGACGCGGCGATCATCAGGTTGCTGGTCATCTCGATCTCGTCGAGGGCGTCCTGGTCACGCAGGCGGTCGTCGAGGGGTTCGATCATCGCCTCGATCCTCACGCATGAAAAGGGCTGGTCCCGAGCCCGGTTGGGTGAGGCCAGGCTAGCCCGCGGGTGCCGGGGTGTCTGGATAACGCTCCGCTTGGCGCGGGCCCGTCCGGCCGGCCGCGCTCAGGCGATGTGGACGTCCTCGACGTCGATGTCCTCGATGTCGTCGATGTCCTGCACCTCGGGGAGCACGGGCACCGACGTGCCCTGGTCGCGACCGAGCTGGACGGCCCGGGTGAGGGACGCGGAGCCGAAGCGGTCGCGGATGGCGTCGACGGCGGAGTCGAGCTCGGTGCCGTCGCTGCCGTCGAACGGCAGCTCGGGCTGGGTGGCGCCGTCGTCGAGGTTGCCCACGGCCACCCCGACGAGGGTGATGCCGTCGTCCATGATCAGGGGCGTGGCCGCGGCGAGCAGGGCACGCGCGGTGTCGAGCACGGGCCGGGTCTGCGACGTGGGCCCGGACAGGGTGTGCGACCGGGTGGCGCGCGTGTAGTCGCCGAAGCGCAGCCGGAGCGTGACGGTGCGGCCCTGCCGGTCGGCCGCGCGCAGCCGTCGGCAGACGCGGTCGACCAGGCGGGCGAGGACGGCGTCGACGTCGTCGGCCGTGTGGTCGCCCCGGCCGAGAGCGTGCTGCGCGCCGACCGAGCCGCGTCGCTTGCCGGTCTGCACCGGTCGGGCGTCGCGGCCCTGCGAGATCGCGAACAGGTGACGCCCCGCGCCCTGGCCGAGCAGCGACACCAGGGCCCGCTCCCCCATCGCGGCCACCTCGCCGACGGTGGTCACCCGCCGCTCGTGCAGCTTGCCCGCCGTCACCGGGCCGACGCCCCACAGCCGCTCGACGGGCAGCGGGTGCAGGAACGCGAGCTCGGCGTCGGTGGGGACGACGAGCAGCCCGTCGGGCTTGGCGACGCCGCTGGCCACCTTGGCCAGGAACTTGGTGCGCGCGACGCCGACGGTGATGCGCAGGCCCACGCGCTCGAGCACGTCGGCGCGCAGCCGGGCCGCGATGGTGGACGGGGCGCCGCGGATGCGCCGCAGGCCGCCGACGTCGAGGAAGGCCTCGTCGATCGAGATGCCCTCGACGAGCGGCGTGGTGTCGTGGAAGACCGCGAAGACGTCACGGCTCGCCTGCGAGTAGGCGGCCATCCGCGGCGGCACCGAGACCAGGTCGGGGCACATCTGCAGCGCCCGCCGTCCGTGCATCGCGGTGCGCACCCCGCGCGCCTTGGCCTCGTAGCTGCACGCGAGGACGACGCCGCCGCCCACGGCCACCGGCCGCCCCCGCAGCGCGGGGTCGTCGCGCTGCTCGACCGAGGCGTAGAACGCGTCGAGGTCGGCATGGAGGATCGTCCCCTCGGTGGACACCACCCCAGGTTCGCACGGGGGTCCGACACCCACGTGCGGACGACCTCCCGCACCCCACTTGTCCTAGGTTGTCCCGATGAGCGCACGCGAGACCGAGCCCTCCCCCTCCGACCCGGGGCTGTCACGGGGGATGCAGCGGCTGTTCGGTGTGCTGGGCCGGATCGAGGTGGTCGGCAACAAGCTGCCGCACCCGTTCTGGCTCTTCTGGATCCTCTCGGGCGTGCTGGCCCTGCTGAGCTGGCTGCTCAGCTCCCTCGACGTGTCCGCGGTGGACCCCTCGACCGGCGACACCGTCGCCGTCCAGAACCTGCTGTCGGCCGCCGGCGTGCAGGTCGTGCTGGGCGACGCGCTCACCAACTTCGCGACCTTCCCGCCGCTGGCCACCATCATCGTCGTGCTGCTCGGGGTCGCGGTGGCCGAGCGCAGCGGCCTGCTCGAGGCGGTGATGCGCGCGAGCGTCGCGCGCGTGCCGGCCTCGCTGGTGACGTTCGCGCTGTCGTTCACGGCGATGGTCGCGCACGTGGCGGGCGACTCGGCCTTCATCGTGCTGGTGCCGCTGGGCGCCCTGGTGTTCCGCGCGGTCGGCAAGAGCCCGGTGCTCGGCGTCGTCGTCGCGTTCGTGTCGGTCTCGGCCGGGTACGACGCGAGCCCGCTGCTCACCACCACGGACGTGCTCCTGTCGGGACTCACCACCGCCGCGGCGCAGACCGTCGACGCCGGCATCACGGTGACGGCCGTCGACAACTACTTCTTCGGGCTCGGCTCGTCGGTGGTGCTGGCGCTGACGATCACGCTGTTCGTCGAGAAGGTGCTGTCTCGGCGCCCCGACCTCGAGGCCGACGCGGACGCCGAGACGGGCGACGCCGAGTCGCTGCGCCTCGCCCCGCAGGAGTCGAGGGGCCTGCGCAACGCCGGCATCGCCCTGCTCGTCTTCGTCCTGCTCGTCGTGGCGGCGATGGTGCCGACGTCGTCCCCGCTGCGCGGCGAGGGCGGCTCGCTCGTGGAATCAACGCTGGTCGCCTCCATCGCCTACGTGCTGGGCGTCCTGTTCACCCTGCTCGGGTACGTCTACGGACGCACCGCCGGCACGGTGGCCGGCCCGCGCGAGGTGCCCGAGATGATGGCCGAGGGCGTGCGCCAGCTCGCGCCGATCCTCGTCCTGTTCTTCGCGATCTCGCAGTTCCTCGCGTACTTCAAGTGGACCGGCATCAGCACGGTGCTCGCCGTCAACGGCTCGGAGGTCCTGCAGCGGCTGGACGCCCATCCGCTCCTGGTGCTGCTGGGCGTGGTCGTCATGGTCACGCTGATCAACCTCGTCGTCACCAGCGGCTCGGCGCAGTGGGCCCTCGTCGCGCCGGTGGTCGTCCCGATGCTCATGTACGTCGACATCCCACCCCAGACCACGCAGGCCGTGTACCGGATCGCCGACTCGTGCACGAACGCGATCACCCCGATGAGCCCGTACTTCGTCCTCGCCCTCGGCTACGTCCAGCGCTACCGCAAGGACGCGGGCATCGGCACCCTGCTGTCGTTCACGGTGCCGGTCGTGCTCGTGATGCTGGTCGTGTGGTGCACGTTCTTCGCGGTCTGGTACCTGCTCGGCATCCCCCTCGGCCCCGGGGCGCCGGTCCGATGAGGGCGCTGGAGCGGTGGGTCGCCGACCACCTCGAGGCCGTCGTGGAGGACGTCGCCGACCTGGCCCGGGTGGAGTCGGGCAGCAGCGACCTCGACGACCTGCGGGCCGCCGTCGTCGCCATCGAGGCCCTGTTCGAGCGGCACCTCGGTGCGCCCGACCGCCGCGTGCTGCACGACGGCGGCGAGCGCGGCGACGTGCTCGTGCTGGAGCACGGGGCCACCGACGGCGGCGACGGCCCGCCGGTGCTCGTGCTGTGCCACTACGACACGGTGTGGCCGCACGGGACGCTCGCGGGGTGGCCGGTGACGCGCACCGGCGACCGCCTCGAGGGGCCCGGTGTCTTCGACATGAAGGCCGGACTCGTGTTCGGCGTCTGGGCGCTCGCGGCCCGCCGCGCGGCCGGGCTGGCGACGCCCCGCGTCCGCTTCGTGCTCAACGGCGACGAGGAGACCGGGAGCCTGGCCTCGCGGCCGCACATCGAGGCGGCCGCGGCGGACGCGCGCTGGACCCTCGTCCTCGAGCCCAGCTCGGGCGGACGGGTCAAGACGCGCCGCAAAGGCGTCGGCCTCTTCGACGTGCGGGCCGACGGCGTGTCGGCGCACGCCGGCCTCGAGCCCGAGAAGGGGGCGAGCGCGGTGCACGCGCTGGCCGCGGTGGTCACCGAGCTCGTCGCGCTGGCCGACCCCGCCGCCGGCACCACGGTCAACGTCGGCCTCGTCGAGGGCGGCAGCGGCCGCAACGTCGTGGCGCAACGGGCCTCGATCGGCGTCGACGTGCGCATCGCCGACCCGGCCGAGACCGCGCGGCTCGACGACGCGTTCGCCCGCATCCGTCCCGCCGACGACCGCGTCACGCTCACCTGGAGCGGCGGGTGGAACCGACCGCCGATGACCCTCAACGACGCGTCCGCGGCGCTGCTCGACCGCGCCCGCGCGATCGCCGACGACCTCGGGCACCCCCTGCAGGACGTCGGCGTCGGCGGGGCGAGCGACGCGAACTTCGTCTCCGCGCTCGGCGGCGGGGTGCTCGACGGCCTCGGCGCCGTCGGCGACGGGGCCCACGCGCGGCACGAGCACCTGGACGTCCCGTCCGTCCCCCGCCAGGTGGCGGTCATCGCGGGTCTGATGGGTGGGTGAGGGATCGGGGCTGCGGATCGGGAGCCGGGGTCTCGGACGGCCGACCCCGGGTCGTGGCCGCCCGAAGAACCGGCGGATGACCGCGTGGGCTGGTCGTACGCCGATTCCTCACACCGGTGGCACCGACCGGAGGAGGTGGTCGGGGACGACGAGGTCGGCACGGACGCGGGTGGGACCGACGAGGTCGGCGTTGTGCTGGTCGGGGCCGAAGGACCAGTGGCGGGCCTCGTCGGTGGACTTGCCGAACTCGGCATGGCGGGCCACGAGCTGGGCGAGGCGACGGTCCTCTGCGGTGTCGCAGAACCAGACCTCGGTCATCGCGTCGCGCACCGGGTGCCAGGCCTCGTCGTCGAGCAGCAGGTAGTTGCCCTCGCTCACGACCAGCCGGGCGTGCGCGGGCACGCGGATCGCGCCGGCCAGCGGTTGCTCGAGCACCCGCTCGAAGCCCGGCGCGTAGACGTCCTGGTCGGTGTCGTCGACGAGGCGGCGCAGGAGGGCGGCGTACCCGCGGGCGTCGAAGGTGTCCGGAGCGCCCTTGCGGTCCAGGTTGCCCAGCCGCGTCAGCTGCACGTCGGCGAGGTGGAAGCCGTCCATGGGGACGTGCGCGACCCAGTCCGCTCCCTCGACGCCGTCGGGCGGGTCTGCGGCGAGGGCCTCGACGAGCCGCTCGGCGAGCGTGGTCTTGCCCGCGCCGGGGCTGCCGGTGAGGCCGAGCACGGCCCGTCGGTCTGCGGTCGCGAGGCCACGGGCGCGCGCGACGAGGTCGTCGAAGGTCGTGTCGTCCACGGCGACTGTCTACCGCACCTCCCCCGGACGTGACGACGCCCCCGCTGCTGCAGCGGGGGCGTCGTCTCGCGTCCGGCGATCACCGGTCGCGGGCCGGCACCGGGGCTACCTCCCCAGCACGGCCCGCTCGGCGTCGACGAGGCCGTGTCCGTCGACCGGCGTGAAGCCGCTGCCGATCCGGTTGCGCAGGAACCCACGCACGGTGCGGCCGTCGGTGCGGGTGGCGGTGAAGGCCAGGCCCACGGGGTTGGTGATCCGCTGCGGGAAGAAGGTCGCGCCACCGAGCTCGTCGGCGCCGTTGCCCTCGCTGGACGTGCCGAGCCCCGAGACCGCCAGGTCGCGGTCGACGCCGAACCGCAGCGACGAGCCGCGCCGCAGGCCGGACGCGAAGTCGACGGTCATGCGTCGGAACTGGCCGGGGGCCGACTGGCCGCCACCGGGCACGGAGAAGGACGCCGAGACGTCGGACGCGCGCAGGCCGCCACCCGTGGACCCGACCGTGAAGGGGAACCCGTCGGCCCGGAACGGCGTGGCGCCGTCGAAGGGACGCGGGTCGAACACGATGCCGTCCGACAGCGGCGGGACGCGGGTGCCCAGCGCGGTCGGGCTCGCGGTCTCGCCGAAGAACGTGATCGACCGCAGCGGCACGCGTCCGGTGTACTCGACGCCGAAGAAGCGGGGATCGTCCATCGATCCCGCGTCGAGCTCGTTCTCGCCGCCCTGGGCACCGTCGGCCGTCACGGTCAGGCCTCCGGCGCTGCCCTCGGCGTGGGTGGGGTCGAGGTCGTGGGTGTAGGTCGAGCGCTGCAGGCGCTGGCGCAGGGCGCTGGGTCGCAGGGACCGCGGCCCGCCCGCGCGCTGCAGGACGAGCGCGGCGATGCCGGCCGCGTGCGGGGCCGCCGCGCTGGTGCCGAAGAAGTTCGGCAGGGTGTCGGCGTCGCGCGGGGTGTCGGAGCCGAAGAACGTGGTGTTGCCGCCGTCGGACGACGCGACCACCGGGGTGCGGCGCACCTGCGGACGGCGGTAGCGCTCGCCCGAGGAGTCGAAGTACACGGGGAGGTCGCCGCCGGTGGAGGTGAACGGCTCGGGCAGCAGCGGGCGGAACGCGTCGTAGGCCGCGACGGCGGACGACCCGGCGGCCATCGAGTGGCCGAAGGTCGCCGGTGCCAACGGATCGACGTGCTCGGCCAGGACGGCGTCGCCGAACAGCACGTGGCGCAGCGTGGTCGCGCCGACGGGGCCGGTGCCCGCGCGGGCGATCACCAGCTGCAGCTCGGGCAGGCCCGCGACCGGCGAGATCTCCGACGGGCGTCCGCTCAGCAGGTTGTCGTCCGCCACGGCGCCGGCGTACTGGCCGTCGGGGGTGAAGAGGAGCAGGTTGAAGTCGGTGGTCACCGTCGACGGGGCCTCGACCGGGCTGACGTCGAGCGTGTAGTCGCCGGTGTCGCCGTCGAACCCCTCGACGGTGATCGTGTAGTCGCCCGCCTGGGTGAGCCGGGCGGCCAGCCGCTCGGGCGACGAGCCGGTGTCGACCGTGCCGAGGGTGGTGCCGTCGGGCGCGGTCATCGACAGCACCAGGTCGGTGCTGCCGGAGGGGACGCCGTCGGCGACCACGATGACGGACGAGCCGACCTGGTCGGGCGTGGCGGTGAAGGTGGTGGTGGGGGCGGGGTCGGCGGCGGTGATCTCACCGGTCGTCGTGAGGACCGGGTCGCCGATCTCGGCGCCGTCGGCGTCGACGGGGTCGTCCCACTGCACGTCGAGCACGCCACCCTCGGCACCGAGGGCGATCGTCTGCGCGACGTCGGTGCCGCGGCCGGTGTCCATGTCCTGCAGGCCGCCGCTGTACAGCTCGGCGGGCACGTCGGACAGGTCGAGGTTGGTGCCCTGCACCGCCCGGTCGGCGGGCAGGAGCCGCACGGGGGACTGCCACGCCTGCTGCAGGCCCTGGTTGCCGGCGGCGGAGAAGTAGTCGGTGCCGGCCGCGGCGACGTCGTCGATCGCGTCGCTCAGGACCGAGTCGGAGAACATCGGCTCGTCGAGGTAGATGATGTCGTCGGTGACGACGTCGGCCGCGCAGGGCCCGTCGCGGTCGGCGAGCGCGCGGACGTTGTCGGCGAACGAGACCAGGCCGTTGCTCGCGGTGGCGAAGCACAGCCGGGCCGCGGGCGCGACGTCGTGGACGATCTGCAGCATCGCGCGGCCCTCGTCGAGGCCGGAGGCGGTGTCGTCGAGCACCACGACGGGACGGTCGTTGCGCGGGTTGCCCGGCCCCGGCAGGTCGCCGCTCGCGACGTCGTCCGCCGCGCGGACGGTCAGCGGCTCGCCGGTGACCGTGTTCGTGGCGAGGTCGTAGGAGTCCGAGAGCGCCCCCACGGTGATGCCGCGCCCGTCGACGCCGCGGGCCTGCACGCGGTCGATCCGCTGGGCGGCGACGCCCTGCGACGTGGCCGCGCCGCGGGCGGATTCCGAGCCGGCACGTACCTGCGGGCGCAGCGCCTGCGCGACGGTGCCCGTGTCGGCGAGGGCGGCGACGTCGCGGACCTGCGCGAGCGGCAGGAAGCCCTCGAGGGTGCCGGCCTCGTCGTCGGTGGCCTGGACCACCAGGCCGAGCCCCTCGACGTCGCGGCGGTAGGCCGCCCGGTCGACGTCGTCGCGCGGCGTCACGTGGACGAGCACGCGACCCGCGTCGTCGCGGATGGCGAGCTGCCCCTGGTCCAGGCGCAGGCCCGAGGGACCGCGACGGGCCTTGCTGCCGGCGACCAGGCGGCCGAGGCCGTTGCCGAGGCCGGCGTCGTCGGTCGTCCCTCCCGGGGCGGCCGACGGGGTCGTGCCGGCCGCGACGTCGGGCGTCGAGCCCGGTGCCGGCGAGGCGACCGCCCCGGCGACCGCCACGCACAGCGCTCCGCTGAGCAGGCGCACGCTGATCCAGGGCAAGGTCCGCATCGGGACCCCTCTCGCTCCAGGGGGACCCCCGGTCCCCGTCTGAGCGAGACAGTAGCGGCGAGCGGCGACACGCGCCTCCGATACCGCGCGACCGACCTTCGGGCCACCCCTCAGGTCGGGTGGGCGGTGGCCGATCATGGACCCATGACGACCGGGACGTGGACGACCACGATCGCCGACGCGTCGCCGCCCCCGGCCACCGCGGGCGACGTCCGCGCCGCGATCGCCCTCGCCCGGAGCGAGCTCGAGGGCCTGTCGGACGTCGGCACCTGGGTCTTCATGAACCTCAGCCGCCTGCGCCTGCCCTACTGGTCCGCGGCCCGTCGCGCACTGGTCCGCGACGGGCTCGAGGTCGAGGCCTTCGTGCACACCCCCGGGTCGAGCAGCTGGCGCTGGGCCGAGCCGGCCGCCCACGGCAACATCGAGGTGCCCGACCGCCCCCTCGCCCGCGACACCGCCGCGGTGCTCGACCGTCTCGCACCGGACGACGTGGCCCTGCTCCACGACCTGCTGCACCGCACGGCGCAGGACGACCGGGTGCACGGTGCCGTCGTCCACCTCCGGGACGACCACCGCGTGGTCAGCCTGCTGGCCCGGGGCAGCCGGCTCCCCAGCGGCGAGCCCGACGTCGTGCTCGGGTTCGCGGTGGCCGGGCCCGTCGGGCACCCGACGCCCCGCACGTCCTGACCGGTGACAGGCGACCCGGTCGTCCAGATCCACCGAAAACTGGCGTCGCAAGCCCCGTCGGCGCGCGCGTACCCTCGACCGGATGGACCTCCTGCCGCACCGCGCCGCGCTCGGCCGGACGCTGCGCGACCTGCGCACCGCCCGCGGGACGACGCTGCGCCAGGTCGCCGGTGAGCTCGGGGTCAGCGCGGCCACCCTCAGCGCGATCGAGAACGGCAAGACCGGCGTGTCGAGCGAGCGGGTCTCGCGGCTCGCCGAGGTGCTCGGGGTGCCCGTGCAGCGCCTGTTCGACCTCGACGACGCCACCGTCCGCGCGACCGGTGCCTGGGTCGCGCGCCCCGGGCCGCCCCGGGCCTGGCGCGCCGCCGACGGCGACTGGCGCCGGTTCGACCCGCTGGTCCTCGACCCCGCGCTCGCGGGCGCGCTGTCGTCGTTCCTCGAGTTCGGCTACCACGGCGCGACGATGCGCACGATCGCCGAGCGGTCGCGGCTCTCGGTGCCCGGGCTCTACCACCACTACGCGAGCAAGCAGGAGATGCTGGTCGCGATCCTCGACCTCACGATGAGCGACCTCCTCGCCCGCACCCGGGTCGCCCGCGACGAGGGCGAGGGGCCGGTCGAACGGTTCGCGCTCGTCGTCGAGTGCCTCGCGCTGTTCCACACCCACCGCCGTGAGCTGGGGTTCGTCGGGGCCAGCGAGATGCGCAGCCTGGACCACGACGACCGCGAGCGGATCGCCGCCGCGCGGCGCGAGCAGCAGCACCTCGTCGACACCGAGGTCGAGGAGGGCGTGCGCGCCGGCCTGTTCGCGACCGACCGGCCGCACGAGGCGGCGCGCGCCGTCGTCACGATGATCACCGCGACGGCGCAGTGGTTCCGCGCGTCCGGTCCGGCGACCGCCGAGGAGGTCGCCGCGCAGTACGTGGAGTTCGCGCTCGACCTGGTGCGCCACCGCCCGTCCTGACCGACCGCGCACCTTGCGCCGTCCGGTGCGCGCAGGCATATTGGCCGGGCGTCCCGAGTGAGCGCTCGGCCCTGTTCAGCACCCTCGTCCGCCCCCTTCCCCACCCCGTCCAGCGCACCCCCAGGAGCATCGTGACCGAGACCGCCGACCACTCGCTGCCGTCCCCGTCCAGCCGGGCCACCCGGCTGCGCGACGAGATGGTGACCTTCATGCGCGAGGACGTGCTGCCGGCCGAGCCCGAGTACCTCGCGCACCGCGCGGCGGTCGGACCGGACGACCACGGGGTGCCCGAGGTCGTGGAGCGGCTCAAGAAGCAGGCCCGCGAGCGCGGTCTGTGGAACCTGTTCCTGCCCTCGGAGTCGGGGCTGACCCAGCTGGAGTACGCGCCCGTCGCCGAGCTGTCGGGGTGGAGCAACGACCTCGCCCCCGAGGCGATCAACTGCCAGGCCCCCGACACCGGCAACATGGAGCTGCTGCACCTGCTCGGCACCGAGGAGCAGAAGCGCACCTGGCTCGAGCCGCTGCTCGCGGGCGAGATCCGCTCGGCGTTCGCGATGACCGAGCCCGACGTCGCGAGCAGCGACGCCACCAACATCGCCACCCGGATCGAGCGCGACGGCGACGAGTACGTCATCACCGGGCGCAAGTGGTGGACGAGCGGCGCGATGGACCCCCGCTGCGCCGTCCTGGTCGTGATGGGCAAGACCGACCCGTCGGCCGACACCCACCGTCAGCAGACGATGGTGATCGTGCCGATGGACACCCCCGGCGTGACGGTCGTGCGCGACCTGCCGGTCTTCGGCCACCACGACCAGCACGGTCACGCCGAGGTCCGCTTCGACGGCGTCCGGGTGCCGGTCCAGAACGTCGTCGGCGAGGAGGGTGGCGGGTTCGCCGCGGCCCAGGCCCGGCTCGGACCCGGCCGCATCCACCACTGCATGCGTGCCCTCGGCGCGGCCGAGCGGGCGCTCTCCCTGATGGTCGAGCGGGCCCGCACCCGGGTCGCCTTCGGAGCGCCCCTGGCCGAGCAGGGTGTGGTGCAGCAGCAGGTCGCCGAGTCGCGGATCGAGATCGAGCAGGCCCGCCTGCTCTGCCACCGCGCCTGCCACGTGATCGACACCGAGGGCAACAAGGCGGCCCGCGGGCTCGTCGCGATGGCCAAGGTCGCGGTGCCGCGCGCGGCCACCGCGGTCATCGACCGCGCCATCCAGGTGCACGGCGGCGCCGGCGTCACCGACGTCACCCCGCTCGCCGCGATGTACGGCTGGCACCGCGCCATGCGCCTGTTCGACGGACCCGACGAGGTGCACGTCCGATCGATCGCCAAGGCCGAGCTGCGGTCGACGCCCGTCCTCCCGCCGGGCTGACGTCGCTCAGCGGACGGTGACCGCGAGCCCGACGCCCGCGGCACCGAGGCAGACCACCGCCATCCCGAGGTGGTGGACCAGGGCGGCTCGGCGGCGCCCGTCCTGCAGCATGCGCACCGTGTCGACCATCGCGGTGCCGAACGTCGTGTAGCCGCCGCAGAACCCGATGCCGAGGACGGCCAGCACCTGCTGGTCGCCCGCGGTGTCGAGCAGGGCGCCGGTGAGCAGGCCCAGCAGCAGCGACCCCGACGCGTTGACGACCAGGATGCCGAGCGGGAACGTCGCGGGGACCGCCCGCCTCACGGCGGTGTCGACCACGAACCGGACCGCGGCACCCGCACCGCCGGCGAGGGCCACCAGCAGCGCGGTCACGGGGTGCTCCCCCGGGCCGGACGGTCCGCGAGCACGACGCCCGCGGCCGCGGCGACCAGGCCGACGGCGAGGCTGACCAGCACGGTGGCCGCCGCCGTGCCCGGGCGGCCGCCGGCCAGGAGCTGGTCGGCCTGCACCGCGAAGCTGCTGTAGGTGGTGTACCCACCGAGGAAGCCGGTGCCGGCGCCGAGCCGCACCCGCTCGACCGCGGGCGTCTCGGGCCCGCGCCGGGCGATCAGGCCGAGCAGGAGGCCGAGCGCGAACGACCCGGTGACGTTGACCAGCAGCGTCGGCCACGGCCAGCCGTGCGACGACGGCACCAGCTCGCCGAGCCCGTACCGCGCGGCGGTGCCCGCGGCCCCACCGAGGGCCACCAGCAGCACCAGGGACGGTCGCGGGAACCACGGACGACGTGCGGCGTCGGGTGGTGCGGTCACGCGGGGCTCCTCGGTCTCGGCGGGGTCACCCTACGACCGGGCGTGGCGCGCGCGGGCCCGGCGCGAGAGGGTGGACAGGTGGCGTACCCAGGCAAGCGCGACGACATGGTCGTCCACGAGCAGGACCCGTACAACGCCGAGACCGCGCCGGAGGTGCTCGCGGCGTCGGCGGTGACGCCCGTCGACGCCTTCTACAGCCGCAATCACGGGCCGGTCCCCGAGCTCGACCCGGCCACGTGGCGGCTCGAGGTCGACGGTCTCGTCGGCACGCCCACGTCGTTCACGCTCAAGGACCTGCGACGCGACTTCGAGCAGCACGAGCTCACGGCGACGATGCAGTGCGCCGGGAACCGCCGGGCCGGGCTCGCGGCCGTCGCGCCCATCCCGGGCGAGGCGCTGTGGGACGTCGGGACGATCGGCACCGCGCGCTGGGCCGGTGCCCGGCTGGCCGACGTGCTCGCCGCGGTCGGGGTGGCCGACGGCGCGACCGACGTCGTCATGGACGCCTCCGACGTCTCGCAGCAGCCCGTGCCGCCCGAGACCTACGGGTCGTCGATCCCGGTGCACAAGGCGCTGCGGCCCGAGGTGCTCCTGGCCTGGCAGATGAACGACGCGCCGCTTACCGCCGCGCACGGCGCACCGGTGCGCGTCGTCGTGCCCGGGTACGTGGGCGCCCGCAGCGTCAAGTGGGTCCGACGCGTCACCCTGCAGGACCACCCGTCGGAGCACTACTTCCAAGCGACGGCCTACCGCGTCCTGCCCCCGTCGGCCGACGCCGCCGCCGCCGGTCCCGGCGACGGCATCTCGCTCGGCCCGTGGAGCCTCACCTCGGCGATCCTCGTCCCCGCCGACGGCGACCGGCCGGCCCCGGGACGCACCCGGGTGCGCGGCTACGCGCTGGCGCCGGAGCACCGCTCGGTCGAGCGCGTGGACGTCTCCGTCGACGGCGGCGCCACGTGGGCCGCCGCCGTGCTCGAGCACCACGGCCCGTGGGCCTGGACCACCTGGCACCTCGACGTCGACCTCGCGGCCGGGCACCACGAGGTCGTGGCCCGCGCCTGGGACGACTCGGCCACCGTGCAGCCGTCGGACCCGGCGTCGCTGTGGAACCCCAAGGGCTACGCCAACAGCTCGTGGCCGCGGGTCGCGGTCGACGTCAGAGGATGACGAACGCGGCCACCGCGGCCGGCAGCACCGCCACGACGCTCCAGAGCACGCTCACCGGCGGGCGTCCGAGGATGACCCGGACGCCGACGACCGTGAGGATCCCGATCACCGCCGAGATCACCAGCAGCCACGCGGCGTCGGTGCTGCGACCGTCGCGGTCGACCACGTAGGCGCCCCCCACCAGCCCGAGCACGCCATGGATGGTGATGGAGAACAGGCCGACGGCACCGACGCGTCGACGGACCCGGTCGATCGACGTCTGCGGGGCGGGCGTGGGCCGCCGCGGTCCGCTCACTGGGTCCCCATGGTCCTCCCAGTGTCGACGACCGGGCTCCCGTCGGAGTGGGCGCCCCGGGTCCGACGCCGGATCAGGCTCGCGGACCGGCGATCTCGTGGGTCCGCTGCTCGCGCATCGCCCGCAGGTGCACCACGGCCCAGGTGCGGAACGGGCGCCACGCCTCGGCGACGTCGTCGAGGTCGGTGCCCACCCCGTACTGCTCCTCCACCTCGGCGACGAGCCGGGCCTCGTGGCGCGGGAGGGCGTCGGGCGCGTTGGCGCCCCGCAGGACCACCAGCTCGGACGCGAACGGGCCGAGGCCCTTCACCCCCTGCACGCGCGCGACGGCGTCGGCGGGGTCGATCCCGCGCAGCGCCCGACCGTCGAGCACGCCGTCCAACGCGGCCTCGGCCACCGCGTGCAGGTACTCGGTCTTGCGTCCCGGCAGGTCGAGCTCGAGCCCGCGCAGCCGCACGGGAGCGGGGAACGCGCCGTCCTCGCCGTGCCGCTCGACGAGCCGCTCGCGCAGCGCGGCGGAATGGGTGATCCGCACCCGCTGGGAGAGGACGGACCAGACCGCGGCCTCGTAGGGCGAGTGGAACCCGCAGGGACGCAGACCCGGCACGGCGTCCTGCGCCCGGGCGACCACCGGGTCGCGCCGGCCGACGTCGGGCCACCCGGTCGCGTCGACGTCGAGCGAGAGGAACCGCGCGACCTGCTCGGCCGCGGCCTCGAGGTCGCCCGCCCCGGACACCTCGACGCGTGCGGTGCCGCCGTCCTGGACGACGGAGGTCTCGACCCGCGTCCAGTCCGCGTCGCCGAGGAAGACGGTGCGCAGCGCGTCCTGCTGCGTGCCGGCGCCCGCGAGCGCCGCCGGGGCGAACCCCTCCCAGAAGGTGCGGCTGACCGCGAGCGACCAGGGGCCGAGGACGGGCCGCTCCACCACCAGCGACGCGGCCGCCATCACCGGTCGCCGTGGATCGTCACGGCGTACCCGTCGACGTCGAGGAAGGTGAACATCGGTCCGAACGGGCCGTCCGCGAGCGGGGCGACGACCGTGACGCCGCCGTCGACCAGACGCTCGTGCAGCCCCGGGGCGTCGTCGGCGTGCAGCCACAGCGCGACGCCGAGTCCGGGACGGGGCGAGGCGGCGTCCAGGTCGACGCCCGGGAGGGGCTCGCGCACCGCGAAGGCGATCGGGGCGGTGTCGAAGACCACGGCGCCGGGAGGGCTCGCGGCGGCCCGGCGCAGGCCGAGGTGCGACTCGTAGAAGGACGCCGCGGCGTCGAGGTCGCGCACCTGCAGGGCGACGAAGCTGGGTCCGGTGACGGTGGGTCCGGCGGTGGTGCTCATGGGAGGCTCCTTCGTGTGATGTCAGGTCCCTGACATCACTGACTTTATGTCAGACTCCTGACATGACGCAAGACCGGATCGATCTCGACGTCTCCGTCGGGTACGCCCTGAAGCACGCCGCCGCCGCGCTGCGCACCTCGATGGACGCCGCGCTGCGGCCGCTGGACCTGAACGTGTCGCAGTACTCGTGCCTCGAGGTGCTCGGCCACCGCCCGGGCCTCTCCGTCGCCGAGCTCGCCCGCGCCACGTTCGTCACCCGCCAGTCCATGCACACCGTGCTGCAGGGCCTGCAGGACCGCGGGCTGCTCTCGCGCCCCGCCTCCGTCCCGTCCGGCCGCGCCCTGCCCACCCGGCTCACCCCCGACGGCACCCACCTGCTCACCCGCGCCAGCGCCGCCGTCGCCGAGGTGGAGGCCTCGATGCTGCGGGACCTGTCTGCTGCTGCCCGGGTTCGGCTGCACGGTGACCTGGTGGCCTGCACCTCGGCGCTCGTGGAGGGGTAGGGGAGGCGGCCCGTCGGGGACAGTGCGCAGCGAGGGACGGCGGCGGCTCGGGCGCCGAGGTCGGGTGCGGGTGGTCGGGTCGTCTCGCTCTGCAGGACGGATCGGCCGCAAGGTCGCGCTGACCATGGCAAACCACGCGAAGCACGGTGGATCCACCACGTGAAGTGACTGGTTGCCTCGGTCGGTGGGGCGCGTGTGACTCCCGGCACCCTCCAGTCTCGCAGACCGAGACGGGCCCGCACCCGATCCGCCTGACCGGCCGCCCGCCGCCCTCGCTGCGCCCTTGTCCTCCACCGATCTGAGCTTGTCGTTCCGGCAGAAACTGTCAGACCCGGCCCCTAGGTTGAAGGCATGCTCGACGCCGTGGCGGTGAAGGACCTCATCGAGGCCCTGACCACCCACGCCACCACCCCCACCACCGGGCCAGGCCCCGCCGGTGCGCAGTACGTCGACGCGATGATCGCCCTGGAACACCTCGACCGGTGGGTCGCGGCGCGCCGGTACGAGCTGATCGACGCCCTGCACGAGCACCGCCTCACCCAGGGGTCGTGGGAGCCCGAGGCGACCAGGTCGGTCGAGACGGAGGTGGCGATGGCCACCGGCACCAGCCGCGGCACCGCCGCGGCCCGGACGTGCCGCGCGGGCACCCTGCGCCGGCTCCCCCGGGTCGCCGCGCTCCTGGCCGCGGGCGAGGTGTCCGAGCGGGTCGCGTGCGAGGTCCTCGACGAGGCCCGCCACCTCGACCCCGACCAGATGGCCGCCCTGGACGACCGCCTCGCCCCCGTCCTGGCCGACCTGACGCCCAAGCGGGCCGAGCACGCCGCCCGCACGATCGTCCTCCAGCTCGACCCCTGCGCGGCCGAGCGCCAGGCCAGGCAGAACCGCACCGACCGCTACGTCACCTCCGGGCCCGGACCCACCGGCACCGCCTGGCTCACGGTTCACGGTCCGGCTGAGCAGGTCGCCGCCGCCTACGAGGCCGTCCACGCCCACGCCGCCGGCAGGTTCGCCGACGGCGACCCCCGGTCCATGGGGCAGCTGATGTGCGACACCGCGATCGAGCGCCTCACCGGCATCGTCGACGTCACCGACCCCCGGATCGTCCTGGAGGTCGGGGTCCTGATGGACGCCGACTCCCTGCTCGGCGACCAGGACGTGCCCGCGATGATGGCCGGCCACGGACCACTCCCGGCCGGCCTCGCCCGCCGGCTGGTGGACCAGGCGTCACGTACCTGGGTGCGGCGGTTCTTCACCGACCCCGTCGACGACACCGTCGTCGCCCGCGACTCCCGCCGCCGACGCTTCGACGGACCCCTGCGCCACCTCGTCGACGCCGCCGAGCGGCACTGCCAACGACCCGGCTGCGACTGCCGCGCCCGCGACGTCGACCACGTCGAGCCCCACGCCGAGGGCGGTCGCACCACCCTGCAGACCGCGCAGTCGCTCTGCCGGCCCGACCACACCACCCGCCACCTCCCCGGCTGGGACGTCACCCGCGACCCCCGCACCCGCACCACCCGCTGGCGCACCCCCACCGGCCACACCTACGACACCACCAGGCCACCGGCCCTCGGCCACGGGCTCAGGCGCACCCCGAGGTATCGGTCCGTCCTCGAGCGCGAGGTCGCACGTCTCGCGCACCCCGCGCCGTAGTCCCGCTCAGCGGGCGGCGAGCGTCCGCACCACGAGGTCGACGACCGTGTCGGACGGCAGCAGCCTGCCGTGGAGGTGCGGGCGGGTGTTGTTGGCCGCCCCGGTGAGGAACGGCGAGCGCGAGGGCACCTGGTCGTCGAAGCCGCCCGGGTACCAGCGGAGGAACCACGGGTCGCCGCCGACCGTCGTGTACGTCTGCCCCGACGGCTCGCGCGTGCCCAGCGCCTCCAGGAAGTCCGATCCGGGCGCCATGTCGTCGCCGAGCGCGGCGAAGGGGCCGGCCTGCGTCTCCCAGCCGACCACGCGACTGCCGCGGTTGGGCGTCCCCACCATCACGAGGTCGTCCACGCGGGTCGCCCAGTCGTCCACCGGGTGCTCGACGAGGTAGCGCATCAGCAGGCCGCCCATGGAGTGTGCGACGACGTCGACCCGCTGGGTGCGCGGGTCCAGGCCCGCCCGCACCAGGGCGGCCCGGACGGCCGGGGCGACGGTCCGCACCGCGAGCGTCGGGACGTCGATCCCCGCCTCCGGCTCGTAGGTCAGCGCCTGGGTACCCGTCCGGTCGGGGTCGAAGTCGAGCACGACCACGCCGCGCGACTCCAGCTCGGCGGTGAGCCTCGCGAACCCCGCTCCCCTGCTGCCGAGGCCGGCGAGCTCGACGACCGGGAACGTCCCGTCCCCGACCCCCTCGGCACCCACCGCCGTGCTGACCCGGGTGCCCACCTGCGTCAGCACCCCGCACGCCACCGCGACGACGACCGCGGCCACCGCCAGACGACGCAGCCACCGCCGCGGGCGCGTCGGCGTCGGTCGGTCCATGCCGCTGTCAACGCCCCGTCGCCCGGCGGCGTTCCCCACCGTCGGGCGCCGTCACGCCGTCCACGACGTAACCTGGGCGCGGCACGCGGCCCGAGGCAGGTCCGCGAGGCCGCGGGCCTCTAGCTCAATGGTCAGAGCTGCGGACTTTTAATCCGTAGGTTGTGGGTTCGAGTCCCACGGGGCCCACCGGGCGACCCTCGTCAGTCGGCGGCGGAGACGCCGCCGATGCTGCCCGAGCGGAAGGCGGCGACGAACAGCGCGTGGTCGTCGCGGACGCGGGCGGCGTAGGCGGTGCCGAACGCGACGAGGTCCTCGACGAAGGCGTCGCCGTCGCCGATCACCGCCGCGATGGCCTCCTCGGTCTGGAAGTCGACGAGGGTCTGGTCGGAGTCGGTGTCGGAGACGCAGTGGATCTTGGCGGTGGCGCGGCCGAGCTGGGCCACGACGGGGGCCATCTCGTCGGGCTCGTTGACGTCGCCCCAGTCGAGGTCGGTCTCGTAGGGCGACAGCTCGTCGACGACGTAGCCGACTCCCTCGACGGTGGTGTGCCCGAGAAACGGGTCGGCGTGCACCTGCAGCGCGCGCTGGCTGACGACGGTGCGGTGGCCCTCGTGCTCGAAGTAGCCGCGCACGTCGGGCAGGTCGACGAAGCGGCTGGCCGCGGGCACGTTCGCCTGCTTCATGGTCAGCACGACGTCGTTCTCCAGCGCCTGGTTCACGCCCTCGATGAGCAGGCTGTACGCGGGCAGGCCCGCGCTGCCGATGCCGAAGCCCGAGGTGGCGACGAGGTCCTTGACGGCGTAGAAGTCGCGGTGGTCCTCGCGCTTGCGGTGCGGGATCGTGCCGAGGTACCGCTCGTACGCCTCCATCACGACGTCCCGCTCGGCGTCGTCGAGCCGACGGTTGCGGCTGCCGTCGCGGAAGCGCCGCTCGTGCTCGACGACCACCGACACCTGGTCGAGCATGCCGCGACGGCTCGAGGCGCGAGCCCCCTCGAGCACGTCCTTGAGCGCGCCCTCGGTGTTGTCGAGGCGCAGGGCGAACTCGGCGTCGTCCGAGCCCCGGACGTACTGCCGCACCTGCTCGACGTAGGCCTGCAGGTAGGCCCGCACGAGGTCCTCCACGGCCTCCTCGGGCAGGGCCTTGCGCCACCCGAGCAGGGCCAGGCTGGCGGCGAAGCGGCGCAGGTCCCAGCTGAAGTGGCCCACGTAGGCCTCGTCGAAGTCGTTGACGTCGAACACCAGCACGCCGTCGGCGTTCATGTAGGTGCCGAAGTTCTCGGCGTGCAGGTCGCCGTGGATCCACACCCGCGACGTCCGCTCGTCGGCCCACCGGTCGTCCAGCTCGGCCATGTCGGCGTAGAACAGGCAGGCGGTGCCGCGGTAGAAGGCGAACGGGTCGGCCGCCATCTTGCGGAACTTGGTCCTGAAGGCGCGCGGGCTGGCCCGCATCAGGTCGTCGAAAGCGTCGACGAGGGTCGACACGATGAGCTCGGTGCGCTGGTCACGGGGTTCCACGCCGCACACGGTAGCGCCGTGCACCACCCCCGACCGGCAACGGCGGCGTGCGGTTACATGGGGGCCATGGACACCGGACTCGCGGGCAAGATCGCACTCGTCCCCGGCTCGACGTCGGGCATCGGCCTGGCCGTCGCCCGCTCGCTCGCCGCCGAGGGGGCGCGGGTCGTCGTCGTCGGACGCCGCGGCGACCTCGCCCGCACGGTCGCAGCCGGGCTGCCCGACGCGGTCGGCGTCGAGGCCGACCTGCTCGACGCCGACGACCTCGAGCGCCTCGTCTCCACGGTCACCGACGACCTCGGCCGGGTCGACGTCCTCGTCCTCAACGGCGGAGGCCCGGCCCCCGGTCGGGCCGAGGACATGACGCCCTCCGCGGCCCGCGACGCCGTCGACCGGCTGCTCGTGCCGCACGTCCGCCTCGTCGAGGCGTTCCTCCCCGGCATGCGCGAGCGCGGGTGGGGACGCGTGGTCGCGGTCGCGTCCTCGGGGGTCCAGGAGCCGATCCAGGCGCTCGCCGCCTCCAACGTCGGACGCGCGGCGCTCGCGGGCTTCCTCAAGTCGCTGGCCGCCGACGTCGCCCGCGACGGCGTCACCGTCAACATGGTGCTGCCCGGTCGGATCGACACCGACCGGGTCGCGTCCCTGGACGCCGGGAGCGCCGACGCCACCGGACGCTCCGTCGCCGACGTCCGCGCGGCGTCGGAGGCCTCCATCCCGGTCGGCCGCTACGGACGGCCCGACGAGTTCGCCGCCGTGGTCACCTTCCTGGCCAGCGAGATCGCCGGCTACGTGACGGGCGAGCAGGTGCGCTGCGACGGCGGCGCGGTGCGTCACTACTAGACGACATCACGACTCGACAGCGCCGCGACCTCGGGACCCCCGGACGCGACAACGCCCGGCGGGGCGCTTCCGCGGCGTACGGGGGAGACGCGCGGAGGCCCACGCCGGGCGCTGCCTATCCGGGGGACGAGGACATGCTTCCCCGTTCGTTGACCGCTCAAACACCCGACCGTCGACACCGTGACGTGACGTGGCCCACACGACGCGGGTCGGCGGCGAAGGCTTGGGTGGGGACGCGCCGTGGGGGAGGCTGTGGGGCATGCGACCGCCCCTGCTGATCGTGACGGCGACCCTGCTGCTCCTGACCGCGTGCTCGGGACCGAGCGGCGGCTCGGGCGACGACGCGACGGGCGCGCCCACCGCGGCCACGTCGTCGGCACCGCCCCCGACGCCGACGACGCCCGCGCCCACGACGCCCGCGCCGACGACACCCCCGGTGCCGACCAGCGCCGACCCGGTCACCTCGCCGCTCCCCCGCGACCAGTGGCGGACGATGCGCGAGCTCGGCATGTGGCGCGAGGGCTGCCCGGCCACCCGTGCCCAGCTCCGGCGGCTCGAGCTGAACTACTGGGACTGGGACGGCGAGGTGCAGCGCGGCGTCCTGGTGGTGAACCGCGACGTGGCCCCGAGCCTGTCCCGGATCTTCACCCGGTTGTTCGAGGAGCGGTTCCCGATCCGTCGGATGCAGTCCGTCGAGGCCTACGACGGCGACAGCGACGCGAGCCTGGCGGCCGACAACACCGCGGTCTACAACTGCCGCCGGCCGGACCAGATCAACGCGCCGCCCATGGCGTCGCCGCACGCCAACGGGCGCGCGATCGACATCAACCCCCGCGAGAACCCCTGGATGGACCCCCGCTGCGAGTGCTGGTCCCCGATCGCGAAGCACGCCGACCGCACGCCCGGCAAGGGCAAGGTGCTCCGGGGCGGCCTCGTGTGGCGCCTGTTCGAGCGTGAGGGCTGGATCTGGCAGAACATCGACGTGGCCGACTACATGCACTTCGACACCGGGTACCCGAGCGAGCCGTGGACGAGCCCGCGAGACTGAGGTCGTGATCAGCAGACGCGCGCTCGTGGGCGGGATCGGCGCCGCGGCGCTGGCACCGCTGGTCGGGTGCTCCCGAGACGGCGAGGGTGACGTGCAGCAGTCCGACGGCGGTCGACGCGAGGCGTACGGGGACGACGAGTCGCAGGTCGGCTGGCTCCACCTGCCCACCGGGACGCCGCGTGCCGGGACGGTGGTGGTGCTGCACGGCGGCTTCTGGCGGTCGCAGTTCGGCGCCGACCTCGGCGAGCCGCTCGCGCGCGACCTCGCCGCGCGCGGCTGGGTCGCATGGAACCTGGAGTACCGGCGCGTCGGTGGCGGCGGCGGGTGGCCCGCCACGCTCGAGGACGTCGCCGCGGGGATCGACCACCTCGCGGACCTGCGCGACGACGACGGCGCGGCGCTCGACCTGACGAGCGTCGCGGTCGTCGGGCACTCGGCCGGCGGTCAGCTCGCCGCATGGGCCGCCGCCAGGCCCCGGCTGTCGCCCGGTTCACCCGGGGCGTCGCCGACGGTGACGGTGACCGGGGTGGTGTCGCAGGCGGGCGTGGTCGAGCTGGCCCGGGCCGCGGAGGAGGGGGTCGGCGGCACGGCCGTGACCGACCTGCTCGGCGGCGGTCCCGCGGACGTGCCCGATCGCTACGCCGTGGCCGACCCGTCGGCCTGGCTCCCGCTCGGCGTGCCCGTCCGCTGCGTGCACGCACCGGCCGACGGCAACGTCCCGTTCGACCAGAGCGAGCGCTTCGTCGCGGCGGCGACCGGCGCCGGAGACGACGCGGCCCTCGTCGCGGCGGCGGGCGACCACTTCACGCTGATCGACCCGTCGTCACCGGACTGGGAGCTGTGCGTCCGCTCGCTCGAGCAGGTGCTCTGACGCCTCGGTCGCGACGACTCAGAGCAGGACGTGCAGCACCAGCGCGATGACGGCGACCCACACCGACAGGCTCGCGGTGAGGGCGAGGAGGAAGCCGGCGAGCCCGGCACCGTCCCGAGGTCCGACCGATCCGCGTCGCTCCGCGGGGCCGGGGACGGCGGTGTGGTGGGTGACGGACATGGGAGGAACCTAGGCACGTCAGGGGCCGAGAAGCCCGCAATCTGGACACGATGGCCCGAACGGGCCATGAACACCCACCCGCGGACGGACCGGACGAGACGTCCCGTGGCCCGAGATCACCATGCCGTGACCCGCGCGTTGCAGCCGCGTCACCGCGGCGTCAACACCGTCCACAGGGACCGGTCGGCCGTCCCGGTCCGGCGCAGCCCGCGGGCGGACTGCACCGCCGCGACGGCGGCCTTGGTCCTGGCCCCGTAGTAGCCGGTGCGCTGCCGGACCGGCATGCCGAGGGCGACCTGAAGCAGCAGCACGGCCTTGCCGGCGGACGCCGGGGCGAGGCGCGTCGCTCCGTAGTGCTGGCGACCGTAGGCCGCGGCGCCGGCGGCGGTCATGCCCTTCGCGGCGTCGTAGGTGACGCGCGCGGGGACCAGGGACGCCCAGGTGGCCGCGTCGAGCACGCCGGTCTTGGGGACGTCGTTGGCGCTCTGGTACTTCTTCAGCGCGGTCCAGGTCCGGGTGTCGAACCGGCCGGTCACCGGGGTCCCGACGGCCTTCTGTGCCGTCCGGACGAGGGTGCCCGAGGCCCCGACGTAGGTCGTGGGGAGGGAGGTGGACTTCACCCGGGCCGCCGTCGTGGGACACGGGGTCCTGCGGGCGCTGGAGCGCACGGCCGCGGGCTGGCCGGTGAAGGCGGCACACGGCCCGAAGTCGACGGCGCCCACCCGTCCGGTCCAGAACGAGGTGAGGCCGCGGGCACCGGCCCAGCTCAGCGAGACGTGGACGTGGTCGGTGTGGTCCTGGGCGCCGCGGTAGTCGCGCCACCCGGTCCGGTAGGACGACCAGATCTTCTTGTTGTAGATGACGTACATGACGCCGAGCCGGCGCGCCTGCAGGCCGCCGCCCGCCGTCAGGAAGTCGATGAACTGCCCCGCGGTCTTCTTCTCGGTGGGGTTCTTGACGTTCAGCATGTAGTCCCAGCTGCGCCCCTCCTTGTGCTCGGAGAGCCCGCCGATCGAGCACGCGCGGGTGGTCCCACCGTCGCGGCCCACCCCGTAGGTGCGCAGCGCGAGGTCACGGAGCTTCTTCGTGCCCGGGAGCGCGACCGGGGAGCAGGACACCTGCGGCTGGTAGGTCGCGGCCGCGTCGAGCGCCGCCGGCTGGGCCACCGGGGCCCGCAGGCCCTTGGCCACGGTCGGGACGGGCGTCGGCGCCGTGACGGCGGACGCGCCGGAGGCCCCGAGGGTCGACATCAGGCCGAAGAGCGACACGCCGATCGTGAGGACCGCCGAGATGCGTCGTGCCTGTGTCATCATTCGCCCTTCGATCCACGCTGGTCGGGATCATCCTGCGTGACATCGGCGTGTCTGTCCTCCAAACGGAGGAGAAATGTGGCAGGGGAGGCGAGCGGGGCGGACGGGCTCGGCCCCGCGACCCGGAGACCACGCAACCTGGAGACCAAGCGACCACGAGACCACGCGACGCCGAGGGGGCCGGCGCCGCGTGGTCGGTCGGGTCAGCTGGTCGTGGTGCCGCCCTGCTGCTGGTTCGGGACGGCGCCCTGGCCCTGCTGGTTCGGCACGGTGCCCTGGCCCTGCTGGTTGCCCGGCCCACCCTGCTGCGGGCCGCCGAAACCGCTTCCGCCGAAGCCGCCCTGCTGGGTGGCCGCGCCGTCGCCGCCGGTGGTGCGTCCCACGGCGAAGCCGCCGAGGAACGTGGTGGCGGCGAGGACGGCGCCGGCGAGGGCGATCGCCACCGGCTTGCGTCCCAGGGCCGCCCAGCCCGCGGGGGCACCCGTCTGGCGGGGCGGCGGCGCGGGGTGCGCGGCCGCGGGCTCGGTGGGCCAGTCGACCACCGGCGGGGCCTGCCCCTCGGGTGCGTGGTCCACGGGGCGCTCGACCTCTCGGGTCCGGTCCATCTCGTTCTCCTGTCTCGGGTGGGTGCTGCTCGGGTGGGTGCTGCTCGGATCGGTCATGACGGGCTGGTGAGGTCGTAGACGGTCGAGCTGCCGACCGTCGCGGCGGTGAAGGTCTGCTCCACCCAGGTGGCGATCGCGCTGTCGGCCTGTCCGCCCATGCCGCCGCCGCGACCGGAGTCGCCGGCGACGAAGTAGTGGATCTGCCCGTCGGCGACGAGCGCCTGGAACTCGGCGAGCGTGGGCGAGGGATCGGTGCCGTTGAAGCCGCCGACGGCCATCACCGGCTCGCCCGAGGCGAGCTGGAGCGGTGCCGCGGCGTTGGCCGTGACGGCCGCGGCCGCCCAGGTGTAGTCGCCCTCCTGGAGCAGCGACACCATCTCGTCGGTCACCCCGCTGGTGCCGTTGCCGCCGAGGAAGCCGCCCATCCCGCCGCCTCCCCCGGGTCCGCCCCGGGTGGACGACGCCGCCGCCCAGGCGCTCGCCGACGGGAGGGTGCCGGTGTTGGCGCTCGCGACCGTCGCCACCGCGGAGGTGGCCGGGCCGAGGAGCGCCGCGACCGCGACGAGCGCGGCGGCGGCCACGGCCGTCGGACGGGCCCAGCCGTGCGCGAGGTCGGGCCCGACGAGGAGCAGCGCGGCGGCGAGGAGCCCCGCCACCAGCGCGACCCAGCCGATCCAGGCGTGCGCGCCCGAGACGCTCACGAGCGAGAAGGCCATGCCGGCGGTCAGCACGGCTCCCCCGGCCCTGGCCGCACGGGCCACGAGGTCGTCCCGGCGGCGCCAGAGCTCCACCGCGCCGGCACCGACGAGCGCACCGATGGCGGGGGCGAGGGCCACCGTGTAGTAGCTGTGGATGATCCCCTGCATGAAGCTGAACGTCAGGCCCGTGACGAGCAGCCAGCCGCCCCAGAGGAGCGCGAACGCGCGCCTGCGGTCGGTGCGTGGGGCGCGTCCGGACAGGGCCACGAGCACGCCGAGGGCGAGGAGCGCCGTGGGCAGGAGCCACCCGATCTGCGAGCCCATCTCGGACCCGACCAGCCGGAACAGCCCGGGGTCGCCCCACTGCCCGCCGCTGGCGCCACCGCCACCGCCGACCGAGCCCGTCTCGTCGCCGTTGAGGCGCCCCAGGCCGTTGTAGCCGAGGGTGAGCTCGAGGATGCTGTCGGACTGCGACCCGCCGATGTAGGGGCGCGACGCGGACGGCCACAGCTCGACGGCCAGGATCCACCAGCCCGCGGCGACGACCATCGCCGCGAACGCCGCGAGCAGGTGCACGACGCGCCGGCCGAGGCCGACGCGTGCCGCGAGGGCGTAGGCCAGGACGAACCCGGGGAGCACGAGGAAGGCCTGCAGCATCTTGGCCAGGAAGGCGAACCCGACCAGCGCTCCGGCGAGGACCATCCAGCGCAGCGCGCGACGCGGCGACTCGATCGCCCGCGTCACCGCGTAGGCCGCCACGACGGACAGCATCACCAGCAGCGCGTCGGGGTTGTTGAAGCGGAACATCAGCGCGGCGACCGGGGTCAGCGCGAGCACCAGCCCGGCGACGAAGCCGGCCACTGGTCCGAACCAGCGGCGCACGGACCCGTACAGCGCGACCACCGAGCCGATGCCGAGCAGCACCTGGGGCAGCAGCATCGAGAAGCTGCTGAACCCGAGGACCCGGGCCGACAGGCCCATCAGCCACAGCGCGCCGGGCGTCTTGTCGACGGTGATCGCGTTGGACGCGTCCAGCGACCCGAAGAACCAGGCCTTCCAGCTCTGCGACCCGGCCTGGACGGCGGCGGCGTAGAACTCGTTGGAGTAGCCGTTGACCGTGAGGTCCCAGAGGTAGAGCAGCGCGGTCCCGGCGACCAGCGACCAGAAGGCGACGCGCTCGCCGCGGCTGCGTCGTGGTGACCGGGTGGTGCGCTGCACCGAGGCGTCGGCGACGGACCCGGCGGACGCGTCCGCGGGGCGGGCGAGGGTGGTGGTCACTTCTGGTCCCCCGTGAAGACCCAGGCGTGGAAGAGCCCGAACTTGACGACGGTGGCGGCGAGGTTGGCCGCGGTGAGCGCGACGATCTCGACGGTGGTGGACGGCGTGGCCGCGCTCGCGTGCAGGAGCGCGAGCGTGCCGGCCGTCAGGCCCCAGCCGACGCCGAACGTCACCAGGCCCTTGAGGTGGTGGGTGGTGCGGCCGACGCGACCGCTGACGCCGAAGGTGAAGCGACGGTTCAGCGCGGTGTTGGCGACCGCGGTGATCAGCAGCGACGCGAGGTTGGCCGCCTGCGCGCCCAGCACGGTCCGGAGCAGCAGGAAGAGCGCGGCGTAGGCCACGGTGCTGAGCACCCCCACCGCGGCGAACCGGGCCAGGCGGACGGGCAGCGGCGCCTGCGTCGGCCCCAGCGTGCGCCGCGCGAACTCGTCGCCGAGCGCCTCCAGGCCGAGCCGGCCGTGGGCGGCGTCGCGACGCACGCGGACGACGCCCCTGAGGTCCTCGAGCACCGTCTTCCGCACGTCGACCCGCGAGTCGGGGTCGTCCACCCAGTCGACCGGCACCTCGTGGATGCGCAGGCCGGCGCGCTCGGCGAGGACGAGCAGCTCGGTGTCGAAGAACCAGCTGCCGTCCTTGACCAGCGGGAGGAGCCGGGCGGCGACGTCGGCACGGACGGCCTTGAAGCCGCACTGCGCGTCGCTGAAGCGGACGCCGAGCGCCGTGCGGAGCAGCAGGTTGTAGCCCCGGGACAGCACCTCGCGGTAGCTGCCGCGGACGACCCGCGAGCCCGGCGCGAGGCGGGTGCCGATGGCCACGTCGCTGTGGCGCGACAGCAGGGGCGCGGTCAGCGGCAGCAGCGCGTCGAGGTCGGTGGACAGGTCGACGTCCATGTAGGCGAGCACCTCGGCGTCGCTGCACGACCAGACGGTCTTGAGCGCGTTGCCGCGGCCCGGCCGCTCCAGCCGGACGGCGCGGACCCCGTCCAGCTCGTCGGCCAGCTCCTGGGCGACGTCCCAGGTGCTGTCGGTGCTGCCGTTGTCGACGATGCACACGTCCGCGCTGAACGGGTACGACACGTCGAGGTAGGTCCGCAGCCTGCGGACGCTCGAGGCCAGCCCGGACTCCTCGTTCTTGACCGGCACCAGGATCTCGACCCGGCTCGGCCGGTCGTCGGACCGACGCCCGGGCAGGGTCTGGAGCTGGCGCGACGGGGGCGGGAGGGGCGTCCGGTCCAGGCCCGGGACGACTGTGGTGGCTTCCATGTCCCGAACACTGACGCCGCCACCTGCGCGTCACCCCCACTTACCCTGTGGTCCGCCTGAGAGTCCACACCCGAGCGTCCACACCCCCGCGATCCGGCGGTTCGGCTGGTGCGGTCCGGCGGTTCTGCTGGTCCTGTCCGGCCGAAGTGACGGACGGGACCGGCGGAAGTGACGGATCGAGCTAGGCGAGGGGGAGGCGGACGGTGAAGGTGGCGCCCTCACCGGGGGCGGTCCGCAGGTCGACGCTGCCGCCGTGGGCGTCGACGAGCGCCGACACGATCGACAGGCCGAGGCCGCTGCCGCCGACGACGCGGGAGCGGGACCGCTCGGCGCGGTAGAAGCGCTCGAACACCTTCGCGGCGTCCTCGGCCGACATGCCGGGGCCCTTGTCGCGCACGACGAGCACGCCCTCGCCGTCATCGACCTGCACCGACACGCTGACGGGCGTGCCGGGCGGGGTGTGCACGAGTGCGTTGCGCACCAGGTTGGTGAGGACCTGGCGCAGGCGGTCGGCGTCGCCGGTCACGACGACGCGGCTGCTGCCGGCGACGCGCACCACAGGCCGGTCGGGCTCGGTGAGGCGCGCGTCCTGCACGACCTCCTCGGCGAGCGGCACGAGGTCGACGGGGCCGAGGTCGAGCGGGCGGTCCTGGTCCATCCGGGCGAGCACGAGCAGGTCCTCGACGAGCAGACCCATCCGCGCGGACTCGGACTGGATGCGCCCCATGAACCGGTCGGTGGTGTCCCGGTCGGGCGAGCCGCCCTGGGCGTAGAGGTCGGCGAACCCGCGGATGGACGTCAGGGGCGTGCGCAGCTCGTGGCTCGCGTCGGCGACGAAGCGACGCATCCGCTGCTCGGAGTCGCGCGCGGAGTCGGCCGCCTCCTCGCGGGAGCGGACGGCGTCCTCGATCCGCACGAGCATCTGGTTGATCGCCACCGACAGCCCACCCACCTCGGTCCGGGGGTCGAGGTCGGGGACGCGCGCCGACAGGTCGCCCGCGGCGATCGCCTCGGCGGTGTGCTCCACCTCGACGAGCGGTCGCAGGCTCGAGCGGACCACCAGGTACCCGGCACCGCCGAGCAGCACCGCGACGAGCCCGGCCACGCCCGTCTCGATCAGTGCGAGGCGCGAGACCGTCTCGTCGACGTCGTCGAGGTCGAGCGCGGTGACGACGCTGTCGCCGTTGTCGAGGGGACGGACGACGACGCGCCACTGCGTGCCGCCCCCCGTCGAGCCGACCGTGAACGGATCGGTGCCGAGCGCCTCCACCCGGTCGGCGTCGAGCGTCCCGAGGTCGGGCAGCTGACGGTCGCTGCGGCGGTCGTCCGAGCGCCGGACGACCACCTGGCCGGCGGCGTCGACGTACTGGACGAACAGCGGGCTCGGCAGCTGCGGACGGTCGCGGTCCCCGTCGCCGCCCGGATCGCCCATGGGAGGCGTGCTGAAGCGCTGGTCGCCGAAGCGTCGGGACTGCTCGCCGAGCTGGTCGTCGACCCGCGACACGAGCGAGCGCTCGAGCACCACGTTGGCCACGACCGCGGTGACCGCCAGGCCCACGATCACCGAGAGCACCAGGATCGCGACGAGCCGGACGCGCAGCGGGAGCGCGGCGGTCCGCTCCCGGACGCTCACCGGGGCAGCCGCACCACGTAGCCGAACCCACGGACGGTGTGGAGCAGGCGCGGCTCGGTGGTGTCGATCTTGCGGCGCAGGTACGACACGTAGGTCTCGACGACGTTGCCGTCGCCGCCGAAGTCGTACTGCCAGACGTGGTCGAGGATCTGCTGCTTCGACAGCACCCGTCCGACGTTCTGGAGCAGGTAGCGCAGCAGGTTGAACTCCGTGGGCGACAGCTCGACGAGCGCGCCCGCCTTGCGGACCTCGTGGCTGTCGGTGTCCATCTCGAGGTCGGCCAGGGCCAGGGTCGTCGTCGACGACGGCGGGGCGATGCCGCGGGCGCGGCGCAGGACCGCGCGGACGCGGGCCACCAGCTCCTCCAGGCTGAACGGCTTGGCGACGTAGTCGTCGCCGCCGACCGTCAGGCCGGCGACGCGGTCCGACCCGGCGTCGCGCGCGGTGAGGAAGATGACCGGCACCTCGTCGCCGCTGCTGCGCAGCCGCCGCACGACCTCGAACCCGTCGAGGTCGGGCATCATCACGTCGAGCACCACCAGGTCCGGACGGCTCGCCGCCGCCTGGTCGAGCGCGGCCTGGCCGCCCTCGGCGGTCTCGACCTCGAACCCGGCGAACCGCAGGCTCGCCGCGAGGAGCTCGAGGATGCTCGGCTCGTCGTCGACGACGAGGAGCCGGGCGGGGGCGTCAGAGGTCTGCTGCACGGGCACCATCATGGCCCGGACGCCTGGGTGACGGCCGGGCGTCACCTGTGAGCCCGCTGTGAGCCACGCAACCTTCGCGAACGGGTGGGAACTTCTCGACGAGCCGAAACGTCCCTCGACCTCTAGTGTGTGGTCGGGTCCTCGGGGACCACACCCGTCCACCACAGAGAGGCACCACCATGGGAATCATCGGATTCATCATCGTCGGACTCATCGCGGGCTTCCTCGCCCGCGCGATCGTCCCCGGAAACGACAACATGGGGATCATCGCCACGATCATCCTCGGCATGGTCGGCTCCTTCGTCGGAGGCTTCCTCGGGTCGCTGATCTTCGGAGGCAACATCGACATCAGCGCCTCGGGCATCATCGGCTCGATCATCGGCGCCATCGTCGCGCTGCTGGTCTACAACGCCGTCACCGGTCGCAAGAAGGTCGCCTGACCTACCGCAGCCCGACGTCCGCCACGCGGACGTGCGCTGCACCGAACGTCCTGACACCCACCGTGCGCCTCGGCCACGGTGGGTGTCGGACGTCACCCCCCGCCTGACCCACCGCTCCGTCCCGTCATGACGGTGCCGCCGCCACGATAGGATCAGTCCGACCCATGCTGCTCCTCGTCGCGATCCACCTCGTCGCCGCAGCCGTCGCGCCTGCCCTGACCCGCCTGATGGACCGCCGGGCCTTCCTGGTCCTCGCGCTCGTCCCGGCCGGGTCGCTGGCCTGGATCCTCGCCCAGACCTCCACCGTCACCGGCCCGGACGCCCGAGCGGTCGAGCAGGTCACCCCCTGGGTGCCCGCGCTGGACCTCGAGCTGGCGTTCTCGCTCGGCACCCTCTCGTGGTTCCTGGCCGTGCTCGTCACCGGCGTCGGCGCGCTCGTGCTGGTCTACTGCGCCTGGTACTTCCGCCCCGGTGACCCCGAGATCTGGCGCTTCTCCGCCGTCCTCACCGGGTTCGCCGGGTCGATGCTCGGGCTGGTCCTGTCCGAGGACTTCCTGCTCCTGTTCGTCTTCTGGGAGCTCACCACCGTCTTCTCCTACCTGCTGGTGGGCCACAACCCCGAGCGCAAGGCCAACCGTCGGGCCGCGATGAACGCCCTGATCGTCACGACGTTCGGCGGCCTCGCGATGCTCGTCGGCATCATCGTGCTCGGTCAGCGCGTCGGCACGTACCGCATCGCCGACATCGTCGCGGCCGAGCCGTCGGGCGCCGCGGTCACCGCCGCGATCGCCCTGATCCTCGTCGGCGCGGTCTCCAAGTCGGCCCTCGTGCCGTTCCACTTCTGGCTGCCCGGCGCCATGGCCGCCCCCACCCCGGTCAGCGCCTACCTGCACGCCGCCGCGATGGTCAAGGCCGGCATCTTCCTGGTCGCCCTGCTCGCGCCCGCGTTCGCCGACACCCCGCTCTGGCGACCGTCGCTCCTCGTGCTCGGC
Source organism: Nocardioidaceae bacterium (assembly GCA_030655315.1). GTDB lineage: Bacteria > Actinomycetota > Actinomycetes > Propionibacteriales > Nocardioidaceae > JAURVT01. Next base: position 46,847 of record JAURVT010000001.1, on the reverse strand, counting down.
GTGCTGACGATGCTGGTCGGCGGCCTGCGGGCGCTGCGCCAGCACGACGTCAAGCTGCTCCTCGCCTACGGCACGGTCAGCCAGCTGGGCTTCCTGATGGCGATCGTCGGGCTCGGCACCCGCAACGCCGCGCTCGCGGGCGTCGCCATGATCTGCGCGCACGCCCTGTTCAAGGCCGCGCTGTTCATGGTCGTCGGCATCGTCGACCGCTCCTGCGGCACCCGCGACCTGCGCCAGCTCACCGGCCTGGCCCGACGGATGCCGGTGCTGCTCGTCGTCACCGTGCTCGCGGCCGCGTCGATGGCGGGCATCCCGCCGCTCACCGGCTTCGTGGCCAAGGAGACGGTGTTCGCCGCCTTCGAGGAGGTCGCCAGAACCGGTGACGGCACCGGGCTGCCGTCGTGGGCCGGGTGGCTCGTCCTCGCCGGGCTGGTGGTGGGCTCGCTCCTCACGGTGGCCTACAGCCTGCGCTTCGTCTGGGGCGTGTTCGCCGACAAGGACGGCGCCGAGCTGCCGCGCGAGCCCGACGCGATCCCCGCCGGGTTCCTGGCGCCCGCGGCCGTGCTCGCCGTGCTCAGCCTGGTCGTCGGCTTTCTCGGGCGCCCGTGGACGACCCTCGTCGAGGGCTACTCCACCGCCTTCCCGGCCGGCGAGCACGAGGAGTACCTCGCGCTGTGGCACGGCTTCGAGCTGCCGCTGCTGCTGTCGGCCGTCGCGGTCGCCGGCGGCGTCGTCCTCCACCTGCAGCGCTACCGCACCGAGGTGCTCCAGGCCCAGTTCACCCGCCTGCCCGACGCCGAGCGCGGCTACCAGTGGGGCATGCGCGGCGTCGACCGGCTCGCGGTCGAGGTCACCGGTGCCACGCAGCGTGGCTCGCTCCCCCTCTACCTCGGCACCATCGTGCTCGCGCTCGTGCTCGTGCCCGGCTTCGCGCTCGTCCGCCAGTTCGACGGCCTCGGCGACGTCGTCGCGTGGCAGCACCCGGCGCAGGCCGTCGTCGCGGTCATCATGGCCGTCGCCGCGATCGCGGCCGTCCGCTCGCGCAAGCGGCTCAAGGCCGTCATCCTCGTGGGCGTCGCCGGCTACGGGATGGCCGTGATGTTCGTCCTGCACGGCGCGCCCGACCTCGGCCTCACCCAGGTCCTCGTCGAGACCGTCACCCTGGTGATCTTCCTGCTGGTGCTGCGCCGCCTGCCGGCCTACTTCTCCGACCGCCCGCTGACCATCGCCCGCTGGTGGCGCGTCGCGATCGGCGTCGCCGCGGGCGTGGCCGTCGGCGGGTTCGCCCTCGCGGCGTCGGGGGCGCGGACCCTGCCGCCGGTGTCGGAGGCGTTCGCCCGCGAGGCCTACGACTTCGGCGGCGGCGAGAACGTCGTCAACGTGACGCTCGTCGACATCCGCGCCTGGGACACCATGGGCGAGCTGTCGGTGCTGGTGGTCGCCGCGACGGGCGTCGCCAGCCTGATCTTCCTCATCACCGGGCGCACCGGTCGCGTCCGCCCCGACGAGGCGATCGACCACCCCAGCCGCTGGCTGCGGGCCGGTCGGACGCTGTCGGAGGAGCGACGCTCGGTGGTCTTCGAGATCGTCACCCGGCTCGTGTTCCACATGATCATGGTGTTCTCGCTGTTCCTGGTGTTCTCCGGACACAACGAGCCCGGCGGCGGGTTCGCCGGCGGGCTGATCGCGGGCCTGGCCCTGATGGTCCGGTACCTCGCGGGTGGCCGTCACGAGCTTGACGAGGCGGCGCCCGTCGACGCCGGGCACCTGCTCGGCCTCGGGCTCGTCATCGCCACGCTGTCGGCGCTCGCGCCGCTGGCGTTCGGCGGCGAGGTCCTGCAGAGCGCCGTCGTCGACGGCACGCTGCCGGTGCTGGGCTACGTCAAGCTGGTCACGTCCCTGTTCTTCGACTTCGGCGTCTACCTCGTCGTCGTCGGCCTGATGCTCGACGTCCTGCGCAGCCTCGGCGGCGGCATCGACCGCGGCGCCGAGGCCGAGGCCGAGGACGACGACCCGTCCTCGGTCCCCGACGCAGCCCCGGCGGAGGGGATCTCGTGACCACGAACCTGACGCTGGTGATCCTGATGGCGGTGCTCGTCGCCTGCGGCGTGACGCTGCTGCTCGAGCGCAGCCTGACCCGGATCCTGGTCGGCGTGCTGCTGCTCAGCAACGGCGTCAACCTGTTCTTCCTGGTCGCCTCGGGCCCGGCCGGCAACGCGCCGGTGCTCGGGTCGGTCGGGCCCGGCCCGATGAGCGACCCGCTCCCCCAGGCGATGGTCCTCACGGCCATCGTCATCACCCTCGGCGTCTCGGCGTTCCTGCTCGCGATGGCCTACCGGTCGTGGCAGCTCGGCGGCGACGACGAGGTCCAGGACGACGTGGAGGACGCCCTGATCACCCGTCTGGCCGAGCGCGACGAGACCTCCTCGACCTTCGACGGCGGCTCCGACGGCGAGCTCGACGAGGAGGGGGCGGACACGTGAACGTCAACGTGATCATCCCGCTGCCCGTCGTCCTGCCGCTGCTCGGCGCCGGCGCCTGCCTGGTCTTCGGCCGCTCCGCTCGCGCACAGCGCCTGATCAGCTTCGGCGTGCTCAGCGCCGTCGTCGTCATCGCGGCGGTGCTGCTGGTGCGCGCCGACACCGACGGCCCGCAGGTGGTCCACCTGGGCGCCTGGCCGGCCGAGCTCGGCATCAGCCTGGTGGCGGACCGCCTCTCGGCGCTGATGCTGCTGGTCTCGACCGTCGTCACCCTGTGCGTGCTCGCGTACTCGCTCGGCCAGGGCGTCATCGAGTTCGGGCGCGACACCCCCCTCTCGGTGTACTTCCCGACGTTCCTGGTGCTCAGCGCCGGTGTGTCCAACGCCTTCCTGTCCGGCGACCTGTTCAACCTCTTCGTCGGGTTCGAGGTGCTGCTGTCGGCGAGCTACGTGCTCATCACGCTCGGCGGCACCGGCCCCCGGGTGCGGGCCGGTACCACCTACGTCGTGGTCAGTCTGCTGTCCTCGATGCTGTTCCTGATCGCCATCGCCGCGACCTACGCCGCCGTCGGCACGGTCAACATGGCCGACGTGGCGCAGCGGATGGACTCGGTGCCGCCGGGCGTCCAGCTGGTGCTGCAGCTGCTGCTGCTCACCGCCTTCTCGATCAAGGCAGCGGTGTTCCCGCTGTCGGCCTGGCTCCCCGACAGCTACCCGACGGCGCCCGCGCCCGTCACCGCGGTGTTCGCCGGGCTGCTCACCAAGGTGGGCGTCTACGCGATCATCCGCACCCAGACGCTGCTCTTCCCCGACAGCCCGCTGTCGGACTTCCTGCTGTGGGCCGCGCTGCTGACGATGGTGGTGGGCATCCTCGGCGCCGTCGCCCAGTCCGACATCAAGCGTCTGCTCTCGTTCACCCTCGTGAGCCACATCGGCTACATGATCTTCGGGATCGCGCTCGCGTCCGAGCTGGGTCTGACCGGCGCGATCTTCTACGTCGTCCACCACATCACCATCCAGACGACCCTGTTCCTGGTGACCGGTCTGATCGAGGTCAGGGGCGGGAGCACGTCCCTGGACCGGCTCGGCGGCCTGGCCAGGTCCGCTCCCCTGCTGGCCGTGATGTTCTTCGTGCCGGCCATGAACCTCGGCGGCATCCCGCCGTTCTCGGGGTTCCTCGGCAAGGTCGCCCTGGTCCAGGGCGGCATCGACCGGGCCGGCTGGCTGTCCACCCTGGTGGTCGCCGGGTCGATCGTCACCAGCCTGCTCACGCTGTACGCCATCGCCAAGACCTGGAACCGCGCGTTCTGGCAGCCCGCGCCCGAGGACCTCGACGACCTCGACCACCGCTGGTCCAGCGGCACCAAGTCCGGCGAGCGCTGGGGCAGCGTCGACGCGCTGTCGAACCTCACCAAGCTGCCCACCGCGATGGTCGTGCCGACGCTGGTGCTGGTGGTCCTGGGGTCGTCCCTCACCCTCGTCGCCGGACCGCTGTACGGCGTCAGCGAGCGGTCGGCGACCGAGCTGATGGAGCGCACGCCGTACATCTCGGCGGTGCTCACCGACGACACCGACGCCGGCGACGACCCCTCGACGGCGGGGGGCGAGTGATGGCCGGCAACCGCCTGCAGCGCGTCAGGCTCACCTACCAGTGGCCCGTCATCACCGGGCTGGCCGCGGTCTGGGTGATGCTGTGGGGCGACCTGTCGTGGTTCAACGTGATCTGCGGCGTGCTCGTCGCGATCACCGTCCTGACGGTCTTCCCGCTGCCGCCGCTGCAGTTCTCCGGCCGGGTCCGCCCCGTGGGTCTGCTCGTGCTGCTCGGGGTCTTCCTCGTCGACCTCGTCAAGGCGAGCGTGCAGGTGGCGGGCAAGGCGCTCAACCCCTGGTACCAGCCGTCCAACGCGATCATCGCGGTGCCGCTGCGGAGCCTGGCCGACGCCTACTTCCTGATCACCGCCGAGCTGGTGTCGCTCGTCCCCGGCAGCCTGCTGCTCGAGACCAACTACCGCCGGCGCACCCTGTACCTGCACGTGCTCGGTGTCCGGGACGACGCCGAGGTCGAGCGGGCACGGCAGAACGTGTGGGCGCAGGAGCGCCGGGTCATGCGGGCGCTCGCGTCGGACGCGGAGATGCGTGACTACGAGGCCGCCGTGGAGGAGTCACAGTGAGCACCTGGGTGATCGTGGTCTGCGTGGCGCTGCTCGGCGTCAGCGCGGCCCTGACGGTGCTGCGGATGGCGCTGGGGCCGACGACGCTCAACCGCACCATCGCGATGGACGTGCTCGTGGCGATCTGCGTGTGCGCGCTCGGGCTGGAGGCGGCCGTCAACCGGCACGCCACCACCCTCCCGATCCTGGTGGCGCTGTCGCTGCTCGGGTTCGTCGGGTCCGTCAGCGTCGCCCGGTTCGCCGCGCGCGAGGAGAAGACCGAGGGACGTGACCACGCATGACCTGGACCGACGTCGCCGACGCCGCCGCGGCGGTCTGCCTGATCGGCGGGTCGCTGCTGTCGCTCGCGGCCGCCGTGGGCATCGTCCGCTTCCCCGACCTGTTCAGCCGCATGCACGCGGCCACCAAGCCGCAGGTGCTCGGGCTGCTGCTCGTCCTGGTCGGCGTCGAGCTGCGGCTCCGCTCGGGCGAGGCCCTGGGCGTGATCGTCCTGGTCGCGCTCTTCCAGTTCATGACCGCGCCCGTGTCGGCGCACATGGTCGGACGCGCCGCCTACCGCACCAGCCCCGTCCGGCGCGACCTGCTGGTGCGCGACGAGCTCGCCGACCGCGACGACGAGGACTGAATCAGCCCGTTGCCGCCCGGGCGACGGCGTCAGACGGGATGGCCGGACCCGCTCAGACGCTTCCTCGCGTACATGTCGGAGTCGGCGAGGGCGAGGAGCGCGTCGGTGTCGACCGCACCGGCGCCGGTGTAGGCGACGCCCACCGAGGCGGTCACCGAGATGGCGACCTCGCCGACCTCGATGGGGCAGGCGATGCGGCTGCCGATGCGGGCGACGACGCCCTCCATCGCCTCGGGCGTGATGCCGGCCAGCAGCACCACGAACTCGTCGCCGCCGATGCGGATGACCACGTCGTCGGGGCGCACCGACTCCTGCAGGCGGGAGCCGACGGCGACCAGGGTGCGGTCGCCGGCGAGGTGCCCGTAGGTGTCGTTGACGCCCTTGAACCCGTCGACGTCGACGAACAGCACCGCACCGCCGACGCCGGACGCCTCGACCTGCGCGGCGAGCTGGTCCAGGCGGGAGTCGAGGACGCGGCGGTTCCACAGGCCGGTGAGCTCGTCGCGGTTGGCCTGGCGGAGCAGCTCGTCGCCCAGGCGTCGTTGCTCGCCGATGTCGGTCACGTGCAGGATCGCGGTGACCCGGTCGTCCCCGCGGGCGACCACCGCGCTCGTCACGCCCACCCACCGCTGGGTGCCGTCGGCGTGCAGCGCCCGCAGCTCGACCTGGCCGGTGGCACCCGAGACGACCGACGCCGTCAGGTCGACGTCCTGGCCGGGCGCGACGAGCCGGCTCAACGGGGTGGTCGCGAACTCCTCGGGGGTGCGCCCCAGCAGGGTGCAGAGCATCGGGTTGACGCGGCCGCCGACCACCTGGCCGCGGGCGTCGAGGTGCACCAGCGCCATCCCGTTGACCGCGTGGTCGAAGGCCATCCGGAACTCGCGCTCGTGGTGACGCAGGCGGTCCGCGAGGCGGGAGTGCGCGAGCGCGACACCGGCCTGGCCCGCGAACAGGGCGAGCACCTCGGCCTGACGGGCGTCGGGGACCCGACCCGACCGGGGCAGGTCGACACCGAGGACGGCGTGCAGCACGCCGTCGTCGTCGCGCATCGGCGCCCACAGCGCGTCCATCGGGTGCCACCCGTCGGCCTCGAGGGGCTCGGGCAGGTCGGGCACCCAGGCGTCGACGTCGTGCGGCGCGTCGGCGTGGTGCAGGAAGACGAGGTCGCCCAGGGGGCGTCCGAGGTCGAACTCGGCCTGGAGGTCGGCCAGGGCGAGCGGCTCGAGGTCGCCCACGTCCACGGCGGCGAGGGGGTTGTCGGGGTTGCCGGCCACGGCCTCGCAGTGCAGGTGACCGTCCCGGTGGAGCACGCGGACGACGGCGACGTCGAAGCCGGCGACCGCGACGACCCCGTCCACGACGGCCTGCAGCGAGTCGGCGTAGGAGGTGCGCGTCTGGACGTGGCGCAGCGCCGCGAGCAGGTCGTGGACCGTCGCCGCGTCGTAGCCGTGCGCGTCCGTCGTCATGACGCCCTCCTCCCGGGGACGCCCGAACGTCCCGCACCCGAGTCTGAGGCCTCCTGCGGCGTTTCACTACTTAAAATTAAGTAATTAGCCCAGGTGGGCCATGCCGGGACCCGTCTGGTTCGATGGACGGCGTGCGACTCGCGACCTGGAACGTCAACTCCCTCCGCTCGCGCATCGACCGGGTCGAGGCCTTCCTCGAGCGCTCCGACGTCGACGTGCTGGCCCTGCAGGAGACCAAGTGCCGCGAGGACCAGCTCCCGCGCGCCCGGCTCGAGGCCATCGGCTACGAGGTCGCGCACCACGGCCTCTCGCAGTGGAACGGCGTGGCGGTGCTGTCGCGCGTGGGCCTGGCGGACGTCGAGGTGGGCTTCGACGGCGTGCCGGCCTACGGCGAGGAGCCGGTCGTCGAGGCGCGGGCGATCGGGGCGACGTGCGGCGGCGTGCGGGTGTGGAGCCTGTACGTGCCCAACGGCCGCGAGCTCGGCCACCCCCACTACGACTACAAGCTGGCCTGGCTCGAGGCGCTGCGCGCGGCCGGCGCCTCCTGGCTCCACAGGGACCCGCAGGCGCAGGTGGCCCTCGTCGGCGACTGGAACGTCGCGCCGCTCGACGAGGACGTCTGGGACGTCACGGCGTTCGAGGGCCACACCCACGTGTCGCCGCCGGAGCGTGCGGCGTTCGAGGCCGTCGTCGACGCGGGCTTCGCCGACGTCGTCCGCCCGCACGCGCCGGGCCCCGGCGTCTTCACCTACTGGGACTACCAGCGCCTGCGCTTCGCCCGGCGCGAGGGCATGCGGATCGACTTCGTCCTCGGCTCCCCCGCCCTGCAGACCCGTGTCACCGGTGCGGTCATCGACCGCGAGGAGCGCAAGGGCAAGGGCGCCTCGGACCACGCGCCGGTGATCGTGGAGCTGTCGGACGCGAGCGACTAGAAGGTCGGCCTCAGCGGGTAGTGGGCCCGGCCGGCAGCGTCGGGCTTGACCGCCAGGACCTGGTGGAGCTGGATCTCGTTGCGCTCGAAGCCGAGGCGGGAGCCGGCCATGTACACGCCCCACACCTTGGCGGTGCCCTCGCCGACCTCGGCCACGCACTCGTCCCAGTTCGCCTCGAGGTTGCGGCACCAGCCGGCGAGCGTCAGGGCGTAGTGCTCGCGCAGGTTCTCCGCGTGACGCACCTCGAGACCGATGTCCTGGATCTCGCTGACGATGCGGCCCGAGCCGGTGAGCTCGCCGTCGGGGAAGACGTACCGGTCGATGAACGCGCCGGTGTCGGTGGCGAGGTTGTCAGGCCGGGTGATGCAGTGGTTGAGCAGCCGGCCGCCCTCGCGCAGGTGGTCGTGCAGGAAGGCGAAGTACGCCGGGTAGGCCTTGATGCCGATGTGCTCGGTCAGGCCGATCGAGCTGATCGCGTCGAAGTCGGTCTCGGCGACGTCGCGGTAGTCGCTGTGCCGCACCTCGGCGCGACCGGTGAGGCCCTGGCGGTCGATCTCGGCCTGGGCCCACGACGCCTGCTGCTGCGACAGCGTGACCCCGACGGCGGTGACGCCGTACTCGCGCACCGCGTGACGGACCATGCCGCCCCAGCCGCAGCCGATGTCGAGCAGGCGCTGGCCCGGCTGCAGGTCGAGCTTGCGGGCGACGAGGTCGTACTTCTCGGCCTGCGCCTCCTCCAGGCTCGACTCGGCCTTGGGGAAGACCGCGCAGGTGTAGGTCATCGACGGTCCGAGCACCAGCTCGTAGAAGCGGTTCGAGACGTCGTAGTGGTGGTGGATCGCGACCGCGTCACGGTTGCGGCTGTGCCGCAGGCCCTCGAGGGCGCGGCGCCAGCGCGGCAGGTGCTCCTGCGGCGGGGGCGGCGGCGGCTTGAGGTTGGAGATGCCGAGGCTCCGGACGATCCTCAGCGCCTCGGACGCCGTCGGGCGCGTGAAGTGCAGGTTGTTCATGAGCAGCGTCATGGCGTCGTACGGGTCGGCCGGGTGCACCCCGGTGACCTCGAGGTCGCCCGCCACGTAGGCGCGCGCGACGCCGAGGTCGCCCGGCGCCGTCATCACGTAGGCCAGGCCGCGCTCGTTGGCCAGGTGCAGCCGGATCTCGGAGTCGGCGGGACCGGCCGAGCTGCCGTCGTAGGCGGTGAACGCGAACGGCGGACCGCCGGGCATGAGGCGGTCGATCGCCTCGCCGATGGAGATCTGGGTGCGGGTGGAGGTGGTGGTCATCGTCGTCGTACCGCTTTCTCGTACAGTCCGGTCAGCCGTCCGGCGGGGTCGTGACCCGCGCGCACCGCGCTCAGGGTCGCCCCGTCGTACAGACGGTCGAAGGTCTCGCGGTCGTAGTACGCGTCCGAGTACAGCGACTTGTGACCGTCCAACCGGGTAACAGTTTCCTCTATCAACTTGTTGGTGCCGCCGTCGGGGTCGCCCTCACGGACGGGCACCGTGCCCCAGAACCCGGCGTTGACGTAGGTCTCGCCGGGCTCGAGGGGGTAGAGCGGCCAGTGCCGGGCCGACCCGGGACCGGACGGCTCGCGCAGCTTGAGCGGGCAGAGCCAGACCGGACGCATGCCGACCTCGGCGTCGAACCAGGTGCAGAACTCCTCGGTGCGCGACAGCGGCACCTCGATGTCCTGGATAACGCGCTCGCGCGCGGGCAGGCCGCGGCGGCGCTCGATCCGCGCGACCAGCTCGTGGCGCGCCTCGAGCGCGACGAGCCGCTGGTAGACGTCGCTGCGACGCCAGCGTCGCGGCCACAGCCGGCGCACGAGCGGACGGCCGAGGCCGAAGGCGCGCGAGCACCAGAACCAGTCGTCGTCCCAGCGCCAGACGTAGTCCTCGGTGCGCATCGTGGTGCCGCGCGTCTCCTGCACGGTGAGGTAGAACGGCCGCGGCTCGAGCACGCCGGTGCGGGCGGTCGTGCCGGCCGGCGCCTCGGTGGCCACCACCAGGTAGGACTCCCCCGGCGCGAACACCACCGCGTCGACGCCGTGCACCCGGGTGCCGCGGTGCTCGCCCGTGCGGGAGATCTCGCCGATCGCGTCGGTGAGGTCGCCGACGCGGTCGAAGCGGACGTGCGTCGTCGCGATCACCGGGGCGACCGCCTCCAGCTCGATCCGCAGACGGGTGGCGTAGCCGAGGCTGCCGTAGGAGTTGGGGAACGCCGCGAACAGGTCGGCGTGCGGGCCGTCGGGCGTCGCGGTGACCACCTGGCCCGAGCCGGTCATGACGTCCATCTCCAGGACCGACTCGTGCGGCAGGCCGTTGCGCAGCGAGGTGGACTCGATCCCGAGGCCGGTGACGGCGCCGCCCAGCGTGATCGTCTTCAGCTGCGGGACGACGAGCGGCAGCAGTCCGTGCGCCCACGTCGCCTCGACGAGGTCCTCGTAGGTGCACATCCCCTGCACCTCGGCGGTGCGGGTGACGGGGTCGACCTCGATGACGCCGTCGAGGCCGCTGACGTCCAGCCCGGGCGCGTCGCTGGGCGCGCGCGTGCGGAACAGGTTCGTTGTGGACTTCGCGAGCCGGACCGGCGCGCCGTCCGGGATGCGCCGGAACGAGTCCTCGAGCGCGGCGACCGCCCGCTCGTGCACCTGCCACCCGACCACGGACATGGGACACACCTTAGGACGTGTTCGCGACGCAACGACAGCCGGCGACCGCCCGTGAGGTGAGCGTCTCACTGCGGCGGAGCCGCGGGCGGCAGCCGCCAGACGAGCACCTCGGAGTCGGCCCACGCGACGAGCGTGCGCGCGGGGCCGGCCGGCAGGCGCGCGGTGTCGCCGGCGCGCAGCGTGCCGAGGTCGTCGAGCACGACCGAGCCGCGCGTGAGGTGCAGGTGCAGCGGGACGTCGGCCGGCAGCGCGAGGTGGTCGTCGGTGTCGCAGATCGCGACCGCGAGCGACACGCCCTCGCGGACGGTCACGGCCGTCAGCAGCAGCCCCCGGGCCCCCTCGACCCAGTGCTGGTCGTACCTCGGGGGCTCGGCGTCGGCACGCAGCTGCTCCTCGCTCGGCGCGAGCTCCATCTGGACGTAGCGCAGCGGCTCGGTGGCCGACGCGTTGCGCTCGGCGTGCTCGACGCCGCTGCCCGCGCTCAGGTGCTGCACCTGGCCCGGACGCAGCTCGCCGCGGCGACCCGTCGAGTCCTCGTGGCGCAGCACGCCCTGGAGCACCCACGTGACGACCTCGACGTCGGCGTGCCGGTGGGCGTCGAACCCGCCGCCGGGCGGCACGAGCTCCTCGTTGACCGCGCGCAGCGGGCCGAAGCTGGTGTTGGACGGGTCGTAGTGGTCACCGAAGGAGAAGCAGTGACGGGTGGAGCTGCCGTCGTCGCGCGTGCTGGTGGCGCGGTCGTCGGCGCGCAGCACCGTGCCGCGGCTCGGGTCGGCGGCCGGCTGCCGACGCCACGGGAGCCTAGGCATAGCCGAGCTCGTGCAGCCGCTCGTCGTCGATGCCGAAGTGGTGGGCGATCTCGTGGGCGACGGTGATGCCGACCTCCTCCACCACCTCCTCCTCGGTCTCGCACATCGCGAGGATGTTGCGGCGGTAGACCATGATCCGGTCGGGCAGGGCCCCCGCGTAAGACGTGTCGCGCTCGGTGAGCGGCACCCCGTCGTAGAGCCCGAGCAGGTCCGGGTCGTGCGCGGGCGCCTCGTCCTCGACGAACAGCGCGACGTTGTCGAGCAGCCCGACGAGCGCGTCGGGGAGGGCGTCGAACGCCGCCTCCACGAGCTGGTGGAACCGCTCCTCGTCGACGTCGACCACGTCCCCATCCTCGCCCACCCGGACCCGTTTTGGCTCAGCGGGGCAGGACCCCCTATGCTTGCGGAGTCCCTGACGGCCTCACCGCCCGAAGACCTCTGGCCCTCATCGTCTAGGGGCCTAGGACGCCGCTCTTTCACAGCGGTAGCACGGGTTCGAATCCCGTTGGGGGCACGTGCAGAACAGCCGGGAGCAGCATGTAGTGTTGCCTCTGGCCGCAAGGCAGGCACAACAGAACAGCAACACACACCTGGCCCCGTGGCGCAGTTGGTTAGCGCGCCGCCCTGTCACGGCGGAGGTCGCGAGTTCGAGTCTCGTCGGGGTCGCCAGCAGCACGTGTGAAGGACGAAGGCCCGGGAGCATCGCTCCCGGGCCTTCGTCGTGTCCCCACCCGCGCCGCCGCCCGTCCCACCCGTCCCCGTCGCCGAGTTCCGACTCAGTTACCTGAAGCGAGCCCTGATGGGTAACTGAGCCGGAAGTCGACGCACGCGGGTGGACGGTCCGTCAGTGGCAGGCGTGGCCGGTGGTGGGGGGTGAGGGCTCGACGTCGAGGGACGGGTTGCGGTCGAAGAAGCCGAACGGCTTGAGCCAGAACGAGACGGTGTCGGCGGGCATCACGGGCCAGTCCTCGGGACGGGTGACGTGGTGGATGCCGAAGACGTACCAGAGCACGACGTCGGTGTTCTCGAGGGGACGGTCGGCCGCGGTCCACGCCGGGAGCCCCTCCCCCGGGCCGCTCTGGTTCACGAACTCACCGGCGGGCCAGCGCTCGTCGGGGTGGTTCGGCGTCACCCACAGCGTGTGGCCGATCACCTGGGCGCGCTGTAGCACGGGCGCGTCGGGGTGGAACATCGACGGGATCGCCGCGCCCGGCACCAGCTTGTAGGCGGGGTGGGTGCCCAGGCCGTTGACGACCTGGTCGTTCTGCACCTTCCAGCCGCGCTGGGTCTCCCAGGAGTAGTCCTCGCGGGCCTCGGACTCGCGCCGCAGCGGCGTGCTCACCTGACGCAGCGCCAGGCCGTCGGGGTTGTCCGGACCGATCGGGTCGATCTGCGTCTCGCTGCGGTAGACGGTGTTCTGGTTGCCGTCGACGTCGAGGTCGAGCCGCGCGACGATGAAGTGCTGGTGGTACGGCGCGTAGGTCCGGTTGTCGACGAGCGTCCCGTGCGGGTGCGCCTGGCCCTCGGCGACGTGCGTGACCACCATGATCCCGGTGGCGCGCACCTCGCACTCGATGTTGCCGTCCTCGTAGAATCGCCAGTAGGTCAGGTACTCGTAGTTGGCCACCGTCACCTGGAACGAGACGACGAAGCGCCGCATCCGCCGCACCTCGGCGCCGGCGTCGTGGTCGACGTGCTTCCAGATGACGCCGGCGTCCTCCTCGTGGATGCAGACCGCGTTCTCGATCGTGACGGGGGCGCCGGTGCTGTCGTGCAGCACGGCGTCGAGGTACCGGATCTCGCCGAGGCAGTCGCAGCCCAGCGTCAGGGACTGGGTCATGAAGCCCAGGCCCCACTCGCCGATGTCGAAGGCGGTCCGGCGGGCGTGGTCGGGCGAGGGGTCGCGGTAGGGCACCACCATCTCCGAGAACGAGAGCCGGTGCGCCACCTGCCGCTCGCGGCCGGCGTCGTCGTACGTCACCGCGTGCAGCACCAGGCCCTCGCGGTGGTTGAAGCCCACGCGCATCGACCAGTTCTGCCACGTGAGCTGCTGGCCGTCGACGGTGAAGGAGACGCCCTCGGGCTGCGCGATGTCGAGCGTCCTCCGCTCGGGCCGGTGGCCCTTGAGCCGCTCGGGCACCAGCCGCGGCACGTACTCGCCCATGATCTGCGGACGCGGCACGTCGCCCTCGTCGGAGATCTCGAGCACCTCCATCGTCGAGAGGTCGACGACGCAGTGCAGGCCGCCCACCGGGCCCGCGTAGGGGTTGGCCCCGGCCTCGGCCTTGACCCAGGTGTCGGTCCAGCCGATCCGGCGTCCCTCGTACTGCGGCGGGACGTGCGACGCGCCGTAGGTCCAGGTGTCGTGGAAGACGAGCGACAGGTCGGTGATGCCGCGCGCGTTCAGCGCCGCGGTGACGCGCTCGTCGGAGGCGACGGCGGCGTCGGCCTCCTCCCACTCGTCGACGGTGACGTTGGCCTGCACCCCCGGCACGTGCTCGAACGAGGTGACGGCGCCGGCGTCGAGGTCGAGCCGCACGCGGTGCGTGGAGTCGGCCCCCTTGCGGAAGACGGTCGCGAGGGCCTCGCGGGTGGGACGCTCGCCGCCGCCGTCGAACGCCGCCAGCGCGTCCTTGCCCGGCTCGGCCAGCTCGACGTTGGCGAACCTCCAGCCCTCCGCGGTGCTCACGCCGTGGTCGCGCGCCAGCAGCGACGCCACCGCCTCGAACTCCGAGGCGACGAGCGGGTCGAGCGGGTGGCTGGTCATCGGGCGGCTCCGAAGGCGTCGACCAGGACCGAGAGGCCCTCGTCGAGGAGGTGGTCGGGGATGGACAGCGGCGGGAGGATGCGCAGGACGTTGCCGTCGGTGCCGCAGGTGAGGACGATGACGCCGGCCGCGTGGCAGGCCGCGGCGACCTGCTTGGTGAGCGCGGCGTCCGGACGGGTGGTGCCGGGCTCGACCACCTCGACCGCGACCATCGCGCCGCGTCCGCGGACCTCGCCGATGCGCGGGTCGTCGGCCTGGAGCTTGCCGAGCACCTCGACCAGCCGGGCGTTGATCTCGTCGGCGCGGGCCAGCAGGCCGTCGGCCTCGATGGTCTCGATGACGGCGAGCGCCGCGGCGCAGGCCAGCGGGTTGCCGCCGTAGGTGCCGCCCAGGCCACCGGTGTGGACGGCGTCCATCATCTCGGCGCGGCCGGTGACGGCCGACAGCGGCAGACCGGCCGCGATGCCCTTGGCGCTCACGACGAGGTCGGGGACGATGCCGTCGTGCTCGCTGGCGTACATCGCGCCGGTGCGCCCGAAGCCGGACTGCACCTCGTCGGCCACGAACACCACGCCGTTGGCGGTGCACCAGTCGACCAGCGCGGGCAGGAAGCCCTCGGCCGGGACGATGAAGCCGCCCTCGCCCTGCACGGGCTCGATCACCACGGCCGCGAGGTTGGCGGCGCCCACCTGCTTCTCGATCACGTCGATGGCGCGTGCGGCGGCGTCGGCGCCGGACAGCCCGTCGCGGAACGGGTACGACAGCGGTGCGCGGTAGACCTCGCCGGCGAACGGCCCGAAGCCGTCCTTGTACGGCATGTTCTTCGCCGTCATGGCCATCGTCAGGTTGGTGCGCCCGTGGTACGCGTGGTCGAACACGACGACGGCCGAGCGTCCGGTGTGGTGGCGGGCCACCTTGACGGCGTTCTCGACCGCCTCGGCGCCGGAGTTGAACAGCGCGGTGTGCTTGTCGTGGTCGCCGGGCGTCAGGCGCGCCAGCTCCTCGGCGACGCGCACGTAGCCCTCGTAGGGCGTGATCATGAAGCAGGTGTGGGTGAACGCCGCCACCTGGGCCTGCACGGCCTCGACGACGCGCGGCGCGCTGTTGCCGACGGTCGTGACGGCGATGCCCGAGCCGAGGTCGATCAGCCGGTTGCCGTCGACGTCCTGCACCACGCCACCACCGGCGGCGGCCGCGAAGACCGGCATCGTGGTGCCGACGCCCGAGGCCACGGCGGCGTGCTTGCGCGCCATCAGCTCACGCGAGCGGGGACCGGGGATCTCGGTGGCGAGCAGGCGCTCCTGGGGCAGCGCGGGACCCCCCGCGACGCTGGTGTTCTCGGACATCTCTCCTCCTGACGGCGCCGGCCTGGCGCACGGGGAAATCTACCTCCCCCGGGCACCGGGCGGCGCGGTCAGGATGCGTAGAGACCGGGAGCCGCGGGCAGCTCGACGCGCTGCCGGCTGCCGCTGTGCAGCGACGCGATGCCGGCGGCCGCGACGACGTTGGCGACGTGGCCGTCCCAGGCGGTCGGACCGGTGGGCGTGCCGCCCAGCGCGGCCTCCACCCACTCGTTCAGCTCGATCCGGTAGGCGTCGGCGAACCGGGCCACGAAGCTGTCGCCGATGGGCGTCTCGTCGGCGCCGGCGCGCTTGTGCGTGACCAGCTGCGGGGCGGCCAGGCTGGTGGTCCCGCGGGTGCCGACGACCTCGCACCCGACGTCGTAGCCGTAGTGGGCGTTGACGAAGACCTCGACAGTGACGAGCACGCCCGACGCCATCTCGATGACCGCGAGCTGGGGGTCGGCGAAGCCCTCGGCGACGGGGCTGCGCACGTCGATCGAGACGATCTCCTCGCCGAGCAGCCACCGCACCGTGTCGAGCTCGTGGATCATCGAGCCGGTGATGAGGTTGTCGCTCGAGGTGCTGGTCTGCGACACCGCGTTGCGGTGGACGCAGTGCACCATCCGCGGAATGCCGACGGCCCCGCCGAGCGCGCTCTCGCGCAGCGCCACGAAACCGGGGTCGAAGCGACGCATGAAGCCGACCTGCACGAAGCGGCGTCCCGAGGCCGCCTCGGCCTCGACCACGCCCGCGGACTCCTCCGACGTGAGCGCGAGGGGCTTCTCGCACAGGACCTGCTTGCGCGCGTCGATGCAGGCGCGCACCAGGTCGGCATGGGTGAAGTCGGGCGAGGCGATGACGACCGCGTCGACGTCGTCGGAGCGGACGAGGTCCTCCCCCGACGACGCGACCCGGGCGCTGACGCCGTCGGCGACGTGGGCGGCACGCTCGACGTCGGCGTCGAAGACCGTGGTGACGCGCGCCGCCGGGACGTGGGCGCTGAGGACGCGGACGTGCTCCGACCCCATCGCGCCGGCGCCGACCACGCCGATCCGCAGGCTCACAGGGACACCCACCGACGCTCGCTCACGGACAGGAGCATGGCATCCACCGTGCGGGCCGCGACGAGCGCGTCCTGCACCGTGGCGCCGTGCGGCTTGCCGTCCGCGATGGACCGGACCAGCGCGTGCGCCTCGATCACCTTGAGGTCGTCGAAGCCCATCGAGATGCCGGCGCCGGGCTGGAACGCGCCCATGCTGCCGTCGCGGGGCGTGACGAACTCCGTCGTGTAGGAGGCGTCCTGGTAGTCCTGGTCGAGGCAGACGCGCAGCTCGCCCATGCGGCGGAAGTCCCACGACAGCGCACCGGTGGTGCCGTGCACGTCGATGCCGTAGGTGTTCTGCTCGCCGACCGCGGCGCGCGAGGACTGCAGCGTGCCGCGCGCGCCCGAGGCGAACCGCAGCAGCGCCGCGACGTAGTCCTCGTTCTCGACCTCGAGCAGCGGGCCGTCGCCGCCGCGGGCGAAGTGCGACGCCGACGCGGACGCCGGGGCCGGTCGCTGCGGGATGAAGCGGGCGTCGTCGACGACGAGCTCGCTGATGTCGCCGGCGACGTGGCGGGCGAGGTCGGCCGCGTGGCTGACCAGGTCGCCGAGCACGCCGCTGCCCGCGAACTCGTTCTGGAACCGCCACGACAGCGCCCCCGCGGGGTGCGCGGCGTAGTCGGACATGAACGTGACGTCGACGTGGGTGACGGTGCCGAGGCGGCCGTCCGCCACGAGCTCACGGGCGCGCTGCACCGCCGGTGCGTTGCGGTAGTTAAAGCCGGCCGCGGACTGGACACCGGCCGCCTCGACGGCGGCGACGACCTCGGCGGTCTCGGCCGCGTCACGGCCGGCGGGCTTCTCGATCCAGAGGTGCTTGCCGGCCTGCGCCGCCGCCACCCCGACGTCGCGGTGGATGAAGTTGGGGCCCGTCACGCAGACGACGTCGACGTCGTCGCGGGCGACCAGCTCGCGCCAGTCGCCGAGCGCGTGCTCGAAGCCGTACGCGTCGGCCGCCCGCTCGAGGCGGTCGTCGTCGGCGACGTCGGCCACGGCCACCAGGCGGGGACGCAGCGGCGCGTCGGGGAAGTGCTGGAGGAGGCGCGACATCGACCGTGCGTGCACCTGCCCCATCCAGCCGAACCCGACGACGCCGATCCCGAGGTCGTCCCTCATGCCTCTGCGTCCTCCACGGCAAGCTCCATCTTCTTCGCGACCTCGGAGTCCGCGCCCAGCTCGCGCGAGAGCTCGTGGCTCAGCGCCTCGAGCTCCGCGCCGCCGGCCATCATGGCCGTCAGCTCGTCGAGCGTGATCTCGGACTTGGGGAAGTCGCCCATCGACTTGCCGCGTCGCAGCAGCATGAAGCGGTCGCCCACCGGGTAGGCGTGGTGGGGGTTGTGGGTGATGAAGACGACGCCGAGGCCACGCTCGCGCGCCTTGGCGATGTACTTGAGCACCACGCCGGACTGCTTGACGCCGAGCGCCGCGGTGGGCTCGTCGAGGATCAGGACGCGGGCACCGAAGTAGACCGCGCGGGCGATCGCGACGCACTGGCGCTCACCGCCGGACAGCGTGCCGATGGGCTGGTCGACGTCGCGCAGGTCGATGCCCATGGCCGCGAGCTCGGACTTGGTGGTCTTCTTCATCGTCGCGACGTCGAGCTTCTTGAACGGACCGAACCCGGTGGTGGGCTCGGACCCCAGGAAGAAGTTGCGCCAGACCGGCATCAGCGGGACCACGGCGAGGTCCTGGTAGACCGTCGCGATCCCGAGGTCGAGCGCCACCCGCGGCGACGCGAGGTGGCGCGAGACGCCGTCGATGTTCAGGGTGCCGTCGGTGTGCTCGTGCGCACCGGCGAGGATCTTGATGAACGTCGACTTGCCGGCGCCGTTGTCGCCGAGGACGCAGGTGACCTCGCCCGCCCGGACCGAGGTGGTGACCTCGGACAGGGCGATGACGCTGCCGTAGCGCTTGCCGATGTCGACGACCTCGATGATCGGCGTGCCGACCTCGGCCGGCTTCGACGTGTCGGGGTGGGCCTCGTGGGTGGTGCTCTTCGTGTCGCTCATCGTGACGTCTCCGCTCGCTTGCGAACCCATTCGTTCAGGAGGACCGCGCCGAGGAGCATCACTCCGAGGAACGCGCGCAGCCAGTTGTTGTCCCACCCGGCGTAGACGATGCCCTGGTTGGTCATGCCGTAGATCAGCGCGCCGAACGCGGCGCCGATCGCCGACCCGTAGCCGCCGGTGAGCAGGCAGCCGCCCACGACGGCGCAGATGATGTAGATGAACTCCTGGCCCACGCCGGTGTTGGCCTGCACCGTCGAGACCGAGAAGAGCAGCAGCATGCCGGCGAGCCAGCCGGCGCCGGCCGTCGTCATGAACAGGCCGACCTTGGTCTTGAAGACCGGGACGCCGATCTGGCGGGACGCGGTCTGCGCGCCGCCGACGGCGAAGATCCAGTTGCCGACCTTGGTGCGCAGCAGGATCCAGGTGGCCAGGGCGGTGACGCCGATCCACCAGAACACCGACGCGTAGACGTTGCCGCCGAGCACGCTGATCGCCGAGCCGAAGACCGCCTTGGGCTGGTCGTAGAACGGCACGTCGGCCATCCCCTGGATCGCGACCTGGCCGATGATCGCCTTCGGCACCGCGAGGTCCACGCCCTGGAGCACGAAGAACGTGCCCAGGGTGACGATGAAGCTCGGCAGGCCCGTCCGCATCACCAGGATGCCGTTGATGGCACCGATGCCCAGCGCGAGCGCGAGCGACACGACCATCGCGGCCCAGATGTTCAGGCCGTACTCGGTGGTGAGCACGCCGACGACCAGGCCGGTGAAGCCGGTCATGGCGCCCGCCGACAGGTCGAACTCGCCGCCGATCATCAGCACCGCCACCGCGACGGCCATGACGCCGATCGTCGACGACGTGCGCAACCAGGTGGAGGCCCCGCCCGCGGTAGCGAAGGTGTCGGTGACGACCGCGAAGAAGATGAACACGGCGATCGCCGCGATGAGGGCCCCGATCTCGGGACGCTTCAGCAGGCGGCCGACCAGTGAGGTCGTCGCGAGCCTTTCGTCAGGTGCTGCGGTGGCGGTCGCCATCTGGTTCTCCTGGGTGTGGGCGGTGGGGGTGGGTGCGCCTGGTCCCGACGGCGGCCGGGCCGGGCCCGGCCGCCGTCGGGAGGGGGTCAGCGGGTGCCCTCCTCGGCGAACTTCAGCACCGCGTCCGCGTTGTCCTTGGTGATGAACGCGGGGCCGGAGTTGATCGGCTGGCCGCCGCCGACGTCGTTGCCGTTGATGCTCTTCAGGTAGAGACCGGAGACGCCCTCGAAGCCCTGGACGAACGGCTGCTGGTCGATGGCGAACAGGATGTCGTCGGACTGGATCGCCTTGATGACGTCCTCGGAGAGGTCGAAGGTGGCGACGCGTGCGTCGCTGCCGGCCTCCCCGACCGCTGCCACGGCGTCGATGCCGTACTGACCGCCCAGGGTCAGCACGCCGTCCACGTCGGTGTCGGCCTGGAGCTTGGAGGTGATGGTGGCCTGGACGGCGTTGTCGTCCGTGCCGTCGACCTGCAGGTTCTCGACAGTGCCGCCCATGGAGTCGGCGACGGCCTTGCATCGGGTCTCGAGGCCCACGTTGCCGGCCTCCTGGACCACGCAGAGGACGTTCGTGAAGCCCTCGTCCTTCAGGCGCTCACCTGCGGCCTGGCCCGCGATCTCCTCGGACTGGCCGATGTGGGTGATCGCGCCGAAGGCCTTGGAGAACTCCAGGCCCGAGTTGATCGTGATCACGGGGACACCCGCGGCCACGGCGGACTCGACGGCGGTCTTCACGCCGTCAGGGTTGGCCATGGAGACGACGATGCCGTCGACCTTGTCGGCCACGGCGCCGTCGATCAGCGCGGACTGCTTCGAGGGGTCGGGGTCCGAGCTGTAGGCGACGTCGACCCCGTAGTCCTCGCCGGCGCGCTCGGCGCCGGACTTGACCCGGTCCCAGAACGCGTCTCCGGGGGCGCCGTGGGTGATGACCGCGTAGGACAGGTCGAGGTCCGCCGTGTCGGCGGGGCCCTCGCTCTGCCCGGTGCCGCTGCACGCGCTGAGCAGCAGCGCGCCGACGGCCAGGACTCCGGCGAACCTGAGCTTCTTCATGGGGGCGTTCTCCTTCGTGGGTGGGACCGACCGGTCCCGGTGGCGGCGTCTCAGGACGACGTCGCGGCGAGGCAGGCGGTCGGCTGCGAGAAAGTGTGCGCCTGCTCACACGCCTTGTCAATTGTTTGTCAGGACATCTTGACGCCCGGACACGACGCGGGTCGGCCGCTATGCTGCGCTGACCCGGCACCCGGAGGAGGGCCCACAGCATGGCCACCCAAGGCACCAAGCCGCCGATCACCCTGAACCGCTCGAGCCCGGTCCCCCTGTACTTCCAGGTCGCCGAGCAGCTCGAGCGCGCCATCCTCGACGGCTCCATCGCCGCGGGTGAGCGTATCGACAACGAGATCTCGCTCGCCGCGGACCTCGGCCTGTCGCGACCGACGATGCGCCAGGCGATCCAGGTGCTCGTCGACAAGGGGATGCTGGTGCGCAAGCGCGGCGTCGGCACCCAGGTGGTGCACGGGAAGATCAACCGCTCGGTCGAGCTGACGAGCCTGCACGACGACCTCGTCGCGGCCGGCGAGGAGCCCCGCACCGACGTGCTGGTGCTCGACCAGCGCCCCGCCGACGACGAGGTCGCGTCCGCGCTGCGGATCGACGTCGGCGAGACGGTGTGGTTCCTCGAGCGGCTGCGACGCATCCGCAGCGGCCCCCTCGCCCTGATGCAGAACTACCTGCCCGCGTCGAGCCTCGACCTCGCCGCCGTCGACCTCGCCGAGGTCGGCCTCTACGCGGCCATCCGCGGCGCGGGCATCCACATGCGGGTCGCCCGGCAGAAGATCGGCGCCCGGCGGGCCGATGCCCGCGAGTCGCGGCTGCTGGAGGAGCCACGCAACGCGCCCCTGCTCACCATGGAGCGCACCGCCTACGACGACGCGGGCAACGCCGTCGAGCTCGGCCGCCACGTCTACCGGGCCGACTCGTACGCCTTCGAGCTCACCCTCGTCGACCGCTGACGGACGGACACCCGGTCGGCGTCGCGTCGCCGACCCGCACGCCCAGCTCGACGAGTTTGTCCTGACAAGCGCTTGTCCTGACATACTGTTGACGTAGCGGCGACCGGCTCGTAGTGTTTCGTCCGGGTCACAGCGACCCGCTCCCACCCCCGTCGAGGAAGGTCAGCGATGACCCCGCCGAGCCAGCACCCGTCGAGCCAGACCCCCGAGGTCCTGACGTACGGCCGCGCCGGTGTCGACATCTACCCGCTGCAGGTGGGGGTCGGCCTGGAGGACGTCGAGTCGTTCGGCAAGTTCCTCGGCGGCACCACCGCCAACGTCGCGGTGGCCGCGGCACGGCTCGGCCGGCGCGTGACCGCGGTGACCGGGGTCGGCGACGACCCGTTCGGCCGCTTCGTGCGCCGCGCGCTGCGCGACCTCGGCGTCGACGACGCCCAGGTGGTCGTGCACCCCGACCTGCCGACGCCGGTCACGTTCTGCGAGATCTTCCCGCCGGACGACTTCCCGCTGTACTTCTACCGCAAGCCCGCCGCGCCCGACATGCAGATCACCACCGACCAGGTCGACCTCGACCTCGTCCGCGACGCCGGCCTGCTATGGGTGACCACGAGCGGCCTGGGCGAGGAGCCCAGCCGTCAGACCCAGCTCGACATGCTGGCCGCGCGCGACCGTCGCCGGCACACGGTGCTCGACCTCGACTACCGCCCGATGTTCTGGGAGTCCCCCGCCGCCGCCACCGAGCAGGTGCAGAAGATCCTGTCGCAGGTGACGGTCGCCGTCGGCAACCGCGAGGAGTGCGAGGTCGCCGTCGGCGAGTCCGACCCCGACCGCGCCGCCGACGCGCTGCTCGACGCCGGCGTCGAGCTGGCGATCGTCAAGCAGGGCCCCAAGGGCGTGCTGGCCAAGACGCGCGACGAGCGCGTCGTGTCACCGCCCATCCCGATCGAGCCGGTCAACGGCCTGGGCGCGGGCGACAGCTTCGGCGGCTCGCTGGTCCACGGCCTGCTGGCCGGGCTGCCGCTCGACCGGCTGCTCGTCAACGCCAACGCCGCCGGCGCCATCGTCGCCTCGCGGCTCGAGTGCTCCACCGCCATGCCCACGCAGGACGAGATCGACGCGCTCGTCGCCGAGCGCACCCAGGAGGCCTGACATGTCGCTGTTCTCCACCGGCGGTTTCGTCGCGGACCAGGACGAGCTGCGCGACGTGCGCGCCACCGACCCCGGTCGCGTCAAGCGCCTCCTCGCGAGCCGCAGCCGACGACCGCTGCTCCCCGCCGACGGCCGGCTGATGATCGTCGCCTGCGACCACCCCGCCCGCGGGGCCCTGGCCGCGGCCGGCCGCGCGGACGCGATGGCCAACCGGCGCGACGTCATCGACCGCCTGCGCACCGCGTTGTCGCGTCCGGGCGTCGACGGCGTGCTCGGCACCGCCGACATCCTCGAGGACCTCCTGCTGCTCGGCGCGCTCGAGGACAAGGTCGTCTTCTCGTCGATGAACCGCGGCGGCCTGGCCGGCTCGGCGTTCGAGATGGACGACCGGATGACGGGCTACGACGTGCGCTCGACCGTCGAGTCCGGCTTCGAGGGCGCCAAGATGCTCACCCGGATCGACCTCGACGACACCGGGTCGCTCGCGACGCTCGAGGCGTGCGCCGAGGCCGTCAGCGACCTCAACCGTGCCGAGCTCGTCGCGATGGTCGAGCCCTTCATGTCACGCCGCGTCGACGGCAAGGTGGTCAACGACCTGTCGGTCGAGGCCGTCGTGAAGTCGGTCGCCATCACCCAGGGCCTCGGCGGCTCCAGCGCGTACACCTGGATGAAGCTGCCCGTGGTGGAGGAGATGGAGCGCGTCATGGAGGCCACCAACCTGCCCACGCTGCTGCTCGGCGGCGATCCGACGGGCTCGTCCGACGAGGTCTACGCGTCGTGGTCCAAGGCGCTGGCGATCGCGCCGGTCCGCGGCCTCGTGGTGGGCCGCTCCCTGCTGTTCCCCGCCGACGACGACGTCGCCGGCGCCGTCGACACCGCCGTCTCGCTCGTCCACTGAGGAAGGAGCCCCTGATGACCGACCACCACCTGCCCGCCGGCACGTCCGCCACGGACGGCTGGGACCTCCTCGTCACGCCCGAGTCCGCCGGCTGGGAGCACTGCAGCCTGCGCGTGCTCAACCTGGACGCCGGCGCCACGCGCACCGTCGACACCGGCGGCGAGGAGATGTTCGTCGTCCCGCTCAGCGGCGGCGTCACCGTCACCGTCGGCGACGAGACGCACGAGCTCGCCGGGCGCCCCGACGTCTTCGCCGGGCCCACCGACGTCGCCTACCTGCCCGTCCGCAGCAGCGTCACGCTGACGTCCGCGGCCGGCGGCCGCTTCGCCCTGACCGGCGCGCGCACCGACCGGGCGCTCCCGTTCCGCTACGGCCCGCGTGCCGACGTCGCCGTCGAGATGCGCGGCGCCGGCCAGGCCAGCCGCCAGGTGCGCAACTTCGGCACCGTCGACGCGTTCGAGGCCGGCGCGCTCATCGCGTGCGAGGTGATCACGCCCGGTGGCAACTGGTCGAGCTACCCCGCGCACAAGCACGACGAGGAGACCGAGCACGAGTCGCGCCTCGAGGAGATCTACTACTTCGAGATCGCGGCCGGACCCGCCGGGCAGCCCGGCTTCGGCTTCCACCGCACCAGCAGCAGCCCCGCCGGCGAGATCGACGTGCTCCTGGAGGTGCGCGACCGCGACACCGCGCTGGTGCCGTTCGGGTGGCACGGGCCGTGCGTCGCGGCGCCGGGCCACGACATGTACTACCTGAACGTGATGGCCGGCCCGGGCGAGCGCGCGTGGCGGATCAGCGACCACCCCGACCAGACCTGGGTGCGCGACACCTGGGCCGACACCGAGATCGACCCCCGTGTCCGTCCCGCAGCAGGAGGCCAGTGATGTCCGAGCCCACGACCGTGCGGCTGACCGTCGCGCAGGCGATCGTCCGCTTCCTCGCCGCGCAGCACTCCGAGCGCGACGGCCAGGAGCAGCGGCTGTTCGCCGGGTGCTTCGGGATCTTCGGCCACGGCAACGTCGCGGGCCTCGGCCAGGCGCTGCTGCAGGCCGAGCTCGAGGAGCCCGACGCGCTGCCCTACGTGCTCGGACGCAACGAGCAGGCGATGGTGCACTCCGCCGCCGCGTTCGCGCGCATGCGCGACCGCCTGCAGACCTACGCGGTCAGCACCAGCGTCGGCCCGGGCGCGACCAACATGGTCACCGGGGCCGCGCTCGCCACGATCAACCGGCTGCCCGTGCTGCTGCTGCCGGCCGACACCTTCGCCGACCGCAGCGCGTCACCGCTGCTGCAGGAGCTCGAGCTGCCGCAGTCGGGCGACGTCACCGTCAACGACTGCTTCCGTCCGGTGTCGCGCTACTTCGACCGGATCTGGCGTCCCGAGCAGCTGCCGGCGGCCATGCTCGCCGCGATGCGCGTGCTCACCGACCCGTCCGAGACCGGCACGGTCACCGTCTGCCTCCCGCAGGACGTCCAGGCGCAGGCCCACGACTGGCCCGTCGCGCTGTTCGCCAAGCGGGTCTGGCACGTCGCGCGTCCCGTCCCCGAGACGGTGCTCGTCGAGCAGGCCGCGGAGATCATCGCGTCGGCGCGGCGTCCGCTCGTCGTCGCGGGCGGCGGCGTCCACTACAGCCAGGCCACCGACGCGCTCGCCGCGTTCAGCGAGGCCACCGGCATCCCCGTCGGCCAGAGCCAGGCCGGCAAGGGCACGCTGCCCGACGCGCACCCGCAGTGCCTCGGCGCCATCGGCTCCACCGGCACCACGGCGGCCAACGCGTACGCCGAGACCGCCGACGTCGTGATCGGCATCGGCACCCGCTACTCCGACTTCACCACCGCCAGCCGTACCGCGTTCGGGGCCGAGGACGTGCGGTTCGTCAACATCAACGTCGCGCCGCTCGACTCGGTCAAGCAGTCCGGCCTGGCCGTCACGGCCGACGCGCGCGAGTCGCTCGTCGCGCTCACCCAGGCGCTCCAGGACTTCCGCGTCGGCGAGGACGTCGTCCGCGACACCGCGACCTGGAAGGCGACCTGGGACGCGACGGTCGACGCGACCTACCACCCCGAGGTGCCGCAGGCCGGCGCCGGCGGCCTGCTCACCCAGGGCGAGGTGCTCGGGCTCGTCAACGAGCTGTCCGACCCGCGCGACGTCGTCGTGTGCGCGGCCGGCTCGATGCCCGGCGACCTGCACAAGCTGTGGCGCACGCGCGACAGCAAGGGCTACCACGTCGAGTACGGCTACTCCTGCATGGGCTACGAGGTCGCCGGCGGCCTGGGCGTCGCGATGGCGTGCCCCGACCGCGACGTCTTCGTCATGGTCGGCGACGGCTCCTACCTGATGATGGCCACCGAGCTCGTCACCGCGGTGCAGGAGGACCTCAAGGTGATCGTCATCCTGGTGCAGAACCACGGGTTCGCGTCGATCGGCTCGCTGTCGGAGTCGCTCGGCTCCCAGCGCTTCGGCACCCGGTACCGCGCCCGCTCGTCCGAGACCGGACGCCTCGACGGCGGCCTGCTGCCCGTCGACCTCGCCGCCAACGCCGCCAGCCTCGGCGTCGAGGTCGTCAAGGTCGCGAGCAACGACGAGCTCGCCGCCGCGATCCGCGCCGCCAAGGCGTCGACCACGAGCACCGTCGTGCACGTCGAGACCGACCCGCTGATCGGCGCGCCCGACTCGGCGTCGTGGTGGGACGTGCCCGTCAGCGAGGTCTCCACGCTCGACTCGACCCAGCAGGCCCGCACGGTCTACGAGACCCACAAGGCCACGCAGCGCCTCCACCTCGCGCCGCCGACCATCCCGACCCACTGACCGCCACCCTCGACCACCCTGGCACCCCGGAGGAATCACACGTGAACGCACGCATCGTCATCGGCTCGGCCCCGGACTCCTGGGGCGTCTGGTTCGCCGACGACCCCGAGCAGACCACCGCCGACCGCTTCCTGCACGAGGTCCGCGCGTCGGGCTACGACTGGATCGAGCTGGGCCCCTACGGCTACCTGCCGACGGACCCGAGCGAGCTGCAGGACAAGCTCGACCAGCACCAGCTCAAGGTCTCGGCCGGCACCGTCTTCTCCGCGCTGCACCGCCCGAACACGTGGGACGCGGTCTGGAAGCAGGTCACCGACGTCGCCGCGCTGACCAAGGCCGTCGGCGGCGAGCACATCGTCGTCATCCCCGACCTGTTCCGCGACCACAAGACCGGCGCGGACATCGAGCCCCGCGAGCTCGGCGCCGAGGGGTGGGAGGCCATCACCACGGGCCACGACGAGCTCGGCCGCCGCATCCTCGACGAGTACGGCCTGAAGCTGCAGTTCCACTCCCACGCCGACAGCCACGTGGGCTACCAGAAGGACATCGAGCGCTTCCTGGAGAAGACCGACCCCCGCTACGTGAACCTGTGCCTCGACACCGGCCACGTGTCGTACTACGGCGGCGACAACATCGAGCTGATCCAGCGCTACCCCGACCGCATCGGCTACCTGCACCTCAAGCAGGTCGACCCCGCGATCGTCGCGCAGGTCGAGGCCGAGGACCTGACGTTCCCCGCCGCGGTCAAGCTCGGCGTCATGATCGAGCCGCCCCAGGGCGTGCCCGACCTCTCCGAGGTCATCGCCGAGGTGGAGAAGCTCGACCGCCAGCTGTACGCGATCGTCGAGCAGGACCTCTACCCCTGCCACCCCGACACCCCGTTCCCGATCGCGCGCCGCACCCACACGTACCTGTCCGGCTGCGGCAACCACGTCGAGATCGGCACCCAGCAGGCCTGAGCAGCGCCTGCGTTCCTGAGGAGGAACCCATGACCACCTCGATCAACCACTGGATCGGCGGGGCGTCCGTGCCCGGCACGGGCGGCCGCACCGCCGACGTCACCAACCCCGCGACCGGCGAGGTCACCGGCCAGGTCGACCTCGCGTCGCAGGACGACGTGCAGGCCGCCGTCGCCGCCGCCACCGCGGCGTTCCCCGGCTGGCGCGACACGTCGCTGACCAAGCGCACCCAGATCCTGTTCGCGTTCCGCGAGCTGCTCAACGCGCGCGCTCCCGAGCTCGCCGCGATCATCACCTCCGAGCACGGCAAGGTGCTGTCCGACGCCGCCGGCGAGGTCGCCCGCGGCCAGGAGGTCGTCGAGTTCGCGTGCGGCATGCCGCACCTGCTCAAGGGCGCCTTCACCGAGAACGCCTCCACCGGCGTCGACGTGCACTCGACCCGTCAGCCGCTCGGCCCGGTCGCGATCATCAGCCCGTTCAACTTCCCCGCGATGGTCCCGATGTGGTTCTTCCCCGTCGCGATCGCCGCGGGCAACACCGTCGTCCTCAAGCCCTCGGAGAAGGTCCCCACCGCCGCGATCTGGATGGCGCAGCTGTGGAAGGAGGCCGGGCTCCCCGACGGCGTCTTCAACGTCCTGCAGGGCGACAAGGTCGCCGTCGACGGCCTGCTGACGCACCCCGACATCGCGTCCGCGTCGTTCGTCGGGTCCACCCCCATCGCCCGCTACGTCTACGAGACGGGCACCGCCCACGGCAAGCGCGTCCAGGCCCTCGGCGGCGCGAAGAACCACATGGTCGTCCTGCCCGACGCCGACCTCGATCTGGCCGCCGACGCCGCCATCAACGCCGGCTTCGGCTCCGCGGGCGAGCGCTGCATGGCCATCTCGGCCCTGGTCGCGGTCGGCGACGTCGCCGACGAGCTCGTCGCGAAGATCCACGACCGCGCCACCGGTCTGGTCACCGGCGACGGCACCCGCGGGTGCGACATGGGCCCCCTGGTCACCGCCGCCTCGCAGGACCGCGTCTCGGGGTACGTCGACGCCGGCGAGTCCGCGGGCGCCAAGCTCGTCGTCGACGGCCGTACCGTGCAGCCCGACGCCGACGGCAAGGGATTCTTCGTCGGGCCCACCCTGTTCGACCACGTCACGCCCGACATGAGCGTCTACACCGACGAGATCTTCGGCCCCGTGCTGTCGGTCCTGCGCGTGGACACCTACGACGAGGCCGTCGACCTGATCAACGCCAACCCCTACGGCAACGGCACCGCGCTGTTCACCAACGACGGCGGCGCCGCGCGCAAGTTCCAGAACGAGGTCACCGTCGGCATGATCGGCATCAACGTGCCCGTCCCGGTGCCGATGGCCTACTTCTCCTTCGGCGGCTGGAAGAACAGCCTCTTCGGCGACACCCACGCCCACGGCACCGAGGGCGTGCACTTCTTCACCCGCGGCAAGGTCGTCACCACCCGCTGGCTCGACCCCTCCCACGGCGGCATCAACCTGGGCTTCCCCCAGAACACCTGATCCCGTCCGCCGACACCACGAGGTCGTGGTGGACCCCCGCCGACCGTGGCGTGCTCTCCACGGTGAGCGGGGGTTCGTCACGTCCAGCGCCCGTACGTGACGCGCCGGACGAGCCGCTCGAACGGGCCGCGACGGCCGGTGCGACGCATCCAGTCCGCGAGGACGACGGTGGCGAGCCACGTCGCGGTCGCGAGCAGGGCGGTCGACGTGACGTCGAGCGTGCCCGAAAGGTCGAGCAGGAACGGCGTGAACACCAGCGCCCAGACGACGGACTGCGCCAGGTAGCAGGTCATCGACCGCTGGCCGACGGCCGCGACCGCGTCGACCACCCGGTGGCGACGGCCCGCGTCGAGCCGCAGGGCCACCAGCACGATCAGGGCGGCGTAGCCGAAGCCGCCGAGCGTGCCCGTCGCGTCGTGCAGCGCCTCGAACCGCTCGGTCACCACCGGGTCGGGCAGCCCCCGGACCCCGGCGAGCACGAGGGCCGCGGGCTGCGCGCCGAGCACCGCGGCGCCGACGCCGACGACCGCGACGACGCCGAGGAGCCGGCGGTGCAGCTCGGGGTGCTCGAGCAGCCGGCGCCTGCCCGCCACCAGGCCGACCACGAACGGGCACAGGAAGCCGAGCGGACCGAACAGGCTGACGAAGCCCGACACCTGCGCACGCTCGACGACGGCGGTCACCGCATCGGGAGGCAGCATCGAGGCATCCGGCGGCGCAGGGCTCAGGACGAACAGGTCAGGGCTGGGCATCGCGTTCAGCGCGAAGAACAGCACCGCGACCAGCAGCAGCCAGCGGTCCCTCCACCGCACCATCCACGCGCCGGCGAGCAGCAGCACCCCGTACGCGCCGAGGACGTCCCCGGCGAAGAGCAGGGTGGCGTGCAGGAACCCGAGGACGACCAGCGCGAGCGCGCGTCGCCACAGGATCCGCCGCACCGCGCGCGGGCCCCGCGCCTCCTGCCGGCGCACGATCTGGGCGACGCCGTACCCGAACAGCAGGCCGAACATCGGGAACGCCCGGCCGTCGACGAACGTCGAGAGCACCCAGGTGACGACGGAGTCGAGCCGTGAGCCTGCCTGCGGGTAGCCCCCGAGCACCGGGCGGCCGCTGAGGAAGTAGTGCGAGTTGGCCAGGGCGATGAACAGGAGCATGAACCCCCGGGCCAGGTCGGGGCCGAGGGCCCGGTCCGTCAGCGGCGTCGGGCGGCGGAGCAGGTCCTCGGTCATGGGTGCCACTCAAGCCGCCGCGGTGCCGACCGTCATCGGTCGAACGTCGGGGGCCCGGAGACTTACGTCGTGACCGTCCCTCGCGCCGGCCGGCGACGGGCCATCCACCACCCACGGGTGACGAGCACGGCGGTGGACGCCGCCGCGAGCGCGGCCAGGAGCCCCGTGGCGGAGGGGAACAGCCAGAAGACGTCGGTCGGCGTCAAGCTGTTGTCCTGCAGGGACGGAGCCACCCCGAAGAGGGCCACGGCAGCGGCCGGCGCGACGCCGAGGGGCACCAGACGCAGCGCCGACCTCCACGCCCGACGACCCCGGCGACGCGCGGCCCACCGTCCGGCCCGTCCGACGCCGACCACGCCCGCGGCCAGCACGAGCAGGGTGGTCGCCCCGAGCGCGAGGTCGACCAGGACGGCGACGGGCGTCCCCAGGTCGGGCTCGCCTCCCTCGGTCAGCTCGAGGACGCCCGAGCTCAGCTCGTAGGGGTGCTCGATCGTCGGGCTCGTGCTGTTGGCGAGGACGACGACGCCGTAGCCCGTGCCCGGCACGAGGTCCTGCCGGGAGCTCCAGCCGGACGCGTCCACCCCGCTGTAGCCGACCCGGGGCCGCCCCGACTCCGTCACGTCCCCGTCCCATCCCAGGCCGACGCCGTCGGTGCCCGGCTGAGCGTGGTGCGACTCCCGCACGAGCCCGGGTGAGAGCACCGACGTCCCGTCGGGCGCGCGCCCGTCCCGCTGCTGGGCGGCCAGCCACAGGCCCATGTCGTGCGCCGTGCTGATCACCCCTCCGGCACCCGAGACCGTCTGGTCCACCGACCCGACGGCCACCGATCCGCCCCAGGCGGTCACGTGACCGCGCGCGAGGCCGGGGACCGCGTCGGCGGTGTTCGTGCGGTTCACCGACCGCTCCATGCCGAGCGGGGCGAACACCCGGTCCCGGAGGTAGGAGGAGAAGTCACGGCCCGACACGACCTCCACCAGGCGGGCCGCCACCCAGTAGTTGGCGTTGCTGTAGGCGTACCGGGTGCCCGGGGCGGTCGACAGTCGCAGGGACCGGGTCCGCTCGGCCGCCTCCCGCAGGGTCCGCGCCGGCGGGACGACGGTCGGGTTCGGGAGCCCGGACGTCTGCGCCAGCAGGTGACGCACCGTCACGCCGTCCTCGCGGCCGTCCTCGGTCTCGAAGTCGGGCAGGTAGCGCACGACCGGCGCGTCGAGATCCACCCGGCCGTCCTGGACGAGCTGCAGGACCGCCAAGGCGGTGACCGGCTTGGACCCGGACGCCAGGCGCATCCGGGTCGTCGCGGTGAGGTCCCGACCGTCGGCGTCGTGGCCGTACCCGGACTCGTGCACGACGCGGCCATCGTGCACCACCGCGACGGTCGCCCCCGGCAGCCGGTGCCGGTCGAGGTAGGCGCCCACGAACGTGTCCACCCGGCTCCCCAGGGTGGTCGAGTCGGCGGACCCACCCGACGCGGAGGGCACGATCCCCCAGGCGAGCGCCAGGGCCAGCAGGGCGAGGAGCGGACGTCGAAGGTGCACGGTGCGTGGAGGTCTCATGGGTCGATCGCACCAGGCCCACCCGGTCGCCGTCGTCGGGCGGAGGGACGGACCTGCGGCGACCTCCGGACTAGGGGAGATCCCCCACCGGTGGTCAGGGCGCGTCAGGCCGGCCAGACCCCCGACGCCCCGCGCCGGTGGCTCCCCACCAGGTGGGTGTCGACGATGCCGACGGCCTCCATCAGGGCGAACATCGTGGTGGGGCCGACGAACGAGAAGCCGCGGCGCTTGAGCTCCTTGCTGAGCGCGAGCGACTCGGGCGAGGTGGTGGGCACCTCCTCCAGGACGGTCGGCCGCGGCGTCCGGTCCGGCTTGAACGACCAGACCAGCTGCTCGAGCCCGCCGTCGTCGCGCAGGGCGACGGTCGCGCGGGCGTTGGCGATGGTGGCGTCGACCTTGCGACGGTTGCGGACGATGCCGGGGTCGGCCATCAGCCGCTCGACGTCGGACTCGTCGTAGGCCGCGACGACGTCGGGGTCGAAGCCGTCGAAGGCCGCGCGGAAGGTGGGGCGCTTGCGCAGGATGATCAGCCAGGACAGCCCGGACTGGAACGCCTCGAGGCTGACCCGCTCGAACAGGGCCGCCTCGCCCTGGACGGGCATGCCCCACTCGGTGTCGTAGTACGCGCGCAGCAGCGGGTCGTGGTGCCCCCACGGCGCGCGGGCGAGGCCGTCCTCGCCCACGATGACGCCCGTGCCCTGCTCAGCCATGGCGCCAGGCTACGCAGGCCCGCCGTGGACCAGTCCCGACACCCGCAGGGTGAGGTTCAGCCGGCCGGCCCCCAGCCCGTTCTCGACGAGGTTGCTGCCGGGCCGCACGCCCGTCACGCCGTGGAAGGCGTACCGCGACGGCCCGCCGAAGACGAACAGGTCGCCCGACTCCAGCTCGACGTCGGTCCAGGGACGGTTGCGGTTCTCGGTGCCGCCGAACCGGAACAGGCAGGTGTCGCCGAGCGACAGCGAGACGACGGGATCGGAGGCAGCCTCGTCGCGGTCCTGGTGCAGACCCATCCGCGCGGCGTCGTCGTAGTAGTTCACGAGCGCGACGTCGGGCCGGTAGGCCTCGCCCGCGGACGGGTCGTCGTACGCGTCGGCGACGGCGCGGCGCCCGACGTCGCCGAGCCAGTCGGGGAACGCGGCCACGGGCGTGCCGTCGTCGCCGGTGCGGCTGTAGGCGTACGGCCTCCAGTGCCAGCCCAGGCTGACCATCTGGACGCTCATCCGTCCGCCGCCGGGCGTCCGCGGCGCGCGCATGGGCGACGGGCCGCGCGCCCACCCGCGGCAGGCCTCGACGAGCCGGCGCTGCTCGTCGGCGTCGAGCCAGTCGGGCACGTGCACCGCGCCCGGGGCCACCTCCCGCCGCTCCCGCGGCAGCAGGCTCATGCCGCGCCCTCGAGGACGAGCAGCGCCTGCTTCGCGTCCGCACCGCCGACGTACTGCCCGAGCGACCCGTCGGCGCGCACCACCCGGTGGCAGGGCAGGACGACCGGGAGCGGGTTGCGGGCACAGGCGGTGCCGACGGCGCGCACCGCGGCCGGGCTGCCGGCCAGGGACGCCACCGCGGCATAGCTCGCGGTGCTGCCGTAGGCGATGTCGGCGAGGTGGTCGAGCACCCGGCGGCGGAAGCCGCTCGCGAGCCGGAGGTCGAGCGCCACGTCGAAGGAGGACCGGCGGCCCGCGAAGTACTCGTCGACCTCGCGCGCGACGGCGTCGAGCCGGGCCGGTGCGTGCAGCACGCGGGGGCTCACCTGCTCGGCGAGCGTCCCGAGCACGACGTCGTGGTCCTCGACCGCGTAGGCCACGCGCACCAGCCCGTGCTCCGTGGCGGCCAGGAGCAGCGCGCCGACGGGGGTGTCGAGGGTGCGGTAGGCGACGTCGAGCAGGCCGGCGGCGTCGGCGTCGGTCGCGAGCCGGGCCCGCAGCGGGGCGAGGTCGACGGCCGGGTCGTCGGCGAGCGCGGCGAGGGGGTCGTGGCGGGTCATGGGCGGGTCTCCTGGGGGTGGCGGGCGCGCAG
This sequence comes from Nocardioidaceae bacterium, assembly GCA_030655315.1. Lineage (GTDB taxonomy): Bacteria > Actinomycetota > Actinomycetes > Propionibacteriales > Nocardioidaceae > JAURVT01. The sequence continues at coordinate 13,298 of JAURVT010000001.1, read as the reverse complement.
GTTCCTGACGCCGTCGGCGGCGCTGCGACGGGCGGCTGCCTCGCTCGTGCCGAGGATGCGACCGATCTCGGCGTACGGGAGGTCGGCGACGTAGCGGTAGGCGACCGCGGACCGCTGCTTGTCGGGCAGCGACCGGACCGCCTCCCACAGCGCGGGGTCGCCCGCGGGACCGGCGTCGACCGGCGCGGGCTCGGGCAGCTGCTCGAGCGGGACGGGCTGGCGTGCCGCGACGCGGTGCCGGTCGATCGCCTTGCGGTGCGCGATCGTCACCAGCCAGGCCCGCACGTCGCTGCCCGGACGCAGGGCCGGGTAGGCCTGCAGCGCGGACAGGAAGGTCTCGGACCACGCGTCGTCGGCGTCGACCGGCCCGACGACCGCGCGGCACACGCGCCACACGGTCGCGCCGTGCGCGGCCACCACCTGCTCGAACGGGACGGCTGTCATGGTGGGCCAACGCACGGGGCCGGGGTTTCGTGAGGTCGTGGACCCACGAGTCCCTCCTCAGCGGACGGGGACGAGCAGCGGGCGGGGTCCGACGAGCGCTGCGCTGACGGCGTCGTCACGGCCACGGCGGGGCGCGGGACCCTGCTCGGAGACCACCTCCGACGGCGCCGGCACCACGTCGCAGGCCGCGCAGCGACCGACGGCGTCGAGCCGCCCACCGCAGCGGTCGTGCGTGAAGAGCCGGTAGGGCTGCGCCCCCGGGACGGCGTGCTCTCCTCCCCACGCGGCGAGCGCGTGGAGCGCCGGCCAGAGCGCGAGGCCGGCGTCGGTGAGCACGTACTCGTGGTGGCCCGCGACCTGCTCGCGCCGCAGCACCCCGGCCTCGACGAGCGAGCCCAGCCGGTCGGTCAGGACCGCGCGCGAGATGTCCAGGTGGGCGGCGAAGTCGGAGAACCGGCGCACCCCGAAGAAGCAGTCACGCACCACGAGCAGGCTCCACCGCTCCCCCACCACCTCGAGGGCGCGGGCGAGCGAGCAGTCCTGCCCGGCGTAGCCGCTGCCCAGTGCCATGGACCCACCCTACCCCCATGGTCTTGTCACCAGACCAGATCTGGTCCTACGTTGTCCCCGTGACCCCACCTGCCCGCGACGACCGGCGCGACCGCACCTCGGCGCTGGTCGTCGGCTCGCTGGGCGTCTTCGTCGCCCTCACCGCGTTCACGACGTCGTTGGCCGACGCCCCCACGCTCGGGCGCGAGCTCGCCGCCGGCACGGCCGGCCAGATCTGGATCCTCAGCTCGATGAGCGTGGGGCTCGCGGCCAGCCTCCTGGTGGTCGGCGTGCTGGGCGACGACCGCGGTCGACGCCTGATTTTCGTCGGCGGCGCCCTGCTCCTCACCGCCGGCTCGGTGCTCTGCGCGGTCGCGCAGGAGCCCGTCGCCTTCGTGCTCGGCCGGGTGGTCGAGGGGGTCGGCGCCGCGGCACTGGTCGCGACGAGCCTCGCGATGACCTCCTTCTTCTTCCCCACCCCGGCCGAGCGGGCCACCGCGGGCGCGGTCTGGGGCGCCAGCGTGTCGGCGGGCATCGCCACCGGCCCCTTCCTCCCCGGTCTGCTCGACGCGTCGGTGTCGTGGCGGGCCCCCTACGTCGTGCTGGCCGTGCTGGGTCTGCTCGTCGCCGCCGCCGGCACCCGGCTGCGCGAGACGTTCGCCGACCACCGTCGCGCGCTCGACCTCCCCGGCGCGGTGACGTTCGGCGGGGCGATGACGGTGCTGCTGGTCGCCCTCGTGGAGTCCCGCGGTCCGTCCGGTCCCCTCGTCACGACCGTCCTGGTGCTCCTCGCGGCGGCGCTGGCCGTCGCGTTCGTCGTGGTGGAGCGTCGGCGGGACCACCCGATGCTCGATCTCGCCCTGTTCACCCGCCCGGACTTCACCGCCACCCACGTCGCCGGGCTGGCCACCGGCACGGGCGTCATCGCGGTGATGTCCTACTCGGCGTCGCACCTGACCAACGGGCTCGGCGCGAGCACCCTCGTCGCCGCGGGCGCCCTCGCCGCCTGGTCGGTGCCGAGCACCGTGTTCGCGCTCCTCGCGCGCCGCCTCCCGGCGTCGCTGCAGGGCCTGCGCCAGCTGGCGCTCGGCCTGGCCCTGTGCACCGCGGGACAGCTGGTGCTGGCCGTCACCGCCGCGTCGACGTCGGTCGCGACGATGCTGCCGGGCTTCGTCGTCGCCGGCGTCGGCACCGGGTTCCTCAACGCCGCCCTCGGCCGCGAGGCCGTGGCCACCGCCCCGCCCGGACGCGGCGGGCTCGGCAGCGGCGTCAACAACACCGCGCGCTACCTCGGGTCGGCCATCGGCGTGACCGTCGTCGGCCTCGTCGCCACCGCGTTCGCCGACCCCGCCGACGGGTGGCGCGCCGCCGCCCTGATCACGGCCGCCACCTCCGCCGTGGGCGCCCTGGTGGTGCTGACGCTGTCGGGCGCCGCCGCCCGCCGGTCGCGCCAGGGCGTCCCCGCCTGACGCCACCGAGCGACCCGCCGGATCGCCTGTGTATCGTGGTCCCCGCCCGGAACACGCGGGTGTTGCGCAGCGTCACGCGGCGCAGCGGCCAGGTAGCTCAGTTGGTACGAGCGTCCGCCTGAAAAGCGGAAGGTCGCCGGTTCGACCCCGGCCCTGGCCACCACCCCGTCGCCGTCCTACGGGCGATGGTCCTGCGGTCTCTGGGCCCTCGAGGTGTCCGGCGGGACGTCGTCGCCGTGCGGACGCACGTCCGCCGCCGACGTCATGGCCAACCAGGCCGTCCGCGCGACCCGTCCGAGGGCGAGCGCCGCGAGCCGGTCCGGACCGCGCCGGGCGCCGTGCTGGTCGTGCTGGTCATGAGCCATGGGGGCCACACCTGGCGCCGGCAGGACCCCACCGTGCCACGTCCGGGGCTCAGCCGGAACCCGCGACGGTGAGCACGATCAGCGCCACGTTGAGCGCGACGATCAGGGCCACCACCGTCCAGGCGACGACGCGCACCGCGGCGGGGTTGGCGAACTCGCCCATCAGGGCGCGGTCGCCGGTGAGCCGCACGAGCGGCACGAGGGCGAACGGGATGCCCAGGCTCAGCACCACCTGGCTGAGCACGAGCGCGGTGGTCGGCTCGCCACCGAGGCCGAGCACGACGAGCGCGGGGACGAGCGTGACGACCCGCCGGAGCAGCAGCGGCACCCGCAGGTGCAGCAGGCCGCCCATGATCGCGGCCCCCGCGTAGCAGCCGACCGACGTGGAGGCCAGGCCCGAGGCCAGCAGGCCGATCGCGAAGACGATGCCGATGCCCGCCCCGAGCGCCGCGGTGATCGCGGCGTGAGCGCCCTCGATCGTGTCGGTGCCCGCGACGCCGCGCAGGCTGGCGGCGGCCACGAGCAGCATGGCGATGTTGACCGCGCCCGCGACGACGAGCGCCCCGGCCACGTCCCACCGGGTGGCACGCAGCAGCCGGCGCACGACGCCCGGGTCGTCCTGGACGCCGTGGCGGTCGCGCGCGAGGGCCGAGTGCAGGTAGATCGCGTGGGGCATCACCGTGGCACCGAGCATGCTCGCCGCCAGGAGGACCGTCTCGGTCCCGTCGAAGCGCGGGACGATGCCGGCGAGCGCCTCGCCCGGGTCGACCGGGCTGACGAACAGGCCGGCGAGGAAGCCCACGGCGATGACCACGAGCAGCGTGACGATCACGCCCTCGAACGGACGCTGGCCGCGGCGGGTCTGCACCGACAGCATCGCGGTCGAGATCACGCCGACGACCAGCCCGCCGATCAGGAGCGGCAGGTCGAACAGCAGGTTGAGGGCGATGGCCCCGCCGATGACCTCGGCCAGGTCGGTGGCCATCGCCACCACCTCGGCCTGGCCCCAGAACAGTCGGCGCTTCCCGGTGCCGAGCCGCTCGCCGAGCAGCTCGGGCAGGCTGCGGCCGGTGACGACGCCGAGCTTGGCCGACAGGTACTGCACGAGCACGGCCATCGCGTTGGCCGCCACGAGCACCCACAGCAGCAGGTAGCCGTAGCGGGCGCCCGCGGTGAGGTTGGCGGCCACGTTGCCGGGGTCCACGTAGGCGATGGCCGCGACGAAGGCCGGCCCCAGCAGGGCCGCGGCCCGACGCGGCAGCGGCGGGCCGGCCGGGCGACCGGGCGCGGTCTCCAGGGCCATCCGGGCTCCTCAGGAGTGTGGCGTGACGAACTTCGAGGTTGGCAGCCTCTCACACCCGGCGTCCGGGCGTGCCACGACTCCAGATCCGGACGGTCCCCCGCACGCGCGAGCCCGGCACGGGCAAGAACGACGGCGACGCGGTCAGCTGTCGGCGAAGACGTCCCGGATGGCGTCGAGCGCGCCTCCGAGGCTGTGCTGCATCGACGTCGCCGGGGCGTCGTCGGCGAGCGTCTCGGGCCAGCCGGGGCCGCCGAGGAGCACCGAGACGGGTGCGTCGAGCCCGTCGAAGGCCGACCACGTCTCGTCGTCGAGCGGCCGCGCGATCGACGACCACAGGAACACCACCCGCGGCTGCTTGCGCTGCATGGTGTGCGCGAGGGCCCGTGCGGGGACGCGCGAGCCGAGCGCGTAGCAGGTGAGCCCGGCCGAGGCGAGCGCCGCCTCGAGCGCGATCAGCGGGAGGGAGTGCATCTCCTCGTCCGCACTGGCGATGACGATCGGGTCGACCTGGTTGGTCTGGGGACGCTTGCGTCGCGTGAAGGCCCGCAGCTCGGCGCTCAGGCGCTCGGTGGCGAGGTGCTCGCCCTCGATGCCCATCAGGCCGTCGAACCAGAGGTCGCCGATGCGCGACAGCGAGGGCGCCAGCACCGAGTCCCAGCCCGGGACGATGCCCCACTGGCCGAGGACACGGGCATAGAGGTGACCGAGCTCGTCGGGGCCGCCCTGGTGCGCCGCGGCGATGATCGACTGGATCGCGACCTCGGGCTGCATGTCGGGATCGACGGCCACGCCATCGGACGACGCGCCGCCGTCGGCGAGCGCCGCGACGAGACCGGTCCCGTCGAGCGACAGGGCCACGCGGGCGCCGGCCTGGGCCGGGACGCCGCGGGCGATCAGGTGGGCGACGACCTGGGCGCGGAGGATGTCCTCCTCGCTGTAGCGGCGGTGGCCGCCCTGGGTGCGCTCGGACGGACCGACGCCGTAGCGGCGCTCCCACGTGCGCAGCGTCGCCGGAGGCAGGTTGAGCCGCGTCGCGACCGCCCCCACGCCCCACAGCAGGTCCGCGGTGCCGGCAGCGGCCGCCGCGTCGAGGCCCGACAAGGTCTGGGTGTCGCCCGTCACGGACTCGAGCCGGCGGGTCTGAGCCTGTCGGTCGTCCACGTGAGTCGCCTCCCTGGTCCGATGACCCCCGCATGCACGAGCGCCTCTGCCTACCCTAAACCTCTTCACCGGGCACCGCACCCGTGAAGAGGTTCGGCCTCCGCGTCAGGCCAGGTCCGCCGGGACCGGCTCGACGGCCGCACCGCCCAGCTCGGCGACGAAGGTTGACCAGGGCCGCGGGGGGCCGAGGTAGACGCCCTGGCCGAGGTCGACCCCGAGATCGCGCAGCAGCACCGCGGTCTCCTCGTCGGCGACGTGCTCGGCCACCACGTGGCCGTCCACGCCCTGCGCGAGGGAGACCACGGAGGCGACGACGAGCCGGTCCACGGGGTCCGCGAGCGCGCCCCGCACGAACTCGCCGTCGATCTTCACGTAGTCGAAGGGCAGGTGCTTGAGGTAGTAGAAGGAGCCGTAGCCCGCCCCGAAGTCGTCGAGGGCCAGGCGGCAGCCGAGGTCGTGCAGCATCTGGGTGAACGTGCGGGCGCGCTCCATGTCGGCGATGGCCGCGGTCTCGGTGATCTCGAACGTCAGCCGGCTCGGGTCGACCGAGGACGCCTGCACCGCGGCCGCGATCTCGCACGCGAAGTCGGTGTCGTCGAGCGAGCGTCCCGAGATGTTCACCGAGAGCCCGACGGTGCTGCCGACCTCGGCGAGCTCGGCGAGACGCTCGAGCCCCCGCTTGACGACCCACCGGTCGACCTGCGGGATCAGGCCGGTCCGCTCGGCCACGGGCAGGAAGTGGACGGGGGCGACGAGCGACCCGTCGCGGTCGACCATGCGGAGCAGCAGCTCGGCGCCGACGACCTCGCGCGTGCCGAGGTCGACCAGGGGCTGGGCGTGCAGCTCGAACCCGTCGTCGCGCAGCGCCTCGCGCACCCGGCTGGCCCACACGAGCCGGGCGCCGGACTGCGGGAGCGCGTACTCGGTCGCGTCGAAGACGGCCGCGCGGTCGCGCCCGGCCTCCTTGGCGTCGTACATCGTCAGGTCGGCGGTCGAGATCAGCTCGCTGGCACTGACGCCCACCTCGTCCAGGACCACCGCGCCGACGCTCGCCGTGACGGGCTGGCCCCGGTAGCCCTCGGGCGGCTCCATCGAGCGCACGGCCTCGACCAGCCGCTGGGCGACGACCGTGGCCTCGGCCCGGTCGGCCCGGGGCAGCAGGACGACGAACTCGTCGCCACCGAGCCGGGCGACCACGTCGGACTCGCGCAGGGTGCCCTGCAGGACGGCCGCCACCTCGACGAGCAGCCGGTCGCCGGCGTCGTGGCCGAGCGAGTCGTTGACGTCCTTGAAGTGGTCGAGGTCCGTCATCAGGACCGCACCCGCGGGCCCGTAGCGGCGGCACCGCACGAGGTGCTCCTCGAGGACCCCGTCGAAGGTGCTCCGGTTGGCCAGGCCGGTGAGGCCGTCGTGCGAGGACAGGTGGTCCAGCCTCGCCTCCACCCGGGTCCGGGCGGTGACGTCGAAGAGGTGCACGAGCACGCCGGACGGCTCGCCGTCCTCGTCGGTGAGGGTGGTCGCGTGCACCGAGAGGTGGTGCGGATCGGCGTCGCCACCGATGCGCACCTCGCGGGTCACCGTGGCACCGTCCGCCGACAGCACCGAGCGGACGACCTCGGGTCCGTCGGCGCCGGGCAGCAGGCCGAGCAGGGCCACGCTCGCACCGGTCGGGTCCTCGGGTCGGCCGAGCATGGTGACGAGAGCCGGGTTGACGCGCTCCACGACGCCGTCCAGACCGACCACGCAGATGCCGGTGGGCGCCTGGAGCACGAGCTGGTCGACCTGGTCGGAGAGCGTGCGGACGCGACCGAGGCTCTGCCTCGCGGCCTCGGACACCTGGGCGTGGTCGTGGCGCCAGACCCGGTCGACGACGAGCTGGATCCCCGGGCACAGCACGAAGGCCAGGCAGACCCAGCTGGCCAGCACGCCCCAGTCGGCGACGTCCCACGCCACCCCGCGCAGCACGGTCAGCGGCGCGACCAGCAGCACCGAGCTGGCGGCGGCGACGAGCAGCACGTGGAGGCGGCTGCCGTGCAGCGCGGCCCACAGCACCGGGAGGGAGGCCAGCAGGAAGACCTGCAGCGCGAACGGGGTGCCCGTCGGGGGCGACATCGTGGCCGCGGCGACCGCCACGGCGGCGCACCCCACGAAGGGCAGGGCGCTCCAGGGCGAGCGGGAGCCGGTGGCGCGCTGCCGCGCCCGTCCACGTCGGATCATTCCCGACCCCCCCGAGTCATGCGCCCAGCGTAGGCGCTGCAGGGCGGGGCGACACCCGGTTCACCGAACTGGTGGCCGTCGTCACGACGGCGCACCGTCGGGGTGGGTCAGGCGGTCGTCTCGGAGGAGTCGACGCCCGAGAGCAGCGACTTGACCTCGGACTCGCGGAAGCGACGGTGACCACCGAGCGTGCGGATCGAGCTCAGCTTGCCCGCCTGGGCCCAACGGGTGACCGTCTTGGGGTCGACACGGAAGAGCACGGCGACCTCCGCGGGAGTCAGGAGTCGCTCGGAATCGTTGGCACGGGCTGTCATGGCTCGATAGTGCCAGTCACGGTTTCGCATTCGCAGGGTTTTGTGCCTTTTCACAACGACATGACCGTTGTCAACCAGATGGTCACACGCGTGCGCGGGATCACGCCCCCCGCGTGCCCGCACCCTCGGCGGCGCGGCTCGTCCATGACGTGACGCACCCCACGGATACGGTGGTCGGCGAGCCGCACCACCCCCGCGGCGCACCCCCCGCCCGAAAGGCACCCCCGTGACCGGCGACCCCCGCACCTCCACGGCCCCGCACGACGGCCCCTCGCCCTTCGGCGACGGCCACGAGCAGGTCGTGTTCGTGTCCGACCGCGAGTCCGGGCTGCGCGCGATCGTCGCGATCTCGTCCACCGCCCTCGGTCCCGCCCTCGGCGGCACCCGCTTCTACCCCTACGCCAGCGAGCAGGACGCCCTGCGGGACGTGCTCGGTCTCGCGCACTCGATGACCTACAAGAACGCCCTGGCCGGCCTCGACCACGGCGGCGGCAAGGCCGTCGTCATCGGCGACCCGCGGCGCGACAAGACCGAGCCGCTGCTGCGCGCCTACGGCCGCTTCGTGCAGGCGCTCGGTGGCCGCTACTACACCGCGTGCGACGTCGGCACCTACTCCGCCGACATGGACGTCGTGGCCCGCGAGTGCGACTTCGTCACCGGCCGCACCACCGCGCACGGCGGGGCCGGCGACTCCTCGGTCCTCACCGCGTTCGGCGTCTACCAGGGCATGCGCGCCGCGGCGCACCACACCTGGGGCGAGGACTCCCTCGCCGGGCGCACCGTGGGCGTCGCCGGCGTCGGCAAGGTCGGCCGGCACCTCGTGCGCCACCTGGTCGAGGACGGCGCGCACGTGGTGGTCACCGACGTCGACGCGTCCGCGGTGGCGGCGCTCCGCGAGGCGCACCCCTCGGTGTCTGCCGTCGACGACACCGCCGCCCTCGTCCGAGGCGCCCTCGACGTCTACGCCCCCTGCGCGCTCGGCGGCGCGGTCGACGACGACGTCGCGGCCGTCCTGCAGGCACGCATCGTCTGCGGCGCCGCCAACAACCAGCTCGCCCACCCCGGTGTGGAGCAGGTGCTGGTCGAGCGCGGCATCGTGTACGCGCCGGACTACTGCGTCAACGCCGGAGGCGTGATCCAGGTGGCCGACGAGCTCGAGGGCTTCTCGTTCGAGCGCGCGCAGCAGCGGGCCGGGAGGATCTTCGACACCACGCTCGACGTGCTCGAGCGGGCCGCCTCCGACGACGTCGCCCCCTCGGTGGCCGCCGGCCGTCTGGCCGAGCAGCGCATCGCCGAGGTGGGCCGCCTGCGCGGCGTGTGGCTGCCGCGCTGAGCGGGGGGCTTGGTCAGCCCGCGGCCGAGCCGCGGTAGTCGGTGTCGGAGTCGTCGTCGTCGACGACCTCGACGCGCGGGGCGTCGGGCTCGCCGTGGAGCTCTCGCTGCAACCGTTCGAAGTCCGTCTCCAGCGGTCGGTACTTCAGGTCGCGAGCAACCTTGGTCTGCTTGGCTTTCGCACGGCCGCGCCCCATCGGGTCAACCCCTCGCACTGTCTCGGATCAGTCGGATACGTCGTGGGGTCACGGTACCCAATCAGGGCAACCTCGCGCACACGGACCCGCCCGAACGAGTGTTCGGACTCGTCACACCGGCGCGCGGGGCTCGCTCAGGCGTGGTCGCCGAGCAGCTCGACGCCGCCACCGGGGGCGTCGACGACCTCGCCGCACACCCACGCGCGCACGCCGTTCTCGGCCAGCACCGCGACGGTCGCGTCCGCATCGGCGTCGTCGACGACCGCGACCATGCCGACGCCCTGGTTCAGGGTGGCCTCGAGGTCGTGACGGGCGACGCCGCCGACCTCGCCCACCAGCCCGAACACCGCCGGCAGCTCCCAGGTGGACCGCTCGATCCGCACGCTGACCGAGTCGGGGACGACCCGGGCCAGGTTGGACGCGAGCCCGCCGCCGGTGATGTGCGACATCGCGTGCACGCGGGCCCGGGCGATCAGGTCGAGCACGGGACGCGCGTACAGGCGCGTCGGCGTGAGGAGCTCCTCGCCGAGCGTGCGGCCGAGCTCGGGGACGTCGCGGTCGAGCTCCCAGCCGGCGTCGTCGAAGACGCGGCGCACGAGCGAGTAGCCGTTGGCGTGCAGGCCCGACGAGGCCATCGCGACGACCGCGTCACCGGGCTGCACGCGGTGGGCCCCGAGCAGCTTCTCGGCCTCGACCACGCCCGTGGTGGAGCCGGCGACGTCGTACTCGTCGGGACCGAGCAGGCCCGGGTGCTCGGCGGTCTCGCCGCCGAGCAGCGCGCAGCCGGTCTCGGTGCACGCCTCGGCGATGCCCTTGACGACGGCGGCGATGCGCTCGGGCACGACCTTGCCGCAGGCGATGTAGTCGGTGACGAACAGCGGCTCGGCACCGCACACGACGAGGTCGTCGACGAGCATGCCGACGAGGTCGAAGCCGATGGTGTCGTGCACGTCCATCCGCTGCGCGATCGCCACCTTGGTGCCCACGCCGTCGGCCGACGTGGCCAGCAGCGGGCGGTCGAACCGGCGCAGGGCGGAGGCGTCGAACAGGCCCGCGAAGCCGCCGATCCCGCCGACGACCTCGGGACGGCGGGACTTGTCGACCCACTCGCGCATCAGCTCGACGGCGCGGTCGCCGTTCTCGATCGAGACGCCGGAGTCCGCGTACGAGGTCATGTGCGCTCCGGTGCGAGAGGGGCGTAGTTGGGCGAGGCGGGCTCGAGGAGGTTCTTGCCGATCTCGGTCTCGTGCGGCAGCGCGATCGGGTAGATCCCGTCGAAGCAGGCCCGGCAGAGGTCGTCGGCGGGACGCTCGGTGGCCTCGATCAGCTGCTCGAGCGACACGTAGGCGAGCGAGTCGGCGCCGATCGAGCGCTGGATCTCCTCGACCGAGATGCCGTTGGCGATCAGCTCGGCGCGGCTGGCGAAGTCGATGCCGTAGAAGCACGGCCACTTGACCGGCGGGCTGGAGATGCGGACGTGCACCTCGGCGGCACCGGCCTCGCGCAGCATCCGCACCAGCGCGCGCTGGGTGTTGCCGCGGACGATCGAGTCGTCCACCACCACGAGGCGCTTGCCCGCGATGACGTCGCGCAGCGGGTTGAGCTTGAGCCGGATGCCGAGCTGGCGGATCGTCTGGCTCGGCTGGATGAAGGTCCGGCCGACGTAGCTGTTCTTGACCAGACCGTGGCCGAACGGGATGCCCGACTCCTCGGCGTACCCGATCGCGGCCGGGGTGCCCGACTCGGGCACCGGGATCACCAGGTCGGCGTCGACCGGGCTCTCGCGGGCCAGCCGTCGGCCGATGTCGGTGCGCGCGGAGTGGACCCGCTTGTCGTTGATCAGCGTGTCGGGGCGTGCGAGGTACACGTACTCGAAGATGCAGCCCTTGGGAGCCTTCTCGGCGAACCGCTCGCTGCGCAGCCCGTCGGCGTCGATGGCGACGAACTCGCCGGGTTCGATCTCACGGATGTAGGACGCGCCCACGATGTCGAGCGCCGCGGTCTCGCTGGCGACCACCCAGCCGCGGTCGAGCCGGCCGAGCACCAGCGGTCGGACGCCCTGCGGGTCGCGCGCCGCGTAGAGCGTGCCCTGGTCCATGAACACCAGCGAGAACGCGCCGCGCAGCTGCGGCAGGACGGCGAGCGCGGCCTCCTCGACCGACCGGTCGGGGTAGGAGGCGAGCAGGGAGGCCATCACCGCGGTGTCGCTGGTGGACACGTCGCGCCCGCGTCCGGCGAGGTCGAGCTGGCCGGAGTCGGCGATGCGCTGGTCGAGCACCTGCATCAGCTCGGCGGTGTTGGTGAGGTTGCCGTTGTGGCCGAGCGCGACGGTGCCGGTGGCGGTGGAGCGGAAGGTCGGCTGCGCGTTGGACCACACGCTGGAGCCGGTGGTCGAGTAGCGCGCGTGGCCGATCGCGAGCTCGCCCTTGAGCGACTCGAGCGTCGGCTCGTCGAAGACCTGGCTCACCAGGCCCATGTCCTTGTAGACCAGGATCTGGGTGCCGTTGCTCACCGCGATCCCGGCGGACTCCTGCCCACGGTGCTGCAGGGCGTAGAGCCCGAAGTACGTGAGCTTGGCGACCTCCTCGCCGGGGGCCCAGACACCGAAGACGCCGCACGCGTCCTGGGGTCCGACGTCCTGGGGATCGAGGTCGTGGTTCAGCCGTCCATCTCCGCGGGGCACGTCGGTCAGTGTAGGCCAGCGGCGTCACCCGGCCGAATCCCCGCGGTCTCCCTAGGCTGGCGCGCATGGACCACGACACCGTCAGCGCCGAGCGCATCGTCCCCGCACCGCCGGAGGCGGTGTTCGCGATGCTCTCCGACGCGAGCCGACACTCCGAGTTCGACGGCTCGGGCACCGTCCGCGGCACCAGCGGGCCCTCCGAGCCGCTGCGTGCGGGATCGGTGTTCGGGATGTCGATGAACCAGGGCTTCTCCTACTCCACCCAGAACACCGTCATCGAGTTCGAGCAGGACCGTCGGATCGCCTGGCAGACCACCGGCGCGGGCCTCCTGGCCAAGGTCGTCGGCGGACGCATCTGGCGCTACGAGCTCGAGCCGACCGAGGGCGGCGGCACCCGTCTGCGCGAGACCTGGGACCTGTCGCAGGACAAGCAGCGCTTCCTGATCAAGCGCTCACCGCTGGTCAGGACGACCCGCTCCAACATCGACAAGACCCTCGCCCGCATCGAGGAGCAGCTGCGCGACCAGGGCGAGACGCCCGCCTGACGGCTGCTGCCGGTCCCGTCGCGGCGGCTCTACCCGACGGCCGGGCTCGGGCCGGCGAGGTCCCGCGCGGTGTCGGGCCCGGCCTGGTCCCGGACGTCGGGCGCAGCCGGGGCCTCGTCGGCGTTGGCGTCGTCGCCCTCTCCGTTGCCGTTGCCGTTGCCGTTGCCGTTCCCGTTGCCGTTCCCGTTGCCGTTCCCGTTCGCGCCCTCGTCGGCCGTCGGGTCGGTGGGCTCCTCGGTGGTGGGCTCCTGCGTCGGCTCCTCGGTGGTCGGCTCCTCCGTGGGCTCCTCGGTGGTCGGCTCCTGCGTCGGCTCCTCGGTGGTCGGGTCCTCCGTCGGCTCCTCGGTGGTCTCCTCGTCCGTGGGCTCGGGGGTGGTCGGGGCCGACGTGGTCGGGGCGTCGGTGGGCTGGTCCTCGCCGCCACCCTGCGTGAGCGCGTACACGAGGCCGCCCGCGAGCAGCGCGATGACGACGAGCGCCGCGACGAGCGGCCACTTCCTGCCGCCCTTGCCGTCGTCGCCGGTCGTGGTGGGGTCGGACGGGGGCGGCAGGTACGGCGGCGGCACGGCGGCACCGGGGGCGACCCGGGTGGCCGTCGGGTCGGGGCGGACCGCGCCTGGCGCTCGGTGACCGTGGCCCACGGGACGGCGTGCGCCGTCGACACCGACGCGACCCTGTGGTGCTGGGGTCGCACCCGCTGGGGGGTCAACGGCACGCTG
>JAURVT010000055.1 GCA_030655315.1 Nocardioidaceae bacterium | reverse complement strand
GTTTCCGGATCCCCGCGGCGCAGGCGGCCGCGTTGTCGAACGTCCTGGACGGGTTCTCGGCCCCGCGCCGCCGTCACCTCGACGACGGGCAGGGCGATACCGGCCTGACCTACCCCCAACGCCAGGGTCGCGCGCTCGTGGCACTGGTCGACCACCTCCCCACCGACGGGTTGCCCGACGCCGGCGGGTCGGGCATGACGGTGACGGTGAACCTGGACCTGCAGCAGCTGATCGACGGCATTGGGACCGCGACCACCTCCACCGGGCAGCGCATGAGTGCCTCCCAGGTCCGGCAGCACGCCTGCCGGGTCGGGATCGTCCCGCAGGTCCTCGGCGGACAGTCGCTCCCGCTCGACCTGGGCCGCAAGCAGCGACTGTTCACACCGGCCCAACGCGTCGCGCTGGCGCACCGCGACCAGGGCTGCGCGATGCCCGACTGCGACCGGCCACCGTCCTGGTGCGAAGCCCACCACGCCAGAGAACCCTGGGCCCACGGCGGGACCACGGATCTGGAGGACGGTGTGCTCCTGTGCGCGTTCCACCACCGGATGGTGCATGACGACGACTGGGTCATCACCTTCGAGACCGACGACAGGCGACCCGCGTTCATCCCACCCGCGCGCCTCGACCCGTACCGACGACCACGGGCCGGCACCAGATACAGGCCGAGACGGACGTGAGATCGCGTGCGCCTCGCGCCGCGTACGACGTCGGCACGCCCTAGGTTGGTGTCGAGCGTCGGAGAGGGTCGACGCCCGTCAGCAGGGGAGGGGCCCGATGGGTCAGGACGTCGAGCACCGCGAGTTCACCCGCGAGGACCGGACGAGGTACCGCGAGAAGGTTCGCGCCTGCCTCGACGTGCTCGCCCGCATGCTCAGCGGGTCCGAGTTCGACGTCGACAAGCCCATGACCGGCATCGAGATCGAGTTCAACCTCACCGACGACCGCGGCGAGCCCGCGCTCAAGAACGCCGAGGCGCTCGCGGCGATCGCGGACGACGACTTCCAGACCGAGCTCGGCCAGTTCAACATCGAGATCAACGTGCCGCCGCGCCGGCTCGACGGCGGTGGGTTCGGAGCCTTCGAGAAGACGCTGCGCGACGACCTCAACGAGGCCCAGGACAAGGCGTCGACCGTCGGGGCCCACCTGCTCATGATCGGGATCCTCCCGACCCTGCGCGAGGGCCACATGACGAGCGAGACGCTGTCGGCGAACCCCCGGTACGCGCTGCTCTCGGAGCAGATCCTCGCCGCCCGCGGCGAGGACATCTCGATCAGCATCGACGGCGTCGACCGGCTGCGCACCACCGCCGACACGATCATCCCCGAGGCTGCGTGCACCAGCACCCAGCTGCACCGCCAGGTCGGGCCCGACGAGTTCGCCAGCCACTGGAACGCGTCCCAGGCCATCGCCGGCGTGCAGCTCGCGCTCGGTGCCAACTCGCCGTTCTGCCTGGGCCGACAGCTCTGGCACGAGACGCGCATCCCGCTGTTCGAGCAGGCCACCGACACCCGTAGCGAGGAGCTGGAGGCCCAGGGCGTGCGCCCGCGCGTGTGGTTCGGCGAGCGCTGGATCACCTCGATCTTCGACCTCTTCGAGGAGAACGTCCGCTACTTCCCGGCGCTCCTGCCGATCCTCGACGACGAGGACCCCCGCGAAGTCCTGGACGCGGGCGGCACCCCGCGTCTGAACGAGCTGTCGCTCCACAACGGCACCGTGTACCGCTGGAACCGGCCCATCTACGACGTCTCGCAGGGCCGGCCCCACCTGCGGGTCGAGAACCGCGTCCTCCCCGCGGGCCCGACCGTCGTCGACACCCTCGCGAACGCGGCCTTCTACTTCGGGGTGACCCAGGCCCTCGTCGACGCCGACCGGCCGCTGTGGTCGCAGATGTCCTTCAGCGCCGCGGAGGAGAACTTCCACATCGGTGCCCGCGACGGCATCGACGCCCAGCTGTTCTGGCCCGGCCTCGGGGCCGTGCCCGCCACCGAGCTGGCCCTGCGGCGGCTGCTGCCCATGGCGCACCGCGGGCTCGACTCGCTGTCGGTCGACCCCGCCGAGCGGGACCGGCTGCTCGGCATCATCGAGCAGCGCTGCGTCACCGGCCGCAACGGGTCCACCTGGATGATCGACCGGTTCCGGCGTGCCTACGACGGGGGAGCGGTCGACCGCCACGAGGCCATGCGGATCACCACCGAGGCGTACGCCGAGCGCATGCACGCCAACGAGCCCGTGCACACCTGGGACTGAGCCTCCTCACCCCTGGTCGCGGGGACGTTCCGCACGCACCACCGGCCCCCGGTCGCGCAGCCGCCTCCACGTGCGGTGCCCGCCTGTCGGGTGGCACCGCCACCCCCACCGCGTCACGACGACCAGGGGAGGGGCCGGCACCTCGACCAGCTCGGCCGCCTGGGCGAGCGACTCGGTCCAGCCGAGGTCCTGCTCGAGCACCTCGGCGGGCCCGCCGCGGGCGGAGACCGCGAGCAGCGGTCCGGGTCCGGCCCCGTCGAGCAGCACCCGGACGAGGTCGGTACGCAGCCCGCGGTCCGTACGGGGGTCGGCGGGGTCCGGCGCCCACCAGGCCCGGTCGGTCACCGGGCGCAGGCCGTCGACCACGTCGGCGAGGCGCACCACCGACAGGCGCGCGCCGCCCGAGCGGCCCGAGGCGCGCAGCGCCAGCACACGGTCGCGGACGAACACGTCCGCCGCCCGGGGCGGACAGCCCGGCAGCACCGGCATCGATCCCCCCACCGGACCCCCCTCGGTCGTCGTCGGCCCGCCGCCCGGCGGAGCCCGTCCACCCCAGGATGGGTCGGTGGCGGCGGCCGTGCCGTCCGTCCACAGGTCGGCTCCGTCACGGCCGTCCCGCGACGTTCGCGGCGGGGCGACGACTGGCCTAGGGTTGGGGTCGCCGCACCGCCGAGCCGGACGCCGTCAGGGCCGTGGTGCGGGCGATCCAGGAGGAGAACAGATGGGCACCATCGTCGTCGGTTACGTCCCCAAGCCCGAGGGCGACGCTGCGCTGACGCGCGCGACCGAGGAGGCCAAGCTCCGCGGCTCGCGCCTCGTCGTCGTCAACTCGCACCGCGGCGGCCGCGACTTCGACCGCGAGGACGCCCTCGAGACCGAGCAGCAGCTGCAGGACGTGCGCGACCGTCTCAAGGACTCCGGCGTCGAGCACGAGATCCGCCAGCTCGTGCGCGGCATGGACCCCGCGGACGACCTCATCCGCGTCGCGGACGACGTCGCCGCGGACTTCATCGTGATCGGCCTGCGTCGCCGCTCGCCGGTGGGCAAGCTCATCCTCGGCAGCAACGCGCAGCGCGTCCTGCTCGACTCGCCGTGCCCCGTCCTGGCGGTCAAGTCCGCCTGACATCCCCGGGATCACGGGGAGCGGCGCCTCGAGGCGTCGGCGCATGTGCGCCGGCCCCCGGGTGCGTGGCACACTGGGACCGGTGCGGTTGACCTGAGCGGGTCCTGCCGCGCCCAAGCACCAAAATCGAGGGCTCGGCGCGTACGAGCCAAGGGGAGTCGCCACGTGGTTTCAACGCCTCACAGCTCGACGGTCAAGCCTGTGCTCGCCGCCGGTGGTCGCACGACCGTCAAGGCGGAGGTCGACGAGGCCGCGCTGAAGGCGGCCCCCAAGAAGACCGCCGCCGCGAAGAAGGCCCCCGCGAAGAAGGTCGCCGCCGCCAAGGCCGGCGCCGCGGCCCCCGTCGCGGTCGGACCGGACGGCAAGAAGGTCCTCCCCGACATCCCCGACGCGGAGTTCGAGAAGGACCTCAAGACCGACCCGACGCTGGTCGAGGACGAGAAGTCGAGCTTCACCCTCTCGGCGGCCGACGAGACCGACGAGCCCGTCCAGCAGGTCATGGTCGCCGGCGCGACCGCCGACCCGGTCAAGGACTACCTGAAGCAGATCGGCAAGGTCTCGCTGCTCAACGCCGGCCAGGAGGTCGAGCTCGCCAAGCGCATCGAGGCGGGCCTGTTCTCCGAGGAGCGCCTGAACGGCGAGAAGAAGCAGACCCCCAAGGTCCGCGAGGAGCTCGAGTGGATCGTCGAGGACGGTCGCCGCGCCAAGAACCACCTGCTCGAGGCCAACCTGCGCCTCGTCGTCTCCCTGGCCAAGCGCTACACCGGTCGCGGCATGCTGTTCCTGGACCTGATCCAGGAGGGCAACCTCGGTCTGATCCGCGCGGTCGAGAAGTTCGACTACACCAAGGGCTTCAAGTTCTCGAAGTACGCCACCTGGTGGATCCGTCAGGCCATCACCCGCGCCATGGCCGACCAGGCCCGCACCATCCGCATCCCGGTGCACATGGTCGAGGTCATCAACAAGCTTGCCCGCGTCCAGCGCCAGATGCTGCAGGACCTCGGTCGCGAGCCCACGCCCGAGGAGCTCGCTGTCGAGCTCGACATGACGCCCGAGAAGGTCGTCGAGGTCCAGAAGTACGGTCGCGAGCCGATCAGCCTCCACACCCCCCTGGGCGAGGACGGCGACTCCGAGTTCGGCGACCTGATCGAGGACTCCGAGGCCATCGTCCCGGCCGACGCCGTCTCGTTCACGCTCCTGCAGGAGCAGCTGCACGCGGTGCTCGACACGCTGTCCGAGCGTGAGGCCGGCGTCGTCTCGATGCGCTTCGGCCTGACCGACGGCCAGCCCAAGACCCTGGACGAGATCGGCAAGGTCTACGGCGTCACGCGCGAGCGGATCCGTCAGATCGAGTCCAAGACCATGTCGAAGCTGCGTCACCCGAGCCGCAGCCAGGTGCTGCGCGACTACCTCGACTGAGTGCGGAGCCCCGTCCAGGACTACCTGGAGGCGATCGCCGAGCAGTGCAGCCCTGACACCAGCGGCCACGTGGCCAGCTACATCCAGGAGTTGGCCACGGCCGACCCCGACGTGTTCGGGGTGGCCCTGGCGACGGTCGACGGGCACGTCTACGAGGTCGGGGACGCTCGCGCGCCGCTGACGATCCAGTCGATCTCCAAGCCGTTCACCTATGCGCTGGCGCTGGCCGACCGCGGGATGGACGCGGTGGGGCGCAAGATCGACGTCGAGCCGTCCGGTGAGGCGTTCAACGAGATCAGCCTGTCCGCGACCACCGGCCGTCCGCGCAACCCGATGATCAACGCGGGGGCGATCACCGCGGCGGCGCTGGTCGAGGGCGCGGGCCCGCGGGAGCGGTTCGAGCGGAGCCTGGCCTTCTACGGCCGCTTCGCCGGACGCACGCTCGAGGTCGACGACGCGGCGCACGCGTCGGAGATGGCGAGCTCGCACCGCAACCTCGCGATCGCGCACATGCTCACCGAGGCCGGGGTGCTGGAGCACGACCCCGAGGAGGTCGTCGACCAGTACGTCCGGCAGTGCTCGGTGCTGGTCGACACCGTCGACCTCGCCCTGATGGCCGCCACCCTGGCCAACAACGGCGTCCACCCCCGGACCGGCGACCGGGTCCTCAGCACGGCCCACGTCGAGCACCTGCTCAGCGTGATGACCACCTGCGGCATGTACGACGCCGCGGGCGACTGGGTGTCGGCGGTCGGCATGCCGGCCAAGAGCGGCGTCAGCGGCGGCATCATCGCCGTGCTCCCGGGCCAGGTCGGCGTGGCGGTGTTCTCCCCGCGCCTGGACGAGCACGGCAACAGCGTCCGCGGCGTCGACGCGTTCGAGAAGATGTCGTCCGACATGGGGCTGCACCTCATGCACGTCGGGCGGGGCGCGCGCAGCGCGGTCCGCAGCAGCCTCGACCTCGCCCAGCTCCGCTCGCGCCGGCGGCGCTCGGTGGAGGAGGAGGCGGTGCTCGACGAGCACAGCGGTCGGGCCCGCGTCCACGAGCTGCACGGGGACCTGCTGTTCGCGGGCGCCGAGAGCGTCGTCCGCACGGTGGTCGAGGACGACGCCGAGCTGGTCGTGCTCGACGTCCGCCGGGTGGAGGAGGTCGCCGACGTCGCCCGCATCATGCTGAACGAGCTGCACGACCGGCTGCGGCTCGACGGTCGCGACGGCGCGCTCGTCGACCCGGGGGGACGCCTGGCCGCCCCCGACGGTCGCGACGCCACGGCGCAGGACGCGGTGGTCGTGCTCGACACCCGGGACGCCGCGGTCGAGTGGCTCGAGGAGCGCGTCCTGGAGCGCCACGGCGAGCACCTGGTCCGTCCCAGCCGCACCGACGCGCGCGACCACCCGCTGGTGCGGGGTCTCGGTGACGAGGCGTGGGCCGTCGTCGAGCCGCTGCTGGAGCGCCGCCACCACACGGCCGGCGAGGTCGTCCTCGAGGCGGGGTCGAGGTTCGCGGGCGTCCACCTCGTGGTGAGCGGCCGCGCCGCGGTCCGCGCCCCCGGTCCCGACGACGCCTGGTGGCACCTGCTCACGAGCACCGCGGGGATGTCCTTCGGCGAGCTGGCCCTGGGCTCGGACGGTCGGCAGGAGACGCAGGTCGTCGCGCTGGACGACCTCGAGCTGCTCGTGCTCCCGGCCGACGCGCTCGAGCGGCTCGACGCCGACCGGCCGCAGGTGGCGGCGGCGATCTGGCGTGCCCTGGTCCGCGACGCCTACCAGATGACCGATCGCGCGCTGCGTGAGAGCGCGGTCCGCGAGCACTCCTGAGGCCGCGGTGGGCCTGGGTGGTCCCCGTACCCTGGGGGCATGTCGCAGCCTGTGAACGCCCGGCGACGCGGGGTCGTCGCCACCACGGTCGGGTCTGCCGTGCCGGTGCTCGTGCTGGCCGGGCTGATGTGGGTGGTCGAGATCATCGACGTGCCGCTGCAGGGGTCGCTCGACCGCAACGGCATCTATCCCCGGTCCGAGTCCGGGTTGTTCGGCGTGGTCGCGGCACCGTTCCTGCACGCCGACTTCGCGCACCTGGTCGCCAACACCGGTGCGTTCGTCGTGATGGGCGTCCTCATCGCCGTGACCACCCGGCACTTCTGGGCCGCGACCGTGGGCATCATCCTGTTCGGGGGGCTCGGCACCTGGCTGATCGCGAGCCCGAACACCATCCACATCGGGGCGAGCGGGGTCGTCTACGGCTACGCCGCGTTCCTGGTCACCTGGGGCCTGCTGGCGCGCCGGCTGCTCAACATCGCGGTCGCGGTCGTCGTGGTGGTCGTCTACGGAGGCATCGCCTGGGGCGTCCTGCCCGGCCAGGCGGGCATCTCGTGGGAGGGCCACCTGTGCGGGGCGCTGGCGGGCGTGGGGATGGCCTGGGCCCTGTCCCGGCGCCTCGACCGCTCGCGCTACCGCGCCGTCTGAGACGGCACGCACGACGTTCACGGGGGTGTGAGAGCGTGATGGGCGTGCGTCCCGACCCGGTGGATCTCGGTGCGAACCCCCGCGTGCTCGTCGCCGAGGCGGTCGAGGTCTACGGCCGGCACGCCACCATCGACACCTGCCTGGCGTCGCTCGAGGGCATGCTGGACTTCGACCGGCTCCCCGTCCCCCTGACGTTCCTGGCCGGCGACAGCGCGGTCTACCAGATGGAGCGGGGGCACCTCGAGGAGCGCGTGCAGACCCACTGGCCGCGCACCTGGGGCGCCCGGGGCCTGCTGTACGTCTGGGAGGACTACGCCGAGCCCGCGGTGGTGGCCTCGCTCGCGGACGAGCACTGGCGGGTCCGGGAGATGGCCGCCAAGGTGGTGCTCCTGCACGAGGTCGGGACGGCCGCCGACGCGCTGCTGTCCCTGGTCGTGGACGAGGAGCCGCGCGTGCAGGTCGCCGCGATCCGGGCGAGCGGTGCCGTGGGGGAGGCCGAGCACGTCCAGCTGCTCGAGCGGCTGGTCACCACGGACCCCAAGGTACGGATCGCCGCGAGCAGCGCCACCCGCTCGTTGCGGCGCCGGCTCGACCTCGTCGCGCACTGACGCCCGCCCTGCTCCGCGGGCTCAGGTGAGCGCCAGCACCCCGACGAGCCACAGCGCGGCCGCCGCGAGCGAGCCGAGCAGCTCGAGGACGAGCGAGAGCCCCGTCGCCCGGAGCGCGTGCACGGTGGCGTCCCACGCCGGACGGTTGGCGCGCAGGCGCAGGCGCTCGTGCAGCCACACGCCGAGCGGGAAGCCGATGAACAGGCCCACGACGGGGATCACGAAGAACCCCACCAGCCCGACGACCCCTCCGACGACGATCGCGCGCCCGGGCACGCCGGCGCGCGTGAGCCGCCGGCCGGGCCAGGCCCACTTGACGACGAACGCGCCGACGGTGAGGACCGTGGCGCCGCCGAACACCCACCACGCCGCGGTGTCCGCGGTCTGCCAGGCCCAGACGCCGATGGCCGCCCACACGAGGGCGGCGCCGGGCAGGACGGGCACCACGATGCCGACGAGGCCGACCAGGATCACCAGGCCGACCAGCACCTCGCCGCCGCTGCTCATCGGGACATCATGCCGCGCGCCGGCGGGCCCCGGACGCACGACGGCCCCGGACCGTGGGGTCCGGGGCCGTCGTGATCGTGGCGCGGGCGGTCAGCGCCCGTCCTCGTCGGCGATGTGGGGGGTCTGCTCGAGCTTGCCGGTCTCGTCGTGGATGGTGACCGCGATCTCGCGGAGCTTCTCGACGTGCTTGCGCGCGTGGTGTGCGCAGAACAGCAGCTCACCGCCGCCCGCGAGCTCGGCACGGACGTAGGCCTGTGCTCCACAACGGTCGCAGCGGTCGCTCGCGTTGAGGGCAGCAGGTGGGGCAACGGTCGTCGTCACGTCTGACCTCTTCTCCTCAGAATGCAGTGGTCGAATGGCCACGTCCTCCACAACATCCAACCACGCACCGATCATCCCGACCGGGGGGCGTGACCCACGACACGGATCCTGCCCACCTGCCAGGACGACGCCGCACGAGCTGCAGAAGCCGTCCGTCTCCGACCGTACCGGCCGGTCCCTCATCATCCCCCAGTTCGAGGGCCCGCGCCGCTCATCCCACGGATCGGCGGGCGTGTCCTGCGGCTCAGTCGGCCCCGGCCGGTAGATTTGCCCCGCGTCGCACGACCGCGGCCGCTGCCGTCCGTCCTCGACTGGAGACCCGCCATCGCCACCGCCTACGACGCCCGCAACCTCCTCGTCC
The DNA here is from genome assembly GCA_030655315.1 of Nocardioidaceae bacterium. Classification (GTDB taxonomy): domain Bacteria; phylum Actinomycetota; class Actinomycetes; order Propionibacteriales; family Nocardioidaceae; genus JAURVT01. The sequence continues at coordinate 16,450 of JAURVT010000055.1, read as the reverse complement.
TCGAGGGGCTCGAGGCCGTCCGCAAGCGGCCCGGCATGTACGTCGGGTCCACCGACACCCGCGGGCTCATGCACTGCCTGTGGGAGATCATCGACAACTCCGTCGACGAGGCGCTGTCGGACCACGGTGACGCGATCCACGTGCTGCTGCACCCCGACGGCTCGGTCGAGGTGCGCGACAACGGACGCGGCGTCCCCGTCGACATCGAGCCCAAGACGGGTCTGACGGGCGTCGAGGTCGTCTACACCAAGCTGCACGCGGGCGGGAAGTTCGGCGGCGGCTCCTACGCCGCCACGGGCGGTCTGCACGGGGTCGGCGCGTCGGTCGTCAACGCGTTGTCCCAGCGCCTCGACGTCGAGGTCGACAAGGGCGGCGCCACCTGGGCCATGTCGTTCCGTCGCGGGGTGCCCGGCGTCTTCGACGGCGACGGCCCGGACGCCGCGTTCACCCCCGACAACGCGCTGCGCAAGGGCGGCCGGGTCAAGAAGACGGTCACCGGCACCCGGGTGCGCTACTGGGCCGACCCCCAGATCTTCATCAAGGGCGCCGAGTTCTCCTACGACGAGCTGGTGGGACGCGCCCGCCAGACCGCGTTCCTCGTGCCCGGCCTCGAGCTGGTGATCAGCGACCTGCGCGGGCCCGAGCTGCGCGAGGTCAAGTTCCGCTACGACGGCGGCATCGCCGAGTTCTGCGAGTTCCTCGCCGGCGACGACCCCGTCACCGACGTCGTGCGGCTCGAGGGCAGCGGCTCGTTCGTCGAGACCGTGCCGATGCTCGACGACGCCGGGCACATGACCCCGCAGGACGTCGAGCGCGAGCTGGGCGTCGACGTCGCCGTCCGCTGGGGCACGGGCTACGAGAGCCAGGTGCGCAGCTTCGTCAACATCATCGCGACGCCCAAGGGCGGCACCCACGTCAACGGCTTCGAGCGTGCCCTCACCCGCACCCTCAACGAGGTGCTCGGGGCCACCAAGCTCACCAAGGCCACCGATCCCGACGTGATCAAGGACGACGCGCTCGAGGGCATCACCGCCGTGGTCACCGTCCGGCTCGCCGAGCCGCAGTTCGAGGGCCAGACCAAGGAGGTGCTCGGCACCCCCGCGGTCACCAAGATCGTCAACCAGGTCGTCGCACGGGAGCTCAAGGCCTTCCTCACCTCCACCCGCACCGCGCAGAAGGCCCAGGCCCGGCAGGTGCTCGAGAAGGTCATCACGGCCGCGCGCACCCGCGTGCTGGCCCGCCAGCAGCGCGACACCCAGCGTCGCAAGAACGCGCTGGAGTCCTCCGCGCTGCCGGCCAAGCTCTCGGACTGCCGCAGCAACGACGTCGACCGCGGCGAGCTGTTCATCGTCGAGGGCGACTCGGCCCTCGGCACCGCCAAGTCGGCGCGCAACTCTGAGTTCCAGGCGCTGCTGCCCATCCGCGGCAAGATCCTGAACGTCCAGAAGGCGTCCGTCGCCGACATGCTCAAGAACGTCGAGTGCGCCTCGATCATCCAGGTCGTGGGGGCCGGGTCCGGCCGCACCTTCGACCTCGAGGCACGCCGGTACGGGCGGATCATCTTCATGGCCGACGCCGACTCCGACGGCGCGCACATCCGCTGCCTGCTCGCCACGCTGTTCTTCCGGTACATGCCCGAGCTGGTGGCCGCGGGCCGCGTCTACACCGCCGTGCCGCCGCTGCACCGGATCGAGCTGACCAACCCGCGCAAGGGCCAGGACAAGTACGTCTACACGCACTCCGACACCGAGCTGCAGCGCCGCCTGGCCGAGCTGCGCAAGAGGAACGTCCGCTGGAAGGACCCCATCCAGCGCTACAAGGGCCTGGGCGAGATGAGCTCCACCCAGCTGCGCGAGACCACCATGGACCCGCGCCAGCGCACGCTGCGCCGGCTGACCGTCGACGACGCCGAGCAGGCCAGCACCGTCTTCGAGCTGCTGATGGGCAACGACGTCGCCCCGCGCAAGGACTTCATCGTGGCCAACGGCGAGCGGATCGGCGACGACGAGCTGGACTACTGACGCCGGTCCACCCCGCGCTGTCGGTGCGTCAGACGACCTGCTGGAGCAGGCCGGAGTCGACGTCGTACAGGAAGCCGCCGACGCGCACGCTGTCGGCGATGAGCGGGTGGGCGTGCACCTTGTGCACCTCCTCGGCGATGTCGGCGTGCTGGTCCTGGATCACGCCGAGCGTCATCCACGACGCGTCGACGCCGGAGGCCTCGGTGACGCGGTCGCGCAGCTCGGTCTCGGTGCCCGAGGCCATCGCGCACCGGGTGTGCTGGACGACCATCACGCGGTCGACGCCGAGCAGGTTGACGCCGAGGACGAGGGCCACCAGGGCCTGGTCGGTCACGCGACCGCCGGGGTTGCGCAGGATCTTCGCGTCGCCGGGCTTGAGCCCGATCATGCCGAGCGGGTCGATCCGCGAGTCCATGCAGGTGACCATGGCGACGCCCGCGCGGGCGACGCCGTCGAAGCCCGAGAGCTCGAAGTGGTCGGAGAAGTCCTGGTTGGCCTGGAGCAGGTCGTCGAAGTCGTGCGTCGATTCAGTCACGGCGACACGGTACCGACCAGCTCCGACCGACACCCGCCGAGTGAGCCGGCCCACAGGGCTCAGGCGTCGGCGGTGTCGGCCCGTCCAGGGCGCAGGAGCACGAGCGCCAGGACGGCCGCGGCGGCGGCGCACACCGCGGCACCGGTGAAGACCGTGCTGAGCTGGACGACGCCCGCGTCGACGAGCGCGTCGCGGTAGGCCGCGCACGTGGTGCCGCCGGGGCACAGCTCGGCCACGGGCGGGATCTGCCGGGTGGCCACGTAGAACCGCTGCAGGCCGATGGTGGTGAGCGCCGAGATGCCCACGAGCATGCCGACCATCCGCGCCACGACGAGCAGCGCGCTCGCGACGCCGTGCGCCTCGCGGGCCGTGGACGCCAGCAGGGCCGCGTTCACGGGGGCGATCGCGACGCCGAACCCGAGGCCCGCGACGACGAGGGGCACGCTGCTCGTCCAGGAGAGCAGGGCGTCGCGGTCCCAGCCCGCCATCACGACGAACGAGACGGCCACCGCCAGCATCGCGACCGCGGTGAGCGGCGCCGGGCGCACCCGTCGGGTGAGCCAGCCGCCGATCACCGCACCGATCGGCAGGGCGACCAGGAAGCGCAGCAGCACCAGTGCCGCGTCGAGCTGGGAGTCGCGATGGACGGTGATCCGGGCGAAGAACGGGATGTCGACGAGCGCCGCGATCAGCGCGGACCCGACCAGGAAGGACACGACGATCGAGCCCCAGGCCCGGCGTGCCCGCAGCGCGTCGCGGGGCACGAGGGGGTGGGTCGCGGTGCGCTGGCGCCAGGCGAACCCGACCGCGGCGAGGGCCGCCACGCCCAGCAGCCACGGTGCCTGCGGCGACAGGGCGCTCTGCTCGGGGTCGGCCGACGCGAACGCGATGACGACGGCCCCGAGGGCCACCGCGAGCAGCAGGGCGCCGAGCAGGTCGGTGGTGCGCACGACCGGGCCCCAGGACCGCCAGTCGAGCAGCGGCCGCCGGGCCGTGGCCTGCCGCAGGACGAAGAGCGCGACCACCGCGAGCACCCCGATCGCGAGCGGGCTCGCCCAGCGGGTCTCGCCCACCACGGGGATGAACGCCAGGCCCCAGGTGATGTCGGTGACCAGGCGGGCGGGCTCCAGCTCGAGCACCGCCACGCCGGCCAGGGCGAGGACGACGAGCAGCCCGCCGACGACGTCGGGGCGCCCGCGCGACCGGGCGGGCCCGGCCCTCTCGTCGGGACGGACGGCGAGGAGCGCGGCCACCAGCACCAGGCCCACCGCGCAGTTCAGCCAGAAGATCGCGCGCCAGTCGGCCACGGCCAGCACGACGGCTCCGTAGAGCGGTCCGACGACGCTGCCGAGCTCCTGCACGGCCCCCACGACGCCGAGCGGCAGCCCGCGACGCTCCGGCGGCCACAGGTCGGCCACGAGGGCCAGGGTGGCCGGCACCAGACCGCCGCCGCCGACGCCCTGGACGAACCGGCCGACCACCATCGTGTCGAGGTCGTAGGCGACGGCCGTCAGCACCGAGCCGATGGCGAACACCACGAGCGAGGCCAGCAGCACCGGGGCGCGTCCCCGCAGGTCGGCGATCCGACCGATCAGCGGCAGCACGCCCACGTACCCGAGCAGGAAGCCCGAGACGATCGGGGCCGCGCGCTGCAGCTGGTCCAGGTCGAGCCCGGCCGACGTCATCATGTCGGGCAGCGCGAGCACGACGACGTAGGTGTCGGCTGCCGCGAAGGCGACCGCGACCGCGGCCAGCGAGAGGAGCACCCGCGGCGAGCGGGAGCGGGCGCCCACGGGCTCGCCCCCCGGGACGGGGCTCGGCGTCGACGTGGCCACGGGGAGGTGCGCCGCCGTCAGGGGGCGGTGATCTCCACCGGCGTGTCGGACGCGGTCGCGGTGAGGGTGTAGGTGACGTCGTCGCCGCCGCTGTAGAAGGGCCCGGTGATGGTGGCGTCGCGCAGCACGTCGTCGTCGGTCAGCCGGTAGGAGACGTCGAAGCGGCCGCTCTCGTCGGCGGTGGGGATGAGCGACCGGACGTCGCTGCCGGCCAGCGTGCCGTCGACGGCGGTCAGGACGTCGCTGCCGTCGCGGGTGCGGTCGCCCGCGGTGAGGTCGGTGGTCCGGGTGAGGAGCTCGGAGACCCCGCCCGTGCTCGCGACGAGGGCGCCGGGGTCGGGGGCCCCGAAGTCGGCCGGGTCGATGACGGTGAAGCCGGGCGCGAAGGCGATCTTGGCGTAGACCTCGCCGCCGGTGGAGACGACCTGGGCCTCGACGCTCGCACCGGACGCCGAGACGCGGACGTCGCCGGTGAAGGCGGGGGAGTGGTTGCCCTTGCCGGTGGCCGAGAGCAGGCCGGTGACGCCCGACGGCAGCTTCTCGGTGGTGAGCGAGAGGTCGATGGTCTCGGCGTCGTCGAGCACCGTGCGGGCGGCCTCGAGCCGGGGGCCGAGCATGTCGGGCCGCGTCGTCTCCTCGGACTGGCTGCACGACGTGAGCAGCAGCGCGCCGCCCATGGCCAGCACGAGGGGTGTCAGGGCGAGGCGGCGAAGGGACCCGAGGCGTGGCACGGCGTCAGTCTGCCAGAGGCGTGATGAGGGGACCGGCGGCCAGCGCGGCGGGGGACGCGACGGCCAGGACCGCCTGCACGGTGGGCACGCCCGACCCGTCCCGGCGTCCGTCGGGTGCCGGGAGGTCGACGGCGGAGCCGGACCCGGCGGTGGCCATGGCGGGCCCGGGACCGGCCCAGGCCAGGACCAGGCCTTCCTCGCCGCCGCGCAGCCGGTGGCAGCGGACGCCGCCGGTCGCGCGGCCCTTGCCCGGGTACTCGGCGAACGGCGTGACCTTGATGCTGCCGGTGCCCGTGCCCGGCAGGGCCCCGGCGTCGCCGCCGGCGATCGTCACGACGACGGCCTCACGGCCCTCGTCACCGACCCCGTCGTCGGCACCGGCACCGGGCTCGAAGGCGCCGAAGAAGACCACGTGGGCCCCCGCGCCGAGCTTGATCCCGGCCATGCCGCCGCCGGAGCGGCCCTGGGGACGGACCGCGGAGGCGGGGAAGTGCAGCAGCTGGGCGTCGGAGGTGATGAACACCAGCTCCTCGTCACCGGTGTCGAGGGCGCGGACCCCGACCACCTCGTCGCCGTCGGCGAGGGTGACGACCTCCCACGAGTCCTTGGCCGCGAGGTGCTCGGGACGCACCCGCTTGACGACGCCGCGCCGCGTGCCGAGCGCCAGCCCGGGCGCATCGGGGTCGAAGTCGGTCAGGCCCAGCACCCGCTCGCCCTTGGCGAGGTCGAGCTGCTCGACCAGCGGCGAGCCACCCGACAGGTGGGGCGCCCCGGCGGTCGGGGGCAGCGCCGGGAGGTTGATCACGTCGAGCCGGACCAGGCGGCCGCGGCTCGTGAGCACGCCGACCTCGCCCCGGGCGGTGGAGCGGACGATGCTCGTGACGACGTCGTGCGACGCGCGGGCGCCGTCGGTGCCGAGCGGGCTGCGGTCGCCGGTGCGCGCGATCAGGCCGGTGGCCGACAGGAGCACCAGGCAGGGGTCGTCGGGGACCTCGAGCGGCTGGGTGGCCGAGACGGCCTGGCCCGCGGACTCGAGGAGCACGGTGCGCCGCGGCGTGCCGTGCTCGGCCGCGGCCTCGCCCAGCTCGTCGGAGACGACGCGGCGCAGGACCTGCTCGTCGCCGAGGATCTCGTCGAGCTGTGCGAGCGTCTCCTCGAGCTCGGTCTTCTCCTTCTCCAGCTCGATCCGGGAGAAGCGGGTGAGGCGGCGCAGCTGCAGCTCGAGGATGTAGTCGGCCTGGGCCTGGCTGAGGTCGAAGACCTCCATCAGGCGCTCGCGGGCGGTGGCGGTGTCGTCGCTGCCGCGGACCACCTGGATGACCTCGTCGATGTCGAGCAGGGCGAGCAGCAGGCCGTCGACGAGGTGCAGGCGGTCCGCGGCCCGGCGGCGCCGGTACTGGGTGCGGCGACGGACGACGTCGTAGCGGTGGTCGAGGAAGACCTGGAGCATCTCGACCAGGCCGAGGGTGCGCGGCTGGCCGTCGACGAGCGCCACGGCGTTGACGCCGAAGGAGTCCTCCATCGGCGTCACCTTGTAGAGCTGCTCGAGCATCGCCTCGGCGTGGAAGCCGTTCTTGATCTCGATCACCAGGTGCAGGCCCTTGTCGCCGTCGGTCAGGTCGAGGACGTCGGCGATGCCCTGCAGCTTCTTGGCCTGCACGAGCGTCTTGATCCGGGCGATGACCTTCTCGGGCCCGACGTTGTAGGGCAGCTCGGTGACGACGATGCCGCGGCGTCGTCCCATCTGCTCGACGCGCGCCGTGGCCCGCATGCGGAAGCTGCCGCGGCCCGTCGCGTAGGCGTCGCGGATGCCCTCGAGGCCGACGATCTTGCCGCCGGTGGGCAGGTCGGGGCCCGGGACGAAGCGCATCAGGTCGTCCAGGCCGGCGTCGGGGTGCGCGATCATGTGGCGCAGCGCGTTGACCACCTCGACGAGGTTGTGCGGCGCGATGTTGGTGGCCATGCCGACGGCGATGCCGGTGGTGCCGTTGACGACGAGGTTGGGCACCGCGGCCGGGAGCACGACGGGCTCGGTCTCGCGGCCGTCGTAGTTGGCCCGGAAGTCGACCGTCTCCTCGTCGATGGACGTGGTCATCGCCAGCGCCGCGGGGGCCATCCGGCACTCGGTGTAGCGCATCGCGGCGGGCGGGTCGTCGGGCGAGCCGAAGTTGCCCTGGCCGTCGACGAAGGGCAGCCGCATCGACCAGTGCTGGGCCTGGCGCACCAGGGCGTCGTAGATCGCGGTGTCGCCATGCGGGTGCAGACGGCCCATCACCTCGCCCACGACGCGGGCGCTCTTGACGTGGCCGCGGTCGGGCCGCAGGTTCATCTCGGCCATCGTGAACAGGATCCGCCGCTGCACCGGCTTGAGGCCGTCGCGCGCGTCGGGGAGCGCGCGGGAGTAGATGACCGAGTAGGCGTACTCGAGGAAGCTCGTGCGCATCTCCTCGCCGACGTCGATGTCGACGATCTTCTCCTCGAAGTCGTCGTCGACGACGGGAGCGGACTTGCGGCTGGGGGCCATGCGGCTGCGGTCTCCTCGACGGGTGCGGTGCGGGCGGCCCCAGCATTGTCCACCGGGGCGCGGGCGCCCCCGCGCCCGCCACGCCGCTCCGGCGCCCCGTCCACCACGGCGGCTCAGCATTTGCTCTCGGTGTGATCTCGACCACGGGACCTGGCTGACCGGTGACCGACCCTGGCGGTAGGTTCGTGACGTGTCCGACGGGAAGACGGTGGCCAGCGCCGGAGCACAGCCCTCTCCTGGTCAGTCCCCGCCTCCGCTGCCCGGCGCCGTGCAGCCCTACGCCGACCACTGGGAGGCCGACGTCGTCCTGCGGGACGGCCGGGCGGCCCAGCTGCGCCCGATCAGCCCCGACGACGTCCCGGCGTTCGTCGACTTCTACTCCCGGGTGTCCGACCAGTCCAAGTACTACCGCTTCTTCGCCCCGTACCCGGTGCTCTCCGAGCGCGACCTCGTCCGCTTCACGCAGGTCGACCACGATCGCCGGGTGGCGTTCGTCGTCACGATCGGCTCGTCGGTGATCGCCGTGGGCCGCTACGACGCGATCGACGACGACGAGGCCGAGGTGGCGTTCCTGGTCGAGGACGCCCACCAGGGCCGCGGGCTCGGCCAGCTGCTGCTCGAGCACCTCGCGCAGGCGGGCCGCGAGCGCGGGCTCAAGCGGTTCGTCGCCGAGGTGCTGCCCGACAACGTCCGGATGATCCAGGTCTTCCGCGACCAGGGCTACAAGGTCGCGGGCGCGGTCGAGGACGGCGTGATGCGCCTGGTCTTCCCGATCAACTCCACCGACACCGCCATGGGCGTCATGCAGGCGCGCGAGCACCGTGCCGAGGCGGCCTCGATCGAGCGGTTCTTCAACGCCCGCAGCGTCGCGGTGGTGGGGGCCAGCCGGCGCCAGGACACCATCGGCCAGGCGATGGTCCGCAACCTCGTGCTCGGCGACTACTCCGGGTCGGTCTACGCGGTGAACCCGCACGCGGAGTCCGTCTCGGGCCTGCCGGCCTACACCTCGGTACAGGAGATCCCGGGCGAGGTCGACCTCGCGATCGTCGCCGTGCCGTCGGAGTCGGTGCCCGAGGTCGTGCTCGACTGCGCGGCCAAGGGCGTGCACGGCATGGTCGTCATCTCCTCGGGCTTCGCCGAGACCGGCGAGGAGGGCCGCCGCCGCCAGCGCCGCCTGCTCGGCCTCGCGCGCTCCTACGGCCTGCGGATCGTCGGGCCCAACTGCCTCGGCGTGATCAACACCGCGTCGGGCATGCGCCTCAACGCGTCCCTCTCGCCGCTGATGCCGGCCCGCGGACGGGTCGGCTTCTTCTGCCAGTCCGGCGCGCTCGGCGTGGCGATCCTCGAGACGGTCGACCGTCGCGGTCTGGGCCTGTCGACCTTCGTGTCGGCCGGCAACCGTGCCGACGTGTCGGGCAACGACCTGCTCCAGTACTGGGAGGAGGACGACGCCACCGAGGTCGTCCTGCTGTACCTGGAGTCCATCGGAAACCCCCGCAAGTTCTCGCGCATCGCCCGCCGCGTCGGCCGTCGCAAGCCCGTCGTCGCGGTCAAGTCGGGCCGCTCCACGCAGGGCGTCCCGGTCGGCCACGCGGTGCGCCACACCACGGCGCCGCAGTCGGCCGTCGACGCGATGTTCCGCCAGGCCGGCGTGATCCAGGTCGACACGCTCGACGAGATGTTCGACGTCGCGCAGCTGCTGGCCCACCAGCCGCTGCCCCGCGGCCCGCGCATCGCCGTCGTCGACAACTCCGACGCGCTCGGCCTGCTCGTGGCCGACGCCGCGGCGGCCGCCGGGCTCGTCGTCACCCGGCCGATGTCGCTCGGCGCCAACGCCGACGCCGAGGACTTCGAGCGCGCGCTCGACGAGTCGCTCGACCACCCCGACGTCGACGCCGTGGTCGCGGTGTTCATCCCTCCCCTCGACGTCACGGGCGAGGAGGTCGCCAACGTGCTGGCCGCCGTCGGCGAGCAGTCCGACAAGCCGATCGTGTCGACGTTCCTCGGCACCAACGGCGTCCCCGAGCTGCTGCGCGTCCCCGACGTCGAGGGCAGCGCCGGTCGCGGCTCGGTGCCGTCGTACTCCGCGCCCGAGGCCGCGGTGCGTGCCCTGGCCCGCGTCGTCGGCTACGCCGAGTGGGCCGGACGCCCGCAGGGTGAGGTCCGGCACTTCGAGGACATGGACCCGCCGCGCGCACGTGCCCTCGTCCAGTCGGTGCTGGCCGAGTCGCCCGCGGGCGCCACCCTCACCCCGCAGCAGGTGCACGACCTGCTCGAGTCCTACGGCATCGACCTGTGGAGCTGGACGGCCGTCACGAGCGTCGACGAGGCGCTGGCGGCGGGCGAGCAGCTCGGCTGGGACGTCGTGCTCAAGGCCACCGCGGAGCACCTGCGCGCGCGCCCCGACCTCGCGCACGTCTGGCGCAACATCGACGGCCCGAACGACATGCGCGCGGCCTGGGACTCGCTGAGCCGCACGGTCGCCGAGCCCGAGGTGGCCCGGTTCATCGTGCAGAAGATGTCGCCGCCGGGCGTCCCGCTGTCGCTGCGGGCCGTCGAGGACCCGCTGTTCGGGCCGCTGGTGTCGTTCGGCCTCGCCGGCGCCGCCAGCGAGCTCCTCGGCGACCGCTCCTACCGGATCCCGCCGCTCACCGACGTCGACGCCTCGTCCATGGTCCGCGAGCTGCGCTCGGCGCCCCTGCTGCTGGGCTACCGCGGCAGCGAGCCGACTGACGCGGCGGCCATCGAGGACCTCCTCGAGCGCCTCGCCGCGCTCAAGGACGACCTCCCCGAGGTGTCCGAGCTCGACCTCGAGCCGGTGCTCGCGCACGCCCAGGGCCTCACCGTGCTCACCGCGCGCGCCACCGTCACCCCGTCCTCGGACAACCGCAGCGACTGGTACGTCCGCCGGCTGAGCAAGCCCGCCGGGCTCGGCGACACGCTGTCGGGCTAGGGACGACGCGCGCCGACGCCGACGGCCGGGGGAGCGGCGCGCACCCGGGGCCCGGTGTCGTGGCGGGGTGAGAGACTGAGGACATGGTCCACCGACACAGCGTTCCCCCGCGGGTCTCGGCCGGCGACGACCCCGTCGACCGCACCGAGCACCTCCGCCTCGAGGTCGAGCGCACGGGCTACTACCCCGAGGTCGTCTCCGCCGGCCTGGCCGACGCGCTGGGCGGCGAGCCCGTGGTGGAGTACGTCATCCACCACGAGCCGACGTTCGACCGCGACGAGGTCCGCCGCCACCTCACCGTGCTCGTCATGACGGCCACGCGCCTCGTGCTCGGCCACACCGACGAGCACCCGCCCGACGACCTGCTCCCCGAGCCCTACACCTCGACCACCACCGAGGCCGTGCCGCTGGCCCGAGTGGGCTCGGTCGTCGTCACGCGCATGGTCGTCACCGACGCCCACCGCACCGCCACGGCCGCGACCGAGGCGGTCCTCACCGTCGGGTGGGGTGCCGTGCGCCGTCTCGAGCTCGAGCCGGCCAGCTGCGACGACCCGTCCTGCGACGCCGACCACGGCTACACCGGCAGCGACAGCACCGACGACTTCTCGCTGAGGGTCAGCGCCACGGCCGACGGCGGGGCCGCCGTCGAGCGTCTGCTGGCGTTCGCCCGGGCCCTGTCGGCGGCGACCTCCACCGTCGCGCGGTGACGACGACCGCAGGATCCACCGAGGTCGTCGAGCCCGACTACGCCGGCCGGGGGCTGGCCTCGGTGCTGCCCAACGTCGCCTCGGCGGTGGGCCTCGACGGCTGGCCCGACCACCTCGGGCTGCCCCCTGCGCCGCACTACGTGGTGGTGCTGGTCGACGGGCTCGGCCACCGGCTCCTGGAGCGGCACGCCGACGAGGCGCCCTACCTGGCCGGGCTCGCCGAGGGCACCCGCCCGCTCACGGTGGGTGTCCCGTCCACCACGGCCACCAGCCTGACGAGCCTCGGCACGGGACTGCCGCCCGGCGGCCACGGCGTCGTCGGCTACACCAGCCGGATCCCCGGGTCGGACCGCACGCTCAACGCGCTGCGCTGGCCCGCCGACGTCGACCCCGTCCAGTGGCAGCCCCACACCGGCGTCCTGGAGCGGATCGGGCGCGCGGGCGTCGCCGCGAGCAGCGTCAACAAGGCCGAGTTCGCCGGGTCCGGGCTCACCCTCTGCAGCCAGCGCGGCGTGCCGTTCCACGGCATCACGTCGGTCTGGGAGCGTCTCGAGGCCGTCGCCGACCTGTGCGAGGCCGAGGACCGCGCGGTCGTCTACGCCTACGAGTCGACGCTGGACCACGCCGGCCACGAGCACGGCTGCACCTCCGAGCAGTGGCGCGAGCGGCTCCGGGCCATCGACGCCGACCTGCGCCACCTGCGCGACTCGCTGCCCGACGACACCGCGATGCTCGTCACCGCCGACCACGGCATGGTCGACCTCCCGCTCGAGGGGCGCTTCGACGTCGACACCGAGCCGCAGCTGCTCGACGACGTCGTGGTCCTCGCGGGTGAGGCACGGTTCCGGCACCTCTACACCCGCACGGGTGCCGAGGCCGACGTCGCCGGGCTCTGGGCCGACCGGCTCGGCGAGCAGGCCGTCGTCCTCACCCGCGACGAGGCCGAGGCCCGCGGCTGGTTCGGCGAGGTCGAGCCGCGCGTCCGCCCCCGGCTCGGCGACGTCGTGGTCGCCTCGCTCGGCGACTTCGGCGTCTTCACCAGCGCCCGCTTCGCCGTCGAGATGAGGATGAACGGCTTCCACGGGTCGGTCACCGCCGACGAGATGCTCGTCCCGCTCCTCGTCGACCCGCCCCGCTGACGCGGGCCGCGCCCCCGACGTCAGGTGAAGGGCAGCACGTCCGACGACGTCGCGCCGGCGCGGGCCGCGGTGAGGCGGCGGCGGTGGTGCAGGCGGCACAGCACCTCGTAGCCCACCTTGGGGGCGGGGCGGCCGACGGACTCGACGTCGCCGACGACCATCTGCTCGCCCTCGGTGACCATGTGGCCGTCCTCGGTGCGGGCGTTGTGGGTGGCCCGCTCGCCGCACCAGCACAGGGCCTCGACCTGGAGCACGTGCATCCGGTCGGCCAGCTCGACCAGGCGGGCGGAGCCCTCGAAGAGCTGGGTACGGAAGTCGGTGAGGATGCCGAACGCGAACACGTCGATGCGCAGCTCGTCGACCACCTTGGCCAGCTGGTCGACCTGGGCGCGGCTGTAGAACTGCGCCTCGTCGCACACCAGGTAGTCGAGCCGCCCGCCCCGGGTGAGGGTGTCGACGACGTGCTGCCAGAAGTCGAGGTCGGCCGGCACCTCGACGGCCTCGACCGACAGGCCGAGACGGCTCGAGAGGGTGGCGTCGCCGGCGCGGTCGTGGCTGGTGAAGATCCGGCCCTGACGGCCCCGCGCCCGGTGGTTGTGGTCCATCTGCAGGGCGAGGGTGGACTTGCCGCAGTCCATCGTCCCGGTGAAGAACGTCAGGCTGGCCACGGGGCGACATCCTGCCACGCGGGTCGAGGCTTCCCCGACGGCCGGTCGGCTCCTACGATCGCCGGGTGGACCCGACCCCGCTGCACCCGCTGATCGACGTCGACGAGCTCGCGGGCCTGGTCGCGCGGGAGGACCCGGTGGTCGTGCTCGACGTCCGGTGGGCGCTCGGCTCGGGCGTCCAGCGCGAGGCGTTCGCCGCGGGCCACGTGCCGGGGTCGCGCCTGGTCGACCTCGACGCCGACCTGTCCGGGGCGCCCGGCGAGGGCGGCCGGCACCCGCTGCCCGCGACGCCCGACTTCCTGGCCGCGATGCGACGGCTCGGGGTGCGACGCGACGCGCGCGTCGTCGTCCTCGACGCCGCCGACGGCACCAGCGCCGCCCGGGCCTGGTGGCTGCTGCGGCACCACGGGCACGGTGCCGTGCAGGTGCTCGACGGCGGATTCGCCGCCTGGGCCGCCGGTGGAGCGCCCATCGAGACCGGGGCCGGCGACCCCGTCGCCCCGGGTGACCTTGACGGCGAGCCCGGGTCGATGCCGGTGGTCGACGCCGACGCCGCGGCGGTGCTCGCGCGGGAGGGCACGCTCGTCGACGCCCGCGCGGCCGTGCGGTACCGGGGCGAGTCCGAGCCGGTCGACCCGGTCGCCGGGCACGTGCCCGGCGCGGTCGACGTGCCCACGACCGACCACGTGGGGCCCGAGGGGCGGTGGGACGACGCCGCCACCCTGGCGCGCCGGTTCGAGGACGCCGGCGTCGACCCGGCACGGCCGGTGGGCGCGTACTGCGGGTCGGGCGTCACCGCCTGCCACACCGTGCTCGCGCTCGAGGTGGCCGGACGGTCGGCCGCGCTCTACCCCGGGTCGTGGAGCGCGTGGGTGCGCGACCCGTCGCGACCGGTCGCCACCGGTCCCGAGCCGGGCTGAGGGGTGCGGCGACCTACTTCTGGTCGCCGAACATGATCTCGTCCCAGCTGGGCACCCGGCGGCGCTCGCGCCGGCGGGCCGGACGGGCGCGCTCGTCGGCATCGGCGTCGGTGGGCGCGGGCGCACCCGCGACGTCGCCGCTCGCGGCCCGGATCTGCTCGGCGGTCTCGGTGAGGTCGACCGTGCTCTCCTGCTGCTCCCGTGTCGACGGCTCGTCGTCGAGGTCCTCGGGCAGCGAGCCGTCGAGCGCGAGCTGCTCCATCGCGAGCGCGCGGCGGGCGCGGGCACGACGGATCGAGGTGACGCCCGGCTCCTCCTCGTCGGTCTCGGGGGCCGGGGGAGGGGCGACCGAGGAGGTGATGGCGAGGTCGGTGGCGTCGAGGTCGAGCGGGACGTCGCCGACGAGCGTGCGCCCGGCCTCGTCCTCGGCGACGACGTAGCGGCCGGGGCCGTCGAAGCAGAAGGTCCCGGCGAGGGCGTCGCCGACGCTCACGACGACGGTCCAGCGACCGTCCTCGCGGCGCCAGGAGTCCCAGACCGCGTCGTCGGCGTCGCCGCCCGCGGCGCTCAGCGTGGCGTCGACGGTGTCGCCCAGCACCACGGGCGCGCCGGGCACGTGCTTGCGCCGGACGGTGGCCGCGCGGGCGCGGCCGGCCACGTGCTCGCGCTCGGCGAGCACCGGGACGGCGTAGGTCATGATCTTGTCGACGGAGACGCCGGCGGCCTCGGCAACGGCCTCGGGCGACTCACCCCGCCGGATCCGGGCCTGGATGTCGCGGGGACGCAGTGCAGTGTCCATCTCAATCTCCAACTGACCGAGCCGGGCCCGGTCGTTCCGCAGGGTCGCGCGAAGGCGCTCGTCGGCCGGCATGCGGTACTGCTCGCCGGTCGAGGCGGCCAGGACGACGTGGGTGCCGTCCTCGGAGAGGCCGATCAGGGTGAGCTCGCGCATCCGCTCCACCTCTCTGCCGTCCGCGGTCTGACGGTCACCAGTCTCGTCCTCCGGTGGTCCCGATCCAACGGGGCGCGCCGACGGTGGTGCGGCGATCCGCGCACCTCGTCCGAAGCCTAGGGTGCGACCCGTGAGGGCCGAGATGCTGCTGGTGGTGCTGGACCTCGTCGGCATCGCCGCGTTCGCCGTCTCCGGGGCCCTGGTGGCCGTCCGCCGGCGTCTCGACCTGTTCGGCGTGATCGTCCTCGCGGGCCTCACCGGGCTCGGTGGCGGCTTCGTCCGCGACGTCCTGCTCGGCGCGACGCCGCCCGCCGCGCTGCAGGACTGGCGCTACCTGGTGGTGCCGCTCGTCGCGGGACTGCTCGTCTTCCGCTTCCACCCCGTCGTCGACCGGTGGTGGACCCCGGTGACGGTGACCGACGCGCTCGGTCTGGGCCTGTTCTGCGTGGCCGGTGCGCTCAAGGCGGCCGAGGCGGGCCTGGGTCCGGTGCCGTCGGCGCTGCTCGGGATGGTGACGGGCATCGGCGGCGGGATCGTCCGCGACGTGCTGACCGGGTCGGTGCCCGTCGTCCTGCGCGAGGGCCTCTACGCGACGCCGGCGCTGGCCGGGGCGATGCTCGCCGTGGGCCTGCGCGAGACGGGACTCGAGGGCTGGTGGTGGGCCCTGCCGGGCGTCGTCGTCTGCGTCACCTGGCGCCTCGTGGCCGTGCAGCGCGGCTGGCAGGCGCCCCTGCCGCCCGGCGCCGACGGCTTCTGACCGCCGCTCCAGAGCTGTCGGTGCCTCAGCGGCCTCTGGGCCCCTGAGGCACCGACAACTCCGCGGGACCGGGGTCGGTCAGCGGGACGGACGGACGGCGAAGGCCATCGCGGAGGCGAGGGCGCCCGCGGCGAGCGGGACGGCGTAGCCGGCGTTGGCCCCGGCGGCGTCGACGACGGCGCCCGACGCCGCGGCTCCGAGCGCGACGCCGCCGGCGAGGCCGGTGGTGGCCCAGCCGATGCCCTCGGTCAGGCGGGCCGGTGGGACGAGTCGCTCCACCAGCGACACCGACGCGACGAGCGACGGCGAGATCGACAGCCCCGACAGCACGAGCACCGCCCCGGCCAGCGGGACGGACCCCACGAACAGCATCGGGACGAAGCTGAGGCCGAGGACCAGTGTGGCCAGCCGGAACATCCGGTGCGGCGCCCAGGCGGACCCGATCGCGCCCACCAGCACGCCCGCGACGAGGCTCCCGGCCGCCCAGACGGCCAGCACCACCCCCGCGGCGCCGGGGCTGCCGGCCTCGTCGGTGAACGCCACCGTGACCACCTCGGTGGAGCCGAAGACCGTCCCGAGACCCACCGAGGCCAGCACCACGGGGAGCAGCCGGGCCCACCCGAGCGGCTCGCGCGGCGTCGCGGCGGCGACGTCGAGGCGACCCGCGGGGGGTGCGGTGGCCCGCTGCGCGGCGAGGGCGGCCCCGCC
>JAURVT010000052.1 GCA_030655315.1 Nocardioidaceae bacterium | reverse complement strand
GTCGCCGAGATACGGCTTCTGCACCAAGAATCCGTTCGCGGTGGTGCAGAACCCGTATCTCGGCGACTCAGGGGGAGGGTGGCGGGTGGGTCAGCGGTGGGTGGGGACGGGGCCGCTGCGGCGGCGGAAGGCCTCGTAGGCCTCGGGGTCGTCGGCGGCGAGGCGGGCGCGGGTGCGGCGGCGGAAGCGCCAGACCTGCACGAGGCCGACGGTCCACAGCACGTACTGGACGCACATCGCCCACCGGAACGACTCGGCCGAGTAGTTCGACCCGGCACCGGGGGTGAGGACGTCGAGCACGACCCCGATCGCGATGACGGTGAGCAGGCTCGCGATGAAGCCGCCCTGGTTGACGATCCCGGTGGCGCTGCCGAGCCGGTCCGGCGGGTTGAAGGTGCGCACGAAGTCGAAGGCGATCATCGACGCGGGACCGCCGATGCCCGCGGCCATCACGAGCAGCACGAGGAGCCAGACGGGTGCCTCGCCCGGCCACACCAGCACCGCCGTCCAGGTCGCGACGATGGCGCCGACGATGCCGAGCACCAGGGTCGAGCGGTGGAAGGGGCGGTTGGCGACGAACCACGCGATCCCCGGGCCCGCGGACATCGTGAAGACGGTGAGCAGGGTGAGCAGCAGGCCGGCCTGCGTGGGCGAGAGACCCTCGCCGCGGACGAAGAACGGGTACCCCCAGAGCAGCCCGAGGACGGTGCCTGGGAACTGCGCGGTGAAGTGCGTCCAGAAGCCGAGGCGGGTGCCGGGCTCGCTCCATGCCGCCCTCAGCGACGCCGTCACGGTGGCGACCGAGAGCGCCGGACCCGTGACGACGCGACGCTCGGGGGTGTCGGCGACGACGACGTAGAGCAGGAGCGCCAGCACGATGCCGATCACGGCGGCGGCGAGGTACGCGCGGGTCCAGCCGAGCGTGCTGAGCGCCCACGTCATGGGCAGCGCGGCCGCGACGGCGCCGAGCTGGCCGGTGAAGCCGGTGATCTGGGTGACGAGCGGGATGCGTCGCGGCGCGAACCAGGTGGTGGCGAGGCGCAGCACGCAGATGAAGACCATCGCGTCGCCGGCGCCGACGAACACCCGCGCGAGCAGCCCGAGCAGGTAGGTGTCGGCGAACGCGAAGCCGATCTGCGCCAGCGTCATGACGACCAGGCCGGTGCCGAGCACGCGCCGCGGGCCGAACCGGTCGAGCACGAGCCCGACGGGCACCTGCAGCGAGGCGTAGACGAGCAGCTGCACCATCGTGAACGTGGCGAGCTGCGCGGCGGAGATGCCGAACCGGTCGGCCGCAGCCAGACCGGCGACGGCCAGGGACGAGCGGTGGAAGACCGCGAGGACGTAGACCCCGAGGGCGACGCCCCAGACCGCGATCGCCCGACGCGCGGGTGCGGGCGGCAGCTCGACGGCGGCGCTCATGCCGCGTCCCCGCCGCTGATCGCGCGACGAGCGCCGTCGAGGTGCTCCTCGACGGCGGCCGCGAACGCGTCGGCGTCGTCGCCCGCGAGCAGGTCGGCGAGCCGCTCGTGGTCGACCACGGCGATCTCCATCCGCACGCGCGAGACCCGCATGGCCGCGGCGTTGATGCAGAGCTGGCGCTCACGCAGGCTGCGGTAGAGCCGGCTCAGGACCTCGTTGCCCGCGACGCCGACGATCACCTCGTGGAAGGTCCGGTCGGCCTCGGTGAAGCCGCTGACGTCGCCGTCGTCCAGCCGGTCACGCATCTGCGCGGCGAGCTCGCGCAGGCGCGGGACGATCTCGTCCCCGCGCGCGAACGCCCGCGGGGCCGCCCACTGCTCGACGAGGGCGCGCGCCTGCCAGACGTCACCGGCCTCCTGGGCCGACACCGGCACGACCATCGCGCCCTTCTTGGGGTACAGCCGCACCATCCCCTCGGACTCCAGGCGCAGGAACGCCTCGCGCACCGGGGTGCGCGAGCAGTCCAGCTCGGCGGCCACGCCGCCCTCGGTGAGCAGCCCGTCGTAGACGCCGTCGAGGATGCGGCGCTTGACGTGCTCGTAGGCGCGGCCGCCGGCGGACGCGGGGGCACTCGGGTGGGTCGTCGTCATGATGCATGCATCTTAGATGCAACAGATCGACCCCGATCAACCCTGGCCGTGACGTGGGACGGGATGAGAGGCTAGGCCAATGAGCCAATTGCTGTCGGACATCGTCGTCGTCGACCTCACCCGAGCCCTGGCCGGTCCCCACGCGGGCATGATGCTCGGCGACATGGGCGCCCGCGTCATCAAGGTGGAGAGCCCGGTGGGCGGAGACGACACCCGCGGCTGGGGGCCTCCGTTCGTCGGCCCCGAGGACGACCGCGAGTCCACCTACTTCCTGTCGTGCAACCGCAATAAGGAGTCGGTGACGGCCGACCTCAAGTCGCCCGAGGGCAAGGAGCTGCTGACGCGCCTGGTCCGGCACGCCGACGTGCTGCTCGAGAACTTCCGCACCGGCGTGCTCGACCGGCTCGGCTTCTCGATGGAGCGCCTGCACGAGATCAACCCCGCGCTGGTGATCTGCTCGATGACCGGCTTCGGGCACGACGGCCCCGAGGGCGGCCGCGCCGGCTACGACCAGATCGCCCAGGGCGAGGCCGGCCTGATGAGCCTGACAGGCCCCTCCCCCGAGGAGCCCACCAAGGTCGGCGTCCCGATCGGCGACCTCCTCGCGGGCATGAACGGCGCGTTCGGCGTGGTGTCGGCCCTGCTCGAGCGCACCCACACCGGCCGCGGACGCGTCGTCCGCACGAGCCTGCTCGCCGGCATCGTCGGCGTGCACGCGTTCCAGGGCACGCGCTGGACCGTGGGCGGCGAGGTGCCCCGCGCCCTGGGCAACCACCACCCCTCGATCTCCCCCTACGGCCTGTTCCGCACGGCCGACGCGCCGGTGCAGCTCGCGGTCGGCAGCGACGGGCTCTGGGCCCGCTTCGCCCCGGTGATCGGCGTCGCGGTCGACGAGCCGCGCTTCGCGACCAACTCCGACCGCGTCGCCCACCGCGACGAGCTGATCGCCGTGGTCGAGGACGTCTTCGCCTCCGACGGCGCCGAGACGTGGCTAGCCCGGCTCGCCGAGGCGGGCATCCCCGCCGGCAAGGTCCGGACCATCGACGACGTCTACGCCTGGGACCAGACGCGCAGCCAGGGCCTGCTCGTCGACGTCGAGCACAGCAGCCTCGGCACCATCACGCTCCCCGGGCCGCCCATCCGCTTCGACGACAACGCGCACGCCGGCGGCCGCGAGCACCACCAGGCGCCGCCGCGCCTCGGCGAGCACCAGGCGAGCGTCGCGGCGTGGCTCGACGAGCAGGACGCCGCGACGGGCGCGCAGCCGTGACGCCGAGGCCCACCCGGCTGTCCGCCGCCCAGCTCGTCGAGCTGGTGCTGGACGACGGGTCGTGGACGTCGTGGGACGTGCCGGTCGTCCGGGGCGAGCTCGACCCCGAGTACGCGGCCGAGCTGGTGGCGGCGGAGGAGAGGTCCGGGGTCGACGAGTCCGTCGTGACCGGCGCGGGCACGGTCAACGGCCGCCGCGTGGCCGTGCTCGCCGGCGAGTTCGCGTACCTGGCCGGCTCCATCGGCACCGCCGCGGCCGAGCGGCTCGTCCTCGCGATCGAGCGCGCGACGGCCGAGGGCCTGCCGCTGCTCGCGGCCCCCGTCTCGGGCGGCACCCGGATGCAGGAGGGCACCGCGGCCTTCGTCCGGATGGTCGACATCACCGCCGCGATCTGTCGGCATAAGGACGCCGGCCACCCCTACCTGGTCTACCTGCGCCATCCCACGACCGGTGGGGTGATGGCCTCGTGGGGCTCCCTCGGCCACGTGACGGTCGCCGAGCCGGGTGCGCTCGTCGGCTTCCTGGGGCCGCGCGTCTACGAGGCGCTCTACGGCAAGCCGTTCCCCGAGGGCGTCCAGACCTCGGAGAACCTCTTCGCCCACGGGCTCGTCGACGCGGTCCTGCCGCCGGAGGACCTGCAGGAGATCGTGCACCGGGCGCTGGAGGTGCTCACCGCACCGCGCGACCCCGACGAGAACCCGCTCGCGCAGTCGCCCGACCGCACCCCGCAGACGGTGCCCAGCGGCGATGCGTGGGAGTCGGTGACGCGCTCGCGCGACGACCGACGACCGGGTGCGCGCCGCCTGCTGCGGCTCGCCGCGACGGACGTCATCCCGCTCAACGGGACCGGCGAGGGCGAGACCGACCCGGGGCTGCTGCTGGCGCTCGCGCGCTTCGGCGGCGCGCCCTGCGTCGTCCTCGCGCAGGACCGTCGCGGCCAGACCCGCGAGCGCCCGCTCGGGCCCGGGGCGCTGCGCGAGGCCCGACGCGGGATGCGACTCGCGGCCGAGCTGCGGCTGCCGCTCGTCACCGTGATCGACACCCCGGGCGCCGCCCTGTCGGTGGAGGCCGAGGAGGGCGGCCTGGCCGGCGAGATCGCGCGCTGCCTGGCCGACCTGGTGATGCTCGAGGCGCCCACGCTGACGGTGCTGCTCGGGCAGGGCACCGGCGGCGGGGCGCTCGCACTGCTCCCGGCCGACCGTGTGGTGGCCGCGCAGCACGCGTGGCTGTCGCCGCTGCCGCCCGAGGGCGCCAGCGCGATCCGTCACCGCACCCCCGACCGGGCCGCCGAGATGGCGCGAGCCCAGGGCGTCGGCTCGGCGTCGCTGCAGGCCTCCGGCGTCGTCGACCGCGTCGTCGCCGAGACCGTCGACGCCGCGGAGGACCCCGACGGCTTCTGCCTCACCCTCGGCGAGGTCGTCCGGCACGAGCTCTACGGCCTGATGCGTCGCGACGACGACGAGCGGATGGCGGCCCGCCGCACGCGCTACCGCTCCTGACGCCGCGCCGCGTCAACCGGCGGCGGGGTCGTGGAGGGCACCGCCGTGCTCGACCCACCAGCGTGCGGCGCTGCGCACCTCGGCGGGAGCCGCGGGGTCCTCGGCGAGGCGGTGCAGGCGCGGGTGACGGCCCATGCCGAGGGCGTACATCTCGTCGGCGCCCGGCACGCCGCCGGCGACGCGCGGGTCGAGGGCGCCCGGCACGTGGGCGAGGGCCCGGAACGCGTGGCCCGGGGAGACACCCGTGTGCGCGGTGGCGAGCTCGACCACGCCCGACCGCTGCGCCGCCGTGGCGAGGTACGTCAGACCCGCGGCGTGGACGTCGGCGAGCGGGTCTCCGGCGAGGCAGCGGCGGACCAGGTGGTCGGCGAGCGCGGAGCGGAACGGGCCGACCATCAGCAGCATCCACGCCTCGTGCTGCAGGTTGGGACGTCGGGCATCGAAGGCCTCCCCGAGCACGCCGAGCAGCACGTCGTCGGCGTCGACCTCGAGCGCCTCCATCGCGGCCGCCGCGGCCCGCCGCGAGGCGACCCGGTC
The DNA here is from genome assembly GCA_030655315.1 of Nocardioidaceae bacterium. Lineage (GTDB taxonomy): Bacteria > Actinomycetota > Actinomycetes > Propionibacteriales > Nocardioidaceae > JAURVT01. The sequence continues at coordinate 99,434 of JAURVT010000052.1, read as the reverse complement.
CGCCGACTCCTGAACGGTCGCGTCGGCACCGCGTCGCTGCCGGACGACCGCCGCCACCGAGCCGGTGTGCTCGGCGGGCAGCTGCTCGGCGACGCGGAGCGCGAGGTCGACGTTGCGCCCGGAGTCGTCGGCGACCACCATCGCCAGCGTCCGCCCGAGCGCGGGCATCAGCTCGCGCGGAAGCCGGTGGACGACCAGGCGGTGCTCCAGCCCCCACAGCGCTCCGGCGCGCACGGGCGCCGACTCGTGGCGGGCCAGGCGCACCATCATCTCCAGGGGCGCGGTCCCGCCCACCTCGTGCAGGTTGGCGACGAGGTCGGTGACCGCCTGCGACGACGGCTCGGTGACCTGCCGGCCGATCGCCCGCACCAGGTGGGGCCGCATGAGCTCGTCCTGCAGCATCCCGCGCATCGCCTCCAGGCGCCTGACCCAGGCCTGGCCGACCGCGCGCGGGACCTCCTCGACGAGCCGCGAGGCCGCCTCCTCCCGGAACGGCTCGGGCAGGTAGACCACCGTCCCGGGCGTCGCGACGAGGCCGGCGAGCGCGAACCACGTGCCGCCGTCGTGCTGGCCCGCGTCGAGCCGCTGGAAGCAGTCGTCGAGCCCGCCGGCCACCTCGCGTCGGCTCGGCGGCTCGGCGGTGCCGCGCGGGAGGAGGCCGTGGTCGCGCCACATGCCCTCGACCGTCGCGACCAGCAGGTCGTGGTCGAGCCCGACCACCTGCTCGTAGCCACGCAGGATCGGCCGGTTCACCCGGAGGCGACCAGACTCCCACCGGCTGACCCGGCTCGCGTCGGCGTTGACGCCCTCGGCCTGCGCCCGCAGACGGCGGGCGAACGGGCCCTGCATCCGCAGCTCGACCTCGCTCGCGCGCTGCCGCCACAGCTTGAGCAGCCAGCCGATCCGGACGTCGGTGTCGTGGGTCGCCCGCGTCTCCACCGGCACCTCCGAGACCAGGACAGCGAGGTCCGCCCCCGGGCACGATAGCGACCACCCGCTCCGGGTGGGCCCGTGTTGCGCGCTCCGATCAGGTGCGCAAAAAGCGGTTCGGGGCGGCGCGGCGTCAGTACAGGAGTGCCTGCGCCGGGTCGTGCATCAGCGCACCCACGTCGGCGAGGAACCGCGACCCCTGCTGCCCGTCGGCCACCCGGTGGTCGAAGGACAACGCGAGGGTGCAGACCGATCGCGGCTCCAGGCGCTCGCCGTCCGGCCCGTCGACGACCCACGGCATCCGGCGGATCTGGCCGAACGCCAGGATCCCCGCCTCGCCGGGGTTGAGGATCGGCGTGCCGGCGTCGACGCCGAACACGCCCACGTTGGTGATGGTGAACGTGCCGCCGCTCATCTGCGCCGGCTGCGTGCGGCCCTCGCGGGCCGTCGCGACCAGCTCGCCGAGCGCGCCGGCCAGACCGTGCAGGTCCATCGCCTGGGCCCGCGGCACGTTCGGGACCACGAGGCCGCGCGGCGTGGCGGCGGCGATCCCGAGGTGGACGTCGTGCGCGAGGACGACCTCCTGCGCCGCCTCGTCCCAGCGCGCGTTGAGCTCGGGCGTGCGCCGCAGCGCCAGGCACACCGCCTTGGCGAGGACGAGCAGCGGCGAGACCTTGACGTCGGCGAAGGCGCGGTCGGCCTTGAGCCGGTCGACGAGCTCGACGGTGCGGGTGACGTCGACCGTCAGCCACTCGGTGACGTGGGGCGCGGTGAACGCCGAGTCGACCATCGCCTGCGCCATCACCTTGCGCACGCCCTTGACGGGCACCCGGGTCTCGCCTCCCGACGCCGACGCCGCGACCGGCGCCGAGCCCGCGCCGCGGGCACCCTCCACGTCGGCCCGCGTGACCACGCCACCCGGTCCGCTGGGCGTGACGTCGGCGAGGTCGATGCCGAGGTCCTTGGCGAGCTTGCGCACCGGCGGCTTGGCGAGCGCGCGGACCAGGGCCGCGTCGGCCCCGGTCTGCGGCGTGCGGTCGCGCGGGGCGACCGGGGTGGTGGCCGCGACGACGGCGGGCGGCAGCGGCGCCGCGGCCCCGAACGCGTCGTTCACCTCGGCCTGCACCTCGGCGACGGGGAGCGCGGCGGCCGCCGCCTTGCGCGGACGACGACGGGTGCCGGCCGCGCGCGGGCCGTAGCCCACGAGCGTCTTCATCGGCTCCTCCTCCACGGACGCGGGCGCGGGCGCCTCGTCGTCGGCGGTGACGTCGACCCCCGGGGGCGCGACGGCGATGATCGGCGTGCCCACCGCGACGGTCCGGCCCGCGTCGACCATCAGCCGGGCCACCGTGCCCGCGTACGGGCTGGGCAGCTCGACGACCGACTTGGCGGTCTCGATCTCGACGATCACGTCGTTGACCTCGATGACGTCGCCCGGCTTGACTGCCCAGCTGATGATCTCGGCCTCGGTGAGGCCCTCGCCCACGTCGGGCAGGTTGAACTGCTGCATCTGGCTCATGCGGGCCTCCTCAGTACGCGAGCGAACGGTCGACGGCGTCGAGCACCCGGTCCAGGTCGGGCAGGTACTCCTCCTCGATCCGGCTCGGCGGGTAGGGCGTGTCGAAGCCGGCGACGCGCAGCACCGGCGCCTCCAGGGCGTAGAAGCACTCCTGCTGGATGCGGGCGGCGATCTCCGAGCCCATGCCGAGCGAGCGCGCGGCCTCGTGCACCACGACCGCGTGACCGGTGCGGCGCACCGACGCGAACACGGGCTCGAGGTCGAGCGGCGAGAGCGTGCGCAGGTCGATCACCTCGAGGCTGCGACCCTCCTCGGACGCGGCCAGCGCGGCGTCGCGGCACAGCCGGACGGTCGGGCCGTAGGCGAGCAGCGTCAGGTCGGATCCCTCGCGCACGGTGCGCGAGGTGAACAGCGGCGGCGGCGTGGCCTCGGTGTCGACCTCGGCCTTCTCGCCGTGGTACTGCCGCTTGGGCTCCAGGAAGACGACGGGGTCGTCGGCGGCGATGGCCTGCTGGATCATCCAGTAGGCGTCGGTCGGATGGGAGCACGCGACGACCTTGAGCCCGGCGGTGTGGGCGAACTGCGCCTCCGGGCTCTCCGAGTGGTGCTCGACGGCGCCGATGCCGCCGCCGAACGGGATCCGGATGACGATCGGCATCGGCATCCGTCCGCGGCTGCGGAAGTGGATCTTGGCCACCTGGCTGACGATCTGGTCGTAGGCCGGGTAGACGAACCCGTCGAACTGGATCTCGCAGACGGGGCGGTAGCCGCGCATCGCGAGGCCGACGGCGGTGCCGAGGATGGCGGACTCCGCGAGCGGCGTGTCGATGACGCGGTCCTCGCCGAAGTCCTTCTGCAGGCCGTCGGTGATGCGGAAGACGCCGCCGAGCTTGCCGACGTCCTCGCCCATCATCAGCACCTTGGGGTCGGCCTCCATCGCGGCGCGCAGGCCGGCGTTGAGCGCCTTGGCCATCGTCATCGTGGTGGTCATCGGCGTGCTCCGTCCGTGGCGTCCTCGAAGGAGTCGAGGTAGGCGGCGTGCTCGTCGCGCTGCTGCGCGAGCTCGGCGGACTCCTCGACGTAGACCTGGTCGAAGACCGAGAGGATCGACGGGTCGGCCATCGCGCGGGTGCCCTCGCGCAGGCGGACGGCGAGCGCGTCGGCCTCCTCGGCGATCTCGGAGAAGAAGTCCTCCCCCGCGCCGACGTGGCGCGTGAGGTAGGCGTGCACCCGCTCGACCGGGTCCTTCAGCTTCCAGTGCTCGAGGTCGGCGGACAGCCGGTAGCGGGTGGGGTCGTCGGTGGTGGTGTGCGCGCCCATCCGGTAGGTGAAGGCCTCGATGAGCGTGGGGCCGCTGCCCTCGCGGGCGCGCTGGAGGGCGGCCTGCGTGGCGGCGTGGACGGCGAGCACGTCGTTGCCGTCGACCCGGACGCCGGGGAAGCCGAAGCCGGACGCGCGCTGGTAGAGCGGGATGCGGGTCTGGCGGTCGATGGGCTCGGAGATCGCCCACTGGTTGTTCTGGCAGAAGAACACGACGGGCGCGTTGAAGACGCTGGCCCAGATGAACGCCTCGTTGACGTCGCCCTGGCTGGTGGCGCCGTCGCCGAAGTAGGCGATCACGGCGGCGTCGCGGTCGGGGTCGTCGGTGCCGACGACGCCGTCGCGCTGCAGGCCCATCGCGTAGCCGGTGGCGTGGAGGGTCTGGGCGCCGATGACGATCGTGTAGAGCCCGAAGCCGGTGGCCTCGGGGTCCCAGCTGCCCTGGTCGACGCCGCGGAACAGGCTGAGCAGCGACAGCGGGTCGACGCCCCGCGTCCACGCGACGCCGTGCTCGCGGTAGGTGGGGAACGCGTGGTCCTGGCGGCGCAGCGCGCGTCCGGAGCCGATCTGCGCGGCCTCCTGGCCGAGCAGCGAGGCCCAGATGCCGAGCTCGCCGTGGCGCTGCAGGGCGGTGGCCTCGGTGTCGATGCGTCGGGTGAGCACGAGGTCGCGGTACAGCGACCGGATCGTGTCGTCGTCACCGGCGAACGCGTAGTCGGGGTGCTCGGCCCGCTCACCCTCGGGGGTGAGCAGCTGGACGAGGTCGGGGTCGGCCACGGGCGCTCCTGGAGCTCGGCGGCCGTCGGGATCACCGTGGCCGGGGGACTCGGGCCGACCGGTCGCCGCGGGGGTGGTGCGGGACCGGCAGAGCCCACGCTGTGACGGGCGCCACAGCACCGCGCCAGACTATCGCGCCACCCGCGCGGCCTCCAACCCACGAAGCTCCACGCGCTCGCTGAGCACCCCGGAGACGGCGGGCCTACTTTCGAGGAGACCCTTCCCTCTTTGAACCAAGGAGCACCCGATGAGCGAGACGACGAACGACACCCACGACGTGGCCAGCTGGACCGACCTCGGCGCCGAGATGTGGGCGTACCTGACCGGCAAGGGCGCGGCCATCAACTACAGCTTCGTCGACCTCGAGGTCGAGGTGCCCCGCGACACCGGCGCCACGGCCCCGCGCGCCACCTGGAAGCTCAACGGCACCCTGCGCGTCACCACCAGCGACGACGAGCGCGCCGGCTCCGACCCGTTCCGGGGCTGAGATGGCACCCCGGGTCCGGATCGACGCGGACGTCCGCTTCGAGCTGACCCCGGGCGGGTCGGCCGGGACCACCTCGGGCACGCTGACCGCCCACGGCAGCCACCTCGAGGTCTACACCGACGACCCGGCGCTGCTCTCGGGCCTGGCGGGCTCGGACGACACCGCGCGCGACCTCGCCGGGGCGCTGGCGCACCAGCACCTGTCGCTGACGATCAGTGGGCCGAAGGGGCCCATCGCGACCGTCGGCGACGTCAAGTCGCCGCTGCTCCACCGTGTCCTGACCCGGTCGCCGCACATCAGGCTCGGCAAGGTCGGCGCCCTGCTGTCGTTCGTCCGGAACCGTCGCGGTGCCGACGGTCGCGAGGTCGTTGGCCTCCCGCCGTCGACGCCCATGCCGCTGGCACCCACGCTCCAGGGCTGGCGCCGACGACGGGTCACCACGACGCACGACCCGCTCGGTGGCGGCTCGCCCCGCCTGATCCAGCACCTCGACCGGCCGGTGGCCGGCGAGAGGGCGGCCGAGCACCTGCTCAAGCCAAGCCGCACCACGTTCGGCTCCGATCCGTCGATGGACGTGGTCCTCCCCGGGCTCGAGCCCGAGCAGGCGCACGTCTACCGCACCGAGCGCGACGAGTACGTCATCCGCAACGTCGGCCGTCCCGGCACCCTGGTCGTCAACGGCGCCCCGATGACGCAGCAGCTCCTCCGCACCGGCACCCGCGTGGAGCTCGGGCCCCACACGTTCGGCTACGTGCGCGACGAGTACGCCGACCACGGCCGCCCCTACGGCGGACGAACCGGCGGCGAGACCGGCCGCCAGCGCCGCCAGCCCCCGCGCCCCGGCGCGGACCCCGTCACCGACTCCAGCTGAGCCGGCCCCACGGACCAGCGGCCCACGATCCCGGACGGGGGTCGTGGGCCGCTGCCGTGTGCGTGCGGACGTCTCGGGGCGAGACGGCCACCCCCAGCCCGTGCGACCCACGGCAGATGGCGCGAAGCACGGTGGATCTCCCGTGCTTCGCACCGTTTGCCGTGTGTCGTGACGCGGGCTACCCCGGAGCGAGGTGGTCGAGCGCCCCGGCGTCGTCGAGGTGGACGTTGAGACGGTCGGGACGCCAGTCCATCGTCATCATCGTGCCGGGCGGCAGGACGCGGACCGGGCGGCCGTCGGACTCGGCGCGGGCGAGGGCGTCGTCCGTGCCGAGGTCGGCGTAGTCGGCGAACCAGGCGGTCTGCGGGTCGGGGGTCGGGGCGTCGGTCATCGAGCCAGTCTGCCAAAGCCCCGCGCCACGCCTCAGCGCCAGCGGACCGCGTAGCGGCCGGGGGCGAGGTGGTGGCGGATCATCCGGACGCAGCCGGTGCTGTCGGGCACGACGGGGCCGACGACCTCGCCGGAGCCGTCGAGGTCGCTGTGCACGATCTCCACGCCGGTCGGGCAGGCGGCCGGGTCGAACCGGACCTCGAGCACCATCTCGCGCAGGGGGGTGCGGCGGGCCGTCTCGAACGAGCGTCCGCCGGCGAGGCCGGCCAGCCGGTACTCCACGATCGCGGAGTCGCCGCGCTCGAGGCGGCGGTCGAGCAGGATCTCCTGGCCGACCACCGAGCCGTCGTCGGAGGTGTAGGTGCGGCCCACGGCGCAGTGCAGGAGCGGCTCGACCGTGGGCTCGACGGAGCCGCGGGTGCGACGGGGATCGTGGCGGAGCACCAGGAACCGGTCGGCCCCGGCCACCGACGCGACCAGGACGCGCCGCACCCAGCGCGAGCGCAGCTCACCGCCGGCGTCGACGTCCACCGAGCAGTGCTCGCTGAGGATCTCGAGCTGGTCGCGCAGCCGGGCGTCCTGGTGCCGCAGCTCGTCGGGGGTCGGGGCGCCCTCGTCGATCAGGTCGGGCAGCTCGACGCCCTGCTCGGGCGACCGGGGACGGCGGTGGCCGAGGTGGGCGCCGAGTGCGCCCGGCTCGAGGTCGAGCACCTTCTCGAGCACCGGGACGGCGACGAGGCTCGAGCGACGCCCGGGCTCGCTGCGCCCGGACTGCCAGTAGCTGAGCGTCGCCACCGAGACGTGGGCGCCGAGGTCGCCCAGGCGGCCCTGGAGCCGCTCGAGGCTGAGGCCGCGGCGCTCGATGGCGCAGCGGAGCACGGGGGCGAAGCCGGTGCCCGCGTCCGGGGCCCGTCCGTCGCGGGGCGAGGTCACGACGGTGTTCTACCCCGTCCGGACGATCCTCAACCATATATCGTCTACTTGACCAGAACGGGTGCAGGTGTCGTACCCTCGACCGTGTGATCACCCTCGCCGACCTCCAGGTGACGCGGCTCGGCGCCCCGCGCCACGCGTCGCCCCTGCAGAGGTACGTCAGCGGTCGCAAGACCAACGAGTACTACGTCAGCGAGGACGACCGGGTCCTGTACGACGACACGCTCGACCTCGTCCGTCGTCGCGGCCTGCCCTTCGACGAGCTGCCCACGTTCGAGCCCGGCGGCCCGCGCGCCGAGCTGTTCTTCGAGCCCGGCCGCACCCGCGTCGGCATCGTCACCTGCGGCGGGCTGTGCCCCGGCCTGAACGACGTGATCCGCGCCGTGGTGCTCGAGCTGCGCGACCACTACCAGGTCACCGACGTGCTGGGCTTCACCGGCGGCTACGCCGGCCTGAACCCCGCGCTCGAGCAGCCCGTCGTCCAGCTGACGCCGACCATCGTCGACAAGATCAACGAGCAGGGCGGCACGATCCTCGGCTCCTCGCGGGGCGCCCAGGACCCGACGGTGATCGTCGACCGCCTCACCGAGCTGGGCGTCGACATCCTGTTCGTCGTCGGCGGCGACGGCTCCATGCGCGGCGCGCACAACATCACCGCCGAGATCGCGGCACGCGGCGAGAGCATCGCGGTGATCGGCATCCCGAAGACGATCGACAACGACATCCCGCACATCGGCCAGAGCTTCGGCTTCTCCACCGCCTTCGCCGAGGCGGCGAAGTCGATCACCGCGGCACGTGTCGAGGCCAGCGCGGCGCGCGGCGGCGTCGGCCTGGTCAAGCTGATGGGACGTCACGCGGGCTTCATCGCCTGCTACGCCGCGCTCGCCAACCACGACGCCGACTTCGTCCTCATCCCCGAGGTGCCGTTCGCGCTGGAGGGCGAGAACGGGCTGCTCGCGTCGCTGGCGCGGGTGGTCCGCACACGCGGCAGCGCCGTCATCGTGGTCGCCGAGGGCGCCGGCCAGGAGCTGCTCCCCGAGACCGCCACGACCGACGCGTCCGGCAACCGCACGCTCGGCGACATCAGCACCTTCCTGTCCGAACGGATCACCGCCGACTTCGCCCGTCGCGAGGCCCCGCTCACCGTGCGCGCGCTCAACCCCGGCTACGCGATCCGTGCGGTCCCGGCCGACGCGTCGGACTCGGTGTACTGCGCCCGCCTCGCGCAGACCGCCGTCCACGCGGGCATGGCTGGCCGCACCGACATGGTGGTCGGACGACGTCGGCACCGCTTCGTGCACGTGCCGGTTCCGGTCGTCACGCGGGGCAGCCACAGCGTGCACCCCGAGGGCGACCTGTGGCTCAGCGTGCTGGAGTCCACCGCCCAGCCCACCGAGATGCGCTGAGACCGCTCAGTCGCCCAGCCGCTCCAGCCGGGCCCCGGGGACCAGCAGCTGCGTGCCCAGCGTGTCGGTGACGCGCACCCCGCCGTCCTCGGTCCACACCACGGCGAGCTCGTCGGTCTCGTCACCGGTGAACGGGTCACCGAAGGACAGGTAGCGGCCGCCGGGTGCACCGTCGTAGGACGCCCAGAGGTGGATCTCGTCGACGCCGGGCACCACCACCAGCTCGGGACGGTGCGCCCGCTCCACGCAGTAGCCCTGGAAGCCCGACGCCGACTCGTCCCGCCGGCAGCCGATGACCTCGGACGACACGCCCAGCACGGTCGATCCCGTCGCCGACCGCACCACCACGACCCCGAGCAGCACGACCGCGGCCGTGACCAGCGCCGCCAGCAGCGCGACCGCCCAGCGGGGCACGGTCAGACCCGGGCCATCGACGACGCGACGCCGAGCAGGACGTCGTTGCCGGCGGGCTCGCCGACGGTGACGCGCACGCCCTCGCCCGCGAAGGGCCTCACCATCACGCCGGCGTCGGCGCAGGCCGCGGCGACGTCGAGCGTCGCCTCGCCCGCCGGCAGCCAGACGAAGTTGGCCTGGCTGTCGGGGACCGCCCAGCCGGCCTCGAGCAGCGCGTCGCGCACCCGGGTGCGCTCGGCGACGAGGGCGGCGACGCGCTCGGCCAGGTCGGCCTCGTGGTCGAGCGAGGCGACCGCGGCCGCCTGCGCGAGGTCGGAGACGCCGAACGGCAGCGCGCACGCACGGATCGCCGACGCGACGGGCTCGGCCGCGACCGCGTAGCCGATCCGGAGCCCGGCGAGTCCCCACGCCTTGGAGAAGGTGCGCAGCCCCACCACGCGGGGATGGTCGCGCCGCAGCTCGACCGACGTCTCGGTGGGGGCCGGGTCGCGGAACTCGAGGTAGGCCTCGTCGACGACGACGAGCACGTGCTCGGGCACCCGTCCCACGAAGTCCCGCAGCGTCGCCGCGTCGACGGCCGGCCCCGTGGGGTTGTTGGGGGTGCAGACGACGAGCACGCGGGTGCGGTCGGTGACCGCCGCGAGCATCGCCTCGAGGTCGTGCTCGGCGGTCTCGGTGAGCGGCACCGGCACCGAGCGCGCACCGGTGAGGTTGATCGCGATCGGGTAGGCCTCGAAGGACCGCCAGGCGTGCACGACCTCGTCGCCGGGCTCGCAGAACGCCTGGAGCAGGTGGTACAGCACCGCGACGGACCCGGCACCGGAGGCCAGCTCGTCGGTCCGCACCCCGTGACGCTCGGCGAGGCGCTCGTACAGCCCGGTCACGCCCATGTCGGGGTAGCGGTTCAGCCCGGGCAGCGTGCGGCGGACCGCCTCGACCACCCCGGGCAGGGGCGGGTACGGGTTCTCGTTGCTCGAGAGCTTGTAGGTGGCCAGGCCGTCGCGCGGGGCCGGCGGGCGGCCCGGCCGGTAGACGGGCACCGAGCCGAGCGCGGCGCGCGGCACCAGGGCGTCGTGGGGGCTGCTCATCCCTCGAGGATAGGACGCCTGGGAGCATCCTCGGGTGCCCCGGACCCTGCCCGACCCCCGCCGCGGCTACGTCCTGGTCGTCGGCGCCGCCGTGTTCTTCGTGCTCAACGCGGGGGTGTCACGGGTGGCGCTCCGCGCGGGCGTCGATCCCGCGACGCTCACCACCGTCCGCGTGACGATGGGGACGCTGGCCTTCGGCGCCTACGCGCTCGTCGTCCGGCGCAGCGCGCTGCGCCCGCCGAGCCCGGCCTCGCTCCCGGCGTTCTGCCTGCTCGGCGTGGTCGGCATCGCCGGCGTGCAGTGGACCTACAACGTGGCGATCGACCGGGTGCCCGTCGGCATCGCGCTGCTGCTCGAGTACCTGGCTCCGGTGCTGGTGGTCCTGTGGGTGCGGTTCGTGCGCGGCGAGTCGGTCCGACGTCGCCTGTGGCTCGCGGTCGCGCTGTGCCTGCTCGGTCTCGCCGTGGTCGGCCGGGTCTGGCAGGGCCTCGCGTTCGACGGCCTGGGCGTCCTCGCCGGACTGGGCGCGGCGGTCTGCTTCGCCACCTACTTCCTCGCCGGCGAGCGCGGGGTCGGCCGGGACGACCCGCTGCGCGTGATCCTGTGGGGCTTCGCGCTCGCGGCCGTGGCGATGAACCTCGTCTCGCCGATCTGGACCGTCGGTCCGATCGGCGGCGACGCGAGCCTGCTCGGCAGCCTCGACGCCGTCCGGGTCCCGGTCTGGGCGCTGCTCACCTGGGTGGTCCTGCTCGGCACGGTGGCGCCGTTCTTCCTGTCCCTGGCCGCCCTGCAGCACCTGCCCGCCACGGTCGTCACGCTCGTCGCGACCCTCGAGCCCGTCGGGGCGACGGTCCTCGGGTGGGCCTGGTTCGGCGAGTCGCTCACGCCGGCACAGGTGGGCGGTGTCGTGCTGGTGGTGGGCGGCATCGCCGTCGCGCAGTCGTCGCGGGCCCGTGCGCCCGTCCCCGTCGTGCCCGAGATGGCCTGATCGACGCGCCGGACGTTCGTCCTGCACCCGCCGTGGCGGCGCGTATGGTCGAACCACTGGGGATATCTCGTGCGTCGCACCCGCGTCGACGCCATTCCTCGTGAATCGCAAACCGAGGAATCTCCCGCCCCAGACCCGGCGTGAGGCTGTCGTACCGCCTCGTGTCGTCCTGTGGTGGGCACCACCCGAGGACATCCATGGACCACCAGGCCGTCAACCGTGCCATCGCCCGCCTCTCCCTCGTCGCCACCGAGGACGTCCCCGCCCGGGTGACGCTTCGCGAGCTCTGCGACGTGGCCGCCGGCGTGCTCAGCGCCGACGGCGTCGGCGTGATGATCACCGACGAGGACCAGAACCGGTTCGTGCACGCCACCAGCGACGCGGCGGCCGACCTCGAGCGCCTGCAGGAGTCGCTGCGCGCCGGGCCCTGCCGGGACGCCGCCGAGACCGGCACCCTCCAGCTCGCGCACGACCTCGCCACCTTCGAGGCGTGGCCGCAGTTCGCGGACCTCGCCGCCGACCTCGGCATCACGGCCGTCGCGGCGGTGCCGCTGATGAGCCGGGGGCGGTGCTGGGGCGTCCTCGACGTCTACCGCCGCGAGAGCGGCGACTGGGACCCCGAGGTCCTGGACATCGCCGCCCTGCTCGCCGACGTCGCCACCACCCACCTGGTGATGGCGGCCGACCGCGACGCGTCCCGTCTCGCCCAGGTGCAGCTGTCGCACCAGTCCAGCCACGACCACCTCACCGGGCTGGCCAACCGGGTGCTCCTGTTCGACCGGCTCGAGCACGCCCTCGCGCTGGCCCCGCGCCGCGGCACCGGCGTCGGCGTGCTGTTCATCGACCTCGACGGCTTCAAGCAGATCAACGACACCTACGGCCACCGCACCGGCGACTACGTGCTGCGCGAGGTCTCGCTGCGGCTCTCCTCCGTCCTGCGCTCCGGCGACACCCTCGCCCGGCTGTCCGGCGACGAGTTCGTGGTGATCTGCGACGACCTCCCGCTGGAGACTCCCGACGAGCCCTCCCGCGTGGTCGCCCAGATCGCGGAGCGCGTGCACCAGGTGCTGGCGACGGGCATCGAGGTCACGTCGGGGGACGTCTCGGTGAGCGCGAGCGTCGGCGCCGCGATCGCGACCGGGGGCATGAGCGCCGAGGAGCTGGTGGGCGAGGCCGACGCGGCGATGTACCGCGCCAAGCAGCCACCGCCGACCCCGGTCGAGATCCGCGACTACACCGGGAGCCAGACGCTGCGCGACGAGCGGGCCTACGAGCACGACCTGGCGCACGCGCTCGAGCGCGACCAGCTCGTCGTGCACTACCAGCCGATCGTCGACGCGACGCCGCCCCACCCGGTCGTGGCGGTCGAGGCGCTGCTGCGCTGGCGCGACGACGCCGGGCACCTGATCCCGGCGCGCGCGTTCATCGACCTCGCCACCGAGCGTGGCCTGATGCCCGCGTTCGGCACCTGGGTCGTGAACGAGGTCTGCGCCCAGATGGAGCGCTGGAACGACGGGCTCGGTGACGCGGCACCGGCCATCGCCTACGTGAACCTCAGCGCCCGGGAGATCAACGACCCCCACCTCCCGGGGGTGCTCGCGGCCGCCCTGAGACGCCACCACCTGCTGCCCGGGCAGCTCGGCCTCGAGATCGTCGAGGACAGCTTCGTGCACCCCGGTCTGGTCGTCCGCCTCGAGAACCTGCGGGCCCGCGGCCACCGGCTCTCCATCGACGACTTCGGCACGGGCTACTCCTCGCTCTCGCGGCTGTTCGACCTGCAGGTCGACGTCGCCAAGATCGACCACACGTTCGTGGCGGGCACCCCCGCGGACCTGCGGCGGACGGGGTTCGTCAACGCCGTGCTGTCCATCACCCGGTCCCTGTCGATCGACGTCGTGGCCGAGGGCGTCGAGACCGTCGAGCAGCAGCAGTTCCTCACCGCGGCCGGGTGCGACATGCTGCAGGGCTACCTGTTCGGACGGCCCGACGCGCCCGAGGAGCTGACGGTGCGGCTCCTGCCCCGCTGACCGGTCCTGTCTCTCAGGCCCAGAGGTGGGCGACGGCCGCGTCGACGAGCACGGCCGAGCGGGCGCGCAGGTCGTCCTCGTGGGCCCACATCGTCTCGCGGAGCGCGTCGGGGTCGTCGACGCCGTGCCGCCGGGCCCAGGGTCCGAGCTTGTCGAGCCAGGTGCCGAACTCGTGCGGCGTGACCTCGGGGTGGAACTGCCAGCCCAGCGCCCGCGCGCCGTGGGCGTCGTCGTCGAACCCCTGGCAGCCGCCGGCGGACGTCCCGAGGACGCGCGACGTCGGCGGCGCGACGAACGCGTCGGAGTGCATCTGCGCCCAGGGCCCCGGCGGGCACAGGACGGGGTCGAGCGAGTCGAGCGGGAACAGCCCGATCTCGGGTGCGGGCGAGGGCCCGATGCTGCCGCCCAGCGCGTGCGCCAGCAGCTGGCCGCCGTAGCAGATGCCGAGCACCGGGACGCCCGACGCGAGCGCGCCGCGCACGTAGCGCGACTCGCGCTCGACCACGGCGGCGCTGTCGTCGGCGTGGCCGCTGCGGCCCGATCCCAGGAGCAGCACGAGGTCGGCCCGCTCGCGGTCGTCCCACGCGTCCAGCCGGTCGCGGTCGACGCGGGTGGTGACCACGTGGTGCTGCTCGCGCAGCCGCAGCCCGACGTACCCGGTGTCGTCGTCGCCGACGTCTCCGACGACGAGGACGTGGCGGCGCGGGTTCACGCCGACACCCTAGAGCCACCGCCGACCGGCCGTCGCCCCCGGACGAGCGGTCCGCTCAGCCGAGGTCGAGCGACCCGCCGGCGACGTGCAGGAGGTCGCGTCCGAGGGTGATGTCGAGGGGGTTGGTCATGCAGCGGATCGAGCCGCCACCCTTGTGCAGCTCGCCCATGGGCACGACGACGACCTCGAGGTCCCAGGCCTCCAGCTGCGCGCGCACGCGGGGCGGGCAGGCGGGCATGACGACGGTGCGGCCCACGACCACGGAGTTGGCGCAGAACGTCAGGGCCTCCTCGACGGTGAGCACGAGCGGCTCGGCCACCCGGTCGAGGACGGCCGCGGCGCCGTCGGCGTCGAACGCCTCGGGGCAGACCATGGCGCGACGCTCGTCGAGCGGGCAGAAGGCGAGGTCGAGGTGGTACATCGCCGGGTGCACGATGCGCAGGCCGCGCACGGCGACCTGCAGGTCGGCGGCGAGGGCCTTGAGGCCGACCTCGTCGCTGCGCTTGCCGTGGCCGACGAGCAGCTCGCCGCCGTGCGGGAACGCGTCGCCGGACTCCCAGGACCCGCCGACGCCGTCGCGACCGACGTAGCCGGGCTCGTAGCCGAGGGCGGCGAAGGAGCCGGCCGCCGTGAGGGTCTCCTGGCGACGCTCGGCGAAGCGCATGTGCGACATGACGACGCGGTCGGGCGTGCCGTCGGCGGCGGCGAGGGCCAGACCGAGGTTCATCGCGAAGACCATGTCGGGCGAGTCCTGGCGCGCCTCGAAGACCTCGACCCGGGCACCCAGACCGGTGAGGACGTCACGCAGCGCCTCCCACTCGGCGCGGGCGCGCACGGGGTCGGGCTGGTCCCGGGTGTCCATGAACGGGTTGATGGCGTAGTCCACGCGGAAGTGGTCGGGCTCGACCATCGCGTAGTGCCGTCCCCAGGGAAGGGTGGTGGTCATGGTGCCTCCCGAGCGCAGTCGTGTCGTCCAGTGGTGCAGGTCGTCCGAAGATTGTCTGACAATCAGACAGTATCAGTCTACGGGCGTAGTGTGACGCCGCGATGTACGAATCGTTAGCGCTCGAGCACAGCTCGACGGTCGACCGCGCCGCCGAGGTCCTCCGGCAGGCGCTCTTCGCGGGCGACCTCGCCCCCGGCACGCCGCTGCGCGAGATCGCGCTGGCCGACCAGCTCGGCATCGGGCGCAGCTCGGTGCGCGAGGCGCTCGGCGTGCTCATCGCCGAGGGCCTGGTCACCCGGATCCCGCACCGGGGCGTCGTGGTCACCGAGCTCGACCCCGCCCAGATCCACGACGTCGTCGCCGTCCGGCTCGTGCTCGAGACGGCCGGCGCGCACGCGTGGCCCGGGGCCACCGACGAGGCCCGGGGCGCGGTGCGCGCGTCGATGGCCGACTACCGGCGGCTCGCGCAGGTGGGCGCCCCCGCACGGCAGATCACCGAGGCCCACCTGGCGTTCCACCGCAGCCTCGTCGCCCTGACCGGCAGCCGGCGCCTCGTCGCGGTCGCCGACCAGGTCAGCGCCGAGATCCGGCTCGCGCTCGCCCACCTCGACCGGCTGCGCCTCAACGCCGTCGAGCAGGTCGCCGAGCACCAGGCGCTGCTCGACCGGCTCGAGACCGGCGACACCGAGGGCGTCGCGTCGGCGCTCGTCGCGCACCTCGACGACGCCGAGACCTCGCTCGTCCAGACGCTCTACGTCGCCGAGCCCTGACGAGCGTGGCCGGAGCGCCTCGCCCGGCCTGACAGACTGGGGGCATGGTCAAGACCCTCACCACCTGGCTCTGCAACGCCGCCGCGATCGGGGCGGCCGCGTGGCTCTTCAGCGGCATCGCGATCGGCACCTCGGCCGAGGACACGACCCAGCGGACGCTCACGCTGCTGCTGGTGGCCGCGGTCTTCTCGCTCGTCAACGCCGTGATCGCCCCGGTGGTGAAGCTGCTGTCGCTGCCCTTCATCGTCCTGACGCTCGGGCTGGCCCTGCTGGTCATCAACGCGCTGCTGCTCCTGCTGACGGAGTGGATCGCCGGCCTGTTCGACGTGGGGTTCACCGTCGAGGGGTTCTGGTGGGCCGTCGCCGGCTCCCTGGTCATCTCGGTCGTCAACGGCGTCCTCGGCCTGTTCTTCGCGAGGGACTGACATGAGCGATCCCTACCGCGTCGCCGTCGTCTGCCTGGGCAACATCTGCCGCTCCCCCACCGCCGAGGTGGTGCTGCGCGACCGCGTCCGCGCCGCCGGGCTGGACGACCGGGTCGAGGTCGTGTCCGCCGGCACCAGCCGCTGGGAGCTCGGCAACCCGATGGACCCCCGCGCCGCCCGCGAGCTGCGCGGACGCGGCTACGACGTCCCCGACCGCACGGCCCAGCAGTTCGACGCCGACGACTTCGCCGCCGTCGACCTCGTCCTCGCCATGGACGCGAGCAACCTCGACGACCTGCTCGCCACCGCACCGGACCAGGTGGCGCGCGAGAAGGTGCGGATGTTCCGCGACTTCGACCCCGAGGGCTCCGACGGCGACCGCGAGGTCCCGGACCCCTGGTACGGCGGGCAGGCCGGGTTCGCCGAGGTGCTGCGCACGGTCGAGCGCACGAGCGACGCGATCGTCGCCGACCTGCCCCGTCTGCTCGGGTAGGTTGCGGGTCATGGCACGGATGGGAGCCGTCGCGGCGCGCGCCGAGAAGCTGCTGGGAGTGTCGGTGGTCGCCACCACCCCGGTCGCCGGCGGGGACGTCTGCACCGCGACGAGGCTGCGCCTGACCGACGGACGCAGCGCGGTGATGAAGACCCGGCCGCACGCCCCGGCCGGCTTCTTCCCCCGCGAGGCCGAGGGTCTGCGCTGGCTGGCCGAGGCCGGCGGCGCGCCCGTCCCCGAGGTGCTGGGCGTGGCCGACGACTGCCTGGTGCTCGCCTGGGTCGAGCCCGGCCGCCCGTCGTCCGACGCCGCCGAGCGGCTCGGGCGCGACCTCGCCCGCACGCACGCGGCCGGCGCCCCGACGTTCGGCGGCGAGCAGGACGGCTGGATCGGCCTGGCCCCGCTGCCCAACCAGGGCGCGCCCACCTGGGCGGAGTTCTTCGTCTCACGCCGGGTGATGCCCTACGTCAAGGCCGCCTACGACCGTGCGGCGATCACCCAGGAGGAGGCCGCGGCCGTCGAGCGGCTGATGCGCCGCCTGCCCGAGTTCGCCGGCCCGCCCGAGCCCGTCGCCCGCGTGCACGGCGACCTGTGGGGCGGCAACGTCGTCTGGGGCCAGGACGGCGCCGCGCACCTGATCGACCCCGCCGCGCACGGCGGCCACCGCGAGACCGACCTCGCGATGCTCGCGCTGTTCGGCTCGCCGCACCTGCAGCGCGTCCTCGAGTCGTACGACGAGGCCGCGCCGCTGGCCGACGGCTGGCGCGCCCGCGTGCCGATCCACCAGCTGCACCCGCTGCTCGTGCACGCCGTGATGTTCGGCGGCGGCTACGGCGCCCGGGCGGCGGCCGCCGCGCGCTCGGTGCTCGACGGCACCGCAGGCGCCTGACCCCGCCTTCTCAGGACCGTTTCATCCGGACCTGGCAACCTGGGGCCATGCGCATCCTGGTGGTCGACGACGACCGCGCCGTCCGTGACTCCCTGCGACGCTCCCTGGAGTTCAACGGCTACACCGTCGACGTCGCCGCCGACGGCGCCGAGGCGCTCGCCCGCGTCCCCCTGATCGACCCGGACGCGATCGTCATGGACGTGATGATGCCGCGGCTCGACGGACTCGAGGCCACCCGCGCGCTGCGCTCGGCCGGCAACGACGTCGCGATCCTGGTCCTCACCGCGCGCGACGCGGTGACCGACCGCGTCGACGGCCTCGACGCGGGCGCCGACGACTACCTCACCAAGCCCTTCGCCCTCGACGAGCTGCTCGCCCGCGTCCGGGCGCTGCTGCGCCGCGCGCAGCGACGCACCCCCGACGACGACGAGGACACGACCCTGTCGTTCGCCGACCTCAGCATGGACACCGCGACCCGCGAGGTCCGCCGCGGGAACCGCGACCTGTCGCTCACCCGCACCGAGTTCGCCCTGCTCGAGCTGTTCCTGCAGCGCCCCAAGCGGGTGCTGGAGCGCTCGTTCATCCTCGAGGAGGTCTGGGGCTTCGACTTCCCGACCACGGCCAACTCGCTCGAGGTCTACGTCGGCTACGTGCGGCGCAAGCTCGAGGCCGAGGGCGAGCCGCGGCTCCTCCACACGGTGCGCGGCGTGGGCTACGTCCTGCGCGAGACCGCTCCGTGACCGAGACCGCGCCGCCGCCCGGGCTCGTCGGCCAGGCCCGCGACGGCGTGGTGCGCGCCCGCGACGACATCTCCAAGCGGCTGTCGCTCGTCGGCCGCGTGACCGTGCTGACGGCGGCCGCCGTCGGCGTGACGCTGGCGGTCGTCAGCATCCTCGTCTTCTTCCTGGTCCGCTCGGAGTTCGAGGGGTCGCTCGACGAGTCGCTGCAGCGGCGCGCCTACTCGGCGGTCGACAGCGGCGTCACCCAGGCGACGCTCCGCGGCTACCCGCCCAGCGCCCTCGCCGCCGCCGACATCCGGATCGCGGTCATCCAGGACGGCCGGCCCTACTCCAACCCGACGTCGGCCGCCGCCCTGCCGTACCTGAGCCGCGCGGAGTACCAGGTGTCCACCGGGCGGCTGGTCCGCTCCTTCCGCACCGTGCTCGTCGACGGCACGCCGTACCGCGTGGTGGCCGTCCAGTCCGGCGACGACACCGCGCTCGTCATCGCCCAGTCGATGGAGTCCACCCGCGACGTCCTCGACCGGTTGCGGGCGGTGCTCCTCATCGTCGGGTTCGCCGGGGTCGTGGTCTCGGGCCTGCTGGGGTGGGCGATCGCGACCAACGGGCTGCGTCCCGTCCGCCGGCTCACCGCGGCCACGCAGCGCGTCGCGCGGACCGAGCAGCTGGAGGAGATCGAGGTCGTCGGCGACGACGAGCTCGCCCGCCTCACCGAGTCGTTCAACGCGATGCTCGCCGCGCTCTCGGCGTCGCAGCAGCGCCAGCGCCAGCTGGTGGCCGACGCAGGCCACGAGCTGCGCACCCCGCTCACCAGCCTGCGCACCAACATCGAGCTGCTGACCCAGGCCGACGCCCAGGGCGGGCTGTCCGACCGGGCCCGGACCGAGCTGATGGCCGACGTCCGCGCCCAGCTGGGCGAGCTGACCACGCTGGTCGGCGACCTCGTCGAGCTCGCCCGCGAGGAGCAGCCCGAGCGCGACCGCGAGCCGGTCGACCTCGTGCACGTGCTGCGCGCGGCCGCCGAGCGCGTGCGGCTGCGCGCGCCGGGCATCCGGATCGACGTCCTGGCCGAGCCGTGGATCGTCGACGGCGAGCCGCAGATCCTGGAGCGGGCCGTCACCAACCTGCTCGACAACGCGGCCAAGTGGAGCCCCCCGCTCGGCACGGTCACCGTGCGGCTCGACCGGGGACGCCTGACCGTCGCCGACGAGGGCCCCGGCATCGCCCCCGAGGACCGCACCCGCGTGTTCGACCGCTTCTACCGCTCGCGCGAGGCCCGGATGATGCCCGGCTCGGGCCTCGGCCTGTCGATCGTGCGCCAGGCGGCGGAACGCCACGGCGGGCAGGTCTCGGTGTCCGAGGCCCCCGGCGGCGGCGCCCTGCTGACGCTCGACCTGCCCGGCCACGTCGGCGCGACCACGTCGGTCGAGTAGGCCGCGTTCTTCGGGCGCTCACACGGGGGTCTCAGCAGGATCTCAGCGATCCGGGAGAATGTGGAGACATGACCCAGAACCCGCCCCCGGACCCCGGACAGCAGCCGCGCGACCCGTTCGCCCGTCCCCAGCAGAACGACGACGGACGCAGCTTCCCGCACGGTCCCGGCCAGGGCGGCCCCTACGGCCAGCAGCCCGCGCAGGGCGGCTACCCGCAGCAGCCGCCGCAGGCCCCGCAGCAGCCGCTCGGCTACCCGAGCCAGGGATCCTTCGGCGAGGAGCCCACCGTCGGGGGCCAGAACCCCTACACGCACCGCTACGGCGCCGCCCCCGAGCCGGGCTCGGAGCAGACCCGCGCGTTCTACGCCGGCGACCTGCAGGGCAGCAGCGTCACCCGCGCGCCCAAGCGCCGCCGCGCCGGCGTCCTCGTCGCCGCCGCGCTGGTCGCGGGCCTCGTGGGCGGCGTCGGCGGAGCGGCCGGCTACGGCGCGCTCGGCGGCGACGGTGGCGACAGCGGCGTGATCAGCTCGCTGAACCCGTCATCGAGCTCGGGCTCCGACGCCCGCCAGACCGCCACGGGCGACGTCGAGGCGGTGGCCTCCAAGGTCCTGCCGTCGACCGTCCAGATCAACGTGCGCGGCGAGACGTCGGGCCAGGAGTCCGGCGGCAGCGGCACGGGCATCGTCATCTCGAGCGACGGCGACATCCTCACCAACAACCACGTGGTCGAGGCCGCCGCCGAGGGTGGCTCGGTGACCGTGTCGTTCAACGACGGCACCACCGCCAAGGCGTCCATCGTCGGTCGCGACCCGGTCACGGACCTCGCGGTGATCAAGGCCGAGGGCCAGAGCGGCCTGACGCCGGCCTCGCTCGGCACGTCCGCCGACCTCAAGGTCGGCCAGGAGGTCGTCGCGATCGGCTCGCCGTTCGGCCTCGAGAGCACCGTCACGAGCGGCATCGTCAGCGCGCTCAACCGTCCGGTCTCGTCCTCCGACGGCTCGGGTGGTTCGGCCAGCGTCTTCCCGGCCGTCCAGACCGACGCCGCGATCAACCCGGGCAACTCCGGTGGCCCGCTGGTCAACATGCAGGGCGACGTCGTCGGCGTGAACTCGGCGATCCGCAGCACGTCCGGCGGTACCGCGGGCGAGCAGGCCGGGTCGATCGGCCTGGGCTTCTCGATCCCGATCGACCTCGCCAAGAACGTCGCGGACCAGCTCGTCCAGGGCAAGACCGTCGAGCACGCCCGCATCGGCGTGACGGTCGGCAACGCCCTCCAGTCCGACGGCCTCACCAGCGTCGGCGCCGAGGTCAAGGAGGTCACCGGCGGTGGCGCCGGGGCGAAGGCCGGCCTCAAGAGCGGCGACGTCATCACCGCGCTGAACGGCCAGGCGATCGGCAGCTCGGACGCCCTCGTCGCGACCATCCGCGGGTTCCAGCCCGGCGACAAGGTCGAGCTCACCTACAAGCGCGGCGACGCGACCGCCAAGACCGAGGTCACGCTGGCCTCCGACGGCGGCCAGCTCGGCAGCTGATCCCCGAGCCGTCGGTGCCTCAGCGGCCTGGAGGTCGCTGAGGCATCGACGGCTGTGCACGTGGCGGGCGATCGGGGTGGCTCGGCACGAAACCCGCTGTCGCTCCTGCGGCACGGCCCCCTAGCGTCACGGGGGTGAGCACCTCCTCGGACGCCCCCGCCTCCCCCACCCCGGTCCGCGACCTCTCGTTGCTCGCGGCCGTGGTGACGGTGGTGCTGTGGGCGTCGGCGTTCGTCGGGATCCGTGCCGTCGGCGACGCGTTCTCGCCCGGTCCGCTCGCGCTCGGCCGGCTGCTGGTCGGCTCCCTCGTGCTCGGCGTCGTCGCCTGGCCACGGCGCGGTCCCTGGCCCCGTGGCTGGACGCTCGTGCAGGTGCTGGGGTTCGGGGCGCTCTGGTTCGGCGCCTACAACGTCGCGCTCAACGCCGGCGAGCAGCACGTCGACGCCGGCACCGCCGCGCTGCTCGTCCAGCTGGGCCCGATCCTGATCGCCGTCCTCGCCGGGCTCTTCCTGGGCGAGGGGTTCCCGCGGACGCTGGTGGCGGGCATCGCCGTCGCGTTCAGCGGGGTCGTGCTGATCGCGCTCGGCAGCGAGGGAGGCGGCGTCGGCGGAGACCGGCTCGGGGCGCTGCTGTGCGTCCTCGCCGCCGTCCTCTACGCCGCCGGCGTGATGCTGCAGAAGCCCGCCCTGCGCAGCCTCGACGGCCTGCAGGCCACCTGGCTCGGCTGCCTCGTGGGGGCGGCGGTCTGCCTGCCGTACCTGCCCGCGCTGGTCGGCGAGGCGCGCACGGCCTCGGTCGGCGAGCTGGCGGGCGTCGTCTACCTCGGGGTGTTCCCCACGGCGATCGCCTTCACCACCTGGGCGTACGCGCTCCGGCGGCTCGGCGCGGGACGCACGAGCGCGACCACCTACCTGGTGCCGGCGATCGCGGTGCTCCTCTCGTGGGCCCTGCTCGGCGAGACCCCGACGGCGGTCGGCTTCGCCGGGGGCGCGCTGTGCCTCGCGGGCGTGGCCATCACGCGCCTGCGTCGACGCGCGCGGTGACGCGTCCCCGTCCCGGACGTGCGTCGTCCTGCTCACTCCTCTATTGTTTCCATCATGGAACAGTTTGACCGCGGTACGACACTTCGCCGCGTCGCCACGTCCTCGGCCTCCCCGCGCGTCAAGTGGGTGGTGGTGCTCGTCGCGCTCGTGCTCTCGGGCTTCGCGCTCGCGTCTGGCGTCTCGGGCAAGGAGGCGACGGGTCCTGCCGCCGGGCTGCCCGACGGGTACGACTCCACGACGGCCGCCACCCTCGAGGCGAGCTTCCCCAGCAGCGACGTCGCGCCCGCCCTCGTCGTCGTCGACCGCGGTGGCGAGCGGCTGACCGCGGCCGACCTCGAGGCCGTCGACGCGCTCGCGTCCCGCGTGCAGCGGTACAGCGTGGCCGGCGATGCGCCGCTCACCCCCGTGACCGCCACCGACGGCGATGCCGCGATCGTCGCGGTGCCGCTGTCCACGTCGGTGTCGCAGGAGCGGCTCGACGAGACGGTCACCGAGCTGCGCGCCGCGGCCCGCGACGGGCTGCCGGGCGACCTGCGCGCCCAGGTGACCGGCGGCCCGGCGTTCCAGGTCGACCTCGCCTCGGTCTTCGACGGTGCGGACGTCCGGCTGCTCCTCACCACGGCGGGCGTCGTGGCGCTCCTGCTGCTCGTCACCTACCGGAGCCCGTGGCTGTGGCTGGTGCCGCTGACGGTCGTCGGCGTGGCCGACCGGGTCGCGTCGGTGCTGGTGGGCGTCGGCACGCAGGTGTTCGGGTTCACCGTCGACCCCTCCACGGTGGGCATCACGTCGGTGCTCGTCTTCGGCGCCGGAACCAACTACGCGCTGCTGCTGATCGCGCGGTACCGCGAGGAGCTGCGCCGCACCGAGGACCGGCACGACGCGATGCGGCACGCCCTCGGCCAGGCCGGACCCGCCGTGCTCGCGAGCTCGGGCACCGTCGTCCTGGCGCTGCTCAGCCTCACGTTCGCGGTCACCCCGTCCAACCGCAGCCTCGGCTTCGCCGGGGCGATCGGCATCGTGACGGCCGTCGTCTACGCCCTGGTCGTGCTGCCCGCCGCGATGGTGCTGTTCGGGCGCGGGCTGTTCTGGCCGTTCGTGCCCCGGGTCGGCCAGCCCGACCCGACGCGCAGCGGCCCGTGGGCCAAGGTCGGCGCGGCGGTCGTCCGCCGTCCCGTCCCGGTGATGGTGGGCAGCCTGCTGGTGCTGGCGGTGCTGGCGTCGGGGCTGCTCGGCGCACGCCTCGGGCTGTCGCAGAACGAGCAGTTCCGCGCCGAGCCCGAGTCCGTCCAGGGCCAGCAGGTGCTGGCGTCGGCCTTCCCCGCGGGGTCGTCCGAGCCGACGACGGTGGTCGCGCCGGAGTCGCGGGCCGCGGCGGTGACGGCCGCCGTCCGGGGCGTCGACGGCGTGGACGACGTCACGCAGGGGCCCACCGCCGACGGACGCACGCGGCTGTCGGTGGTGCTGTCGGCCGACCCCGAGTCCGCTGCGGCGTCGGCGACGATCGAGCGGATCCGCACCGCGCTCGACGGCGAGGCCCTCGTCGGCGGGCCCGACGCCGAGGCGCTCGACGGACGCGACGCGGCCTCGCACGACCAGCGCGTCGTGATCCCGCTGGTCCTCGGCATCGTGCTGGTGGTGCTCCTGCTGCTCCTCCGCTCGGTGGTGGCCGCGGTGACGCTGCTCGCCACTGTCGTCGCGAGCTACCTCGCGAGCCTCGGCGCGAGCTGGTGGGCGTTCACCCACGTCTTCGACTTCCCCGCGCTCGACCTGCAGGTGCCGCTGCTCGCCTTCTTGTTCCTGGTGGCGCTCGGCGTCGACTACAACATCTTCCTGACCACCCGGGCCCGGGAGGAGGCGCGGCACGCCTCGACGAGGGACTCGATCGCGACGGCCCTCGCGGTGACCGGCGGCGTGATCACGAGCGCGGGCATCCTGCTCGCCGCGGTGTTCACGGTGCTGGGCGTGCTGCCCCTCATCACCCTCACCCAGATCGGCATCATCGTGGGGTTCGGCGTCCTGCTCGACACGCTGCTCGTCCGCACCGTCCTCGTCCCGGCCGCCGTCGCGCTCCTCGGCGACCGCTTCTGGTGGCCCGGCGACCCCCGCACCGGCACCCCCACCCCCGAGCAGCGCCGCCGCGAGGCCGAGGTGGACGCCTCGACCTGACCGCCGTCGGATTCCCAGGTAGGCACGGTCTTCCGACCGGGACCCGGAGAACTTCCCGGGTTCTGGTCGGAAAGCCGTGCCAGGTGGTGCCCGTGTGACGAGCGGGACGGACGACGCGCGGCCCGCGTCAGCCCGTCCCACCTGCCACTCGCGTCCCACCTCACCCGGAGCTCTGTACCGATACCCGGGAAGTTCTCCGTGGTCTCGTCGGACGACCGTGCCTACCTGGGAATCCTGGGACGGGTGGGACGGGGCGGCCTACTCCCCCAGCAGGCGGGCGACGAGGTCGCGGACGAGCAGGTGGCCGTTCTGGGTCAGGATCGACTCGGCGTGGAACTGGACGCCGGCGAAGTGCGGGCCGGCGAGGGTGTGGACGTCGCCGGTGGCGGGGTCGGCCTCCACCGTGATGCCCGCCGGAAGCCCCGACTCCGGGGCGCGCGCCACGAAGGTGTTGTAGAAGCCGACCGTCTCGGCCCGGCCGCCCACGAGCAGCCGGCTCTGGGTGCCCTGGAAGACGATGTCCTTGAACGCGAGGTCCAGGCCGAGCGCGCCGGCCAGCACCTGGTGGCCGAGGCACACCGCCAGGAAGGGCTTCTGGGCGGCGAGGAGGTCGTCGACGAGGCGACGGGCGGTCGCGATCTTGGGGTCGTCGAGGTCGCGCGGGTCGCCCGGCCCGGGCCCGACCACCACGAGGTCGTAGTCGTCCAGCTGTGCGACGTCGACGTAGTCGCGGTGGCGCAGCAGGTCCGTCCGCACGCCGAGGACGCCGAGCAGGTGCCGCAGCATGTTGACGAAGTCGTCCTCGTGGTCGACGACGACGGCCCGCTTGCCGGCCAGCCCGGGCACCGGCGGCGAGCCGCCCTGGTCGCTCAGCCAGAACTGGCTGAGCCGCTGGTTGCGACGACCCAGCGCGATCAGGACCTCGTCCTCGCGCGCGAACGCGTCGTAGCCCTCGTCCTGCGGCGGGGCCGCGTCGACGAGCCCGAACGCGCTCAGGATCCCCGCGGCCTTGGCGTGGGTCTCGGCCGTCTCGTGGGCCGGGTCGGAGTCGCGGACGAGCGTCGCGCCCGCGGTGACGACCAGGTGGCCGTCGAGGTCGACGTCGGCCATCCGGATCAGGATGGGCGCGTCGGCCCGCTGCCCGCCGTCGGCGTCGCGCCCGACCAGCGCCATCACCGACGCGTAGTAGCCGCGACCGGCTCCCTCGTAGCGGGCGATCAGGCGGCACGCGTTCTCGACGGGGCTGCCGGTCACGGTGGCGGCGAACATCGAGTCGCGCAGGACGTCGCGGACGTCGCGGTCGGTGTCGCCGGCGAGGAGGTACTCGGTGTGCACCAGGTGCGACATCGGCTTGAGGTAGGGGCCCAGCACGAGCCCGCCCTCGTGGCAGATGTCGCACATCATCTTGAGCTCCTCGTCCACCACCATGAAGAGCTCGTAGATCTCCTTCTCGTCGGCGAGGAACTCCAGCAGCGCGTCCTTGCGCGCCTTCTGGGTGTCGAGCCCGCGCAGCCGGAAGGTGCCGCTGATCGGGTTCATCCGGACCTGGCCGCGATCGAGGCTCACGTGCCGCTCGGGGCTCGCACCCACCAGGAACCGGTCGCCGGTGAACACGCAGAACGTCCAGTGCGCGCCCCGCTCGCGGACGAGCAGCGTGCGCAGCACCGACCAGGCCGCCTCGTGGCCCCAGTCGGCCACCTGCGCACGGTAGCGACGGGCGACCACGAGGTTGGCGCCCTCGCCGCGCCCGATCTCGTCGGCGATGACCTGCTCGACCATCGCGCCGTAGGCGACGTCGTCGGTCTCGAACCCGCCACGGTCGACGAAGTCGAGCTCGCGGTCGGGCAGCAGCCCGAGCATCTCCTCGAGCGGCACCTCGAGCACGAGGTCGCAGCGCACGACGGTCAGCGGGGTGCCGTCGTCCACGGCCTCGAAGCCGCGCTCGCGCACCTGCGCATAGGGGACGACGACGAGGTGGTCGTGCGACGGGCCGCCCTCCGGCACGCCGTCGAGCACCGGGACGTCGGCGAGACGCTCGACGTCGCTTCGCGCACCGGCGACGATCGTCACGGTGTCGGAGTCGCGCACACGGACGATCGCGTACGCCTCGTGCTCGGCGAGCTGGGACAGCAGGCTCATGGGAGTCCTTCGGTCGGGTGCCCACGGCACCGGCCGGGCGTCACCGGAGCACCGTCAGGCGGTGGTCCGGACACGACGTGCTCAGACCACCGGGAGGTGGCCCCACCAGGAGGGGGTACAAGACGTCACGCGGGGATCCTACAGCGGCTCGGAGCCGTGACGTCCACGTGCCAGGATGGGCGACGTGACGGACCGCGGGCGGGGTCGAGGGAGCACGCCCCCGCGCGCCGACGACCGGTACGCCCAGCTGTTCGCCCACAGCCCGGTGGGCATCGCTCTCGCCGACGAGCACGGCCACTTCAGCGAGGTCAACGACGCCTGGTGCCGCCTGCTCGGCCGGCCGCGCGAGGAGCTGCTCGGCCGCTCGTCGCGCGACTTCACCCATGCCGACGACCTTGCCGACCACGCCCGGGCCGGCGCCCTGATCGAGGTCGCCGACCACCGGGTGGCGCAGGTCGAGAAGCGCTTCGTGCTGCCCGACGGCTCCGTCCGGTGGGTGCTGATGACGTTCTCGTCCATCGCCGGCCCGCAGGGCCAGGACTGGACCGTCGCCCACGCGCAGGACCTCACCACCCGCAAGCGGGTGGAGTCCGCGCTCGAGGAGTCGCGGTCCGAGCTGCAGAAGCTCGCCGCCACCGATCCCCTCACCGGCTGCCTGAACCGCCGATCCTGGGACGCCGTGGTGGCCGACCTGGTGGCCCGGTCGACCGAGACCGGGGCGCCGCTGACC
Organism: Nocardioidaceae bacterium; assembly: GCA_030655315.1. Lineage (GTDB taxonomy): Bacteria > Actinomycetota > Actinomycetes > Propionibacteriales > Nocardioidaceae > JAURVT01. The sequence goes on along the minus strand of JAURVT010000052.1, from coordinate 72,266 downwards.
CTCGGCATCGCCGACTTCGACGGCTTCAAGGCGTTCAACGACGGCCTCGGCCACGCGGCGGGGGACGCGGTGCTCGTGGAGTTCGCCGCCGCCACCCGTCGCCTGCTCGGCGCCGGCGACGTGCTCGCCCGCTGGGGCGGCGACGAGTTCGCGATCGCGCTGCCCGGCCGGACCCCCACCGAGGCGATCCCGCTCGTCGACCGCCTGGGCGAGGAGCTGCCCCCGCGGCTCTCGTGCTCGGTCGGCCTGGCCCAGCTGCGTCACGGCGAGTCGCCCGCCACCTGCCTGTCGCGGGCCGACCGCCGGCTCTACCGGGCCAAGGCCGCCGGTCACGACGCCGTGGTGCTGCGCACTCAGCGTGCGGCGGCCTCCGCGGACTCCTCCGAGGCGGCGCGGGGCAGGGGGTAGTAGTCCTGCACCTCGACCTGGCCACCGGTCTCGAGGTCGACCGGCTGCAGCCCCACCGGGCGTCCGTCCGCGAACGTCACCAGCGTGACCTGGGCGGGACGCCGCAGCTTCGAGCCCAGCGCGAACGCGTACACGGCGCCGCCCGTGCTCGCGCCGGTGAACGTGGTGGTGACGGCGCCGTCCGGGCCGTCGACCGTGGTGGGGCCGACTTGGCGGTGCAGGTGGCCCGACAGGACGAGGTCGACGCAGCCCGACGCGGCGAGGGCCTTGGCCGACCCCGAGCTGTGGACGACGGCGGTGGAGATGTCGTCGTCGGCGCAGGCGACCTCGGTGAGCCGCTCGTCCTGCTCGGCCAGCGTCTCCTCGCCCTGCACGTACTCGGCGGTGAAGCCCGAGCTGCGCGGGTCGGCGTCGCCGATGAAGGCGATGCCGGCGACGTCGGCGCGCTCGCCGTCGAGCACGGTGAAGCCCTCGTCGGCGAGCATCCTCGGCACCGCGGGGCCGGTGTCGTGGTTGCCGACGACGCTCACCTTGTCCTGGTCGGCGAACTCGCGCGCGAGCGAGTTGATGCTGAACCGCTCCCAGGAGCCGCCGCTCGACGTGTCGTCGCCGGCGTCGATCAGCAGGTCGGCACCGCCCACGCGTCCGATCGCGGCGGCGACGGGGTCCATGCCGATGTTGTCGTGGCGGTCGGTGACGAACACCGCCACCGTCTCGTCGTCCGCGGGCCGGCGGACCTGGTCGGCCACGTCGTCGACGGAGTCCGCGAGGTCGCCGTAGAACTTCACCGACGTCTGGTAGGTCGAGATGGCGCTGTCGACGATCGCCAGGCCCGCGCGGGTGGCGCTGCCCCGCGCGAGCTCGACGCGGTCGAGCACCGGGTCGTCGCCGAGCTCGGGGTAGTACGACAGCAGCGGCCGCCAGCCCTCGGCCCCCACGACGGACTCGTCGTCCTGGCCGACCGGCACGGCCACCAGGCCCACGCCCACGACGAGCGCGACCGCACCCGCCGCGACGGCGATGGGGCGGCGCCGCACGAGCGCGACCGGGTGCCGCGCCCGGCCGCCCAGGAGGCGGCGGCGGTCCGCCCCCAGCGCGCTCCAGCCGAGAGCCAGTACCAGCATCGCCAGCAGCCCCCACCCGACCCCGACGAGCGCGGCCGAGCGCGCCATGTCCTTGACGGTGGCCGTCACGCGCTCGATCTCGCCGCTCGGCTGGCTCGCGATGACCGCGTCGCGGACCACCAGCTGGTTGACGTCGTCGGCGTCGGTGTCGCCCACCCTGATCTGCACGCCCAGGCCGGCCGGCTGGTCGGTGGGGATCCTCATCTGCGGCAGCAGCGGACCGAAGTCGAGGGTCGCGTGGCCGTCGAACGTCGGCTCCACCGTGGTGGTGTGCGCCCCGATGACGACGGTGCGCGACGCGTGCTCGAAGGACCACGACGCCGCGCCCACCGCGACCACGAGGCCGACGAGCAGCAGCACGCCCGCTCGCAGCAGCGCGGCGGGGCGGAGCATCCGTGCCACTACCGGGCACCCTCGGGACGCGCGCGGTCGAGCCAGTGCTGCGTCGACCCGACGGTGAGCAGGCGCTGGGTGGCGCGGGTGAGGACGACGTACAGGGTGCGCCAGCCCGCCGGCGACTCCGCCACGATGCCGTCGGGCTCCACCGCGAGCACCGCGTCGAACTCCAGGCCCTTGGTGTCGAGACCGTCGAGGACGCTCGCGCGCCCGTCGAGCTCGGCGACGAGCGCGGCCAGCCGCCGGGTGACCTGCTCGCGCAGGGCGACCGGGACGACGACCGCGATTGTGCCCTCGACCGCTCCCGCGAGGTCGCGCAGGCCGGCCTCGGCGGCGTCGCCGAGGCCGGTGGCGTCGGCCGAGGCGGCGTCGACGGTGCGGTGCTCGGGGTCGCTGCCCGTGCGGCGGACGGCCTCGGGCAGGTCGGGCGAGTCGATGCCCACGCGCGCCACGTCGGCGGCGAGGTCGTAGATCTCGGCCGAGTTGCGGTAGTTGGTCGACAGCCGGAACGCGTGCTCGGCCAGCTCGGCGAGCGCCTCGCGACGCGCGCGGGCCGCCTCCTCGGGGTGCGGCCAGGACGACTGCGCGGCGTCACCGACGATGGTCCAGCTCGCGTAGCGCCCACGGCGGCCGAGCATGCGCCACTGCATCGGCGAGAGGTCCTGGGCCTCGTCGACGAGCACGTGGGCGAACCCGTCGTCCTCGATGCTGCCGGTGGCCTTGAGCCGCTCGCGCTCGTCGCGGTCGTCGCGCTCCTCGCGCTCGAAGCTCATCAGCTGCTTGACCTCGAACGTGTCGTCCTCGTCCTCGGACGACCGGGTCTCGCCGAGCAGGTAGCGCAGCTCGTCGACGAGCGGCACGTCCTCGACCGACGGGTCGGGGTGGCGCTCCCAGGCGCGGACCATCGCGTCGATCTCGTCGGCGGTGAGGACGTCGCGGCCGTAGCGCGTGAGCCGCTCGCGGTCGCGGAGCGTCTCCCACACCTCGACGGCCTCCAGCGGCGGCCACCACGACTCGACGAACTCCTCGAAGGCGTCCTCGGACCCGATGGTGTCGACGAAGCCCTCCTTCTCGTTCTCGAGCGCGCGGTCGCCCTTGACCTGCGACCAGAGCGTGTCCAGCAGGACGCCCCGCACCTTGTTGTAGGCGCGGTTGCGCTTCTGGCCCGAGGAGAGCAGCTGGCGACGCAGGCGGTGCAGGTCGTCGGACGACAGCCGCAGCACGTCGTCCTTGTAGAAGTAGCGGAACTCGGTGGGCTCCCCCGGCTGCGCCGCCTGGACCGCCCGACCGAGGACGCGGACCATGCGCGACGAGCCCTTGGCCGCGGCGACCGCGGGGACGTCGTGGCGGTGGGACCGCAGGCCGTCGACGACCTCGCCGAGCGAGCGCAGCGTCACGCTGGTCTCGCCGAGGCTGGGCAGCACCCGCTCGATGTAGCCCATGAAGACGCCCGACGGCCCGACGACGAGCACGCCGCCGGACTCGAAGCGACGGCGGTCGGTGTAGAGCAGGTAGGCCGCGCGGTGGAGCGCCACGACGGTCTTGCCCGTGCCGGGCCCCCCGCCGATGGTCGTCGCCCCGCGGGAGGGCGCGCGGATGGCGGCGTCCTGCTCCTTCTGGATCGTGGCGACGACCGAGTGCATCGTGCTGTCGCGGGCGCGCGACAGGCTCGCGAGGAGGGCGCCCTCGCCGACCACGACCATGTCGTCGGGCGCGCGGTCGGCGTCGAGGAGGTCGTCCTCCACCCCCACGACCACGGCGCCGGAGCAGCGCAGCACGCGGCGGCGCACCACGCCGGCGGGGTCCTGCGCGGTGGCCTGGTAGAACACCGCGGCGGCCGGTGCGCGCCAGTCGATCAGCAGGATCTCGCGCTCGGCGTCGCGGACGCCGATCCGGCCGATGTAGCGCGGGGCGCCGACGGCGTTGTCGAGCCGGCCGAAGACGAGGCCGTCGTGGGCGGCGTCGAGGGCCGCGATGCGCTTGGCGGCCTGGAACACCATCGCGTCGCGCTCGACGAGCCCGCCCTCGTGACCGAGGTGACCGCGCGCGTAGCCCTCGGCGGCGAGCGCCCGTGCGGCGACGGCCGACTGCTCGAGCCGGCCGTAGACCACGTCGACGTAGGCCTGCTCGTGCGCGATCTCGCGCTGCGCCTGCTCTTCTCCGGCCGGTGCTCGCGCGGTGTCGTCGGTGGCCACCGGGCTCCTTGTGGACGTGGGGATGAGGCTCTGGACGCGTGCGTCGCAGAATCCCCGAGTCTACGTCGTGGCGGGGGCCGTCCCGCGGGGAGTCCCGCGGCCTCGGCGTGACTCCTCAGGCCTCCGGCGGTCTCGCGCCGCAGCTGCGGCGCTGCTCGGCGACGGCGGGTGCGGTTCGTCGGTGGGAAGTGCGCCGCGAGGACGTGGCCGGCGGGGGTCGGCGGTGGGGTGCGGGCCGTCGCGCCGGGTGGTCTCAGTCTGCGAGACAGACTCCTGTCGCGCCCCCACTGACCGTGGCAAACGGAGCGAAACACGGTGAATACACCACGGGAAGTGACCCTTTGCCACGGTCGGCGGCCCCTCGCTAGCACCGCGTCCCACGGACCGAGACGCCACCCCGAGGGATCTGCACCCGACCGCCCGGCCTCGCACTCCGCGTCCTCGCTGCGCCCTTTCCCCGTCTCACGTCCCGATCACGGTCCGCGCACACCGGCCGGCGCACACCTCCCGCCGACCGGCGCACAGATGTCGGTCCACCCGCCGGTCACCGACGAGCTTGCGCCGCTCGCCGGAGAGGAGGGGGCTAGACCGCGCCGAGGACGGCGGCGCCGAGCACGAGCACGCCGAGCACCAGCCGCGCCAGGTCGGCCCGGACCAGCGACCGCCAGAGGGCGTCGTCCCAGCCGGCGCCGAGGCGGCCGTGGAGGGGGGCGGCGCGGGTGCCGGTGACGGCGAGGAGCAGGACCCCGAGCACCGCGGCCGCGACGACGCCCGTGTCGAGGTCGGCCACCAAGGCCCAGCCGGTGGCGAGCACGAGCGAGCCGTAGACCACCACGACCAGCGGGGTGATGCGGCGGCCGTGACGCAGGTGGCGCTCGGCGAACGTCGAGGACGGTCCGTCGCCGAGGGCCGGGTAGACGAGCAGGCTGACCGTGGCCTGGAAGCCCAGGTGCAGGGCCGCCGCCGCGACCAGCGCGAGCGCGGCCACGTCAGGACGCGGTGGGGACGCCGTCGACGGCGAGGGCCTGCCCCAGCTCGATGCCGGACAGGTACGCCGCCTCGACCTTGGACGGCGCGTGCCACCCGTCGCCGCACAGCCCGACGCGCGGGCCGTCCGACGTCAGGAAGTACGGCTCCTCGCGGGCGTCGGCCGGGTTGGAGAGGCTCCAGCGCTGCAGGTGGGTCCAGGTGGGCTCGGCCTCGATCCCGAGCACCTCGCGCAGCGCCCGCAGCACCTCGGGCAGCGCGGCCTGCGGGTCCTCGAGGTGCCCCGACGCGTACGCGGGCGTGGTGTGCGCGACGAGCACGGCCTCGCCGTCACCGCGGCGACGGCCGTCGTCGGCGATCCAGGAGAGCACCGGGTGGTCGGCGACGAACACGCCGTCGACCTCGGGCCAGGCACGGGCCTCGAAGCGGGCGGCGAGGGCCAGGGCGGGGTCCCAGATGCGCGAGGCGACGGCCGCGACGTCGGGCAGCTCGTCGGCGAGCAGGCGGTGGGCCTGGGGGTCGGGCATCGCCAGGACGATCGCGCGGGCGCGCTCGCCGTCGACCGTCTGGTCGGCCCCGATGCGTCGCACCTCCTGCCGACGCACGTCGAGACCGGTGGCGAGGTCCTCGACCAGCGAGCGGAGCCCGTGGGTCGCGGCCCAGCGGACCGGTCCGGACTTGGTGCCGGTGAGGCCCGACGCGTCGGCGGTGTGGAAGGTGTCGGTCCACGGCCGGGCGAGTCCGCGCGACTCCCAGTCGCGGACCTGCGCGTCGAACCGGTCGTCCGAGACGGTGAAGTAGGAGGCGCCCAGGTCGACCGCGTGGCCCTCGTGGGTGCGCACGGCCAGTCGGCCGCCGATCCGGCGACCGCGGTCGAGCACCACCACCTCGGGGGCGTCGGCCGATCGGGCGGCCCGGGCGCAGGCGAGACCGGCGATGCCGCCGCCGACCACGACGAGGGGCGGCAGGGCGCTCATCAGCGGAGCCGCGACATCAGGGTGCGGGCCGCGGCGACGACGACGTCTCGGTCGAAGGTCATCTGGTACTCGAACTCACGGGAAGAGCCTCGCACGCCGTACCCGTCGTCGATCTCGCGGGCCAGGAGCGCGGCCGCGAAGTGCGGCGAGAGGACGACGACGTCCCACTCCGAGGCCATCGGATCGCCTCGCTCGAGCCCGGCCACCTTGACCGAGGTGTCGCGCGAGGTGGTGAGGCCCTGGCCGAGCACGCCCACCAGGCCGAGGCGGCGTCCGAGGACGCCGTACCGACGACGCGTCTCGGGCGAGTAGTAGCGCTGGTGCTGGAAGGACGACAGCAGCACCGCCGTCGGACCGATGCGTCGTGCCTCGCGCTCCAAGTGCTGGCTGAGCTCGAGCAGCAGCGACGTCGAGGCACGCCGCGGGGCGCGCCCCGGCGGCAGGCACGCGAACGGCGACCCGCCGGGCGTGAGGGTGCGCGCACGCGGGCGCAGGCCCAGGGCCCCGATCTTGTCGGCGGCCTCGGGCAGCCGCGCGGGCTCGCCGAGCAGCATGCCCTGGCCGAGGTCGGCTCCCATGGCGAGCGCGGCGGCGTAGTGGTCGGCCGTCTCGATGCCCTCGGCGACGATCTGGCAGTCGGTGGCCTCGGCGTGCGCGCGGACGGCGCACACCACCTCGGCGACGACGTGGTCGGGCTGGGACTGCGCCAGCCGCATGTCGAGCTTGATCACGTCGGGCTCGACCAGCGGCATGACGGCAGCGACGGACGGGTCGGAGCCGAGGTCGTCCAGGGCGATGCCCCACCCGAGGTCGCGGAGCCGGTCGACGGCGGCCATCAGCTGGGCCGGACGGCTCATCAGGGCGCGCTCGGTGATCTCGACGACTCCGAGGAACGAGGGGTCGCAGGCCGGGAACGCGTCGAGCGTCGCCTCGTCGAGCGCGGCGGGGTCGGCGTTGACGAACAGGGTCAGCGGCGCGCTGATGCCGGCCTCGGCGGCGTACCGCAGCGCCGACTCGCGGAACAGCGCGTCGAGCTCGTTCATCTGCCCGTGCGCGCGCGCCTCGGCGAGCATCGCCATCGGCGACTGGAGCGGCCCCTCGGGACCGCGCGCGAGCGCCTCGAAGCCGACGACCGACGCCTCGTGGAGGTCCACGACGGGCTGGAACACGCTGTGGATGGTCTCGGCGCGCAGACCGGGGATCGCAGGCGTCATCGCCTCCGCCGCCATGGGTCACCCATCCCTTCTCACACCGCGGACAATTGTGCCCGGTGAACGGGCCGAGAGCGCGTCAAACCCCTAAAACGACACGCCGGTCACCGCCGGGACACGAACGCCTGCATGGCCGCGCGCGCCTCGTCGGACCCGAACAGCCGCGCCGAGAGCGCCGCGAGCTCCTCGCCGTGCGCGTCGATCCGCTCGAGCAGCGGCGCCGCGAGGAGCGCCTTGGTCTCGCGCAGGCCCTGCCGCGGCGCCGACCGCATCGGGGCGACGACCCGCTCGACGGCCGCGTCGAGGTCGTCGTCCGGGACCGCGAGGGTGACGAGCCCGAGCCGGGCGGCCTCCTCGGCGTCGAACGTGCCGGCGGTCAGGTAGTGCAGCGCGGCGGCCCGGTCGCCCATCCGCGGCAGCGTGGTCAGCGAGATCACCGCGGGGGCCAGCGCGAGCCGCACCTCGGTGAAGGAGAACGAGACCGACGACGCCGCGACGACGACGTCCGCCGCCCCGACGATGCCGAGGCCACCGGCGCGCACCGCCCCGTGCAGGCGGACGACGACCGGCACCGGGAGCGCGACGACGCGCCGCTGCATGGCGACCATCGCGCGGGAGCCCTGCTCCATCCCATCGCTCGACGCCTCCTTGAGGTCGGCGCCGGAGCAGAACGCGGGGCCCGCGGCCGCCACGACCACCACCCGCACGTCGGGGTGCTCGCCGGCGGCGACGAGACGCTCGTCCAGCTCGGACACCAGCCGGCGCGACAGGGCGTTGCGGTTGTGGGGGCTGTCGAGCGTGACGGTCGCGACCCCGTCGTCGACGGCGAGGTGCACCAGCTCGTCGGCCATCAGTACGACCTCGGCAGGCCGAGGCTCGACTGCGCCACGAAGTTCAGGATCATCTCGCGGCTCACCGGCGCGATCCGCGAGAGCCTCGACGACGCGATCATCGAGCCGAGCCCGTACTCGCTCGCGAGCCCGTTGCCGCCGTGGGTCTGCACGGCGCGGTCCACCGCGTCGACGGCCGCCTCGGCCGCGGCGTACTTGGCCATGTTGGCCGCCTCGGCGGCGGCCTCGTCGTCACCGGCGTCGTAGAGCGCGGCGGCCTTCTGCGTCATGAGGGAGGCCAGCTCGGTCTCGATGTACGACTGGGCGAGCGGGTGCGCGACGGCCTGGTGCGCGCCGATCGGCATGCCCCACACCTCCCGCTCCTTCGCGTACGCCGCGGCCGCCCGCAGCGCGAACCGCGCGGTGCCGACGGCGAACGCGGCGGCCATGATCCGCTCGGGGTTGAGGCCGGCGAACAGCTGCGCAAGCCCGGCGTCCTCGCGTCCGACGAGCGCGTCGGCGGGCAGCCGCACGTCGTCGAAGAAGAGCGTGAACTGCTTCTCGGGCGAGACGACGTCCATCTCGATCGGCTGGGCGGTGAAGCCCGGGGCGTCGGTGGGGACGATGAACAGCGCGGGCTGCAGGCGTCCGCTCGCGGCCTGCTCGGTCTTGGCGACGACGAGCACGTGCGAGGCCTCGTCGACCCCCGAGATGTAGGTCTTGCCACCGCTGAGGACCCACGCGTCGCCGTCGCGGCGCGCGGTGGTGGTGATCCGGTGCGAGTTCGAGCCGGCGTCGGGCTCGGTGATCGAGAACGCCATCGTGGTGGTGCCGTCGGCGAAGCCGGGCAGCCAGTGCGCCTGCTGCGCCGGCGTGCCGAAGCGGGTGATGATCGTGCCGCAGATGGCCGGCGAGACGACCATCATCAGCAGCGGGCAGCCGGCCGCCGCGAGCTCCTCGCAGACGACGGCGAGGTCGCCGATGCCTCCGCCGCCTCCGCCGTGCTCCTCGGGCACCGCGACGCCCAGGTAGCCGTTCTTGCCGACCTCGCTCCAGAGCTCGGTGGTCTTCTCGCCGTCACGCGCCTTGCGCAGGAAGTACGCACGGCCGAAGGTGCCGGCCAGCTCGGCGACGGCCTGGCGCAGCTCGCCGCGCTCGCGCGACTCGGTGTAGGGGGTCGGGGTGGTCATTCGGCTCCTCCGGGGGTGCTCTGCTCGTCGACGACGGCCAGGACCGCGCCGGACTCGACCTGGTCGCCCACCGCGACGGTGAGCGAGGCGACGACGCCGTCGTGCGGCGCCGCCACGGTGTGCTGCATCTTCATGGCCTCGAGGACGACGACGACCTGGCCACGCGTGACCTCGTCGCCGGCGGCGACCTCGACCGCCACGACGGCGGCGGGCATCGGCGAGACCAGCGAGCCGTCGGCCACCTGCTCGGCGGGGTCCTCGAAGCGAGGCACGCGACGCAGCGTGACGCCGCCGTGCGGGCCGTCGACGTCGACCTCGTCGCCGGAGCGCGCCAGGCGGTAGACGTGCTGCACCCCGTCGCGCTCGAGCCGCACCTCGTGCGCGGCCACGTGGACGGCCACCGTCCCGGTGCCCACCGGCTCGAGGCGGCCGCGCACGTCGGCGTAGCGGGCGGTCACCACGGTGTCCCGGCCCGCGACGGCGTAGCCGCGGCTCCGCGGCTGGGACGGCACGTTGCGGAACGCCGCCGGCACCCGTCGCTGGACCGGCGACGCCTCGTGCGCGGCGACCGCGTCCCCGAGCGCCGCGGCCAGCACGACGTCGTCGAGGACACGGGCGTCGACGCGCGGCGCGGCCCACGCGTCGAGCCGCTCCTCCAGCAGCCCGGTGTGGACGCGACCGGCGCGCACGTCGGGGTCGGCCAGCGCGCCGAGCAGGAGATCGAGGTTGGTGAGCACCCCGTGCACGCGGGTGTCGCGCAGCGCGCCCACCAGCAGACGGAGCGCGGAGGCGCGATCGGGCGCGGTGGCGACGACCTTGGCGAGCATGGCGTCGTAGCGGACGCCGACCCGCGTGCCCGGCACGACGCCGGAGTCGACGCGCACGCCCGCGCCCGGGGGGACGTCGAAGGCGGTCCGGGCGGCCGGGACGTCGAGGCGCCGCACGGTGCCGGTCCGCGGCGACCACCCGTCGGTGGGGTCCTCGGCGTAGAGCCGCACCTCGATCGCGTGGCCGGACGGCTCGGGCGGCTCGCCGACGAGCGGACGTCCCTCCGCCACGGCGAGCTGCAGCGCGACGAGGTCGAGGCCCGTGACGCACTCGGTGACGGGGTGCTCCACCTGCAGGCGGGTGTTCATCTCGAGGAAGAACAGGTCGTCGCCGTCGACGAGCATCTCGACGGTGCCCGCCCCGACGTACCCGACCGCAGCGCAGGCCGCGCGGGCCGCGGCGTGCAGGCGCTCGCGCAGCTCGGCCGGGACACCCGGCGCGGGTGCCTCCTCGATGACCTTCTGGTGCCGGCGCTGCAGGCTGCAGTCGCGGTCGCCGAGGACCCAGCAGGTGCCGTGCTCGTCGCAGACCACCTGCACCTCCACGTGGCGCGCGGTCTCGAGGTAGGGCTCGACGAAGACGGTGCCGTCACCGAAGGCCGACCGGGCCTCGGAGGCGGCCTCCGCGAGCGCGGCGTCCAAGTCGCCGGCGGCGCGGACGACGCGCATCCCGCGTCCGCCACCGCCCGCCGAGGCCTTGACGAGCAGCGGCAGGTCGTCCGGTCCGGCGTGGACCGGGTCGACGGCGAGGACGGGCACGCCGGCCGCGGCCATCAGCTCCTTGGCCCGCACCTTGGAGCCCATCTGGTCGATCGTGTCGGCGCGCGGCCCGACCCAGGTCAGGCCGGCGGCGACGACCGCGCGGGCGAACCCGGCGTCCTCGGACAGGAAGCCGTAGCCGGGGTGCACCGCGTCGGCGCCCGAGCGGCGCGCGGCGTCGACGAGCAGGTCGCCGCGCAGGTAGGTCTCGGCCGCGGCCGATCCCGGCAAGCGGACGGCGGCGTCGGCCTCGGCCACGTGCGGCGCGTGCGCGTCGGGGTCGGAGAACACCGCGACGGTCTGGATGCCGAGGCGGCGGCAGGTGGCGATGACGCGGCGGGCGATCTCGCCGCGGTTGGCGACGAGCACGCGGGTGATCTCGCGGGTGTCGTCCGGCTCGGCGCTCACAGGCGGAACACCCCGTAGCCGCGTGCGCCCTCGACGGGGCCGTTGGTGATCGCGGACAGGCAGATGCCGAGCACCGAGCGGGTGTCGCGCGGGTCGATCACGCCGTCGTCGTAGAGCATCCCCGAGGTGAACGCCGCGAGCGACTGCTCCTCGATCTGCTGCTCGACGAGCGCCCGCATCTGCGCGTCGCCGTCCTCGTCGTACGCCTGTCCCCTGGACTCGGCGGCCTGTCGGGCGACGATGCTGATCACGCCCGCGAGCTGCGCGGGGCCCATCACCGCCGAGCGGGCGTTGGGCCAGCTGAACATGAACCGCGGCCCGAACGCGCGTCCGCTCATGCCGTAGTGCCCGGCGCCGTAGGAGGCGCCGATGACGACCGACAGGTGCGGCACCGTCGAGTTGGAGACCGCGTTGATCATCTGCGCGCCGTGCTTGATGATCCCACCCTGCTCGTACTCCGCGCCCACCATGTAGCCCGTGGTGTTGTGCAGGAACAGCAGGGGCGTGTCGACCTGGTTGGCGAGCTGGATGAACTGCGCCGCCTTCTGCGCCTCCTCGCTGAACAGCACCCCCTGCGCGTTGGCGAGGATGCCGACCGGGTGGCCGTGCAGCCGGGCGAACCCGGTCACCAGGCTCGCCCCGTAGAGGGGCTTGAACTCGTCGAAGTCGGACCCGTCCACGAGCCGGGCGATCACCTCGCGCGGGTCGAACGGCTGCTTGGGGTCCGACGGGACCAGGCCGAGCAGGTCCTCGGGGTCGAGCGCCGGCTCGTCGAAGGTGGGCGCGGGGGTCGGCCCGGTCCTGCGCCAGTTGAGCCGGCGCACCACCTGGCGCCCGAGGCGGATCGCGTCGTGCTCGTCGACCGCGAGGTGGTCGGCCAGGCCGGACGTGCGGGCGTGCATGCCCGCTCCGCCGAGCGACTCCTCGTCGGCGACCTCGCCCGTGGCCATCCTGACCAGCGGCGGCCCGCCCAGGAACACCTTCGCGCCGCCGTCGACCATGACGACGTAGTCGCTCATGCCGGGCACGTACGCGCCGCCCGCGGTGCTGTTGCCGAACACGAGCGCGACGGTCGGCGTCCGCGCCGCGCTCGCCCGGGTGATGTTGCGGAACGTGGCGCCGCCGGGGATGAAGATGTCCTTCTGCGTGGGCAGGTCGGCCCCGCCGGACTCGACGAGGTTGATGGTCGGCAGCCGGTTCTCGGCGGCGATCTCGGCGGCCCGCAGGCCCTTGCGCACCGTCAGCGGGTTGGACGAGCCGCCCTTCACCGTGGGGTCGTTCGCGACGACCATGCACTCGGTGCCCTCGACCACGCCGATGCCGGTGACGAGGCTGGCGCCCACGGGGAAGTCGGTGCCCCAGGCGGCCAGCGTGGACAGCTCGAGGAAGGCCGAGTCCTCGTCGAGCAGCAGCTCGATCCGCTCGCGGGCGAGCAGCTTGCCGCGGGTGTGGTGCCGCTCGACGTAGCGCTCGCCGCCACCGGCGAGCGCCTTCGCGTGCTGGGCGTCGAGGTCGGCGACGCGCTCGAGCATCAGCGCACGGTTGGCCAGGTACGCCGGCGAACCGGGCTCGACGGTGGTGCGTGCGCGGCTCATGCGGCGTACCCGAGCAGCTTGGCGGCCAGGTCGGACAGGACCTCGTCGGCACCACCGCCGATGCCGAGGATGCGCGAGTCGCGGTAGTGCCGCTCCACCTCGGAGTCACGCAGGTAGCCCGCGCCTCCGAACAGCTGCACGGCCTGGTCGACCACCTGCTTGCAGGCGTCGACGGCGTCGTTCTTGGCGATGCTCGCGTCGAGCGCCTGGCGCATCGGGTCGGCGTCGGGGGCGAGGCCCGCCTCGACCACGCTGCGCGTGTAGGTCCGGGCCGTGGTGGTGAGGCGGTGCATCTCGACGAGCTGGTGCCGCACCACCTGGCGTCCCATCAGCGGCCGGCCGAAGGTCTCGCGCTCGCGGGCGTGCGCGACCGCGAGGTCGAGGCAGCGCTGGGCCGTCGAGTAGGCCTGCACCGCCAGGCTCAGCCGCTCCGAGACGAACTGCCGCATGATCGCGACGAAGCCCGACCCCTCGGCGCCCACCAGGTTCGACACCGGCACCCGCACGCCGTCGTAGGCGAGCTCGGCGGTGTCGGAGCAGTGCCAGCCCATCTTGGCGAGCGGTCGCGACGCGGTGAACCCGGGCAGGTCGGTGTCGACGACGAGCAGGCTGATGCCGTCGTGGCCCGGTCCGCCGGTGCGCACCGCGGTGGTGACGAAGTCGGCGCGGGTGCCCGAGGTGATGAAGGTCTTGGTGCCGTCGACGACGAGGTGGTCGCCGTCGCGGCGGGCCCGGGTGGTGAGCGCCGCGACGTCGGACCCGCCGCCGGGCTCGGTCACCGCGAGCGACCCGATCGTCTCGCCGGCCAGCGTGGGTCGGACGTAGCGCTCGACCAGGTCCGCCTGCCCGGAGGCGACCACGTGCGGCAGCGCGATCCCGTGGGTGAACAGCGCGGCGCACAGGCCGCTGGACGCACCGGCCTCGATCAGCGCCTCGGTCTGGGTGGTGACGTCGACGGCGTCGCCCCCCTCGCCGCCCACGGACTCGGCGAACCCGAGCCCGAGGACCCCGGCCGCCGCGGCGGCGCGGTGCAGCTCGCGTGGCACGCGGCCGTCGTCCTCCCAGTCGCGCAGGTGCGGCACGACCTCCGTCTGCGCGAACCGGGTGACGCTCTCGCGCAGCGCGACGCGCTCGGGGGTGGTCCAGGGGGTGGTCACAGGACGGCCTTCCAGACGGGGACGGTGAGCGCGCGGACCTGCTCGCCCAGGGCCTTGGCCTGCGGGTCCGGACGGGTGGAGGACGCGACGCCGTCACCGAGCAGGCCGTGCACGACGAGGTTCACCGCGCGGAGGTTGCGCAGGACGACGACGTCGACCTCGAGGTCGGTCCACTCCGGCAGCAGTTCGAGGACCCGGGGGACCGAGACCACGAGCCAGGCGAACGCGCCGTCGCCCGCCTCGCCGGCCGCGCGGGGCCACAGCCCGACGTTGGCGTCGCCGCCCTTGTCGCCGCTGCGCGCGTGGAACAGGCCTCCGAGCACGGTCGGCTGGGTCTCGAGCTGACCGAGCGCACCGACGTCGGGCGGACGCGCGTCGAGCACGGGCGACGGCGCCGTGACCTCCGGCGGCGGGACGTCGAGGCGCGTCCCGTCGTCGAGCACGACGACGTGCGGCACCGACGTCTGCGGCACGTAGGCCGCGGTGTAGACGCCGAACGGGGCGCCGGACGCGGGCGGGTGCGTCACGTGGAAGCCGGGGTACGAGCCGAGCGCGAGCTCGACGACCGCGGCGGTGAACGCGCGTCCCACGGGCTCGGGCGCGGAGTCGCGCACGTGGCAGCCGAGGAGGTCGCCGTCGCGCCGCCACTCCACCTCGGCGGGGCGGGTGCCGGTGGCGTCCCAGTGGTCCTCGACCTGGTCGCGGGCGAACGCGGCCTTCTCGTCGACGTCGAGCCCGGTGAGCACCATCTCGACGCTGTTGCGCCAGCCGCCGAGGGTGGTGAGGCAGACCTTGACGTCGGATGGCGGAGGGAAGCCGCGGGTGCCCGTCATGCGGACCCGGTCGGGACCGTCCGGCACCAGCTGCACGCTGCCGAGGTCGGTGGCGACGTCGGGCCCGAGGTAGATCCGGCCCTGGATCTCGTAGACGAGCTGGGCGGTGACGGTGTCGACGGTGACCGCTCCCCCGGTGCCCGGGTGCTTGGTGACGACGCAGGAGCCGTCGGCGGCCACCTCGGCGAGCGGGAAGCCGAGGCGACGCTGCTGCGGGGTGTGGCGCGGGAGGTCGAGGAAGCCCGAGAAGTTGCCGCCCGTCGCCTGGGTGCCGCACTCCAGCACGTGGCCGGCGAGCGTGGCGCCGGCGAGCGCGTCGTAGGCGTCGCGCTCCCAGCCGTGGGCGTGCGCCGCGCACCCGACCACGACCGACGCGTCCGTCACGCGCCCGGTGACGACGACGTCGGCGCCGGCGTCGAGCGCCGCGGCGATGCCGAACGCGCCGAGGTAGGCGTTGGCGGTGAGCGGCTCGGCGCCGCCGAACCCCGCCAGGCCGAGCTCGGCGGTGCGGGAGCGGAGGTCGTCGCCCTCGACGTGGGCGACCGCGACCGTCAGGCCCTGCCGGGCGGCGACCCCGCGGACGGCGTCGGCGAGCCCGGAGGGGTTCAGCCCGCCCGCGTTCGCCACGATCCGCACGCCGCGCTCGAGCGCGAGGCCCAGGCAGTCGTCGAGCTGGCGCAGGAAGGTGCGCGCGTAGCCGAGCGCGGGGTCCTTGGCGGCGTCGCGGCCGAGGATGAGCAGGGTGAGCTCGGCGAGCCAGTCGCCGGTGAGGAAGTCCAGGTCGCCGCCCTCGAGCATCTCGCGCATCGCCGACAGCCGGTCGCCGTAGAAGCCCGAGCCGTTGCCGATCCGGACCGCCGCCCCGGTCATGCCGAGCCGTCCCGGCGGCTCGGGTCGGGGCCGGGCAGGCCCGCGAACGCCTGCACGACGTCCAGCCACTCGCCGGCGTCGGCGCCGTCGGCGTGCACGTCGACGTCGTCGCGGTGGCGGCGCCGGGTGGCGAGCAGCGCGAAGTCCCACCCCGAGCCGGTGACGCGCTGCTCGGCGTCCGGCGGCCCCCAGGCCCAGACCTCGCCCGACGGTGCGACGAGCTCGACGCGCACCTCGGCCGTCGGCGGCTCCAGGCCGTGCACGGAGTAGGCGAACCCGCGGGTTCGGACGCCGAGGTGGGCCACGTGGCGGGCGCGGTCGTGCGGCTCGACCTTGTGCCCCAGCGCCTCGGCGACGTCGTGGCCGTGCGCCCAGGTCTCCATCAGCCGGGCCGTCGCCATCGACGCCGCCGACATCGGCGGTCCGAACCAGGCGATCCTGGTGCCCGGCGGGACCCCGCGCAGCGCGTCGACGAGGAGGGCGCGGGTGCCGTCCCACCGACCGAGCAGGTCGGCCGGCGGCATCGCGACGAGGCGCTCGGCCGCGGCGTCGACCACGCCCGCCGGGTCGCCGGCCGCGCGCTCCAGCAGCGAGGCGAACCCGTCGACGTCGCTGATCGCCACCACCGAGACGTCGTCGGTCCAGTGCAGGTGCGCGACCTGGTGGGCGACGGTCCAGCCGGGCGACGGCGTGGGCGTGCGCCACGCGTCGTCGGGCAGGTCGCGCACGAGCGAGCGCAGCGAGTCGCCCTCGGCCGCGAGGTCGGTCAGGACGGAGTCGAGCACGGCGTTCACGAGGGCTCCTGCAGGCGGTCGTCGAGGACCCCGGCCCAGGTGTCGAGCAGGGTGGCGCGGCGACGGGAGTCGTCGGCGAGGGTCTGCGCGAGCGCGAGGCCGCGCAGCAGGTCGAGGGTCGACTGGACGAGCTGGCGGTTCTCGCCCACCGACTCGTCGACGCCGAGCAGCCGGACGGCGTGCGCGTGGGTCTCGCGCCCGAGGCGCTGCTCGAAGCCCGCGACGGCGTCGTGCAGCGCGGTATCGGTGCGGGCGGCCACCCACAGCTCGAGCGCGGCGGCGAACACCGGCCCGCACAGGTGCTCGGCGAGCACGTCGAGGACGGCGCGGGTGCGACGGCCGCCCGTCGGCAGGTCGGCGACGGCCGCGTCGAGGTCGACCCGCAGCCGCTCGGCAAGGTGCTCGACCGAGGCCAGCACGAGGTCCTGCTTGGCCGGGAAGTGGTGCAGCTGCGCCCCCCGGGACACCCCGGCCCGCTGCGAGACGACGGTCGTCGAGGTGCCCGCCCAGCCCCGCTCGACCAGGCACGCGATCGTCGCGTCCATCAGCCGCGCCCGGGTGCGGGCCGTCCGCTCCCCCTGCGGGGTGCGCTCCCGGGTGGCCGCCGTCATGCCGGCATCCTCGTCGCGGCCCAACAAACAGTCAAGCCTGCATGTATGTGTCCGGACGCCGGCGATTCCCTACCCCATCTACCCCGAAGTGGCCACTCGAACGTCCGATCTACGTCAGGATGGGGAGGACACGCACGCGACCAGGGAGACGACGGCATGCTGACTGGGCTCGGGCTCCCGGCGAAGCGCTGGACCGCGGCGCGCGCGCTCGGCACCGGCTACCTCGTGGCGGGGCTGCTGTGCCTGCTCACGATCCTGTTCCCCTACGCCGACCGCCCGCTCGCGGTGGCCCCGGTCCTCGGGCTGCTGGGCCTCGTCGGCGGCGCCCTCGGCATCCTCGGCGGGTCGCGCGTCCCGTCCCGCGTGGTCGTCGTCGGCACCTACCTCGCGGTCGCGATGGTCTGCCTGATCGTCCGGGGCGCGCTCACCGAGAGCGGCCAGGTCCTGAACGCCACGATCCTCACGTGGCTCGCGGTCTTCGCCGCCTGGTTCTGGACCAGGCGGCAGCTGGTCGGGCTGCTCGCCACGATGGCCGTCCTGCTCGCGGCGGCGATGCTGACCAGCGACTTCGCCTTCCGCCCCACCGGATACCTCGTGGTGGTGGCGAACGTCGCGGTGCTCGCGCTCGTGCTGCACCACATGGTCCACGACGCCCGACGCGACGCCGACCACGACCAGCTCACCGGGATGCTCGTGCGGTCGGCCTTCCTGCGCCGGACCGCCGACGCGATGACCGCGGCCCGCCGCTCGGGCGAGAGCCTCGTGCTCGTCGTGGTGGACCTCGACGGCTTCAAGGCCGTCAACGACACCCGCGGGCATGCCGAGGGCGACCGGCTGCTGGCCGAGGTCGCCGCCCGCTGGCGCGCGACGCTCGGCCCCGGGCACCTCGGCGGGCGGCTCGGCGGGGACGAGTTCGTGTTCCTGCTGCGTCGTACCGACCTCGACGCCGCGTCCGCCGTCCTGCGACGGATGGCGGTCGCCTCGGGCGACACCCGGTGGTCGCACGGCGCCACCACCTGGGAGCGCGAGAACCTCGCCACCTGGCTCGGCCGGACCGACCGGGCCCTCTACGCCGACAAGCGCGCCCGCCGCTCCGACCTCGACGACGTCGCCTGACCCGGGTGGAGACCGCCGGGCGGTCCACCTGACGAGACGGTCGTCCACTCCTCGAACGGCGTGCGATGGTCGATCTCGTCCATCGACATGACCTTCCGGGAGCGCCGCCCATGAACGACTCGTGGTCCTTCGAGACCAAGCAGATCCACGCGGGCCAGACGCCCGACCCCACCACCGGCGCCCGCGCGCTGCCGATCTACCAGACGACCTCGTACGCGTTCCGCGACACCCAGCACGCCGCCGACCTGTTCGGCCTGGTCGAGCCCGGCAACATCTACACGCGGATCATGAACCCCACCCAGGACGCCGTCGAGCAGCGGATCGCCGCGCTCGAGGGCGGCATCGCCGCGCTCCTCGTGGGCTCGGGCCAGGCCGCGACCACGCTCGCGCTGCTCAACATCGCCGAGGCGGGCGACCACGTCGTCGCCTCGTCGAGCCTGTACGGCGGCACCGACAGCCTGCTGCGCCACAGCTTCCCCAAGCTGGGCATCCAGGTGACGTTCGTGGCCGACCCCGACGACGCCGAGCAGTGGCGCGCCGCCGCGCAGCCGAACACCAAGGCGTTCTTCGGCGAGACCATCGGCAACCCCAAGGGCGACGTGCTCGATCTCGAGACCGTCGCGGCCGTCGCCCACGAGGTGGACGTCCCGCTCATCGTCGACAACACGATCGCGACCCCGTACCTGCTCAACCCGCTCGCGCACGGCGCCGACACCGTCGTGCACTCGGCGACCAAGTACATCGGCGGTCACGGCACCGCGATCGCCGGCGTCATCGTCGACGGCGGCACGTTCGACTACGGCGCCCACGGCGACAAGTACCCCGGCTTCACCGAGCCCGACGAGAGCTACCACGGGCTCAAGTACGCCGAGGCGCTCGGCGAGGCGGCCTACATCACCAAGGCGCGCGTCCAGGGGCTGCGCAACCTCGGTGCGTCGGTCTCGCCGTTCAACGCCTTCCTGCTCGCCCAGGGCCTGGAGACGCTGAGCCTGCGCATCGAGCGCCACGTGCAGAACACCCAGGCCGTGGCGGAGTGGCTCGAGGCGCGCGACGACGTCGTCAGCGTCACCTACGCCGGTCTGCCGTCGAGCCCCTGGTACGCGGCCGCCCAGAAGTACACGCCGCGCGGACCTGGCGCGGTGCTCGCGTTCGAGCTGCCCGGCGGCATCACCGCCGGTCGGGCGTTCATCGACTCGCTCGAGCTGCACAGCCACGTCGCCAACATCGGCGACGTGCGCTCGCTGGCCATCCACCCCGCCAGCACGACGCACTCGCAGCTCAGCGAGTCCGAGCAGCTCGTCACCGGCGTCACGCCGGGGCTCGTGCGGCTCGCGGTGGGCCTCGAGGGCATCGACGACATCCTGGCCGACCTCGATGCGGGGTTCCGTGCTGCGAAGTCCTGACCGCACGGCCGCCCCTCCCGCCACCGGTGCGTGGCGGGAGGGCGACCCCGTCGGGGGACGCCGGTTCGAGACGCTCGGCGACGTCGCGCTGGAGTCGGGCACGGTGCTGCCGGACGTCCGCCTCGCCTACGAGACCTGGGGCGAGCTCGACCGCGACGCGTCCAACGCGGTGCTGGTGCTGCACGCCCTCACCGGCGACAGTCACGTCAGCGGCGACGCTGGGCCCGGCCATCCCTCCCCCGGCTGGTGGGCCGGCTTGGTCGGCCCGGGACGCGCGGTCGACACCGACCGGTACTTCGTCGTCGCCCCCAACATCCTGGGCGGCTGCCAGGGGTCGACCGGGCCGTCGTCGCCCGGCCCCGACGGTCGGCCCTGGGGCGCCCGGTTCCCGGCCCTGACCGTGCGCGACCAGGTGGCCGCCGAGGCCCGGCTCGCCGACCGTCTCGGCATCACGCGCTGGGCCGCGGTGACCGGCGGGTCGGCCGGGGGGATGCGCGCGCTGGAGTGGGCGATCACCTGGCCCGAGCGCGTCGCCGCCCTGTTCCTCCTCGCCTCGTCGGCGACCGCGTCCGCGGACCAGATCGGCCTGTCGACCACGCAGGTCGAGGCCATCCGTGCCGACCACGCCTTCGCCGGCGGCGACTACTACGACGCGGCGGACGGCGAGGGACCCCACCGCGGGCTCGCCCTCGCGCGACGCGTCGCGCACCTCAGCTACCGCAGCGCCGACGAGCTGGAGGAGCGGTTCGGGCGCGAGGCCCAGGACGACGGCCGGTGGGCCGTCGAGTCGTACCTCGCCCACCACGGCGACAAGCTGGTGCACCGCTTCGACGCCAACAGCTACGTCACGCTGACCCGGGCGATGGACACGCACGACGTCGGACGCGGGCGCGGCGGCGTCGACGCGGCGCTCGCCCGCATCACGGCCCGGACGGTGGTGGCCGGCATCGACTCCGACCGTCTCTACCCCCTGGCCCAGCAGGAGCAGATCGCCGACGCCGTCCCCACCTGCGACTACCTCGACGTGGTCGAGTCCCTGCACGGCCACGACGGCTTCCTGGTCGAGCTGGACGCCGTCGACCCCCTCGCCCGCCGCCTCCTCGACACCTGACCGCCCTCCCGCCCCGCGTCCCTCCCGTCCGCGATCTGAAGCCCTGTGGTGCTCATCGGGTCTGCTCCAGCACCACAACGCTTCAGATCGCGGACGGGAGGGTCAGGGGTCGGTGAGGCGGTCGACGTCGGCCCGGGCGGCGTCGACGGCCAGACGGGCCTCGTCGGCGGCGGCGCGGGACTCCTCCTCGGCCGCTTGCGCCTCGTCGAGCACCTGCTGGGCCTCGGCGAGTGCGCGCCCGGCCTTCTCCAGCCGGGTCGTCGAGGCCGTGCACGCCTGCTCGGCCTGCTTCGCGGCGGCAGTCACGGCGTCGAGCTGCTTCTGCGCCGCCCTCAGCTCGCGGGCCCGCTGCGCCTCGGCCCGCTTCTGCTCCTCCTCGGCCCGCTTCGCCTCGCGCTCCTCCCGACGGGTGCGCGCCGCGGACAGGTCGCTGACCGTCGCCGACGGCTGGTCGTCCTCGGGCTCGGCCGGCTCCTCGACGTCGGGCAGCGCGGAAGCCACCGCGACCGCGGCCGAGACGTCGACGGCCTCCAGGCCGGTGGACGTCACCGACCGGACCATGAATCCCGTGCGGACGGCCGCGGCTACACCGGCGTCGACCGTGACGGCGCGCAGCGTCTCCTGCACCTCGGCGAGCGCGGCGGCGCTCAGGACGACGCCCGCCTCGTCGGCCAGCACGCTCCCGCTCTCGGCGATCTGCCGGGCGAGCACGCGGGCGTCTCGCCCGAGCTGCCGCATCGCGACGCCGTCCACCGCGGCCTGGGCCGAGAGCAGCTGCTCGCGGAGGTCGTCGAGGTCGTCGAAGCGGTCGGTGGCCGACAGCGCGTTGACCACCCACGCCGCCGCCGACGGCTTCCTCAGCTTCTTCACCGCGGCGGCGAGCGCGCGCCCACCCTCGGACCTGGCCTGCTGGGCGAGCTCGTCGCGCCACACGGTGAAGTCCTGCGGCCGCCCGGCGTAGAGGTCGCGCGCGATCGTCACCAGGTCCCTGCTCACGCGCCCATCCTGCCCCCATGCCACCGACACGTCGCGGGACGCAGGACGAGGCCGCCCCGTCGGGTGGACGGGACGGCCTCGTGCGGACCGGGCAGCGCGGGTGGGCGCTGCACCGGGGTCGGGTGGGTCAGCCCTGGCCGCCGTGCGCCTCGAGGGCGACGGGCTGCCACTCGCGCCACGTCTTCAGCCGCGACTCGTAGTCGGCCTCGGCGATGCCGAGGGGCTTGTCGCCGAAGAACACGCGCAGGGGCGGCTCGTCGGCGTCGACGACCTTGAGGATCGCCGTGCGGGTGGCGACCGGGTCACCGGGGGTGCCGCTGGCGCTGGGACGGTTGGCCGCGGCCTCGCGGACGTCCGCGTAGGCCTCGATCTCGTCAGACCGGCTGGCGGACGGGCCGCTCCAGTCGGTGGAGAAGCCACCGGGCTCGACCAGCGTCACCTTGATGCCGAAGCCGGCGACCTCCTGGGCCAGCGACTGGCTGAAGCCCTCGAGAGCCCACTTGGACGCGTGGTAGATGCCGACGGACGGGAACGCCGAGATGCCCCCGATGGACGACACCTGGATGACGTGGCCGCTGCCCTGCTCGCGCAGGTACGGGAGCGCGGCCTGCGTGATCCACAGGGCCCCGAAGACGTTGGTCTCGATCTGGCCGCGGGCCTCGTCCTCGGTGAGCTCCTCGACCATGCCGAAGTGCCCGTACCCGGCGTTGTTGACGACGACGTCGAGCGCGCCGAAGTGGTCGTGCGCCTGCTTGACGGCGGCGAAGTCGGCGGCCCGGTCGGTCACGTCGAGCTCGATGGCGAGGACGCGGTCGCCGAACTTCTCGACGAGGTCGTCCATCGTGCTGGTGTCGCGCGCGGTGCCGGCGACGCGGTCGCCGCGCTCGAGGGCCGCGATGGCCCACTCGCGGCCGAACCCCTTGGAGGTGCCGGTGATGAACCAGGTCTTGCCGGTGCTCTGCTCGGTCATGTCTCAGTCCTCACTGATCTGGAGACGGAAGCGGTCGCGCTTGGTGTGGAGGTCCCACAGGTGGTCGGCCAGGACGGCCGGGTCCTTGTCCTCGTCACCCTCGACGATGGCGCCGCCGATGATCAGCTGCGAGACCTGGATGCCCTCCTCGCCGAGCACCTCGTTCAGCAGCTCGGCGTAGGCGGCCTGTCCGGCGAAGGCGACGGACGTTCCGGTCACGTCGCGGCCGGGCTTGACGGCCGAGCCGCCGTTGACGAACAGGATGGTGCCCTTGTTCTCGCCGAGGAAGCGCATGCCCGGCACCACCTGGTGCACCGCGGCGACCGGGCCGTAGATCGAGAACTCGACCGGTCCGACGAGGTCGGCGGGCGTGGTCTCGAGGACCGGACGCATGAAGTCCTTCTGCGGCAGCGGGCTGTACTGCAGCACCTCGATGGGACCGAGGGTCTCGGTCACCTGCTCGAGGGCGGCCGAGATGGACGCCGGGTCACGGACGTCCGCGGCGAACCCGGCGGCCTGCACGCCGTCGGCGACGAGCGTGGCGGCCAGGGCGTCGACCCGGGCCTGGTTGCGCGAGATGAGTCCGACGGAGTAGCCCTCCGAGCCGAACTTCCGTGCGACGGCGGCGCCGAGACCGGCTCCCGCCCCGATGATCGCGATCGAGGTCATACAGGGTTCAAGGACCCGGCGGGCCGCGGTGTTCCCCATCCGGACAGGCGTCTCGGACTCTGAGACCCCTCCCCGCGCGGCGACCCGGGGCTCAGACGAGCCGGCGCAGCACCCGCAGCGGGGCGTGCCGCAGCACGAAGCCGAGCGGCACCCACGGCAGGCGCGGGACGGAGGCCTCGGCGACCTCGCGCTCGATCAGGTCGACCATCGCGCGGGTGCCCGCCACGGTGCCCGTCATCAGCGGGACGTCCCGCTCGTCCACGTCGTTCATCTCCGACACGATGTAGCCCGGGAACAGGGTGGTGACGGCGATGTCGTGCCCGGGGTGGCGCAGCAGGTCGATCCGGATGCCCTCGGCGAGGTGGGCGACGGCGGCCTTGCTCGCCGCATAGGCCGTCTGCGCGCCCGGGAGCCCGCGGTAGGCGGCCAGGGACGAGACGAGCACGAGGTGCCCGGCGCCGCGGGCGTAGAAGTGGCCCATCGCGGCCTCGCACTGCGCGAGCGCCGCGACCGCGTTGGTCATCAGGGTGTCGCGGTTGGCCTCGAAGCGGCCCGTCCCCACGCGGGCGCCCGTGCCGAGGCCCGCGTTGACGACGACGCGGTCGAGGCCGCCGAGGTCGTCGGCCGCCGCCGCGACGACGTCGAACACCTGCGGGTGGTCGTCGACGTCGAGCCGGTGCGCGACCACGTGGATCCCGGGGTGGGCGGCGAGCAGCTCGTCGCGCAGCGCGTCGAGCCGGTCGGTGCGGCGGGCCGTGAGCGCGAGGTCGTGGCCGCGCGCGGCGAGGTGGCGGGCCATGCCGGCGCCGAGGCCCGAGCTCGCTCCGGTGATCAGGGTGCGACGACGCATCGGGCTCCTCGGCTCAGCGGAAGGTGATGGCGTCGGACGGCAGGTGGGTGTGCTCGTTGAACGTCAGCAGCGTCCGGCCGGAGCGGCCGATCGTGACGGTGGTGACCGACGCGTTGGCGACCACGCGGTTCATCCGCCGCCAGATGCCGTCGTCGCCCGTCAGCAGCCAGGACGCGACCTGCGCCACCGGTCCGCCGGAGGTGAACACCACCGCGCGCTCACCGCGTCCGAGCGACGTGGCGAGGTCGTCGAACCCGGCACGCACGCGGTCGCGGAACGTCCCGTAGGGCTCGGGGTAGCCCGCGCCGTCCGAGGCCTCCCACGTCGCGAGGCCCTCGTCGAGCACCGCCTGGAAGACGTGCGGGTCGCCGCCCAGCACGGCGGCGTCGCCCCCGGCGAAGACCTCGTGGTCGAACTCGTCCCAGCGCGCGTCGACGTCCCAGCCCGTGGAGGTCGGGTCGGCGACGTCGAGCGCGCCCGTCGCGGTCTGGGCGTGACGACGCATGCCGCCCGCGACCGCGTGCGTCGGGACGAACCCCGCGGCCTCCCAGGACTGGCCCAGCCACCCGGCCTGGGCGTGCCCGCGCTCGGACAGCCGGTCGTAGTCGTCGGTGCCCCACGACGCCTGGCCGTGGCGGACGAGCAGGATCGCGCTCACTCCTGCGCGGCCATCCGCCTCGACGCCCGGCGCATCGCGCGGTCGTAGAGCGGACGGACGAAGCGCTTGGCGGCGTACGCGACGGTGCCCTCGCGGTCGGTGAGGATCACGTGGCGCCCGGCGTCGACGCCGGCGAGCACCCGTGCGGCGATCTGGTCGGGGGTGACCGTCGAGCGGTCGATCAGCTTGACCGCCGAGGCGTGCGCCGACGCGTCGTCGCCCTGCAGCGAGCTCGACAGGTTGGTCCGGAAGAACGTCGGGCACACCACGTGCACGGCGACGTCGTACGGCGACAGCTCGTGCGACAGCGTCTCGCTCAGCGCCACCACCCCGGCCTTGACGGCGTTGTACTCGCTCATCCGCGGCGGGTGCACGAGCCCGGCCGCGGAGGCGACGTTGACGATGCGTCCGGCGCGACGCTCCTTGAGCATCGGCACGAACGTGCGGCAGCCGCGCACGACGCCGAGCAGGTTGATGTCGACGACGCGGCGCCACTGGTCGGTCGTGGTGAGCTCGATCCGGCCCCCGGCGGCGACGCCCGCGTTGTTGACGAGCACGTCGAGGCCGTTCCACTCCTCGCGCACCCACGCGAGCGCGGCGGACCAGTCGTCGTCGGAGGTGACGTCGAGGCGTCGGTACGTGACGCGACCGAGATGCTGCAGGGTGCCCGGCACGTCGTCGTGGACGTCGGTGGCGAGGACCCGGCAGCCCCGTGCGGCGAGGTGCGTGGCGAGCGCCAGACCGAGGCCCGACGCGGCGCCGGTGACGAGGGCGCGGTCGCCCGGGTGGAACGCGGACGAGCGGGCAGCCATGCCTCGCACCCTACCGGTAGGTAACCGTGGGCGGGACGCACGACGGCCCCCGGAGCGGTGCTCCGGGGGCCGTCGGGGTGGTGCGGTGGAGCAGGTGTCAGCTGGCCGGGGGCGTCAGGACGCCGTCGATCAGGTAGACGGTCGCGTTGGCGGTCTTGACGCCACCGCAGATGACCTTGGCGCCGTTCTCACCGACGGTGATGTCGTCGCCCGAGCCGGAGATGGTCAGGTCCGCACCGTTGACGGTCGGGAAGGTGCCGTCGATCGCGTCGGGAGCCATCTGGCCCGCGATCACGTGGTAGGTGAGGATGCTGGTCAGCGTCTCGGCGCCGGCGGCGGTGCCGAGCTCGGTGACGGTGGCCTCGGGCAGCGCGGCGAAGGCCTCGTCGACGGGCGCGAAGACGGTGAACTCGCCACCGTTGAGCGTGTCGACCAGGTTGACGTCGGGGTTGAGCTGGCCCGAGACCGCGGCGGTCAGGGTCTTCAGCAGGGGGTTGTTGCTGGCGGCGGTGGCCACCGGGTCCTGCGCCATGCCCTCGACCGAACCGGCGCCGTCCGGCACCTGGGCGGCGTAGTCGGCGCAGCCGGCGCCGACGAGGTCGGAGTCAGCGGCGTCGGTGGTGGGCTCGGCGGACTCGGTGGTCGCGGCGTCCGAGGACGAGGTGTCCGACGCGGCGTCGTCCGAGCCACCGCCACAGGCGGCGGTGAACAGGACGAGGGGAGCGACGGCGGCGACGGCCAGGGACTTGGTGCGGATGCTGCGCATGGTGACTTCCTTTGCTCTGGTCGACAGGCCCGTGGTCGGACCCGTTCGGGGCGTTCTTCTCGCGGACGAGATGGTGCTCAGTCCTCCACCCGGAACTGGATGCTGTGCCAGCCGGTGGATCCGTCGGGCCTGACTGAGGCCCGATCGGAGGTCTGTGTCTCCCCGTCGCCGTTGGTGGCGCGGACGCGGAGGGTGTGGTTCCCGGGGGTGGCGTCCTGCCACTCCCACGACCACTGGCGCCAGGTGTTGACGTTGTCCTGGGTGGCGAGGGTGACCTCGCTCCAGTCGCTGTCGTCGACCTGCACCTCGACGGTCTGGATGCCGACCGTCTGAGCCCACGCGACGCCGCCGACCCGCACGGCGTCCCGGGGGAACGTCTGGAAGGCCTTGGGGACGTCGATGCGTGAGCTGAACTTGATGGGGGCCTTCTCGCTGTAGCCGCGCGGGGTCCAGTAGGCCTCGAAGTCCTGGAACCGGGTGACCTCGAGGTCGACGACCCACTTGGTCGCGGACACGTAGCCGAACAGGCCCGGGACGACGAGACGGGCGGGGAAGCCGTGCTCCAGCGGGAGCGGCTCGCCGTTCATCGCGATGGCCAGCAGCGACCCGCGGTCGTCGGTCATCGCCTCGAGGGGCGTGCCGATCGTCATGTCGTCGGCACTGGTCGACTTCACCGCGTCGGCGCCGTCCTGCACGCCGGCCTCGGCGAGCAGCTCCTGCAGCGGGACGCCGATCCAGGACGCGTTGCCCACGTAGGGGCCGCCGACCTGGTTGGAGACACAGGTGAGGGTGATCCGGCTCTCGACGAGGCGGCGGTCGAGCACGTCGGCGAACGAGAGGTTGAGCTCGTTGTCGACCATCCCGTGGATGCGGATGGACCACGTGTCGGCCGGCACGTCGGGCACCTGGAGCGCGGTGTCGATGCGGTAGAAATCGCGGTTGCGGGTGAGGTAGCGCGAGATGCCGGTGACGTCGGCCTGCACGCCCGCCGGAACGGCGGGAGCCGGGACGGCCGGTCGCGGGATGGTGATGCTGGACCGCGAGGCGCTGGCGGCACCGCCGCCGAGGAAGCGTCCGACCGCACCGCCGAGCACCAGCACCGCGCCGGTGCCGAGCACCACGGTGAGGAAACGGCGACGGTCGAAGCCTGCGGGCAGGTCGTCGCCGGGGTGGGCGTCG
Organism: Nocardioidaceae bacterium; assembly: GCA_030655315.1. Taxonomy (GTDB): domain Bacteria; phylum Actinomycetota; class Actinomycetes; order Propionibacteriales; family Nocardioidaceae; genus JAURVT01. Next base: position 44,564 of record JAURVT010000052.1, on the reverse strand, counting down.
AGGAGGACGTGCGTCTTCTCGTCGGTGCGTCGGCGGTACTCCGAGAACAGCAGGACCAGCGCGCCCACCGAGACGACGAGCGCCACCAGGCCCGGCAGGGCCTTCTGGACGATGTTCGCGTCCGTGGTGCCGTCGGTGACGGCGGCGAGCAGCGCCACCAGGCCGAGCGCGGCGGTGATCCCGACCGCCACCCTCGGCCTGGACAGCGCCAGCAGGCCGGCCACCGCGGCCAGGATCGCGATCGCGGCCACGACGCCCCCGATGAGGACGGGCTTGTCGTTGGTGCCGAACTGCTCGATCGCGAAGTCCTTCAGCCAGCCGGGCGTCAGCAGGATGAAGCGGTTGCCCACCGAGATGATCGGCGAGGGCGTGCCGGTGAGGGCCGCCACCCCCGACGACGCGGCGACGCCCGAGGCCGCCGCGAGCAGGCCGAGGCCCGCTGCGGTGAGCTTGGTGGTCGCCGTGGTGGTCACACCGGTACTTCGCCCCGGCGGCCCGAATGGATTGGTCCGGTGGGCAGTTTCTGCGTAGTTTCTGCGTGCATCGAGTTTGGGTGACGGGCGTCACAGGGGTGGGGTCGGTGGTGCCGTGGGGCGGTGGGTGCGGCCCTGCTGCGTCGAGAAGGGCGCAGCAAGGACCAGCCCGGCGGGGACGCGGGCCACCCTCGGGCCGGCGGTGGGTACGGCCCCACTGGCGGTGCGTCGGCAACCACGTTCCGGCCGATCGTGGTTGCTCAGGCACCGCCGGGGCGGGCGCTTCGTTGCTCAACCACCGCCGGGGCGGGCGTGTGGCGGGTGGGGCACCTGCCCGCCCGGGGAAGACGCAGCGAGGACGAGCCTGGCGGGGACGCGCGCCACCCTCGGGCCGGCGGTGGGTGAGGCCCCACGTTCGGGCCGATCATGGGGCCACACCCACCGCCGGGGGCCACACCCACCACCGGCGGTGCGTCAGCAACCACGTTCCGGCCGATCTTGGTTGCTCAGGCACCGCCGGGGCGGGCGCGTGGTGGCTCAGGCACCGCCGGGGCGGGCGCGTGGTTGCCCAGGCACCGCCGGGGCGGGGCGGGGCCACCCGCGGGGTCAGTGCAGGACGAAGGGGGAGGCGCCGTCGTCGACGGGGAGGGAGGGGCTGACCACGGCGCCGACCTTGATGCCCGTGAAGCCGACGTAGCCGCCGTAGCTGCTGAGGAAGGCGGTGTCGGCGGCGTCCCGTCCGGTGGCGATCCGGACCAGCGACTGACGGGGGGCGAGGCCGGTGGTGTCGACGACCCGCCACTGGCCGTCGATGAACGCCTCGACGACGGCATGGAAGTCCATCGGCACCAGGCCGGGCGCGTAGGCCGACACCAGGCGGGCGGGGACGTCGCGCGCGCGCAGGAACGCGAGCGTCAGGTGGGTGAAGTCGCGGCACACGCCGTCGCGGCTCAGGAGCGTCTCGACCGCGCCGTCGGTGGAGCGCGAGGCGCCGGGCACGTAGGCGATGTTGCGCTGCACCCAGGCGGCGACCTCGTCGAGCAGGCGCTGACCCTGGTAGCCGCCGAACGCGGCATGGGCCGGCGCGAGCACCCGGTCGGACGGCACGTACCGGCTGGGGCGCCGGTAGACCACCCGCTCGTCGAGGTCCATGTCCTGCGGGTCGGCGGTGCCGGTGACGACGGCCCGGTAGTCGACGGTCAGGTCGAGGTCACGGTCGGCGTGGACGACGTGCAGCACCGTCCCGCCGTCGCCGTGCAGCTCCTCGAACGCCACCGGCTCGCCGTGCGACACGAGGTCCAGCTGCTCCTCCACCGAGTCGTACCCGGCGACGCGGGCGACCGCGACCGAGAACACGAGCTCGGTGCCCTTCTCGGCGGTGAGCTCGAGGTGCGACGTCACGGTGCGGATCACGCGAGAACCCTAGGGGCTCGCGCTCCCGGCTCGCTGGTCGCGCCGCCGCAGGTCACCGCTCGGCGAGGACCGCCTCGTAGACCTCGAGGGTGCTGGCGGCCACGGCGCCCCAGCTGAAGTGCTCCACGGCGCGCGCGCGACCGGCGCGTCCCCAGGCCGCGGCGCGGTCGGGGTCGGAGACGGCGTCGGTGATGGCGGCCGCGAGGTCGGCCTCGAACCTCGCGGGGTCCAGCGGCGTGCCCGTGCCGTCGGTCTCCTGCTCGATCGGGACGAGCAGACCGGTCTCGCCGGGCACGACGACCTCGGGGATGCCGCCGGTGGCGGTGGCGACGACGGCCGTCTCGCACGCCATCGCCTCGAGGTTGACGATGCCGAGCGGCTCGTAGACCGACGGGCACAGGAACACCGTGGCGACGGTGAGCAGCGTGGTGACGTCCTCGCGCGGCAGCATCTCGGGGATCCAGACGACGCCCGGGTGGGTGGCCCGCAGCTCGTCCACGAGCGCCTCCACCTCGGCGGCGATCTCAGGGGTGTCGGGGGCGCCGGCGCACAGCACGATCTGCACGTCCGACGGCACGTCGCGGGCCGCGCGCAGCAGGTGGGGCAGGCCCTTCTGACGGGTGATGCGGCCGACGAACACCGCGCTCGGACGGTCGGGGTCGACGCCGAGCGACCGCGCCCGGTCCGGGTCGTGGCGCGGCTGCCAGCGCTCGGTGTCGATGCCGTTGTGGACGACGGGCACGTGGTCGGGGTCGACCGAGGGGTAGCAGCGCAGGATGTCGTCGCGCATCGCGGCACTGACGGCGACGACTCTCGCCGCGGACTCGAACGCCTGGCGCTCGGCCCACGAGCTCAGCGCGTAGCCGCCGCCCAGCTGCTCGGCCTTCCACGGACGCAGGGGCTCCAGGCTGTGCGCCGTCGCGACGTGCGGGATGCCGTGCAGCAGGCCCGAGAGGTGGCCCGCCATGTTGGCGTACCAGGTGTGGGAGTGGACGAGGTCGGCCCCGGCCCGGTCCTGGACCATCGAGAGGTCGGTGCCGAGCGTCTTCAGCGCCGCGTTGGCGTCGGTCAGCTCGACCGGCGTGCCGTAGGCGGTGGTGCCGACCTCGGTGCGCGGTGCGCCGAAGCAGCCCACCCGGGCCTCGACGTCGCCCCGGGCGCGCAGCGCCGAGACCAGCTCGGCGACGTGGACGCCGGCGCCTCCGTAGACCTCGGGCGGGTACTCACGGGACAGGACGTCGATACGCATGGCGGACACCCTAGTGCGCCGTGACCGCCGTCACGACGGGGTCGTCGGCGAGCAGCCCCTGACGACGGGCGTGGGTGGCGGCGCTGAGCCGGTCGTGCACGCCGAGCTTGGCGTAGAGGTGCTCCAGGTGCTTGCGCACGGTGGCCGGGGTGATCGCGAGGCGACGACCGATCTGCACCGCCGTCAGGCCCTGCTCGAGCAGGACCAGCACCTCGCGCTCCCGCTCGGTGAGGAACGGGTCGTCGTCGGCGTCGGCGCGGGCGGTGGCCACGCCGACCACCAGCGCGACCACGAGCCGGGCGCAGTGCGCGCACGCGCCGGCGGCCACCGCCGCACCGACGACGGCCTGGTGGTCGGCCGTGGACAGCGCCGTCGTGACGGTCGTGCGCATGGAGCCCCCTCCGGGCGCCGAGCCGCCACTACCCGTAGTCACTACGCGCAAGAGCGTACAGCCGTGCGTGACGGCGATCACTACGTTCGCGAGCACCTGTCCGTGCCGTGCTCGGGGCCGGCCGTCACCGAAAGGCCCTGCCGTGCACCCCACCCTCGCCTCCTCCCGGTCCCGACGCGTCCTCGCGCTCGGGGTCGGGGTCGTCGGAACGCTCGCGCTCCTCACGCCGCACACCGCCGTCGCCGGCACCGCCGCCGGCGGCGCACAGCCCTACGACCCGATCGCCGCCGCGCGCCGGGCCGCGCCCGTCGTGGTCGTCGACGGGCTCGACAACCCCCGCCAGCTCACGCTGACGCCGAGCCGCCGGCTACTCGTCGCGCAGGCCGGGCACGGGTCGTACGACAAGAGGAACTGCGTCCAGGGGGCGATGGGTCCCCAGTGCATCGGCCTCACGGGCAAGGTCACGCTGATCGTCGACGGCAGGAAGAAGAACGTGATGAGCGGCCTGCTGTCCGGGGCCTCCCCCGACGGCACCTTCGCGACGGGCAGCGACGGCGCGGCCAAGCGTCCCGGTGGTCCGTACCTGTCGATCATCACCTACGCCCCGCCCGAGACGTTCCCGGAGGGGATCCCGAGCGCGCAGGCCGGACGGCTGGTCTCCAAGCGCATCGGCGGCAGCAACCGCGTGGCCGCGAACATCACCGCGTTCGAGCGCCGCAACGACCCCGACGGCGAGGGCGTCGACTCCAACCCGTACTCGGTCCTGGCCTGGAAGGGCCGCACGCTCGTCGCCGACGCCGCCGCAGACTCGATCCTCACGGTCAGCCGACGGGGCCACGTCGCGCTGTTCCACACCATGAGGGAGTACGGCGCCAAGGTGGACGCCGTGCCCACCGTGCTGGCCCCCGACCTGCGGACCGGCAACCTGCTCGTGGGCGAGCTGCACTCCGAGCTGCCCGGCAAGGCGCGGGTCTGGGCGCTGGACGACGACGGCGACGCGGTCCGCTCCTGGCGCGGCTTCACCACCGTCACCGGGGTCGCCCGGTCGGCCGACGGCACCCTCTACGTGAGCGAGCTGTTCGGCGGCTCCTGCGGGATGGCCCAGATCCCGACCTGCTTCCCCGGCCGCGTCGTCAAGGTGGCACCCGGCGGCAAGCGCACCAGCGTCGCCGTCCCGTTCCCCGCCGGGATCGTCACCCGCAACGGCAAGGTCTACGTGAACGCCTTCTCCACCAGCCCCGCCAAGGGCTTCGGGGGCAACCCGGCCTGGAGCGGACAGCTGTGGCGACTGCGGTTCTGACCCCCACGGCGCCGCCTACCGAGAACTGAGGGGGGACGGTGCGACCGGCGTCACACCTGGCTAGGGTTCGAGCCATGAACGCTCGCCGACGCGGGTCGCACCGCCCCAAGGTCCTCGCCATCGTCCTCGCCGGCGGCGAGGGCAAGCGCCTGATGCCGCTCACCGCCGACCGCGCCAAGCCCGCGGTCCCGTTCGGCGGCATCTACCGGCTGATCGACTTCGCCCTGTCCAACGTCGTCAACTCGGGCTACCTGCAGGTCGTCGTGCTGACGCAGTACAAGTCGCACAGCCTCGACCGCCACATCACCACCACCTGGCGGCTGTCGTCGGTGCTCGGCAACTACGTCGCGCCGGTGCCGGCGCAGCAGCGGGTCGGCAAGCACTGGTACCGCGGCAGCTCCGACGCGATCTTCCAGAGCCTCAACCTGATCAGGGACGAGAAGCCCGACATCGTCGTGGTCGTGGGCGCCGACCACGTCTACCGGATGGACTTCTCCCAGATGGTCGACGCGCACCTCGACTCCGGTGCGGCGGCGACCGTCGCGGCCATCCGTCAGCCCATCGCGCTCGCCGACCAGTTCGGCGTCATCGACGTCGACAAGTCCGACCCCACCAAGATCTCGGCGTTCCTGGAGAAGCCGACGAACCCGCCGGGCCTGCCCGACTCCCCCCGCGAGGTCCTGGCCTCGATGGGCAACTACGTCTTCGACGCCGACGCGCTCGTCGACGCCGTCACCCGCGACGCCGACGACGACACCTCCAAGCACGACATGGGCGGCGACATCATCCCCGCGTTCGTGGCCAAGGGCGCCGCGGGCGTCTACGACTTCGGGCGCAACGAGGTGGCCGGCTCCAACGACCGCGACCGGGCCTACTGGCGCGACGTCGGGACGCTCGACTCCTACTACGACGCGCACACCGAGCTGATCGAGCCGGTGCCCGTGTTCAACCTCTACAACGACAAGTGGCCCATCTACACCAGCTACGGCTCGCACCCGCCGGCCAAGATGGTCCGCGGCGCCAAGAAGGAGCCGGCGCACGTCACCGACTCCATCGTGTCGCCCGGCGCGATCGTCGCCGGCGGCACGGTCGACGGCTCGGTGCTCTCACCGCGCGCCTTCGTCGACGCCGGGGCCCACGTGAGCGACTCGGTGCTGCTCGACAACGTCACGATCGGCGCGGGCGCGATCGTCAAGCACGCCATCCTCGACAAGAACGTCGTGGTGCCGCCGGGCGCGCGCATCGGCGTCGACCCCGAGGAGGACGCCGCCCGCGGCTTCACCATCAGCGAGTCGGGCCTCGTCGTCGCCGGCAAGGACTTCCGCCTCGACTGACGAGCTGTCGGTGCCTCACAGGGTCATGGCCCCCTGAGGCACCGACAGCTCTCGGGTCAGAGCGCCTGGGCGAACCGCTCGTTCGCGGCGGCCTTGTCGCGCAGCAGGGTGGGCGGGGTGAACCGCTCGCCGTACGCGGCCGCGAGCTCGTCGGCCCGCTCGCAGAACGCCGCGACGCCGATGCGGCCGTCAGCGGCCTGGTAGCCGTCGACGTACTGCAGCGCGCCGCCGTGGAGCGGAGGGAAGCCGATGCCCATGATCGAGCCGATGTTGGCGTCGGCGACGGTGCGCAGCACCCCCTCCTCGAGGCAGCGGACGGTCTCGACCGCCATCACGAAGAGCAGCCGCTCCTGCATGTCGCGGTAGGGGATCTGGTGGCCCTCGGACGCGAACTGCTCGCGCAGGCCGGGCCACAGGTGCTTCTTGGCGTCCGCGGGGTACTCGTAGAACCCGGCACCGGCCGCCTTGCCCGCGCGCCCCTGGTCGACCAGGAAGTCGATCACCTTCTTGGCACCGCTCACCGGGAGCGTGATGCCCTCGGCGTCGGCGGCCTTGCGGGCCTCGGCGTCCACCTTCTGGGTGAGCGTCAGCGCGACCTCGTCGATCATCGCGAGCGGCGGTGCGGGGAACCCGGCGCTCGTCGCGGCGCGCTCGATGGTGACGGGGTCGAGGCCCTCGCCCAGCATCTCGGCGCCCTCCATCACGAGCGTGCCGAAGACGCGGCTGGTGAAGAAGCCGCGCGAGTCGTTGACGACGATGGGCGTCTTCTTGATCTGGCGGGTGTAGTCGATGGCGCGGGCGATCGCCTCGTCGGAGGTCTTCTCGCCGACGATGATCTCGACCAGCGGCATCTTGTCGACGGGCGAGAAGAAGTGGATGCCGATGAAGTCCTCGGCCCGGTCCACGCCACCGGCCAGGATCGTGATCGGGAGCGTCGACGTGTTGGACCCGAGCAGCGCATCTGGGGCCACGACCGGCTCGAGGTCGCCGAACACCCGGTGCTTGAGCTCGACGGACTCGAAGACCGCCTCGATCACGAAGTCGCACCCCGTCAGGTCGGCGTAGTCGTCCGTGGGGGTGATCCGGGCCAGCACCTCGTCGCGCTTGGTGGCGGTGAGGCGCCCCTTCTCGACCTGAGCGTCCAGGAGCTTCTGGCTGTACGCCTTGCCCTTCTCGGCGGCCTCGAGGCTGACGTCCTTGAGCACGACGTCGATGCCGGCCCGGGCGGACACGTACGCGACGCCCGCGCCCATCATCCCGGCGCCGAGCACCGCCAGCCGCTCGGCCTTGCGCACCGGGACGCCGTCCGGGCGCGAGCGGCCGGCGTTGATGGCCTGCAGGTCGAAGAAGAAGGCCTGCGTCATGTTCTTGAAGGTCTGGCCCACCACGAGCTCGACGAGGTAGCGCGACTCGATCCGGCTGGCGGTGTCGAAGTCGACCTGGGCGCCCTCCACCGCGGCCTTCATGATGTTGCGCGGGGCGGGGTAGTCCGCGCCCTTGGTCTGCTTGCGCAGGTTGGCCGGGAACGCAGGGAGGAACTGCGCGAGCTTCGGCGTCGACGGGGTGCCGCCGGGGATGCGGTAGCCCTGACGGTCCCAGGGCTGGGTGCCGGCGTCCCCGTCGTCGGCGTGCGCCTCGATCCACGCCTTCGCGGCGGGCACCAGCTGGTCGACGGTGTCGACCAGCTCGTCGACCAGCCCGGCGTCCCTCGCGCGGGCCGGCTTCATCCGCGGGCCCTGCAGCAGGATCTTCATCAGCGCGTCCTGCAGGCCGAACATGCGGACCGTGCGGGTGACGCCGCCGCCGCCGGGCAGCAGGCCGAGGGTGACCTCGGGCAGGCCGATCTCGGAGCGACCGTCGTCGACGGCGATCCGGTGGTGGGTGGCGAGCGCGATCTCCAGGCCGCCGCCGAGCGCGGCGCCGTTGATCGCGGCGACCACCGGACGTCCGAGCGTCTCGAGCGCACGGAGCGTGGCCTTGATGCCCTCGATCTCGTCGAACACCGACTGGGCGTCGTCGGGCCCGGCCTGGACCATCTTCTTCAGGTCGCCGCCGGCGAAGAAGGTCTTCTTCGCGCTGGTCACGACGACGCCGCGGATCTCGTCCTTCTCGGCGACGAGGCGCTCGACGGCGGCCTTCATCGAGGCCGCGTAGGCCTCGTTCATGGTGTTCGCGCTCTGGTCGGGGTCGTCCAGGGTGAGCACGACGACGCCGTCGTCGTGCAGGTCGTAGCGGACGGTGTTGCGCAGCTGGTCAGTCATGACGGGGTGTGCTCCTGTGGAAGTTCGGCCGGGTCAGACGCGCTCGACGACGGTGGCGATGCCCATGCCGCCTCCGACGCAGAGGGTGGCGACGCCGTAGCGCTGGTCGCGACGCTCGAGCTCGTCGATCAGCGTGCCGAGGATCATCGCGCCGGTGGCACCCAGCGGGTGGCCCATCGCGATCGAGCCGCCGTTGACGTTGACGACGTCGTGCGGCACGGACAGGTCGCGCATGAAGCGCATGACGACGGCGGCGAACGCCTCGTTCATCTCGAACAGGTCGATGTCGCCGACCTCGAGGCCCGCCTTGGCCAGCGCCTTGCGGGTGGCCGGCGCGGGACCGGTGAGCATGATCGTGGGCTCGGAGCCGCTGACCGCGGTGGCCAGCACGCGGGCCCGCGGGCGCAGGCCGTGACGCTCTCCGGCCGCCTCGCTGCCGACGACGACGAGCGCGGCGCCGTCGACGATGCCCGAGGAGTTGCCCGCGTGGTGCACGTGGTCGATCGCCTCGACGGTCGTGTACTTCTCCAGCGCGACGGAGTCGAAGCCGCCGAGGTCGCCGATGCCCGCGAAGGACGCCGGCAGGCCGGCGAGGCTCTCGACGGTGGTGCCCGGTCGCACGAACTCGTCGTGGTCGAGCACGGTGAGGCCGTTGACGTCGGTGACCGGGACGATCGACTTGGCGAAGTAGCCGTTGGCGATCGCCTTGGCGGCCCGTGCCTGGGACTCGGCGGCGTAGGTGTCGACGTCGGTGCGCGACCAGCCCTCGATGGTGGCGATCAGGTCGGCGCCGATGCCCTGCGGCACGAAGTCGGTGGCGAACGCGGTGGCCGGGTCGAGCGCCCACGCGCCGCCGTCGGAGGCCATCGGGACGCGGCTCATGGACTCGACGCCACCGGCGAGGATGAGGTCCTCCCAGCCCGAGCGGATGCGCTGCGAGGCCTGGTTGACGGCCTCCAGGCCACTCGCGCAGAAGCGGTTGAGCTGCACGCCGGCGACGGTCTCGGGCAGGCCCGCGGCGAGCGCGGCCGTCTTGGCGATGTCGCTGCCCTGGTCGCCGACCGGGCTGACGACGCCGAGCACCACGTCCTCGATGCCGTCGACGTCGAGCGAGGGGTTGCGCTTGCGGACCTCGTCGATGAGCCCGATCACGAGGTCGACCGGCTTCACCTCGTGCAGCGATCCGGTCTTCTTGCCGCGCCCGCGTGGGGTGCGGATCGCGTCGTAGACGAACGCCTCGGTCATGGGCCCTCCAGGGAATGGGTGTCTGCGGTGCCACGTTCAGATCGGTATCCGAAGTTACTGGTCGGTCACCGTCGAGGTCGATGGTGACACCGACACTGTCACCATAGCGAGCCGCTGTGTCCGTCACCACAGTCGGACGCCGTCCGTCCCGCCACGTCCGAGCCCCAGGAGACCCCGTGCCACTCGTCCGGATCGACCTCGTCCAGGGTCGCGAGCCCGCCGCCGTCCGTGCCATCGCCGACGTGGTCCAGGAGGTGCTCGAGAGCGACTTCGCCGCGCCCCCGCGCGACCGGTACCAGGTCGTCACCGAGCACCCCCGTGGCGGCCTGATCGTCGAGGACACCGGCCTGGGGTTCGAGCGGACCGACGCGCTCACCGTCGTCCACGTCTTCCAGCAGGGCCGCAGCACCGAGCAGAAGCAGGCGCTCTACCGCCGCCTGGCCGACCGCCTCGAGGCCGAGTGCGACGTCCCCCAGACCGACCTGGTCGTCTCGGTCAGCGCCAACCAGCCCGAGGACTGGTCCTTCGGCCTCGGCCGCGCCCAGTTCGTCGAGGGCGACCTCTAGGTCCGGCGCCGCCGTCCGCCTGTCGGATTCCCAGGTAGGCACGGCTTTCCGACGGAACCACGGAGAGCTCTCCGTGGTCCCGTCGGTCGTCCGTGCCCAGTGGTGCGCGTGTGGTCCGTGGGACGGGACGCCGCGCGCCGTCCGCCGTCCGACCCCTCCCGTCGCATCGGCACCGTCCGTCCCACCTGGCACGGAGATCCGTACCGGTACCCGGGAAGTTCTCCGTGCCCCGGTCGGAAGACCGTGCCTACCTGGGAATCCGACGGCCGGTCAGAGGCGGCGACGGCGGCGCAGGCGGGCGTCGGTGAGGAGGACGACCGCGCCGGAGAGGGCGAGACCGGCGCCGAGGGCGAGGGGCGCCGGGGACGGGCCGCCGGTGTCGGGGAGCTCCCCGCCGGCCCCTCCCGTCTGGACGCCGGCCGACGGGTCGTCGCCCGCCGCACCGTCACCCACCTCGGCGCCATCCCCCGCGTCGGCACCGTCACCCGCGTCGTCGCCGCCGCCGGGCTGCACCGGGGTGGCGGGCGGGTCCGTCGGCGGCGTCGGCTCCGGGGTCGTCGGGTCCGTGCCGGGCGGCGTGCCGGGCTCGGCGGCGACGGGGGCGAGCACGAAGTCCTGGCCCGTCACCGGCGCGGGCTCCTGCCCGGCTGCCGGCGCGGTGACGTCGAACGGCTCGCGCGCGTCGTCGCCGGTGTAGCCCGCGGGGACGTCGATCGACACGACGTAGCCGTCGCCGACCGGGTTGTCGTCGAGCAGGTAGGTGCCGTCCGCCGCGGTCGTGGTGGTTGCCGCGGTCCCGTCCGGGCGGTCGAGCGTGACGGCCACGCCACCGATCCCGGCACCGTCGGTGTCGCGGACCGTCCCGGACACCGGGGCGGGGACGATCGCGCGGACCTCGAAGGGGCCGACGACGGCGTCGGGCTGGTCCGGCTGCTCCACGACGGCCGACGCCTCCCGCTCGGGGTCGCCCTCGACGAGGCAGCCCGCCGGCGGGTCGACCACGACGCGGTAGTCGTCGCGCAGGGCGAGGCCGTCGAAGGCGTAGGCGCCGTCGACCACCGGCGCCGAGGCGACCTCGGTCCCGTCGGCGGTGAGCAGCCGCGCCGTGGTGGTGCCGCCCGTGCACGGGGCGCCGCCCGCGGGCACGACGACCGTGCCCGACAGGCCGCGGCTCTCGGCGGCGAACCAGGTCTGGAAGACGGGGGCGCCCTCGCGCCGGGTGTACGTGAGCGTGATGCTGCTGAGCGGGGTCGTCGGCCGGAACCAGCCCGTGGCGCCGACGGTGTCGGCGAAGGCCCCCGTCGTGGCGGTGGCGGTGTCACCGGTCAGGGTCTGCGTGCCGGCGTCCCACGCGGGGGCGTCGCCCACGCCCGCGGCGCAGCCGGCGGTGCGCGGGGTGCCGAAGTCGCACGCGTTGAACGACCCCGCGAACCCGAGGTCGTCGGCGGACGCGGCGCCGCCGTCGGCCCGTCGCGCCTGCACCCGCACCTGGTCCGCGTCGACGTCGCCCAGCACCATGGCCCAGCCGGCCGCGGGGGTCGGCGACGCGAACGTGTAGGTCGTGGTGGACGACCCGGCCGACGTGTCGACCCGCGGCCTCAGGTTCAGGTAGGGCCGCCCGAGGCTCGAGCCGAACACCTGACCGGGCGGCGAGCCGGCGTTCAGGAAGGCGCTGGTGCCGCTCTGCACCCCGACGCCGCCTCCGCCGCGCGAGGTGCTCCGCACCGTCGCCTCGGGGAAGGTCAGGCCCGGCAGGCGCAGGGTGGTGGTGAAGTCCCCCGCCGTGCCCCGAGCTCGGTCCAGGTCGCCCAGTCGGTGGTGCGCTCGGCCGAGGCCGGCGGCGCGGCGGCGGCGGCTCCCGCAACGAGGAGCGAGCCGAGGACGGCGAGGAGCGGACGGCGCACGGGTACTCCAGAGTGACGAGGCGCGCCGCGATCGCGCCAGGTGGGTGTCGCAGCAGCACCCTAGACGGATGAGGTGTCGTACGCTCCCCCGGTGACCTCAGAGCAGGACGACGCGACGTCCGGCGCAGGCGTCGAGCTCACCGTCGACCAGCTCGCCACCCGGGTCGGGATGACCGTCCGCACCGTCCGCTTCTACGCCGGACGCGGCCTGATCCCGCCCCCGCGTCGCGCCGGACGTCACGGTTTCTACGGGCCCGACCACGTGGCCCGGCTCGAGCTGGTCCGCGAGCTGCAGGCGCACGGGTTCACCCTGTCGGCGATCGAGCGGTACGTCGAGCGGATCCCCGTCGACGCCTCGCCCGGCGACGTCGCGCTGCACCGCACCCTGCTGGCGCCGTGGCTGCCCGACCTGCCCGAGACGGTCGACCGCGGCACGCTCGAGACCCGTGCGGGTCGACCGCTCAGCGACGACGACGTCGAGGTGCTGCTGGCGCTCGGCGTGGTCGAGCCGACGCAGGAGGACGACGCGTTCCGGCTCGCGCCGGCCCACCTCGGCATCGGGGTGGAGATGCTCGACCTCGGCCTGCCGCTCGAGGCCGCCGCGGCCGTCCAGCGGATCTACGCCGCGGGCGCGCGATCCGTCGCCGAGCAGGTCACCGAGGTCTTCCGCACGCTGGTCTGGCCGCACCTGCGCAGCTCGGGACAGTCGCCCGAGGCGATCGCGGCCGTCGTCGAGCGGTTCAAGCCGCTCACCGTGCAGGCCCTGGTGGTCGCGTACGAGGATGCGGTGGACGAGACCAAGCGCGAGACGATCCGGCGCCGAACCTAGACACGGGCTCGGTCCGGGTCCCGCGGACCAGAACACAGGGAGCACCCATGACCGAGAGCACCAAGCCCGCCGGCCTGATCAGCCAGATCCACCACGTGCGCGTCAGCGTCACCGACCTCGCACGCTCGCGTGCCTTCTACGAGGGCGTCGTCGGGTTCGAGCCCGCGATCGACTCCGAGGCCGACGAGACCGATCCCGCGGTGCGCCAGCAGCCCGAGGTGTTCTTCGGCGGCGTCGTCTACGCCGTCGGCGGCAACCTGTTCGGGCTCCGCCCGGTCGAGCCCGGCTCGAGCTCGTTCGACCCGACGCGGGTCGGCCTCGACCACGTCAGCTTCCAGGTGGGCTCGCGCGAGGACCTCGTCACGATCGCCGGCCAGCTGAGCGACGCGGGCGTGGACCACGGCGAGATCATCGACATGCCCGACAGCGGCATGTCGATCCTGTCGTTCCAGGACCCCGACGACATCAACCTCGAGTTCATCGCGACCGCCTGAGAAGAGGTTTCGAGAAAGATCGCCCGGACGTTGAACGTCCGACGCGGTGGCGACGTATCCCCTGTCGACCGTGCACGAACCAGGCGCCGGTCCGCGGCATCTCACCGTGGCAAGGACCCGAACGCCCTCTCGACAGGAGATCACATGCGAGCCATGAGCAAGACCGCCCTCGTCGTCGCCACCGCAGGCGCCCTCGTCTCGGCCGGGACGCTGTCCGCCAGCGCCCTGACCGCTCCCGCCTCCCTCGACCCGGGCATCCGGGTCGTCGGCCTGACCCAGGACGGCAAGATCACCTCGGTCGACACCGGCCGCGACCGCGCGTCGACGCCCAAGGCCATCCGCGGCCTCTCCTCGGGTGACCGCGTCGTCGGCATCGACTACCGCCCCGCGGTCGACAAGCTGTGGGGCGTGGCGCTCACCCCGGCCAAGACCCTGAAGGTCTTCAAGATCAGCGCCGCGACGGGCCGCACCTACAGCCGCTCGTTCCTGCGCGACGCCGACGGCGACAAGATCACGTCCGGCGCCTCGTCGTACGGGGTGGACTTCAACCCCACCGTCGACCGGATGCGCATCGTCTCCTCCAGCGGGGAGAACTACCGCGTGAACGTCGCGACCGGCGAGACCACCGTCGACGGTCGGCTGAAGCTCGCGGCCGGCAGCGGCACCCCGCGCGTGGTCAGCGCCGCCTACGCCAACTCGATCAAGGGTGCGACGGAGACGGCGCTCTACGACCTCGAGATCACGTCCAACCGCATCCACACGCAGGCGCCGCCGAACGACGGCACCCTGAACGCCGGTGCCCGCCTGGCGCGCGACATCCGCGCGACCACCGCCTTCGACATCGCCACCGTGGGCGGGCGCGACACGGCCCTGGTGTCCAACACCAGCCGCGGCCAGACCAAGATCTACCGCGTCAACCTCGACCGCGGCACGGTCACCGGCACCTCGTCGATCGCCGACCGCGCGATCGTCGACCTCGCGGCGCCGACCGGCCGCTGATCGACAGGTCGCGGGGACGACGGTGGCCACGGGCGCCACGTTCGACGTCACCGCGGCCTTCGACGCCCACGCCCGGGCCCTGCTCGGGTTCTGCGTCAACGCGATCGGCGACCGGGGCCGGGCGGAGGACCTCCTCCAGGAGACCTTCGTCCGGGCCTGGCGCCGACGTGACAGCTACGACGCGACGGTCGGGTCCGAGCGGACCTGGCTGTTCGCGATCGCCCGCCACCTCGTCGTCGACGAGCTCCGTACCCAGGCCCGGCGTCCCCGCGTGGTCGCCGACCTGACCGACCGGCAGCACCAGGCCTCGGACCGACGCGTCGAGGACGACGTCGAGGACCGGCTCCAGCTGCTGGCCGCGCTGAGCGGGCTGTCGGACGAGCACCGTCAGGTGGTCACCGCGGTGCACCTCGGCGGGAGCACCTACGCCGAGCTGGCCGACCGCACCGGCACCAGCGTCGCGACGCTGCGCACCCGCATGCACTACGGCCTGCGCGCCATGCGCACGGCGCTCGAGACCCACGGATGGAGGACTCCATGAGCGACGACGACGACCGTCTCGCCGAGCTCCTCGGCGCCGCCAGCGCCGACGAGCTGACGTCCGCCGAGCGCGAGGAGCTCCTCGACGTCCTCCGGCACGACCCGGAGGCGGCCGCGCACCTCGGGGACCACCAGGACGTCGTGGCCGCGCTGCGCTCGAGTGACCTCACCTGGCAGGACGCGGGGGTCTCCCGGGGCCTCCGCGCCCGGGTCCTCAGCCAGACCGTGGGTGCCGACCTGCGTCGCCGGCTGCCGGTGCTGCTCGCCGCGGCGGCCGCGGCCGTCGTCCTGGCGGGGTTCGGCGGGTACGTCCTCGGCACCCAGGACGCCGGTCCGGACGACCCCGTGGTGGCCGGCGGCCCCGGCACCCTGGGCGCGATCGAGCCCGTCACCTTCGCCGAGGTGCCCGAGGGCGTCGACGTCGACGCCTCGCTGGTCGCCCACACGTGGGGCACCGAGACCGTCCTCGACGTCTCGGGCCTGCGCACCGGCGAGCGCTACCGCGTCGAGCTCGCCGAGACCGACGGCGACGTCCTCACCACCGGCTCGTTCATCGCCGCGGCCGACGTCACCGACTGCCGGATGAACGGCGCCGTCCCCCGCGCGGACGTCGAGGCGGTCCGCGTCCTCGACGCGTCCGGCACCACCGTCCTCACCGCCGACCTGCCCCGCGTCTCCTGACCTGTCGGTGGCTGGTGATGCCAGGGCATCACCACGCACCGACAGGTCCAGGGAAGCGGCGGGCTACAGGCCCATCGTGCGGCCGATGATCTCCTTCATGATCTCGGTGGTGCCTCCGTAGATCGTCTGGACGCGGGTGTCGAGGTAGGCCTGCGCGATGGGGTACTCGCGCATGTAGCCGTAGCCGCCGTGCAGCTGCAGGCACGCGTCGACGGTCTCCTTCTGCAGCTCGGTGGTCCACCACTTGCCCATCGCGGCCTCGGACACCGACAGCGTGCCGGCGTTCAGCTCCTCGATCGAGCGGTCGACGAAGACCTGCGCCACCTGCGCCTTGGTCTCCAGCTCGGCGAGCACGAAGCGCGAGTTCTGGAAGGAGCCGATGGGCTTGCCGAAGGCCGTGCGCTCCTTGACGTAGTCGAGCGTCAGGTCGATGGCGCCGCGGATCGCGGCCGCGGCGATCACCGAGATGCTGAGGCGCTCCTGCGGCAGGTTCTCCATCAGGTAGACGAAGCCCTTGCCCTCCTCGCCCAGCAGGTTGTCCACCGGCACGCGCACGTCGGAGAAGAACAGCTCGGCGGTGTCCTGGGCCTTCATGCCGAGCTTGTCGAGGTTGCGTCCGCGCTCGAAGCCCTCCATCCCGCGCTCGAGGACGAGCAGCGAGACGCCCGCGGCACCGGCGGACGGGTCGGTCTTCACCGCGACGATCACCAGGTCGGACAGGATGCCGTTGGAGATGAAGGTCTTCTGGCCGTTGACGACGTAGTGGTCGCCGTCGCGGACGGCGGTGGTGGCGATGGACTGCAGGTCCGAGCCCGTGCCCGGCTCGGTCATCGCGATCGCGGTGATGGTCTCGCCGGAGCAGAAGCCCGGCAGCCACCGCGCCTTCTGCTCCTCGGTGGCGTAGGCGAGCAGGTACCCGGACACGATGTCGGTGTGGATGGCGAACCCCGGTCCGCTCGCGCGCGCCCGGCTCAGCTCCTCCTGGACGATCGCGTTGTAGCGGAAGTCGTGCACGCCCCCGCCGCCGTGCTCCTCGGGCATCATGAAGCCGAGGAAGCCCTGTTCGCCGGCGGCCCTCCACACCTCGCGCGAGACCTGTCCCTCCTCCTCCCACAGGGCGTGGTGGGGGGTGATCTCCTTGTCGACGAAGGTGCGCATCGACTCGCGGAACGCGTCGTGGTCGGGCTCGAACAGGTGGCGCTTCATGTCGGGTCTCCGTTCTGGGTGACGACGCCCGACGCCAGCAGCGCCTCGACGTCCGGGACGCCCCAGGCCGTCAGCGCAGCGCGGGTGTCGGCCCCCGTCGGCGACGGGGGCGTGGTGAGGGTGGCGGGCGTGCGGGAGAAGCGGGGCGCCGGCGCGGGCTGCACCGTGCCGGCGTGGTCGACGTAGGTGCCGCGGGCGACGAGGTGCGGGTGCAGGTGCGACTCCCCCAGCGGGAGGACCGGCGCGACGCAGGCGTCGGTGCCGTCGAAGACCTCGTCCCACTCGGCCTGGGTCCGGGTGGCGAAGGTGTCGGCGAGCAGCTGTCGCAGGGCCGGCCACCGCGCCGGGTCGTCCCGGTCGGGCGCGTCGGTGAGTCCGAGCAGCTCGAGCGTGAGGGCCCAGAACTGCGGCTCGAGCGCGCCGACCGACATCCAGCGGCCGTCCGACGTCTCGTACACGTCGTAGAACGGGGCACCGGAGTCCAGCAGGTTGGTGCCGCGCTCGTCGGTCCAGGCACCGCCGCGCATCATCGCGGTGATCATCGTGGCGAGGTGCGCCGTCCCGTCGACGATCGCGGCGTCGACGACCTGGCCCCGACCCGAGGTGCGGGCCTCCAGCACGGCCGCGAGGACGCCGACGACGAGGTACAGCGCGCCGCCGCCGAAGTCGCCGACGAGGTTCAGCGGGATCTGCGGCGGCCCGCCCGCGCGTCCCATCGGCGCCAGCGCCCCGGCCACCGAGATGTAGTTGACGTCGTGGCCGGCGGTCTGGGCCAGCGGCCCGTCCTGCCCCCAGCCGGTCATCCGCCCGTAGACCAGCGCGGGGTTGCGGGCGAGGCAGTCGTCCGGCCCGATGCCCAGACGCTCGGCGACGCCGGGTCGGTAGCCCTCGAGCAGCACGTCGGCGTGCTCCACGAGGTCGAGCACGACGCCCACGCCCGCGGGGCTCTTCAGGTCGACGACGACGGACGGCCGCCCGCGCGCGAGCAGGTCCTGCTCGGGTGGCAGCACCACGAGCCCCGGCCGGGGCCGGTCGACGCGGACGACGTCGGCGCCGAGGTCGGCCAGCAGCATCGCCGCGAACGGCCCAGGCCCGATGCCCGCGATCTCGACCACGCGCACGCCGGCCAGGGGTCCGGTGGATGTCGTCTGCGTCGCCATGGGGTGATTGTGACACCACTACTGTCACGGTCGTCAAGGCCGACCCGGCCGGCTCACCCCAGGTAGCGCTGCAGGAACGTGCGGCAGGCGTCGGTACGGGGCGAGCCCAGCACCTCCTCGGCGGTGCCCTGCTCGCCGACCACGCCGGCGTCGAGGAACACCACCCGGTCGGCGATCTCGCGGGCGAACGGGATCTCGTGGGTGGCCATCACGATCGTCCAGCCCTCGTCGCGCAGGCCGCGGACGACGTCGAGCACCTCGCCGACGAGCATCGGGTCGAGCGCGGACGTCACCTCGTCGAGCAGCAGGACCCGCGGCCGCATGGCGACCGCGCGCACGAGCGCGACCCGCTGCTGCTGGCCACCGGACAGCGCGTCCGGGTGCGCCGCGGCCTTGCCCTCGAGCCCGAACCGCGCGAGCAGCGCGCGGGCGTCGTCCTCGGCCTCGCGCCGCGCGGTGCCGCGCACGCGGCGCGGGGCGAGCGTCACGTTGTCGAGGACGGTCAGGTGCGGGAAGAGGTTGTAGGCCTGGAAGACCATGCCGATGTCGGCCCGGACGGCGTCGACGTCGGCCGTCGGGTCGGTGATCTCGGTGCCGTCGAGGTGGATGGTTCCGTCGTCGACCGTCTCGAGGAGGTCGATGCAGCGCAGCAGGGTCGACTTGCCCGAGCCCGACGCGCCGATCAGGACGACGACCTCGTGGGCGTCGACCTCGAGGTCGATGCCGCGCAGCACCGCGTCGTCCCCGAAGTGCTTGCGGACGCCGGAGACCTGCAGCAGCGCGGTCATGCGCCACCGGCCTGGCGACGGGCGGCGCGGACGGCGAGCCAGTCCGTCAGCCGCGCCAGCGGGATGGTGGCCACCACGAAGAACACGGCGGCGACGACGTAGGGCGTGAAGTTGAAGTCGCGGCTCGACACCTCCTGGGCGCGGCGCAGGATCTCGCCGAGACCCACCAGCGAGGCGAGCGCGGTGTCCTTCTGGAGCGACACGAAGTCGTTGAGCAGGGGCGGGCCGACGCGGCGCAGCGCCTGCGGGAGCACGACGTGGCGCAGCGTCCGGCCGTACGAGAGGCCGAGCGCCCGTCCGCTCGCCCACTGCGTGGGGTGCACCGACTCGATGCCGGCGCGGATGACCTCGGCGACGTAGGCGCCGTAGCTGAGCGTCAGCGCGACGACGGCGAGCACGAACAGGTTGGTGGGCACGCCCTGCAGGCCGAGCGCGGGAAGGCCGAAGCCGACCAGGAACACCACGAGGATGGTGGGCGTGCCGCGGAAGACGTCGGTGTACAGCGTGGCCAGGATCTTCACGGGCGCGAGCGCCGGCGCCGGGACGACGCGGATCACCGCGACGAGCGTGCCGAGCAGCAGGATGAACACCTCGGCGACGAGGAACAGCCCGATGTTGAGGACGAACGCCCTGGCCAGCAGCGGGAAGGCCTCGGCGGCGACGTCGCCCGAGAGGTAGGTGCCGCGGACGCGGTCCCAGCCGGGGGCCGCGAGCACGCCGGCGACGAGCACGCCCAGCACGACCACCGTCGAGACGGACGCGACCGTCCCGCGCCGACGCGTGCGTCGACGACGCAGGTCGTCGCGCTCGCGCTGCCGCTCGCTGGGCACCCACCCCTCGAGCGTGCTCACGAGAGCTCGGGGACCCCGGTCGTCTGGGACAGCCAGGTCTGCTCGAGGTCGCCGAGCGTGCCGTCGTCCTGCAGCGTGCCGAGCGCGCGGTCGACGCACGGGACGAGCGGGCTGCCCTTGGCGAACAGCAGGCCGAACGCCTCGGACTCACCCGTCTCGGGCTGGAACTGGCCGATCACGTCGCCGTCGTCGAGCTCGGCGGCGGCGATGTAGTACGCGGTGGGCAGGTCGACGACGAGGCCGTCGATCTGCCCGTTCTGCAGCGCCTGGGTGGCGGCGTTGGAGTCGTCGTAGACGCGGGGCTCCTTGGTGGCGCCGATCTGCGAGATCGCCTGGAGCGAGGTGGTGCCGACCTGGGCGCCCAGCTGCGCGTCCTTCAGGTCCGCGAAGCTGGTCGCGTCGTCGTACTCGCTGTCGCCGAGGGTGACGACGGCCTGCGCGGCCTCGTAGTACGGGTCGGAGAAGTCGACGGCCTTGGCGCGGGCGTCGGTGATCGAGACCTGGTTGATGTCGAAGTCGAACTTCTTGGCCCCGGGCTGGTAGCTGGAGTTGAAGGGGACGGTGATCCACGTGACGTCGTCCGCCGCGTAGCCCAGCTCCTTGGCGACCGCGTAGGCCACGGCGCTCTCGTAGCCCTTGCCGTTGGTGGGGTCGTCGTCCTCGAACCACGGCGAGTAGGCCGGCGAGTCGGTGCCCACGGTCAGCTTGCCCGCCGTCTGGGTGTCGAGCTGCTCGGGCGAGCACTGGGCGTCGGAGGTGGCGGTGGCGTCGGCCGAGCCCGAGGTCTCCTCGGCGGGCGCGCAGGCGGCGGCGAGGAGGAGGGCGGCGACGGCGGCGAGCGTCCCGCCGCGGCGGCGGTTGATCGAGGTCATGGACGAATCGTAGAACGCTCACCTACCACCGCCCGCGGCGTCTCACCCTCCCTGCCCGACTACTCCTTCACCGCGCCCGAGGAGGCGTTCATGATCCGCTTCTGGAAGACGAAGAAGACCAGGGCGACCGGGATGGTCATCACGGCCGCGGCCGCGAGCTTGAGCGGGTACTGCGTGCCCTGGCTGAGCGCGCCGGACGCGAGGTTGGCCACGCCCTTGGTCAGGGTGGTCAGCTCGGGACTCTGGGTCGAGACGATGAAGTGGTTCAGCTCGTTCCAGGAGGCCTGGAACGACAGGATCACGATCGTCATCACCGCGGGCCGTGCCATCGGCAGCACGATCGACCAGAACGTCCGGAAGGTGCCGGCGCCGTCGATGCGCGCCTGCTCCTCCACGCTCACCGGGATGGACTCGAAGAAGTTCTTCATGATGAAGACCGCCGCGGCGTCGGCCATCAACGGCACGATCATGCCGGCGTAGGAGTCGTACATCCCCAGCTGGTTGAGCACCAGGAACTTGGGGATCAGCAGCACGACGTTGGGCACCGCCATCACCGCGACGAGCGCCGCGAACACGAACGCGCGCCCGCGGAACGTCAGCCGGGCCAGCGCGTACCCGGCCAGCGAGCAGAAGAACACCCGGGCCAGCGTGACGATCACGGTGACGATCGCGGAGTTCTTGAACCACGTCGGGAAGTCCGAGCTGCCGAACAGCCGCGAGTAGGCCTCGCCGGTCCACGTCGAGGGCACCAGCGACAGCGGGTCGACGGCGGCCTCGGCCTCGGTCTTGAACGACGTCGCGACGTCGACCAGGAACGGGAAGATGTAGACGATCGCGAGCAGTGCCAGCACCACGTAGGTGGCGACGTCGCCGCCCCGCGCCCCGGTGCTCCGCCTCTTCGGCGTGACCGGCGTGGGGGTCGACCTGACCTCGGTGGTGGTCATCGGGCACCGTCCTTCTCGCGCAGGAGCCAGCGCTGCAGGACCGTGAGCACGACGATGATCGCGAACAGGATGAACGCGATCGCCGCGCCCTGGCCCCACTGCTGGGTGTTGAACGCCGCGTTGAACGACAGGTACGCGGGGGTGAGGGTGGTCTTGCCCGGGTTGCCCTGGGTGCCGGTGTAGATCTGGTCGAACACCTGCCAGGTGCCGATCAGCCCGAGCGTGAGCACGGTGAACATCGTCGGGCGGAGCATCGGCAGCGTCAGGTAGCGGAACCGCTGCCAGGCGTTGGCGCCGTCGATCTGCCCGGCCTCCTCGATCTCGCCGCCCAGGTTCTGCAGGGCCGCGATGAACAGGAGCATGAACGTGCCCGACGTGGTGAAGATGGCCATCAGGATGAACGCCGTCATCGCCACCGACGGCCCCGAGACCCACTCCCACCAGCTGATGCCGAGCAGGTCGTGGTTCGCGAGCGCACCGGGCGCGGAGTCGACGCCGACGACGCCGAGCAGCAGGTGCAGCAGCCCGCGCGGATCCTGGAACCAGTCGGGTCCGTCCAGGCCGACGAGCGACAGCACCTTGTTGACCGCGCCGGTCGAGCTGAACAGGAACAGCCAGAGCACCGTGATCGCCACCGAGCTCGTGACCGACGGGAAGTAGAACGCCGTCCGGAAGAACCCGCGTCCGCGCAGCACCCGCTTGTTGACGAGCATGGCGAGGAACAGCGCGAGCGCCGTCTGCAGCGGGACGACGAGCGCCACGTAGTAGACGTTGTTGCGCATCGACGTGCCGAAGTCCCGGGCCGCACGGCCGTCGCCCGACAGGATCGCGGCGTAGTTGTCGAACCCGACGAACCCCACGTCACCGGAGAACGGGCTCCCCCGGCCCCGCCAGTCCGACACGCTGACCCACAGCGCCATGAAGACCGGCAGGACGAGGAACAGGCCGAGGACCAGGACGACGGGCGAGAGGAACGTCCAGCCGGCGACGCCCTGCCGCCCGCTGATCCCGCGCCGGCTCACTGGCTGTCGGCGACGACGGCTTCGAGGTCCTTCTGCGTCGTCTCGAGGATGGTCGCGGGGTCGGTGTCCGCGAGCGTGGGCAGCTTGGAGTTCAGGTCGTCGATGACGTCCTTCGAGCCGAGCAGCGTCGGCACGTTCTTGGCGAACGCAGCCGAGTCGACGAACGCGGCGTCCTGCGGGTACTCGGTCTTGAACGGGTCGGCCGCGGACTCGATGGACGGCATCACGCCGAACGCCTTGGCGAAGCCGAGCTGGTCGTCCTGCGAGGTGAGCTTCTCGACGAGCTCGCGCGCGGCGGGCTTGTTGTCCGAGTCCGCGGCGATGCCCCAGCAGTTGGTGAACTGCAGCGTCGCCTGGCCCGCGGGGCCGGCCGGCAGCTCGGCGACCTGGTAGTCGACGTCGGGGAAGTCGGCCTGCATCGCGCCGGAGATCCAGTTGCCCTCGATGGTCATCGCGGCCTGGCCCTTGCCGAAGGCCTCGCCGCCCCAGCCGGCGCCGATGTCGGTGGTGAAGGCCATCGACCCGTCCGCCAGCAGGCCCTTGACGTAGTTCAGGCCCGCGACGTTGGCGTCGCTGTCGGCCGTCGCCTCGGTCTGCTCGTCGTTCAGCAGCCCACCGCCGGCCTGCGCCATGAAGGCGCCGACGCGGGCGTACTCGGGGCTGATCGCCAGGCCGACGGTGTCGCCCTGGGTCAGCGTCTGCGCGACGTCGGCGAGCTCGTCCCAGGTGGTCGGCACGTCGGCGTCGGTGAGTCCCGCCTCGGACCACTTCTGGCTGTTGATGACGAGGCCGAGCGTGGAGAAGTCCTTGGGCGCGCAGTAGACCTGGTCGTCGTAGGTGAAGGCCTGCGTCAGCGTCGGGTAGAAGTCGTCGAGGTTCGACAGGTCCTGCGCGTACGGCTCGAGCGAGCCGTTGTCGGCGTAGCCCGCGAAGGTGTCGGCGGCGATGTAGAACACGTCGGCCGGGTCGCCCGAGGCGAAGCCCTGGCTGAGTTGCTGGGGCAGGTCGGACGCCGTGGTGACCTTCGCGCCGGTCCCGGACTCCTTCGCCCAGGCGGCGACCGCGCCCTCGACGGCCTTGGTCTCGGCCTCGCCGGAGGAGCCGATGAGCACGCTGAGGTCGCCGCCGGCCTCCTCGGACCCGGAGTCGTCGAAGCTCGAGCCGCCGCAGGCGGTGAGCGTCAGGGCTCCGGCGGCCAGGAGGGCGCCGATCGCGCGGGGCGCGGACGGGCGACGCAGGACGTGGGGGGACATGGCGTTCTCCTTCAGGGGTGGGCCAGGGACACCGGCTCGTCGCGGACGACGAGTCGGGGCTCCAGCAGGACGTGCCGGTCGGGTGTGGACGGCAGGACGGGAGGGACGGGGTCGCCGAGCGCGCGGGCGAGCATCGCGACGACGTGCGCGGCCGCGGCCTCGACGGGCTGCGCGACGCTGCTCAGGCCGACGGCCGCGGCGACGGGGGTGTCGTCGAAGCCGACGACGGCGGTGGTCCGGTGGAACGCCCCGAGCGCGAGCGAGTCGCTGGCGCAGACGAGGGCGGTCGCCCCCGCCGCCAGGAGACGCGCGGCGGCGTCCGAGCCCTGGCGGACGCCGTCGGTGACGGCCTCGTCGAGCACGGCCGCCGCCCCGAGCACGTCGCGCCATCCCGCGCGACGCTCGTCGCCGGCGCCGGAACCGGCGGGCCAGCCGAGGAAGCCGATCCGCTCGTGGCCGAGGTCGCGCAGGTGGCGGGTGGCGGCCGCGGCGCCGAGGCGCCCGTCGACGTCGACCCAGTGGTGGACGGAGTCGCGCGGGTCGGTGCCTGCGCTCCAGGGGCGCCCGAACGTCGCGAAGGCGACGCCGTGGTCGAGCAGCCAGCGGGTGCGACGGTCGCCGTGGTGGGTGCTCGTCAGCACGAAGGCGTCGAGGTCGGCGGTCTCGAGCAGCTCGTCGTAGGCGGCGATCTCGCCGTCGTCGTCGGGCGCGGAGAACAGGACCAGGCGGTAGCCCGCGTGGGCGGCGTTCTCGGTGAGGGCGTGCACGAACGCGTCGAGGATCGATCCGTTGATGCCGTCCTGGAGCGGCATCAGGCGCAGGCCGACGTTCATCGAGCGTCGGGTGCGCAGCTGGCGCGCGGCGACGTGCGGGCGGTAGCCGGTGGCCTCGATCGCCGCCCGGACGCGGTCGCGGGTCTCCGGACGCACCCGCTCGGGCGCGTTCAGCACGTTGGACACCGTCTGGCGCGAGGTGCCGGCACGCTCGGCGACGCTGGACAGCGTGGCTCGCTCCGCCATGACACCTCCCGAACGGTGTGGATTCGATCGATCCAAGAGACAGTTGTGATTGGATTTGATCGATCAAATGTTGATGGCCCATGATGAGACGCACGTCACCGCCCTGTCAACCGTCGAGCCCACGCGCACCGCGACCGAGGAGCCCCGATGCCGATCCGCCAGCCCTTCCTGCACGACCTCGTCGTCGTCCTCCGGGCGCCCGTCCAGGCCTGGAGCGACCGCGGCGGTCAGATCCGCGAGGACGGCGCCCAGGGCGTCTTCCGCGGCGACGTCCGGGTGCTGTCGCACGCGGTCATCACCGTCGACGGCGACGAGCCCGAGGCCCTGTCGCACCTGCTCGACGGCAGCGGCCGGGCCGTGTTCACCTCGGCCCTGCGCAGCGTGGCGGCGCCGACCGCGGACCCCCAGCTCCTGCTCGAGCGTGCGCGCGAGGCGGTCGGGGACGACCTCGTCGAGACGCTCGTGCTGCGCTCCGCGCTCCCGACGACGGCACGGGTGCGCGTCGAGGTGGCCGTCGCGAGCGACCTCGCCGGGCTCGAGGACGTCAAGGGCGGCGTGCGCCCGGACCTCGTCGCCCCGTCGGCCGAGCTCCGGTGGCGACGCGGCGGCACCTCGGCCCGGCTCGACGCCGACGACGCCGACGTGCTCGTCGACGGTGCGCGGGTGCGGCTGCGCTGGGACGTCGAGGTGCCCGCCGACGGCGAGCAGCGGCTCACCTGGGCCCTGCGCACCGACGACGCCGCGCCCGTGGTCGCACCGACGTCACGTCCGATCGGTGCGCTCGCCGGACGGGTGCGCACCGACGACCCCGCGCTGCGCCGGCTGGCCGAGCGCTCGCTGGGCGACCTCGACGGTCTCCTGATGGCGACGCGCGACCTGCCGGACGACGCGTTCCTGGCCGCCGGCGCCCCCTGGTTCTTCACCCTGTTCGGGCGCGACACCCTCTGGGCGGCGCGGATGCTGGTGCCGCTCCACCCCGGGCTCGCGGCGTCGACGCTGCGGGTGCTCGCGTCGCGCCAGGGCATCCGGACCGACCCCGAGACCGCCGAGCAGCCCGGCAAGATCCTGCACGAGGTGCGGGCCGAGGCCATGGTGATGCCGGGCGAGAACGCCGGTCGCGGCCTGCACCTGCCGCCCGTCTACTACGGAACCGTCGACGCCACCTTCCTGTGGGTCGTGGTGCTGACCGAGGCGTGGCGCGCCGGGATGCCCGACGACGAGGTGCGCGCGCTGCTGCCGGCGCTCGAGGCCGCGCTGGGCTGGATGCGCGACCACTCCGACCCCGACGGCGACGGCTTCGCCGAGTACGCCGACGACGGCGGGCGCGGCCTGGCCAACCAGGGTTGGAAGGACTCCGGCGACTCCATCCGGTTCGCCGACGGCTCGTTGGCCGACGGACCGATCGCGCTCGCCGAGGTGCAGGGCTACGCCCACGAGGCGGCGCTCGCCGGTGCCGAGCTGCTCGACGCGTTCGGTCGCCCGGGGGGCGGGCAGTGGCGGGCGTGGGCCGCGGCGCTCAGCACGCGCTTCCGCGCCGCGTTCTGGTGCGAGGACGCGCTCGGCGCCTACCCCGCGCTCGCGCTCGACGCCCGCAAGGAGCGGGTCGACGGCGTCGCCAGCAACATGGGACACCTGCTCGGCACCGGCCTGCTCGACGAGGACGAGACCGCCACCGTCGCGGCCCGCCTCCTCCACCCGACGATGTTCTCGGGCCACGGCATCCGCACGCTCTCGAGCGACAACGGCGGCTACTGGCCATGGCGCTACCACTGCGGGTCGGTCTGGACCCACGACACCGCCGTCGTGGTGGACGGCCTGCGCCGGACGGGCCACGTCGACGCGGCCGCCACCGTCGCGCGCGGCCTGCTGCGGGCCGCCGAGGGGTTCGACCACCGGATGCCCGAGCTGTTCGCCGGACTCGACGACTCCGTCTTCCCACCCTCGCCCTACCCCGCCTCCTGCCGCCCCCAGGCCTGGGCCGCGGCGTCCGTCGTCCCCGTCGCCCGCGCCCTCGGCGCCCTCTGACCCGCACGCCCCCCGCGCCCGCCCCGTCCGCGATCCGATGGGTTGGCGGGGTTCTCACCGCCTGGGAACCCCGCCAACCCATCAGATCGCGGACGGGAGGGGGCGTGGGCGGGGGATGCGGGTGCCGGGAACACCGGGGTCGGGGTGCTGGTTCTGCTGGTATGAGCACGTCGGCCGAGCACCGCACCGACGTCGTGGTGGTCGGGGCGGGGCAGGCGGGGCTGTCGGCGGCGCACCACCTGGCCCGGCTCGGCGTCGACCACGTGGTGCTGGACGCCAACGACGCCCCCGGCGGCGCCTGGCAGCACCGGTGGCGGACGCTGTCGATGCACGACGTGCACGGCGTCGCGTCGCTGCCCGGCCTGACGGCCCCGGACGCCGACCCGGCCACGCCCGCCCGCGAGGCCGTGCCGGCCTACTTCGGCGACTACGAGGACCGCTTCGACCTCCGCGTCCTGCGGCCCGTCCGGGTCTCGCGCGTCGAGGACGCCGACGGCCTCCTGCGCGTGGGCACCGACCGCGGCGCGTGGACCGCGCCCGCGGTCGTCAACGCCACCGGCACCTGGGAGCGCCCGTTCGTGCCGCACTACCCCGGCCTCGAGCGCTTCGCCGGCCGCCAGGTCCACACCCACGACTACGACGGCCCCGACGCGCTCGCGGGCCTCGACGTCGTGGTCGTGGGCGGGGGCGCGTCCGCGGTGCAGATCCTCGGCGAGCTCGCACCCGTGGCCCGCACCACCTGGGTGACGCGTCGGCCGCCGGTCTGGCGCGGCCCGGGCGACTTCGACGCCGACGCGGGACGCTCCGCCGTCGCCCTGGTCGAGGAGCGGGTGCGCCTCGGCCTGCCGCCGCAGAGCGTCGTCAGCGTCACCGGCCTGGCGCTCCGCCCGCAGGAGGAGCGGGCCCGTCTCCTCGGTGCCTACGACCGGCACGCGATGTTCGCGTCGGTCGAGCCGCACGCCGTCCGCTGGGCCGACGGGACCACGCGGCCCGCCGACGTCATCGTCTGGGCCACCGGGTTCCGTCCGTCCGTCGGCCACCTCGCGCCGCTGCGCCTGCGCGAGCCGTCCGGCGGCATCCGGCTGGTCGCCCGCGAGGACGCCCACACCCCCACCACCGCGGCCCGCGACCACCGGGTCCAGCTCGTCGGCTACGGACCGTCGGCGAGCACGATCGGCGCGAACCGGGCCGGACGCGTGGCCGCCCTCGCCGCGCGACGCACCGTCGAGGCCTCGCGCGAGGCCGCGGCCTGACACCGACCCGCACCGACGAGATGGGTGCACGTCACAAAGAATTCACGGACGCAACAGTTGCATCGGCGTTACGATCGCCCGGTGCAACCATCCAACGAGCGTCTCTACGAGTCGCTGGAGCTGTTCCTGCAGCGGGTCTTCAGCCTCGTCCAGGGTGACGCGATGGAGCGTCTCGTCGAGCTCGACGTGACCTTCTCCCAGGCCCGGACGACGTTCCTGCTCTCGCACGTCGGCGAGCCCGTGGCGATCACCGACATCGCCCGCCGTCTCGGCCTGTCCGTGGCCGCGGCGGGGCGCAACGTCGACCAGCTCGTCCGGCTCGGCATCGCCGAGCGGCACGAGGACCCGGCGGACCGCCGGGTCAAGCTCGTCACGCTCTCCCCCACCGGGCTCGAGGTCGCCGACCAGCACCTCGAGCAGAAGCGCAAGGCCCTGCGGATCCTCGTCGACCGTCTCCCCGAGGCCGACTCCGACCGTCTGCACGAGGCCCTCCAGCCCATCCTCCAGGGCGACTACCTCAGCACCAGCACCACCACGAAGGAAATGACCCATGTCCACAGCTGAACAGACCTACCCGGACAAGATCGACGGTGCGGTGCTGAAGATCGCCGGCGTCGTCGTGCTCGGCGCGATCATGTCGATCCTCGACATCACCGTCGTCAACGTCGCCCTGCCGACCTTCCAGCGCGTCTTCTCCGACGACCCGGCGAACCCGCTGGCCTACTCCACCGTCGCCTGGACGGTCACCGCCTACACGCTCTCGCTCGCGACCGTCATCCCGCTGACGGGCTGGGCGGCGGACCGCTTCGGCACCAAGCGGCTCTACCTCACCGCGGTGGCCCTGTTCACCGCCGGCTCGGTGCTCTGCGCGGCGGCGCAGGACATCAACATGCTCATCGGGTTCCGCGTCCTGCAGGGCCTCGGCGGCGGCATGCTGATGCCGCTCGGCATGACGATCATGACCCGCGCGGCCGGTCCCGCCCGGATGGGTCGCCTGATGGCCATCCTCGGCGTGCCGATGCTGCTCGGCCCCATCCTCGGCCCGATCCTCGGAGGCTGGCTGATCGAGAACGCCAGCTGGCACTGGATCTTCCTGATCAACCTGCCCATCGGCGCCCTGGCGCTGGTGTACGCGTCGATCGTGCTCCCCAAGGACGCGCCGGTCCCGGCCGAGAAGCTCGACGTCGTCGGCCTGCTGCTGATGTCGCCCGGTCTCGCGCTCTTCCTGTTCGGCGTCTCCTCGCTGCCCGTCGAGGACGGCGACGTCACCGCGCCCCGCGTGTGGCTGTCGGTGCTCGCCGGCGTGGTGCTGATCGGCCTGTTCGTCCGCCATGCCTTCAAGCCCGAGCACCCGCTGCTCGACCTGCGGCTGTTCTCCAACCGCAACCTGACCCTCGCGATCGTCACGATGTTCCTGTTCGCGTCGGCCTTCTTCGGCGGCCTGCTGCTCGTCCCGACCTACTTCCAGGAGGTCCGCGGCGAGACGACGCTGGCGGCCGGCCTGCTGATCGCCCCGCAGGGCATCGGCGCGCTGCTCACCATGCCGATCGCCGGTGCGCTGACCGACCGGATGCCGGTCGGGCGCATCGTCCCGGTCGGGCTCGTGCTGATCGTGATCGGCATGCTCGGGCTGACCCAGCTCGAGGCCGACACGTCGTACACGTTCATCATCGGGGCGCTGTTCGTGATGGGCCTCGGCATGGGCGCGACGATGATGCCGATCATGACCTCGGCGCTCAAGACGCTCCGCCACCACGAGGTCGCCCGCGGCTCGACGCTGCTCAACATCACCCAGCAGGTCGCCAGCTCGGTCGGCGTCGCCGTGATGTCGGTGGTCCTGACGAGCCACATCAAGGGCAGCGAGCTCGCCGGACCCGCCATGGCGGGCCTGCGGGACTCCGACGTCGCCGCCCGGCTCGGCGAGCAGGGCATGGCCGCCGGCCTCGTGCAGGCCGCCGAGGCGTTCGCCGACACCTACTGGGTGGCCTGGGGCCTGGTGCTCCTCACGCTGGTCCCGGCGCTGATGCTCCCGCGCAAGCGCGAGGTCTCCCACCTGACGGACGACGACGAGAACGCCGCGCCGCCCGTCATCCTGCACTGACGCCCAGCACCGACGCACCACCCACCGACGACGCCCGGTCCGCGCTCCTGCGGGCCGGGCGTCGTCGCGTCCATCTGCGCTCACCAGCAGCAGGACCCTATGCACCTCGTTGCACTGCGCGGCGGTGCAGAGGTACGGTCCGATCCATGGCCCTGGAGCACGCGATCCTGGTGTCGCTCGCCGAGCAGCCGGCCAGCGGGTACGACCTGACGCGCCGCTTCGACCGATCGATCGGGCTGTTCTGGCGGGCGACGCACCAGCAGGTGTACCGGACGCTCGCCCGGATGGAGGCCGACGGGCTGGTCGCCTCGACCGCCGTCGAGCAGCAGGGCCGCCCGGACAAGAAGGTGTTCGCCATCGCGGACGCCGGACGCGACGCACTCACGTCGTGGGTGGACGCGCCGAGCGCCGTCGAGCAGACCCGCAGCGACCTCGCCGTCCGGGTCCGCGGCCTCCACCACGGCGACGCGTCCGCGGTGCTGGACGACGTCCGTCGTCACCTCGTCGCCCACCGCGAGCGGCTCGAGGGGTTCCGCCGCAGCAGCGAGCGGCACTACCCCGACCCCGGCGCGCTCGCGCCCGAGGACGTCGGGCCCTACCTGGTGCTGCGCGGCGGCATCCGCACCGAGGAGGCCGTCGTGGCCTGGTGCGAGGAGATCATCGCGACGTCCGCCGTGACGCCCGCAGACCCCGCAGGCCGACGACCAGCACCCCCAGCCCGATGAGCACCGCGGCGGTGATCAGCACCGCGTGCACCCAGAAGAACGGCTGCGGCGTGCTCGACCACGCGGCACCGGCCCAGGCGCGGTCGTCGCGGACGATCGCCAGCGCGAACCGCGGCCACACCACCACGTTGAACACGCCCGCGCCGACGAGGAACCACCACGACCTGTTGCCCACCCCAGTAGTGAACACCCCGCTCCCCACCGGTGAGGAACCCCGCCCGTGAACGACCACCCCCTGCTCCTGTCGCCGCTCGACGTCGGCCCGTTCACGCTGCGCAACCGGGTGGTGATGGGCTCGATGCACACCGGGATGGAGGACCGCGCCAAGCACCTGCCCGAGCTCGCGGCCTACGTCGCCGAGCGGGCCAAGGGTGGCGTCGCGATGATCGTGACGGGTGGGTACGCGCCGCACTGGCGCGGCTGGCTGCTCCCGGCCGGGTCGCAGATGACGTCGCGCCGGCTCGCCGAGAAGCACCGGCTCGTCACCGACGCCGCGCACGAGCACGGCGCGAGGATCGTCCTGCAGCTGCTGCACGCCGGGCGCTACGGGTACACCCCGTTCAACAAGGCCGCGTCGAGCCGCCAGTCGCCCATCACGCCGTTCCGGCCTCGCGCCATGAGCACCCGCGAGGTCGAGGCGTGCGTGGGCCACTTCGCCGACGCCGCCGCGCTCGCCCGGGTCGCGGGCTACGACGGTGTCGAGATCATGGGCTCCGAGGGCTACCTGGTCAACCAGTTCCTCGCCGCGCGCACCAACGACCGCACCGACGCGTGGGGTGGCAGCGCGTCCAAGCGGATGCGGTTCCCCGAGGCGGTCGTCCGGCGCGTCCGCGAGCGGACGGGAGCCGGCTTCCTCGTCCAGTACCGGATGAGCCTGCTCGACCTCGTCGACGACGCGCAGACCTGGGACGAGACCGCCGAGCTCGCGCACCGCGTGGAGGCGGCCGGCGCCGACGTCATCAACACCGGCATCGGGTGGCACGAGGCACGGATCCCGACCATCGTCACCTCGGTGCCGCGGGCGGCGTTCGCGTGGACGACCGCGCGGCTGCGCGCCGAGGTGGGCGTGCCCGTCGTGGCGTCCAACCGCATCAACACGCCCGACGTCGCCGAGCGCATCCTCGCCGCGGGTCAGGCCGACCTCGTCTCGATGGCGCGCCCGCTGCTCGCCGACCCCGAGTTCGTCGCCAAGACCGCCGCCGGCCGCGCCGACGAGATCAACACCTGCATCGCCTGCAACCAGGCCTGCCTCGACCACACCTTCGCCAACGAGCGCGCGTCCTGCCTGGTCAACCCGCGCGCCGGCCACGAGACGACGCTCGTCCTGCTGCCGGTGCCGCCGCAGCGTCGACGTCGCGTCGCGGTCGTGGGCGCGGGACCCGCCGGGCTCTCGGCCGCCGTCGCCCTGGCCGAGCGCGGTCACGAGGTCGAGGTGATGGAGGCCGAGGAGCAGGTGGGCGGGCAGTTCCGCCTCGCGATGCGCATCCCCGGCAAGGGGGAGTTCGCCGAGACGCTGCGCTTCTGGACCCGCCGCTGCGAGGTGCTCGGCGTCAAGGTCCACCTGGGCACGCGGGTCGACGTCGACTCCCTCGTCGGCGCCGGCTGGGACGACGTCGTGGTCGCCACCGGCGTGCGCCCGCGCGTGCCCGAGGTGGAGGGAGTCGACCACCCGAGCGTGGTGACGTACGCCGAGGCGCTGCGCGGCGAGAGGGCCGTGGGCGACCGTGTCGCGATCATGGGCGCCGGCGGCGTCGGCTTCGACGTCGCCGAGTTCTGCACCAGCCGCTCGCACGAGACCGCCGAGGCCTGGATGCGCCGCTGGGGCGTCGGCGACCCCGCCGTCGTGCGAGGCGGCCTGGTCGAGAAGGTGCACGAGACCCCGCTCCGCCAGGTGACGCTGCTGCAGCGCAAGACCACCCCGCTCGGCAAGGGCCTGGCCAAGACCACCGGCTGGGTGCACCGCACGACGCTCAGGGACGCGGGCGTCGAGATGCTGCGGGGCGTCACCTACGAGCGCATCGACGACGCCGGCCTGCACGTCACCGTCGACGGCCGCGCCCGCCTCGTCGAGGCCGACACGGTGATCGTCTGCACCGGCCAGGAGTCCGTCTCCGACCTCGCCGAGCCGCTGCGCGCGGCGGGCGTCACCGTCCACGTCGTCGGTGGCGCCGACGTCGCCGCCGAGCTCGACGCCGAGCGCGCCATCCGTCAGGCCACCGAGCTCGCGGCCCGCCTCTGAGGCGGCCTGGGTCTACCACGACGTCGTGGTAAACCCCCGCTCACTGCGGCGAGGTCGCCACGGTGAGCGGGGGTCTGCCACGGTGAGCGGTCAGATGCGAGCGGCCTGCGCCCGCCCCACGTCCTCACGCCACGTGAGGATCAAACCCCATGACATCATTGTGCCGTCCGTCATCATCGTGACATAGTCGGCGCCATGGACCCCAGCACCGGCACCCGACCGATGGAGGCCGGCGTCGTCACCGACCTCTCCGGCCGGATGAGCTACGCCGAGTACCTGCACCTCCCCGCGCTGCTCAGCGCCCAGAAGCCCGTGAGCCGGCCCGAGCACCACGACGAGATGCTCTTCATCGTCCAGCACCAGACCACCGAGCTGTGGTTCAAGCTGGTGCTGCACGAGCTGCGCGCCGCCGTCGAGGCGCTGGACGTCGACGACCTCGGCCGCGCGCTCAAGGGCGTCGCCCGCGTCAAGCACGTCCAGCGCACCCTCGCCGAGGCGTGGACGGTGCTCGCCACCCTCACCCCGAGCGAGTACGCCGAGTTCCGCGACGACCTCGGGACGTCGTCGGGCTTCCAGTCCGCGCAGTACCGGGCCGTCGAGTTCATCCTCGGCAACAAGGACCCGAGGGCGATGGCGGTCTTCGACACCGACCCCGCCGCGCACGCCGACCTCGCCGCGCTGCTCGACGCGCCCACCCTCTACGACGCCTTCTGGCGCCACCTCGCCCGGACCGGCCTGGACGTGCCCGCGTCCGTCCTCGAGCGCGACGTCCGCGAGCCGTGGACCCTGCGCGACGAGCTGCTCCCGCTGATCGTCGGCATCTACGAGCGGCCGGCCGAGCACTGGGAGGCGTACGAGGCGTTCGAGGAGCTGGTCGACCTCGAGGAGAACTTCCAGCTGTGGCGGTTCCGGCACGTCCGCACCGTCACCCGGATCATCGGCGGCAAGCGCGGCACCGGCGGCTCCAGCGGCGTCGGGTACCTGCAGAAGGCGCTCGACCTCACCTTCTTCCCCGAGCTGTTCGCCGCCCGGACGGAGATCGGCCGATGAGCTCGCTGACGTCGCGCGCCGCCGACCTGGACGCCGCCGACCCGCTGGGCGCGCACCGCGACCTGTTCCTGCGCGGGCCGGACGACGACGTCGTCGCCTACCTCGACGGCAACTCCCTCGGCCGGCCGCTCCGGGCGAGCGCCGAGCGGATCACGTCGTTCGTGACCGACGCGTGGGCCGGGCGGCTCATCCGCGGCTGGGACGAGCAGTGGTTCGACCTGCCGCTGGCGATCGGCGACCGCCTCGGCGACGTCGTCCTCGGCGCGGCCGCGGGCCAGGTGACGGTCGGCGACTCCACGACCGTGCTGCTCTACAAGCTCGCGCGCGGCGGCGTCGCGCTGCGCCCCGGACGCGACGAGGTGGTGCTCGACACCGACAACTTCCCGACCGACCGCTACGTCCTCGAGGGCATCGCCGACGAGCTGGGACTGACGCTGCGCTGGGTCGAGACCGACCCGCGCGACGGCGTCCGCGCCGAGCAGCTGGCGCCCGTGCTGTCCGAGCGGACGGCCCTGGTCGTGCTCAGCCACGTGGCCTACCGGTCGGGCCACCTCGCCGACGTCGCCGCCATCACCGCGCTGGCGCACGAGGCGGGCGCGCTCGTCCTGTGGGACCTGTCGCACTCGGTCGGCTCGGTGCCGGTCGAGCTGGACGCATGGGGCGTCGACCTCGCCGTGGGGTGCACCTACAAGTACCTGAACGGCGGGCCGGGCTCGCCGGCGTTCGCCTACGTGCGCGCCGAGCACCAGGAGGAGTTCCGCCAGCCCGTGCAGGGCTGGATGGGACGGGCGGACGCGTTCGCGATGGGGCCGGGGTACCAGCCGGCCGCCGGGATCCGTCGCGTCATCAGCGGCACCCCGCCCGTGCTCGGCATGCTCGCCATGAAGGACACGCTCGACCTCCTCGCCGAGGTCGGGATCGGCGCCGTCCGCGAGAAGTCGGTGCTGCTGACGGCGCTCGCGATCGAGGCGTCCGACGAGCTGCTGGCCCCGCTGGGCGTCGAGCTCGCCACGCCACGCGAGCCGTCCGAGCGCGGCGGCCACGTCACGCTCGACCACCCGTCGTTCCGCGAGGTCACCGCGGCGCTGTGGACGCGCGGCGTGATCCCCGACTTCCGCGCGCCGATGGGCCTGCGCCTCGGGCTCAGCCCGCTGAGCACCGGCTTCGGCGAGCTGCTGACGGGCGTCGAAGCCGTGCGCGACGAGCTCGCGGGCCGGTGAGCGACGACCGCGCCGGGCTCGACGACGTCGACTCCCGGCCGGGCAGCGTCACGTCCCTGGTGCGGACGGTGCTCGGCACCCACCTGCGCGACCTCGGCGGCTGGGTCGCGGTGGCCGACCTCGTCCGGCTGCTCGAGGCGCTCGACGTGCCGGCCGACAGCACCCGGGTGGCGGTCGGTCGGCTCAAGACCCGCGGCGTGCTGGTGGCCGAGCCCCGCGACGGGCGCAGCGGCTACGCGCTGAGCGGCCGGGCGGCGTCGATGCTCGAGCGCGGCGACACCCGCATCTTCGGCCCCGGCGCCGGCCCCGACGACGGCTGGCTGCTCGTCTCGTTCAGCATCCCCGAGGACCGGCGCGGCGACCGTCACCAGCTGCGCCGGCAGCTGGCCTGGGCCGGCTGCGGGACCGTGTCGTCCGGGCTGTGGGTCGCGCCCGCCCACCGCGCGTCCGACGTCGACGCCGTGGTGGACGGCCTCGGCCTGCGCGACCACGTGACGACGTTCGCGTGCCGCGAGGTCGGGACGCCCGTGCCGCTGGTCGACGTGGTCCGTCGCTGGTGGGACCTCGACGCCGTCGCCGCCCGCCACCTCGCCTTCCTCGACGCGCACGCCGACTCGCCCGAGCCGTCGGACGGCCGGGCGTCGTTCGTCCACCTGGCGCGGCTCGTCGACGCCTGGCGCACGATCCCGTCGCTCGACCCGGGCCTGCCACCCCACCTGCTCCCCCCGGACTGGCCCGGCACCCGCAGCCTCGCCCTCGTCGCCACCGCCCGCGCCCACCACCTCCCCCCGGCCCGCGCCTGGGTGCGCGACCTCGTCCGCCCCTCCCGTCCCACGATTCCCAGGTAGGCGGGGACTTCCGACGGAACCACGGAGAACTTCCCGGGTATCGGTCCGGTTCTCCGTGCCAGGTGGTGCAGGAGTGACGCGGACGACGACGTCGTCCCACCCGTCCCGGCGGCCCCACTCGGCATGGAGGACCGACGGGACCACGGAGAGCTCGCCGCGGTTGCGTCGGAAACCCGTGCCTACCTGGGAATCCGACACCAGGACGGGACGCCGACCCGCCCGGTCGGGGAGGATGGGGTGGTGAGCCGACGCCTGCAGCTGCCCGTCCCGCTCCTGACGGCCGTGGTGCTGGTGGTCGCGGTGGCACTGGGCGTGGGGACGCCGCCCGCCGACGCCGCGACGCGCACCGTCACGCTCGGCGGGGTGAGGGTGACGCTCGCCGCCGACACCCAGCAGGTGGTGACCGTCAACCGCAGCTCGGGGACGCGCGCCCGCGTCACCTACTGGCGCAGGACCTCCACCGGCTGGGACGCGCGGCGCACCACGACCGACGCCCGGATCGGGTCCGGCGGACTCGTCGCGGGCAGTGAGCGCAAGCAGTGGACGAGCACCACGCCGACGGGCACGTACGCGATGCGCGAGGCGTTCGGCAACAGCGCCGCGCCCGCGGGCACCGACCTGCCGTTTCACCGGGTGCGCACCGGCGACTACTGGGTGCAGGACAACGCGTCGGCGTTCTACAACCAGCTGCGCAACCGCAGCCAGGGCGGGTTCCGGCACGCGCTCCCGTCGAGCCGGCGCAACGGCTCGGAGTACCTGCCGTCCTACCGCAGCCAGTACCGCTGGGCGATCGTCATCGACTTCAACCGGCCGACGGCCGTCAGGCGCAAGGGGTCGGGGATCTTCCTGCACGTCAACGGCTCCGGCGCGACGGGCGGCTGCGTGTCGGTCCCGCGGGCCTTCATGCAGGACATGATGGAGCTGCTGCACCCGCGGTACGAGCCCGTCATCGCCATCGGCCGCTGAGGCGGGCCCGGTCAGGAGGCGGTGCCTCGGCGCGCCCCGGTCATCGCCGCGTCGGTGTCGGTGAAGCCCTCCTCGATCCGGGTACGGATGTGCCGGACGAGGCGTGCGGGCTCCTTGCCGACCTTCAGCACGTGCACCCCCGGCTCGACGGCGGGCAACAGGTCCTCGGACCACGACGGCAGGCCGAACAGCGACACCACGGTCCGGGCGTCGTCGGAGCGCGACTGCCGGTACACGTGCACCACCTGCGCCTCGCGCACGAGGCTCATCGCGTCGGAGTCGGGCGGCAGGTCGGACACGTGGTGGATGACGGTGACGAACGCCAGGCCGATGCCGCGTCCACGCTTGACGAGCGAGCGCAGGATGCCCGCGACGCTCGTCGTGCCCGGGCCGGTGAGGCGGGCCGTGTGGTAGCCCTCCTCGAGCACGATGATCCGCTGGCCGGGTCGCGCGGCCCACACCGACGACAGGAACGTGGCCACCAACGCCATCACCAGCGACAGCGCGGGTGAGTCCTCGTCGAGCTCGGAGGTGTCGAACACGAGCAGTGGTGCGGACCAGTCGACCGAGTCCGAGGTGTCGGCGTCGATCAGGCCGGACAGGTCGCCGTCGACGAACCGCTCCAGGTCCATCGCGAGCGCCATCCCCCAGTCGACGACGTCGCGTGGGGTGACGACCTCGCTCTCGGCGAGGTGGGCGCGCGGCACGGCGTCGGCCTCGGGCGCGTAGAGCGCGTCGACGACGTCGTGGATGGTGGCGTTGCGACCGTCGGCACCGGCGCGGGCGAGCGCCGTGCGGTGGGCCGAGCGCAGTGCGTGGTGCTCGTGCGAGCTGAGCCGTCCGTGCGCGTACTCGGCGGCCATCAGCAGCAGCCGGTCCTGGCCGATGCGGGCGTCGGTGTCGCCGTCGCGCGACGACGTCGAGATGCGCGGGTCGAGCAGGTTGATGGCCGAGCCCTTGGTGCGCGAGAAGGCGATGGTGGTGCCGTCGCAGACCCGGGCGACGTCGGCGTACTCCCCGCGTCCCTCCTGGTTCTTGCGGTCGAAGACCGCCACCTGCTTGCCGCACGCGACGGCACGGGCGACGTACACGGTCTTCACGAGCGACGACTTCGCGGAGCCGACGTCGCCGAGGACGACCACGTTGGGCGAGGTGATGCGCCGCTGCGCGTAGAGCTCGTGCGGGCCGTTGGAGACGGCGTTGCCGGTGTCGACGTCGACGCCGGTGATGGGCCCCGCCAGCGGCGCGTGGGTCGCGACCAGCGCGGGGTTGACCGCCTGCGCCTGGCGCGTGGAGGTGAAGATCGTCTCCTCGGACACCTCGTACAGCCCCAGCCGGTCGAGCCAGCGGGCCCGGCGCGACGAGCGTCGCCTCGGCTCGGGTGCCGGCGCCTCCGCGGCGGGCTCCTCGGGGACGGCGGGCGCCTCGTCCCTCGTGCGCGGACGCAGCATGCTCACCTGACCCGCACCTCCTCGCCCCTCATGCCTGGATCCCCCTCGCGAGCGGCGCACCGAGCACGAGCGCCTGGTGGTGGCGGTTCTCGTACCACCGCAGCCGGGTGATGCCTGAGTCCTCGGCCGCCGCCGACACCGCCGACCGCGCGATCCGCAGCGCGGCGAGGTCCGGAGCCGAGACGATGATCCGCACCGCGGCGTGGTCGCCCGCGGTGCCGGCACCGAGCAGGTCGTTCATCACCCGCTGGGCCGCGGTCGCCGACGCCTCGTCCTCACCGGTCGAGACCGCCTGCTTCTTCTCCCGCGAGCGGATGGCCGCGGTGTCGAGCGTCAGGCCGATCGTCGCCTTGCCGCGCGCGAGGCGCTTGGGGACGAGCCGGTGCTGTGCCTTGACCGTGCGGATGGTCGCGGGGTTCACGTCGGTGACGAGGTTCTGCATCCACCGCATGCCCACCACGTCCATCGGCCAGGAGTCGCGCGGCACCGAGGCCACCGCGTGGAACCACGGCCCGTCCGGTCCGTCGACGCGCACGGCGTCACGCATCGGGACGACGGGGAAGGCCCACCCGTCGCGGATCCGCTCGAGGCCGTCGAGATCGTCCAGACCGAAGCTCGGGACGTGCAGGTGGCGCACCATCGCGGCGATGCGCCGGGGTCCGAGCACGCCGCGCACCACGTGGCCCGACCGCTCGAGGCGGTCGACGACGACGCGCAGCGCGTCCACGGCGGCGACGACGGTGTCCTCGGCTGACGCCACGCGTCCGACGACGCGCGCCTGCACGGCGGCCAGCGGCATCCGCACCGTGGCGAACGTCCGGTAGGTCTCGGTCTGGGCAGCGCCGTGGGCGGCGAGCTGCTCCATGCTCGCGCGCAGCGCGGGCGGGCAGCCGGGGGCGAGCATCGCGGCCATCTCGTCGGCGTAGGCCGACGGGTCGGCCGGCAGCACGCGGGTCTCGATGTCGATCTGCTCGACGGGCGACTCCGGCGAGGCCAGGGTGCCGAGCAGCTGCCCGAAGCGGGAGCCGCGGCGGTTGACCTCGGTGACCTCGCGCAGGCCGTCGCCGCCGCCGACGATCTCGAGCACCGCGACCAGGGTCGACTGCGGGCCGAACCGCTGGGCGCGGTCGCGCTGGTGGATGATCGCGACCGGCGGGGCGTCGGGGTCGTCGGCGTAGGTGAGCTCGCGGAAGCTGCCGACGGCGCTGGGCAGGTCGCCGCCGGGCGACCAGACGTCCAGCTCGCGACGACGGCGCATCCAGAACCACAGGCCCTCGCCGCGCGTGCGGCCCCACGAGTCGCCGCTGGAGTCCTGGCGGCGCAGCAGCCACGACAGCCCGAGCAGCGCGAGCACGCCGACGACCAGCACCGGGAACGACTGCGACACCAGCAGGACGACCAGCCAGAGCACGCTGGCTCCGGTGAGGACGGCCACCTGGCCACCGCTGAACGAGCCGAAGAGGTTGCGGCGACGCGTCTCGCCACCCAGCAGGCTGACGGTGGCGCCCGGTCCGCCCGACGACGCGGTGCTCACCGGTGCCACCACCCGTCGTCGCGCGGCTCTCCCGGCGCGGGCGGCGGGTCGAACGGCTCGGGGTCGAACGCCTCGTCGGCGTTCTTGCCGCCCAGCTGCGCGGCGACCGCCTCGTGGGCGCGCACGGCCTCGGGCTCCACCCCGGGGTCGGGGTCACGCTCGGGACGGTCCACCGCGGCCGCGCGCCGCGGTGGGTCGGGACGCTCGACGGTGCGGGTCCGCGGCCCGGCGGCCCCGTCACCGGAGGGCCCGGCGGCGGGGGCAGCCGACCGCTCGTGCGCGTGCACCATCGACGTCTGCGCCGCGAAGCCCTCCTTGGTGCGGAAGTGGTCCGACAGCCGCGTCACCGACCGTGCCGACGGCCCGTCGCCACGCGGGCCGCCGGCCGTCGCCGGCGCGGGTCCGGCGAAGCGCGGGGCGAGCACCGTGAACAGCTGCATGAGCAGCACGGGCGCCGCGCAGAGCAGCAGGGTGCCGATGAGCAGGAACAGGGCGGTGCCGAACAGGTCCAGGCCGTCGGTCAGGTCCTGGGCCGTGGAGAAGAAGGTCCAGTAGACGAAGTTCACCGCGACGGGCGTGAACATCAGCCCGAACATCAGGCCGGCGATCCGCGCGAGCGGCCGCCTCCACGGCGGGTACACGTGCATGACGATGGCGATCGGCACCACCAGGCCGAGCAGGTTCAGGCCCCAGCTGGCCACGGCCACCTCGATGAGCAGCAGCACCGAGAACACCAGGATGCCCATCAGCACCAGCAGCGCCAGGATCGCGCCGCCGAAGGCGTCGAAGCCACCGCTCACCGCGGTCATCTGGTCGAGGAACTCCGACGTGGCCCCGCCGGCGCCGTCACCGGTCTCGGACGCGAACGAGCGTGCGAGCTCGGCCGTGGTGCCCTGGACCAGCGACAGGACGATCGGGGCGATCGCGAGGACCACCGGGACGAGCCACAGCTTGAGACCGGAGTCGCGCAGCAGCTGGGCGGCGGGCACCGAGCCGTCCGGGCCGCCGACGCGTGCCACCACGATCACGAGCATGAAGGCGAACAGCATCAGGCTGAGGCCGAACATCACGGCGTACTGGTCGCGCCACCACGAGCGGTCGAAGGCGGGGGTCGTGACGCGGTCCTGCCAGGCCGACACCTTGCCGAGGATCGAGACCGCGCCCTCGGCCGACGCCTGGGCCCAGGAGTCGACGGCGTTCTCCGGCGTGAACTCGTTGATCGCGGCGAGCGTCCGCTCGGTCTCGACGCTCGGCGACACGATGCCCTGCGACCCGTCGTCGACGCTGCCGACCGACGGGGAGGACTCGATGCCCGGCGTGGTGCCGACCGTGCAGGCAGCCGGGTTGGTCGCGCAGACGTCGGGCGCCTCGGCGGCGGCCGGGAGGGCGGGGAGGGCGAGACCGACGGCGATCAGCAGCGCCTGGAGCGCCAGGAGGAGGCGCCTCGCGCTCACGGCTCCTGCCCCAGCAGCTCGGTGGGCCAGGCCTGCGAGGCCCCGCTGAACAGCGACCAGCCGTCGCCGAGCAGGGCGGCCCGCTGGGCGAAGGTCGTGTCGGGCCGGTTGAGGTCGGTGGGCGACGGCGCCCGGGCCGCGGGCGGCTGCGCACCCGGCGCGAGCCGCCAGTCGCCGGACGTCCAGGTCATGGTGGCCGTGGTCTGCTGCCAGACCACGTCGAGACGCTCGCGGTGGGTCGTCGACCCGACGCCGTAGACGCAGGGACCCCAGTACGACACGGTGACCGACGTCGGTGCACCGTCCGCGGGCGCGACGTCGCTCGTCCGGTAGGCGCCGAGGTCGGGCGGGCAGGCCGACACCACGGCGTCGCCGGCCCGGCCGTCGATCACGCGGCCCTGGTCGTCGAGCCCGAGTAGGGCGCGCTTGTCGGCGGCGAGGGCGGAGTAGTCGGTGTCGGTGCCGGTGAAGTCGCGGACGAAGGTGGCCAGCTCGGCCGCCGTCAACCGGGCCATGCCGGCGGCGAACAGGCCGAGGGAGGCGACGTAGGACTCGACGGCGCCGTCGACCGTCTGGGGGAACCCGCGGGGCACCCCGGCCACCTGACGCGTCGCGCCGGCGAGGTCGGCCGACGCCGTGCCGCGCTCGAGGCTGCCCGTCGCGGTGGTGTCGCCGGTGCGCGACAACCGGTCGGACCGCTCGGCGGGGTCGTCCCCGGCCGGCACGAACGACCACACGAGCAGACCCACCACGACCAGCCCGACCACCACCACGAGGGCAGCGCGCACCCCGCCGCCCCGGGAGGGCTGCGCGGTGTCCGGGTCGTCGATGCGGACGCTCATGTGCCGACGAGCACCCCGAAGATCACCGGGACGGCGGCGAGGAGCACGGCCGCGGCGGCGTTGCGGATGAGCTGGTTGCGGGCGTCGTCGAGGTCGTCGCCGTAGCCGCCCCTGCGGCTCGTCGCCACGCGGGCGATGGCCACGAGCAGGCAGAACGCGACGTACACGAACGCCGCCGCCCACACGATCGCCAGGAAGACGCCGACGCGCGAGGTGAACAGGCCCTGGAACGGCCCGAAGCTCGGCGAGATGCCGTCGAACGGGTTGAACCCGGTGCCGCCGTCCTCCGCTCCGGGCAGCACCACGGCGAGCATCACAGGGCCTCGGCCATGGCCGCGCACGCGCGCAGCCAGGCGTCCCGCGTCCCCCGCGACAGGCGGCTGTAGTCCACGACGGAGCCCGACACGAGCACCGGGTCGAACGGCACCCGCACGACGTGCCGCGACCGCGAGGCGTACGCCTCGGTGAGCGACGCCGCGAGCTCCTTGTCGACGGTCTGGGCCGGGTCGGA
This sequence comes from Nocardioidaceae bacterium, assembly GCA_030655315.1. GTDB lineage: Bacteria > Actinomycetota > Actinomycetes > Propionibacteriales > Nocardioidaceae > JAURVT01. The sequence goes on along the minus strand of JAURVT010000052.1, from coordinate 1,551 downwards.
CAGGACGGTGATCGACCGCGCGACGAGGTCCTGACGCCCCTCGGCGACGAGCGCGTCGAGCATCCACAGGCCTGAGTAGCCGGTGTCCTCGCGCACAGTGGTGGTCACCACGAGGAGATCGGCGGAGTCGACGGCCGCGAGCCAGTTCTCGGCCCGGATGTTGTTGCCGGTGTCGACCAGCACCATCCGGTAGAAGCGGTTCAGCAGGTGGTGCAGGTTGCGGAAGTCGTCGGCATGGATGGTGCCGGTGACACCCGGCTGCTCGTCGGAGGCGAGCAGGTCGAAGTGCGCCTCGCCCTGGGAGCGGACGTAGCCGCCGAGGTCGCCCAGGCGTGCGCGGAACACGTCGGAGAAGCGCTCGCGGGCGGCGAGCAGCTCGCGCGCGGTGTTGTTGTGGTTGGCCCGCAGACCGCGGACACCCAGGGTGCCGCGGGTCTCGTTGTTGTCCCACGCGACGACGCCGCCGCCGCGCACGGTGCCGAAGGTGTAGCCCGACATCAGCACGCTGGTGGTCTTGGCCGCGCCCCCCTTGGGGTTGACGAAGACGATCGTGCGGGGGCCCTCGAACGAGCGCTGGACGGCGCTGCGGTCGTGGTTGTGGGCCTGCTCGGCCTTGCCCATGCTGGGCGCGACGAGGCCGAACGTCAGCCGGCGGACCCAGCCGCGCCAGCCCCACGTCGCGGGGCCGAGCGGGGCGGTGCGCTGGCGACCCTCGAGGAAGGCGTCGGCCGAGACCGGCCCGGCCGGTGCGTGCTGCTGCTCGGGCGGGGGGCCGGCGGGCGCCGGGCCCCACCCGCCCTGCTGCGGAGGTCCGTCGCGGTGCTGCGCCGGCGGGCCGGTGGGACGGCCCTGCGGCGGTCCCTGCTCGGGCACGCGGGGCGGTCCGCCCTGCTGGGTGGGCGGCGGGGGCGGCGGTCCCGGCGGACGCTCGCCCTCCGGCGCGACACGGCGCCCCGGGGGCTGCTGCGGCGGCTGGTGCGCGGCGCCCGGCGGCGCGGCGTTGCGTCGCTGCGCGAACTGCTCGCCGCTCATCATCTGCTCCTCGTCGGCCACCCGACGTCCCCCGTCCGTGTGTGCATGATCCTGACGCGATCGGCGATCGCGTCTCCCCAGTGTGAGGGACGCCCCGTCGAGGCGTCCCCCGGTTAGGGCGATAGGGCCGAGATCGGACGGATGTCCGACGTGGGCGGTTCGGTGCTCCAGGCGGCCGGCAGCGGGAACCGCACCCGCCAGTCGCCGCGCGCCCACTGCAGGGCGACGTCCCGACGCATCCAGGTGGCCGACCCGCCCGACCTCGCCCACACCGTGACGCTCGCGCGGCGGCGGTCCGCCTCCAGGCCGGAGTAGGCCACCACGCGGACCGGTGGGCTCCAGATGCTCGGCGGCCCCTGCCCGGCGTCGGTGTCGGACGGCCGGTCGCGCCGGGCGCGCTCGTCGGCGGTGAGGCGTGAGTCCCACTGCGCGGCCTGCCGCTCGGTCCGGGCGCGCACCCGGGCCACCCGCGAGCGCGGCACGCCGCCGTCGACCACGGGTCGCCACAGCGCCCGGGGC
>JAURVT010000045.1 GCA_030655315.1 Nocardioidaceae bacterium | reverse complement strand
ACCCACCTCGACCCCCACCTCCTCACCCCACCCACCCGCCCCGACGGCTGCGCCACCCGACGACGCGAGACCTACTACGCCGACGTCGCCACCCACCGCACCTACCGCCAACGCCTCACCCCGGTCGCGCCCGCGACCGTCCCCCTCGCGGGCTGACGTCCTCCGCCGGACGCCTCCGGCACCCCTGTCCCAGACCGTCCGCGGCCCCCAGCGCGGCTCCACACCCGGGTGGTCCCCCTTGTCCGTGTCCTCCTTCGCCCCCTCGAACCCACGCCGTGACCACGCCGGCGAGATGGTCGTCGTGCTCGGCCGTCAGCCGATCGTCGACCGCGCCGGCACCGTCGTCGGTCACGAGCTGCTCTACCGCACCCGCATCCCCGCTGAGCTCCGGCCGACCGGGGAGCAGATGACGGCCCGTGTCGTCTTCGGCACCCTCACCATGGGCGTCGAGCACCTGTCGGGCGGCGGACGGCTGTGGTGCAACGCGAGCCGCGGGTCGCTGGTGGGCGACGTCCCGATCGCGCTGCCGCCGGAGTCGACCACCATCGAGGTGCTCGAGGCGATCGAGATCGACGACGCGCTCGTCGACGGCTGCCGCGACCTGGTGCGCCAGGGCTACCAGCTCGCGCTCGACGACTTCACGTGGACCGACCGCGCCGAGGAGCTCCTCGTGCTGGCCGACGTCGTGAAGATCGACGTGCTCGCCATGCCCCGTGCCGACGTGCTGGCGCTCGTCGAGCGGTGCCGTCCGTTCGGCGTCCGCCTCCTCGCGGAGAAGGTGGAGACCGCGGACGACGTCCGGTGGGCGCACGAGCACGGCTTCGACCTGTTCCAGGGCTACGCGATCGACCGCCCCGAGCTGATGAGCGGGCGCTCGATCCCGCCCAGCGTCATCGGCCTGGTGCAGCTGAGCGCGGCCGTCCTGTCCGACGACCTCGAGCCCGCCGACCTCGAGGACATCCTGCGCCGCGAGCCCGGCCTCGCGGCCCAGGTGCTCCAGCTCGCCTCGTCCGGTGCGGCCGACGGCCTGAGCCGCCCGCTGCGCACCCTGCGCGAGGCGATCGTGCTGCTGGGCACCCGCCGCCTGAGGCAGTGGGTGGCGGTGGTGTCGGTCGCGACCGGCCTCGGTGCCCGCTCCGACGTCGTCTCGACGGTGCTCGCGCGGGCCCGGATGTGCGAGCTGCTCTCGCAGTCACGCTCCCCCGGGACCGGGAGCTTCGCCTTCACCGCCGGCCTGCTCTCGGGCCTGGACGTCCTGCTCGGCGCACCCGCGGACCAGCTGGGCTCGATCTTCGACTTCGGCCCCGACCTCACCGCCGCCGCGTTCGACCGCACCGGCGTCACCGGTCACCTCGTCGCCGAGGTGATCGCCTACCAGGACCGGCTCAGCCACCACACCCTGGTCGACGACCCCGAGCTGGACGACGCCGCCGCCCTCGCCCTCACCTGGGCCACCCCCTGCGTCACCGCCCTCGCCGCCTGACCGCGCCCCGCGGCCTCGCGCCTCCTCACTCCCAGATCCAACGAGAACCGATGCCGGGCGGGCGAGACATGCGGGCGCCGCGCGGGCCAGCGCGTGCCGGCGCAGCGCGGGCAAGGCGCGCCGAGGAAGGCGACCTGGGTTTGGTCGCCGACGAGGCAGCAACGCAGCCAGCGCGGATGCCGGCGCGGGCTGGTCAGACCTGGGCCATGACCTCGTCGGACGCATCGAAGTTCGTGAACACGTTCTGCACGTCGTCGGAGTCCTCGAGGGCGTCGACGAGGCGGATGACCTTCTCGGCGCCGTCGACGTCGACCTCGACGGTCATCGTGGGGACGAAGGAGGCCTCGGCGGAGTCGTAGTCGAGGCCGGCGTCCTGCAGGGCGGTGCGGACGGCGACGAGGTCGGTGGCCTCGGAGATGACCTCGAAGGAGTCACCGAGGTCGTTGACCTCCTCGGCGCCGGCGTCGAGGACGGCGAGCAGGATGGTGTCCTCGTCGGTCTCGTTGCCCTCGCCCTGGTCGCGCGGGACGAGCACGACGCCCTTGCGGTGGAACATGTAGGAGACCGAGCCGGGGTCGCCCATCGACCCGCCGTTGCGGGTCATGGCGGTGCGGACCTCCATGGCGGCACGGTTCTTGTTGTCGGTGAGGCACTCGATGAGCATCGCGACGCCGCCGGGCGCGTAGCCCTCGTACATGATCGTGGTGTAGTCGACGGCCGAGCCGTCGAGGCCGCCGCCGCGCTTGACGGCGCGGTCGATGTTGTCGTTGGGGACCGAGGTCTTCTTGGCCTTCTGGACCGCGTCGTAGAGCGTGGGGTTGCCCGCGAGGTCGGCACCGCCGGTGCGTGCCGCGACCTCGATGTTCTTGATCAGCTTGGCGAACATCTTGCCGCGCTTGGCATCGATCACGGCCTTCTTGTGCTTCGTGGTCGCCCACTTGGAGTGCCCTGACATCAGCGGTCCTTCCCGTCCCTGCGGCGCGTCGTGCGTCCCCGCGGTGCTGTTGCTGTGTGTGCGGCGACGATCCTACCGCCGAGCGCCGACGACCATCTGGACGAGCAGGGCGTGCACGCGGTCGTCGGTGCCCACCTCGGGGTGGAAGGAGGTGGCGAGCAGGTGTCCCTGCCGCACGGCGACGACGCGTCCGTCCGCCGCTCCCCCGCTGACCCGGGCCAGCACCTCGACGTCCGCACCGACCTCCTCCACCCACGGCGCGCGGATGAAGACGGCGTGCACCGGCTCGTCCCAGTCGGCGAAAGCCAGATGCGTCTCGAACGAGTCGACCTGGCGACCGAACGCGTTGCGGCGGACGGTGACGTCGAGCCCGCCGAACGTCTGCTGGTCCACGGCCCCGTCGAGAACCCGGTCGGCGAGCAGGATCATCCCGGCGCACGTGCCCAGCACGGGCATTCCGCTGGCGATGCGCTCGCGGACGGGCCCGGCCAGGCCCCAGCGCCGCGCGAGCTTGTCGATGGTGGTCGACTCCCCGCCGGGGAGCACCAGCCCGTCGCAGTCGTCCAGCTCGGACGGGCGCCGCACCGCGACCGCCCGGCAGCCCAGGCGCGTGATGGCCTCCAGGTGCTCGCGGACGTCGCCCTGCACCGCGAGGACGCCGATGGTGGGTGCTGGGTCGGTCACTGAGTGAGGCTAGCCGGTCAGGTCACGACAGCTCTGCACTCGATCGTGGTCACCACCACGCTCACGGTGCGAATCCGATAGACCTTGGGAGTCGAGACCCAGTTGGGCGAGCCCTTCAGCCTGGATCTCACGGCGACGTCGTATTCGATGGTTCCGACCAGAGTCCCCGTGAGGAGCCCGGTCGTGATGGGGAACTGGAGGTCGGAGCCGACCGCGCCGGTTCCGGGCAACGACCCGGTGGAGACCATGCTCGGGTCGGACACTCGTGTGATCGTCAACGCATAGTCGTAATCCAGGCTCTTGTGCTTCCACCCGATCACTACTCTGCCCGACCCGTTCGTGCAGCTCACTGCGTCCACGGGGAGCACGGTCAGCGTCGAGAAGCTCCCCGACGTCGCACTCGCGTTCGACGACCAAGCAGCGAGTGTCGTGGTCGGCCGCGCCACCACGGCCCCGGTCACCGCGCCGAGCACGAGCAGCACCGCCAGCCCGGTCGTGGCGTGCCCGGCGGCGCGGGACCGAGCCGCGCTGTCGCCGGGGTCGTCGCGACGACGCCCCGGCGGAGTCGACGCACGGTGGCCGCCGAACACGAGCACCAGCAGCACCCCGCTCAGCAGGCCACCGAGGAAGACCGCCGGTGGCGTGCTGAGCCAGGAGACGGCGAAGCCCGCGCCGTTGAGGTGCGCGAACACGCGCGGCACCCGGACCACCGGGTAGGTCTCCTCGTCGGGCGTCCGGTTGTCATCGCCCCTGAGCCGCAGGAGGCGGGTGTCGCCCGATCCCTGCAGCGAGACGATGCGGTGGGTGATGCGGGCACCCTCGGCGTTCGTCACGCTCACCACGTCGCCGACCCGCAGATCGGGTGCGTCGGTGTCACGGGCGAGCGCGACCGCGCCGGTGCGGATCTCCGGGGACATCGACCCCGACCGGAACACGAGCGGGCGGACGTCTAGCAACACCGACGCCAGACCCGCCACGATGCACAGCACCCCGAGCAGCGCGCCGACGTTGAGCAGCACCGAGCGCAGCCGGACGCGCGACGCGTCCGTCGGTGCTCTCCGCTGCTCGGTGGTCATCGTGGTGGTGCGTCCTGTCAGAGGTTGGTGGCGGTGAACGTGAAGACGATGGACGTGCTGGCGCTCTGCAGCTGGGTCGACGCATCCGTGGGCAGGGACACCTGGAAGCAAAGGGTCTCGTTGCCCGTGGTGCCGACCAGGTTGCGCGCGGCCGCGTTGACGGCAGCGGGCGCCACGCCGTTGGCTCCGGTGAGTGCGGTGCCCGAGCACGTGATGGCGTTGCCGCTGCCCGACACCGTCGTGTCCGCGGTGATCTTCACCCTCAGCCCTGCTCCCAGCCCGGCGACGTTGCCGGAGTCGGTCGCCGCTGCGGAGATCGTGTAGCCGAAGTCGAGGGAGCCGGTGTTCTTGACCTTCAGCACCGACGCCTTGCTGTAGCCGGGCGCCATGTTGGTCATGCTCAGCGTGGTGAACCCGTAGGCCTGGACGTTGTTGTCGGTCAGGCGGATCTGCACGTTGCCGGTGCTGAACGTGCTGGTGGCGGTGGCGTTGTCGGTCCACGCCGCCATCGTGCCCACGGCGCCGACGCCCAGAACCACGCCGAGCGACAGCAGCGCCTTGACCTTGTCGCCGGTGAGCCTGCGCCACCACGACGTGCGGGCGGCGCGGTTGCCGGCCCTCTCCTCGGTGCTACTCATGTGCGGTCCTCTCGTGGTGTGGCCAGGTGACGGGTCGGGGTCGGGGTCGGTCCGGTGGGGTGGGGCCGTCGCGGTCACGGCTGCCGACGAGGGCGGAGCCGACACCCACCGCGAGGCCACCGACGAGCAGGAGCCAGCCGGCGGGCCCGCCCGTGCTCGGGAGCCAGGAGGCTCCTCCGGGGGTGGAGGTCGTCGTCGTGCCCGGGCCGGCGCCGATGACGGTCGTCGACGTCGACGGGCCCGTGCTCGCTCCGCCGGCCGCTTCGTCCGTGCCGGTGGCGACGTCGTCCGGGCCGCCCTGTCCGGGTTCGCCCGGATCCAGGACACCGGGCAGGGTGGGCTCGGGTATGGCGGGCTCACCGCCGCCGGGAAGCGATCCGCCACCGCCCTCGACGGGGACGTCCTCGGTGAGCGTGACGCGGAACCGCAGGCGGACCTGGTCCACCTGGGTCTGGTTGGTCGCCTCGGGCCTCAACCGCGCGGTCACGGACACCTGGACCGCCTCACCCTGGGCGAGGCGGTCGACCTCGAGAAGGCGGCGATCACCGTCGCCGTCGACCGGGAGAGGGGCGCCACCGTCGGCCTGGGCGGTGACCTGGAGGTCACCGTTGCTCACGAGCGGGTCGCCCGCGGCTCCGGCGAGGTCCACGGTCAGCTCGGCGCCGTCGGTGGACTGATTGCGGGCGTAGAAGGTCGAGGTCCGACTGTCACCGGGCACCCAGCGGACGGACGCATCGAACAGTGGGCCGACGATGGACGGTCCCCACGTCTGGCCGTCACGGCTGAGCCCGAGACGGTCCTCGGCGTGAGCCTGTCCACCGGTCATCCCGATGATTAGGACGCCGCCGACCAGCACGGCCGCTGCACGGGCACTCATCGACGCACCTCGTCCCGCCTCGTCCGGCGGCCGCGGCCGCGGTCGAGGGCCGCGGAGGTGAGCATGAAGCCCGCGTAGGCAAGGAGTCCGGCGGCCACGACCCACACGAGCAGCTGGTGCTGGCGCCCGGTCAAGGCGTTGTTGAGGTGGCCGAGCCACGGGACGGCGTACCAGACCGCCCCTCGCACCTGCTCTGGACTCACCGGGTCCTCGTCGGGCGCGTTGTTGGCGTCTCCCTGGGTGGTGAGCTGCTTCTGCCCGTCGGGCCCGATGCCGATGGAGACCACCCGGTGCGTCACGACGGTGGGCTCGCCGGAGCGGAGCTGGTAGGTGATCGGCGTGCCGACACCGATCTCGTCGATCGGCACCGGGCGGGTCACCACGAGCGTGCCGGGCGGATAGCTGGGGACCATCGACCCGGTGAGGATGGTGAACGGCGTGCCTCCGCCGAGACGCGGGACCACCACCATCACCGCCAGGAGGGCGAGGGCGACCATGAGCGCCAGTGCGGTGCTGATCGTTCGCACCCACCACCACGCGCCCGTGGCCTCCTCGTCGACCGCGTCAGGCCGCATGCCGTGCCTGCTCTCCTGCGTAGGTGAACCGGACGACCGCTCCACTGAGTGCCTGCGGCGGGTTGGGGCCGAGAGTGACGCGCAGGCACCAGGTCTCGACCGCCGCGGGTACCAGCGTCCGGAAGGTCGTCGCACTCCCCGCGAGGGCCGTCGGGTTGCCCGTGGTCGGGCATCCCGCCGCTGCTGCTACCCGCGTCGCGGTGTAGGACGCCGAGCCGGTGAGCGTCCCGAACGTCACGGCCGCGAGCCGGTAGCGCAGGGCGATGTCGCCGGCGTTCGACACCACCAGCGGCGCCTGGCGGTAGGACCCCGGAGCGAGGTTGGTGCCGCTGAGAGCCGTGAAGCTGTACGCGTCGACGCCGCCCACCTTGAGGTCGAGGCGTCCGGCGACGAGCGTGCCGGCTCCGAGCTGTCGTTCGGTGCGCCACGACGCGCCGGAGCCCACGACCAGCACCGACGCCATCACGACGACGATCCCGAGCGTGAGCACGGCGTGACGGGCGCTGACCATGGCCCCGTCAGGGCGCGGTCTGCGGACCGGACTGGTTGAGGTCGAGGGTCAGCCCGGTGAGGTCGACGGTCTGGAGCGCGGCCGTGGTGCTCTGCGACGCGTTGGTGGCCGCAGCGTACGGGAACGTGAAGGTGACCTCGGCCGTGACGGTGTCGCCGTCCTGCGCCTCGGTGATCGCCGTGAGCGCAGCCCCGCCGTCGAGCACCTGCACCGACTGGGTGGTCTCCGCGAGGAGCGTCGGGCTGCCGGTGATGGAGTCGTCGTCGACCTCGATGGTGGCGGCGAGGTTGTCCCCGACGGCCTCGACCACAAAGTCGGCCGTGTAGGTCAGGCTGTCGCCCGGCACGATGCGGAAGGCCCCGATGTCCGGGATCGCCGTGCCGGTGGTCTCGTCGGTCCACGTCGGTGCCGGCGTCCCGGCCGGCGTGATGGTGAGGCGCCCCGAGGTGATCGTGCCGCCGTCGACGCCCTCGGAGTCGCTCCAGAACGCGAGTGACCCGGCTCCGCCCACGAGGAGTACGGCTGCGGCCCCCGCCGCGATCGCGCCCTTGGTGCTCTTCTTCATCACAGGTCTCTTCTCGTCCGAGTTGGTGGTCGGGGAGACTCCCCCGTCATCCAGAATGACGAGGCGATCACGCGGACGTGAGGGCTCGCGGGCGAACCGTGGGGGTTCTTGACACCGCCTTGAGACGATCCGGAGAACTCTCGTGATGACGCTCACTCCGTGGCTCCGGACGTGCCGAGACCCGGCCTCGCACGGGTGCGCGACCGGGTCTCGGAGGGTGCTGCGGGGCGACTACCAGCCGCGCTCGGCGAGCCGGTGCGGCTCAGGGACGTCCTCCACGTTGATGCCGACCATGGCCTCGCCGAGACCGCGCGAGACCTTGGCGATCACGTCGGGGTCGTCGTAGAAGGTCGCGGCCTGGACGATCGCCTCGGCGCGCTCGGCGGGGTTGCCGGACTTGAAGATGCCCGAGCCCACGAAGACGCCCTCGGCGCCGAGCTGGCGCATCATCGCCGCGTCGGCCGGGGTGGCGATGCCGCCGGCGGTGAACAGCACGACGGGCAGCTTGCCCGCGGCGGCGACCTCGGCGACCAGGTCGTACGGCGCCTGCAGCTCCTTGGCCGCCACGTACAGCTCCTCGGGCGAGAGCGACGTCAGCCGGGCGATCTCGCCGCGGATGGTGCGCATGTGGGTGGTGGCGTTGGAGACGTCGCCGGTGCCGGCCTCGCCCTTGGAGCGGATCATCGCCGCGCCCTCGGTGATGCGTCGCAGCGCCTCCCCGAGGTTGGTCGCGCCGCAGACGAACGGGACGGTGAAGTTCCACTTGTCGATGTGGTGCGTGTAGTCGGCCGGGGTGAGCACCTCGGACTCGTCGACGTAGTCCACGCCGAGCGACTGCAGCACCTGCGCCTCGACGAAGTGGCCGATGCGGGCCTTGGCCATCACGGGGATGGAGACGGCGGCCTGGATGCCGTCGATCAGGTCGGGGTCGCTCATGCGCGCGACGCCGCCCTGGGCACGAATGTCGGCGGGGACGCGCTCGAGCGCCATCACGGCGACGGCGCCGGCGTCCTCGGCGATCTTGGCCTGCGCGGCGTCGACGACGTCCATGATCACGCCGCCCTTGAGCATCTCGGCCATGCCGCGCTTGACGCGCGCGGTGCCGGTGGCGGGGGTGGCGTTCGACTCGGTCACAGCGGGTCCTCCTGGGGTCGGGTGTACCCCTCGATCGTACGGCCGCAACGCCCCGGAGGACCTGTCGGTGTGTGGTGATGTCCCGTCATCACCACGCACCGACAGGTCCGGGGACGCGGCGGCTCAGGAGGTGCGGCGGCCGGTGGAGGTGACGTCGAGGACCGAGGCGTAGACCTCGAGCACGCGGCGGGTGATCGCCGACCAGTCGTAGGCGCGGACGGCGCGGCGGGCGTCGGCTGTCCGGGTGGGCGTGCGCGGGTCGGCGAGGACGGACGACACCGCTCGCGCCAGCGCCGAGGGCGAGCCCGTCTTGAACGTCCGGCCCCAGCGGCCGGCGTCGAGCACGTCGACGAAGGCGGGCAGGTCGCTCGCGACGACCGGCGCACCCGCGGCCATCGCCTCGAGCAGGACGACGCCGAAGCTCTCGCCGCCGGTCTGCGGGGCGAGGTAGACGTCGGCGCCGGCGAGCAGGCGGGCGCGACGACGGTCGTCGACGCGTCCCACCACCTCGACGTGGTCGAGCAGGTCGTCCGGGACGAGCCTGCGCGCGGACGCCACCTGACCCGCGCCGGCGACGACGAGGTGCGCGTCGGGGTGGTCCGCGACGATCGTGCGCATCGCCGCGAGGGCCACCGCCAGGCCCTTGCGCGGCTCGTCGAACCGGCCGAGGAACAGCAGCCGCGGGCCCGGGCCCGGACGTCGCTCGCGCTGGTGGGGGGCGACGTCGAACGCGTCGACGTCGAGCCCGTTGGGGATCACGAGCGACCCGTCGGCGGTGCCGCGGCGCTCCACCACCTCGAGCGCGTGGGCCGACACCGCGATCGACGCGTCGAGCCGCGCCAGGGCGGGGCGCAGCATCGGCTCGGACACCGACATCGCCAGCGAGCGCCCGATCTGGGTGTGGAAGGTCGCGACCGCGGGCCCGTCCCACAGCCCGAGCGCCATCAGCGAGACGCTGGGCGTGGCCGGCTCGTGCACGTGCAGCAGGTCGAACCCGCCGCCGCGCACCCACCGTCGGGTGCGGGCCAGCGCGAGCGGACCGAACGCGACCCGTGCCACCGAGCCGTTGTAGGGCACCGGCACGGCCCGTCCGGCCGACACGACGGGCGGGTCCGTCGGTGGCTCGCCGTCGGTCGGAGCGAGCACCGACACGTGGTGGCCCGACGACCGCAGCGAGCGGGCGAGCTCGACGACGTGGTTCTGCACGCCGCCGGGCACGTGCAGCCCGTACGGGCACACCAGCCCGACCCTCACCGGAACACCCGCTGCAGCATGTGCCAGTCGACCGGGTCGCGACGGATCGCGGTGCTGAACGCGTCCGCGACGTCCTGCGTCATCGCCGCGATGCCCTCGCGGCCGGGACGGTGCTCGACGGGCTCGTGGAAGGTGAGGCGCATCTGCGCGCCGTCGTAGGCCGACGTGATGGGCAGCAGCGTCGCCCCGGTCTGCTGCGCGAGCGCGGCGGGACCGCTCGGCAGGCTGGCCCGGTGCCCCAGGAGCTCGACCTGGACGCCGTGGCGCGACAGGTCGCGGTCGGCGAGCAGGCAGACGAAGGCGCCCGCGCGCAGCCGGGTGAGCAGCGTGGGCATGGGGGCGTCGCCGCCGGTCATCGGCAGCACCTCGAACCCCAGACCCTGGCGGAACTCGACGAACTGCTCGTACAGGCTCTCGGGCTTGAGCCGCTCGGCCACGGTGGTCAGCGGCATCCCCTCGGCGCACGCCCAGGCGCCCGCGAGGTCCCAGTTGCCCTGGTGCGGCAGGGCCGCGACGACGCCGCGTCCCGTGGCGTACGCGTCGCGCAGGCGGTGGTCGTCGACGAGGTCGACCTTGGCGCGGACGGCGTCGACGTCCCACCGCGGCAGCCGGAACGCCTCGCCCCAGTAGCGCAGGTAGGAGCGCATCGCGGCGCGCGTCAGCACGGCCAGCCGCTCGGGGTCGGTCTCGCCGCTGGCGATCGCGAGGTTGGACGACAGCCGGCGCACACCCTTGCCGTCACCGCGCGTGATGCGGTCGGCGATCAGGTCGAGCGCGGGCGCGACGACGGGCTCGGGCAGCCGGCTGACGACCGACCAGCCCGCCCGGTAGCCGAGCGCACCGGCCCGGTCGCTCCACGGCAACCGGGAGAGCAGGCTCACGCGAGGGCCTGGCGCCGCACCAGGAGCATCCGCTGGACGACGGTGATGGTGCTGGCCAGCGCCAGCAGGACGAGCACGATCGTGCGCATCACGGGCAGGTCGAACAGGCCGGAGAGCCCGGTGACGACGAGCACCGCGACGAGCCGGTCGGCACGCTCGGCGATGCCGCCCTTGGCCTCCATGCCGAGGCTCTCGGCACGGGCCCGCGCGTACGACGTCACCGAGCCCATCACCAGGCAGTACAGCGCGAGCCCGGCGAGCACGAGGTCGTCACCGGTCCCGGCGTACCAGAGCACGAGACCGCCGAACACCGCCGCGTCGGCGACGCGGTCGAGGGTGGAGTCGAGGAACGCGCCCCACTTGGAGGACTGGCCCGACAGCCGCGCCATGTGCCCGTCGACGAGGTCGGAGAACACGAACGCCGTCACCACGAGGACGCCGACGAAGAACTGCCCCCGCGGGAAGAACCACAGCGCGCCGGCGCTGACGCCGAGCGTGCCGACGATGGTGACGGTGTCGGGCGAGACGCCCAGGCGCAGCAGCAGCCTGGCCACGGGCGAGAAGATCTTGGTCCAGAACTGTCGGAACCGTTCCATCAGGCGTCTCCCCCGGGTGCGTCGGTGGGCCAGGCGTCGCGCAGGAGGTCGCGCGTCTGCTCCAGCAGCTGCGGCAGCACCTTGGTGCCGCCGACCACCGTGATGAAGTTGGCGTCGCCCGACCAGCGCGGGACGACGTGCTGGTGCAGGTGCTGCGACAGCGACCCGCCCGCGACGCCGCCGAGGTTGAGGCCGACGTTGAACGCGTGCGGCGCCGACGCCGTCTTGAGCGCGCGCACCGCCTGCTGGGTGAGCACGGTGAGCTCGAGCGCCTCGTCGGGCGTGAGCTCCTCGAGCTCGGCGACGTGCCGGTACGGCAGCACCATCAGGTGGCCGGGGTTGTACGGGTGCAGGTTGAGCACCACGTAGACGTGCTCGCCGCGCGCGACGACGAGGCCGTCCGCGCCGTCCGTCGCCGCGTCACGCCGCGGGATCGAGCAGAACGGGCAGCCGTCGTCGTCGGTCGTGTCGTGCGAGATGTAGGCCATCCGGTGCGGCGTCCACAGACGCTCGAACGCCAGGCCGTCGCCCACCCCGGTCGGGGCGCCGTCGGTCATACCTGGGTCCGCTGCTCCACGGCCAGCACGATCCGCTCGACCGCGTCGTCGACCGCCACCCCGTTGTCCTGCTCGCCGCTGCGGTAGCGGAAGGACACCGCGCCCGCCTCGACGTCGTCGTCACCCGCGATGACCATGAACGGCACCTTCTGGGTCTGGGCGTTGCGGATCTTCTTCTGCATGCGGTCGTCGGACTCGTCCACCTCGACGCGGACGCCCCGGGCCCGGAGCTTCCTCGCGACCTCGTGCAGGTAGTCGGCGTGGCGCTCGGCGATCGGGATCGCGACCGCCTGCACCGGAGCGAGCCACGGGGGGAACGCGCCGGCGTAGTGCTCCACCAGCACGCCCATGAACCGCTCGATCGAGCCGAACTTGGCCGAGTGGATCATCACCGGCTGCTGACGGGAGCCGTCGGACGCGACGTACTCGAGGTTGAAGCGGTCGGGCGCCGGCTGGTTGAAGTCGTACTGCACGGTGCCCATCTGCCAGGTGCGGCCGATCGCGTCGCGTGCCTGCACCGAGATCTTCGGGCCGTAGTAGGCCGCGCCGCCCGGGTCGTCCACGAGCTCGATGCCGCTCTCGCGCGCGACGTCCTCGAGCACCTTCGTGGCGACGGCCCAGTCGTCGTCGGACCCGATGAACTTGTCCTTGGACGCGTCGCGGGTGGACAGCTCGAGGTAGAAGTCGTCGAGGCCGAAGTCGCGCAGCAGGCTGAGCATGAAGTCGAGCAGGTGCTTGACCTCGCCCGGCGCCTGCTCGGGGGTGACGTAGGAGTGCGAGTCGTCCTGCGCGAAGCCCCGCACCCGGGTCAGGCCGTGGACGACGCCGGACTTCTCGTGGCGGTACACGTGCCCGAACTCGAACAGGCGAAGCGGCAGCTCGCGGTACGAGCGCCCGCGGGAGCGGTAGATCAGGTTGTGCATCGGGCAGTTCATCGCCTTCAGGCGGTACTCGCCGCCGTCGACGTCGATCGCGGGGAACATGCCCTCCCCGTAGTACGGCAGGTGGCCCGAGGTGTGGAACAGGCCCTCCTTCGCGATGTGCGGGGTGCCGACGTACTCGAAGCCCTCCTGGATGTGGCGGCGACGGACGTAGTCCTCCATCTCCCGCTTGATCACCCCGCCCTTGGGGTGGAAGACGGGCAGGCCGGAGCCGATCTCGTCGGGGAACGAGTACAGGTCGAGCTCGCGACCGAGGCGGCGGTGGTCGCGCCGCTCGGCCTCCTCCAGGCGGTGCAGGTGCGCGTCGAGGGCCTCGGTGGACTCCCAGGCGGTGCCGTAGATGCGCTGGAGCTGCTTGTTCTTCTCGTCGCCGCGCCAGTAGGCCGCGGCGCTGCGCATCAGCTTGAAGGCCGGGATGCGGCGGGTGCCGGGCAGGTGCGGGCCGCGGCACAGGTCGCCCCACACCACCTCGCCGCTGCGGTCCTTGTTGTCGTAGATCGTCAGCCCGCCCTCGCCGACCTCGACGCTGGCGCCCTCGGCGGCGTCGCCGGCCGTGGACTTGAGGCCGATCAGCTCGAGCTTGTAGGGCTCGCCGGCGAGCTCGGTGCGCGCGGCGTCGTCGGTGACGTCGCGGCGCGCGAAGCCCTGGTTGGCCTTGACGATCTTCTTCATCCGCGACTCGATCTTCACCAGGTCATCGGGGGTGAAGGGCACCTCGACGTCGAAGTCGTAGTAGAAGCCGTCGGTGATCGGCGGGCCGATGCCGAGCTTGGCGTCGGGGAACAGCTGCTGGACGGCCTGGGCCATCACGTGCGCGGTGGAGTGGCGCAGGATGTCGCGCCCGTCCTTGCTGTCGATCGCGACGGGCTCGACGACGTCGCCGTCCTCGAGCTCGTGCGCGAGGTCGCGCAGCTCGCCGCCGACCCGGGCCGCGACTACGTCGGCGTCGTCGCGGAACAGCTCCCACGCCTTCGTGCCCGTCGTCACCGTGGTCTCGACGCTCTGGTCGGGACGGACGACGGTGACCTTCGACTCGGGCACGATGCTCCCTGGGTGTGTCTCGGTTGCGGACCGCCGGACGGCGGACCCTGCGATGTTATCGGGGCAGGGCCGGGCGTCCCCACCGGATACTTCCCGCGGACGTCCACACTGTTGACACCTCGTCAACAACGCGGTCGGATGGCCGGGTGCCCACCGCCGCGCCCGCCCGCTCCCGCCTGTCGCCGGACGACCGGCGCGAGCAGATCCTCGCCCACGCCACTGACGTCTTCACCACGCAGCCGTACGCCGAGGTGGGGGTCGCCGACCTCGCCCGCCGCGCGGGCGTCACCCGCGGCCTGGTGCACCACTACTTCGGCGGCAAGCACGGGCTCTTCGTCGCCGTGATCAGGCGCCAGGTGATGATGCCGACCGCCGCGCTCGACGGCGTCACCGAGGGCTCGCTCGACGAGCGCGCGGCCGCGGCCATGGACGTCGTGCTCGACGCCGCCGAGACCCACGGCCGCGCGTGGGTGGCGTTCGACGGCACCGGCGGGCTCGGCGACGACGCCGAGGTGGCCGCCGTCGTCGCCGAGGCCGACGACCGCGCCGCACGCCTCGTCCTCGCCGCCCTCGGCCTCGACGATCCGCCGCCGGGTCTGGTGGTTCTCGTGCGGACGTTCGCCGCGCTCGTCAAGGCCGCGTGCCGGGAGTGGCTGGTGGCCGGCGCCCTGAGCCGTGCCGACGCGCACCGGCTGCTGGTCGTCACGCTGACGGCGCTCGTGCAGGACGCCTCGTGACGCGCGTCGTGGTCGTCGGCGCGGGCCTCGGCGGCGTGGCGTGCGCGGTCGAGCTGCTCCGCGCCGGCCACCGCGACGTCACCGTCCTGGAGCGCGCGGACGCCGTCGGCGGCGTGTGGCGCGCCAACACCTACCCGGGCGCGGCGTGCGACGTCCCCTCGCCGCTGTACTCCTACTCCTTCGCGCCCAACCCCGACTGGTCCCGTCGCTACGCGCCGCAGCCGGAGATCCTGGCCTACGTGGAGCAGGTGGTGGACGCCGAGGGCGTGCGGCCGCACCTGCGTCTCGGGGTCGCCCTGGTGGCGGCGCGCTGGTCGGGCTCGCGCTGGGAGCTGGCCCTCGACGACGGCACCACCGACGCCTGCGACGTCCTGGTCAGCGCCGTGGGCCAGCTGTCCGAGCCCGCGCGCGCGGAGCTGCCCGGGCTCGCGTCGTTCCCCGGACCGGTGATGCACACCGCGGAGTGGGACGGCGGGCTCGACCTCGCCGGGCAGCGGGTCGTGGTGGTCGGCACCGGCGCCAGCTCGGTGCAGGCGGTGCCCGAGCTCGCCGCCGTCGCGCGTCACCTGACGGTGCTCCAGCGCACCCCGCCCTACGTCATGCCCAAGCCCGACCGCGCGCACGGACGCCTGCACCGCGGCCTGTGCCGACGGGTCCCTGCGTTGCTGCAGGCCGAGCGGCGGGTGGTCTGGGCGCTCACCGAGCTGTTGGCGTTCGGTCTCAGCGGCGACGGGCCCGCGGCGCGCGTCGTCCAGAAGACCGTCCAGGCGGTCTGCCTGCTGCACCTGCGCCACACCGTGCCCGACCCCGCGGTGCGGGCCCGGCTGACGCCCGACCACCCCGCGGGCTGCAAGCGGCTGCTGTTCTCCAACGCGTACCTGCCGACGTTCGCGCGGCCCGACGTCGACCTCGTCACCGAGCCGGTGCTCGAGGTCACCGCCGAGGGCGTGCGCACCTCGGCCGGGCTGGTGCCCGCCGACGCCATCGTGATGGGCACCGGCTTCCTGACCCAGCCGTTCCTGGCCAGCATCGAGGTGACCGGGCGCGACGGGCGCACCCTCGAGCAGGAGTGGGCCGGCGGCGCCTACGCCTACCTCGGCACCTGCGTGCCCGGCTTCCCCAACCTGTTCGTGCTCTACGGGCCGAACACCAACACCGGGTCGAGCTCGGTGGTCGGGATGCTCGAGGCGCAGGCCCGCTACGTGCGCCAGGCGGTCGACCAGCTCGCCCGACGCGGCGCCCGCACCGTCGAGGTGCGACGCGATGTCGCCCGCGCCTTCGACGACCGGCTGCAGTCGCGCCTGCGTCGGACCGTCTGGACGCACTGCGCCAGCTGGTACCGCGAGACGTCGGGCCGGATCAGCTCGAACTGGCCGGGCCGCGTGCGCCCCTACGAGCGGCTCACCGCGCAGCTGGACCCCGATGACTTCGAGTGGGCCGCATGACCTCCTACCCGCACGAGCCCTGGCACCTGCACGCCCGCGCGGTCGTCGCCGTCCACCTGGTACGTGACGCCCCGCTCCCCCACGCACCCGGCTCGCGCGTGCTGCGGCTCGGCCCGTGGGCCGTGGTCGCGGTGGCCTTCTTCCGCTACGTCCCGCCCGGCCCCCTGGTCTACAACGAGGTGATGGCCGCGGTGCTCGTGCGCGACGGGCTGCGTCCGGCGGTGTCGATCACGCAGATCTGGGTCGACAGCCCCTCCTCGCGCGACGGCGGCCGCGAGCTGTGGGGCATCCCCAAGGAGCTCGCCCGGTTCGACGTCTCCCCCGACGCCCACACGGCCCCCGGCATCGCGTCCGTCACGCTCGGGCGACGCGCGCGGCTCCCGTTCGCGCTGCCCGTCGCGTTCTCGGTGTCGCAGGCCTGGGCGGGGCGACGTCGCCGTACCCCGGTGCGCGCCTCCGGCCGACTCGGCGTCGTCGCGGCCCGCTGGCACCTCGACCCCGACGGTCCCCTGGCCCCCCTCGCCCGCTCACGTCCCGTCATCACCCTGACGCTCGACGACGCGCGGCTGCGCTTCGGTCGGGGCGCCCGGAAGGCCTGAAACGACGGGGACCCGCCACGCAGTGCGTGGCGGGTCCCCGGTTCGGAGAATGAATCAGAACGTGTCGTTGATGGTGATGGTGTCGTAGTCCGCGGGCAGCGCGTCGGCGCTGATGCAATTCAGGGTGACGGTCTGACCGACAGCGATGTCGTCGCTGGTGCAATCAACACTCGCGAGGACCTCGCTGCCCTGGTTGAACTTGATCTCAACCAGCGCACTGTCCGACGAGTCGCGGTTGTTCGTCACGCGGAGCCTGTCGATCTCGAACAGGTCGAGATCGGCGTTGTTCTTGATCGTCCAGCCATCTGCGTAGTCGAAGCCAGACACCTCGAACGCCTCACCCTCGGTGATTTCCAGCGGGTTGTCAGGACCACCCGGCTCGGCGTCCTTCTCCGCCGACTCCGTGACGGCCTTGTCGACCTCGTTGACGGCTGCTCCGAAGAGCAGTGCGCAGCCGCCGATGAAAAGCACACCAATAGCCAGGAGGACGAGGAGCACATTGCGAAGCGTGTGCTTCTTCTTCGGCGGCGGCTGCGGCGGGTAGTAACCCTGCGGCGGATAGGGCTGCTGCGGCGGTGCGTTATCGCTCATGAATGTGTCCCCCTCGAGACTTGGGTTGGGTGATGGCCGAGGGGCTGTCGCCCCGAGAATCGACCGATGAACAAGGTAACTTCGCTCGGTCCGTTTGGACGCAAAATGCCCTAATTAATCCGAATTGCGTAGAAAAGGTCCCGCGTGCGGAGAGAAACTTTGATCAGTAGGTCACTTTGATGTAGGCGTCGGCCCGGTCGAACAAGTCGTCCACTCGCAATGAACCGCCCTTGACCTTCGATGCCGGCACATCGAAGACCAGTTGACCGCGCGTCGGGAGATCGGGTTCCACCTGCTCGTAGATCAGGTCATCGCCGTTGAGATAGATGGACGCCAGGGTGTCCGCCGTGTACTGGGAGCCGTCCTTCGCGATGAACGTGACTGCGTCGTCGCGAAACTTCTTCGTGATGTCTCGGGTGTTCTCGACGGTCATGTCGATGACGACGAACTGTCCATCTGCCGCCGTGCCGTAATCCCCACCGACTGAGTCCATGACTTCCGCAGCGGTGACCGTGTAGGTGGTGCCGGCCGCATTGGCGGGTTGCCCGACGCGATAAGGGTTCAACTTGGCGCCGCGCACCGCCTTCTCGCTCTGCGCGGCTTCCGCGACAGGCTGCTCAGTCGCCTTGGGCGTCCGCGGATCGGCCAGTGCGTCGGCGGTTGCAGCAGGCGTGGCGACTGCATCCGACGCGGTCGCAGCGCCGTCCCGATCTGGGGTCGGCGACATAGCCCCCCCGATCATTCCGAGCACAACAAGACTGGCGAAGGCGCCAAGCGGTATCGCGAATCGCTTCTTCCTGAACCATGGTCGTTGCGCCTTCGCTTGACGCATCGCAACCGCATGGGCCGCCCGTGGGTCCTGAGGTGCCCAGCTCGGTTCCAGGGGCATCTGCCATGGCTGCTGTTGCGGCTGATTGGCCCACCCGGAAGGAGGAGGTTGTGGCGGTACCCAGACAGGGCGAGCCGCCTGCGGGCCGTCCTGCGGCGGACGGCTCGGATACTGCTCAGGCAAAGTAAATCCCCCATCGGATGCCACCGTGGAGCACTCCTCCATCAGCGGTGACACGAGAGATGATGGTCCATCCATATCCGGGGGTTGGTCGAATTCAGGTAATCCATACTTTTGCAAGATGGGTTCCTCGCGGTTCGTGACCTCACCCTGACGCTCGACGACGCGCGGCTGCGCTTCGGTCGTGGCGCTCGGAGGGCCGATCGGTCAGGCTGACCCCATGACCGACGACCGCGGCCCCTCGTCCTCCTTCACCTCGCAGGACGCGGTGCGCCTCGCCCTCGGGGTGGTCGTCGGGCTCGTCATGGGCGCGGTGATCGGGAGCCTGCTGCTCGACAGCATCGGGCTCGGCCTGGGCATCGGGATCGCGCTCGGCGCCGGCATCGGGACGGCGTTCATGCTCCTGAGCCGGGACCTCGGCGGCCGCTAGCCCCGCTGCCCGCTCGGGGACCGACCGTCAGCCCGAGCACGGGCCGACCTTCACCTGGCCCAGCGCCGGCATTACCACGACGTCGATCAGGTTGAACAGCGCGTCGATGTCGAGCGGCTTGCGCTGCACTCGTCTCGAACCCGCCGCCCACGAGGTCGTCAGCGCGACGGGAGGCCCATCCGGACCAGCGTCTCGCGCAGCGTGTGCCGTCCGGCCATCGAGCCGATGCCGGCCAACCGCGTCAGCACCCGCCCGCTCCAGGCCCCCGACAGCCCGTGCCGCCGGTTGTAGTCGCCGAGCCGCTCGTCGTAGACGGGCAGGTGGGCGTCCGCGGCGTCGGCGTCGTAGGCCTCCCGGTGCCAGACCGCGCCCTGCGGCAGCCGGGGCTTGACGTCCGCGTCCTCGGCGGGGTCGGGGACGCCCACGGCGAGCCCGAACGCCGCCACCGCCGACGGCGGCAGGCCGAGCTCGGCGGCCACCTGCTCGGGATGGTTGCGGATCGCCCCCACGTAGGCGCAGCCGAGCCCGAGGGACTCCGCCGCCACCACGGCGTTCTGGGACGCCAGCGCGGCGTCCACGAAGGCGATGAGCGTCGACTCGAGGTAATCCGCGGCGTCCACGACCACGTCGGCGCGCGCGGCCAGACGACGGGCGCGGCTGAGGTCGGCGACCCAGACCAGCAGCACCGGCGCCCGCTCGACGAACGACTGGTCGCCCGCGAGGTGCGCCAGACGCGCCTTGCGCGCGGGGTCGCGCACGGAGACGACGCTCCAGGTCTGCAGGTTCGACGACGTCGACGCCGACTGCGCCGCCGCGACGATCGCCGCCAGCTGGGCGTCGCTCACCTCGACGTCGAGGAACTGGCGGACCGAGCGGTGGGCGAGCTGGAGGTCGATCACGGCGCTTCCCACCTCCAGCTCGACGGACGGGTCGGCGTAACGGCGGCTCGCGGGCATGGCTCGGATCGTAGGGTCGCGCCACCGAGCGACGGCGGACGGGCTACCGGCGACGTCGGAGCGTGGCCTCCTACGCGACGGCCTCCGCCGCCGCGACGGGCGTCGTCAGCCCGGCGGCCGGCCGGCCCACCAGGTAGCCCTGCACGAGGTCGCAGCCGAGGAGCCCGAGGAGGTCGGCCTGCTCCCGGGTCTCGACGCCCTCCCCCACCACGGTTGCTCCGATCGCGTGGCTCATCGCGATGACGGCCGTCGTGACCGCCTCGTCGGTCAGGCCCTCGCCGTCCCCCGAGACGAAGCTGCGGTCGATCTTGACGACGTCGGGTCGCAGCCGTCGCAGGTGGGTCAGCGCCGCGTACCCGGTGCCGAAGTCGTCGAGCGCGATGCGCAGCCCCGCGGTGCGGAGCTCGTGGGCGACGGCGACGGCCTGCGAGGAGCCCGCCAGCGAGGCAGTCTCGGACAGCTCGAGCCAGACCAGGCCGGGGTCGAGGTCACGCTCGGCCACCAGGCGCCGGACCAGCGCGACGATCGAGTCGTCCTCGAGCTGGCGGGCCGAGACGTTGATCGACATGAACGGCGGGTCGGACGGTTCGTCCTGCACGTGGGCGGCCAGCTCGTCGAGCGACCGCTCGAGTATCCAGGCGCCGAGGCTGCCCATCAGGTTCGAGGACTCCGCCGCGGCGACCACCTGGTCCGGCGGCACGGCGCCCAGCACCGGCGACCGCCAGCGCAGCAGTGCCTCGTAGCCGCGGACGGACCGCGACGCCGCGTCCACGATGGGCTGGAAGAGCAGGAAGAGCTGGTCGGTCCCGAGGGCGCCGCGGAGCTCCTCGATCATCCGCTGCCGGTCGGCGATCGCCTCGTGCATCTGCACGGTGAACGTCGCCACCCCGTCACGGTGCGCGTTCTTGACCGAGTACATCGCCATGTCCGCGCGCTGGACGAGCGCCTCGGCGTCCTCGTCGCCGTCGGCACGGGCCAGGCCGATCGACGCCGTCAACGTGCGCGGCGACACCCGGTCGAGCATGAAGGGCTCCACGAGCGCGGACCTGAGCCGTCCGGCCGCCGCGTGCGGATCGCGGTCGGTCAGCACCACGAACTCGTCCCCGCCGACGCGGCCCAGCACCTCCCCGTCCAGGAGCGCCGACTCGAAGCGCGCCGCCACCGTCACCAGGACCGCGTCGCCGTGCGCGTGGCCCCAGGTGTCGTTGATGGGCTTGAAGCCGTCGAGGTCGACGTAGAGCACGTGCTGCTGCGCGCGGTCACCCCCGAGCTGCTCGTCGATGCACTGCAGCACCGTCCGGCGGTTGAGCAGGCCCGTCAGCGAGTCGCGCTCGGCACGCGTGCGCGAGACCTGCTCGGCGACGCCGAGGCGCCTGGCCGCCTCCGACAGCTGGCCGGCCGTCATCACGAGGCGGATGAAGACCGTGGCCACCACCAGGCCCGAGGACACCACCCGGAAGAGCTGGTCGGTCTCGTCCTCCGGCGCGTGCACGAGCGGGAGCAGCACCGGCACCGCCAGGGCGACGAGGAGCATGCCGAACCGCGCGCGCTCCGATGACCAGGAGACGCTGCGGTCTGACGAGACGAAACGTCCCAGCGACGGGTGCAGGGCCATCGCACCGAAGAGACCGAACCCCAGGAGGTAAGCCAGCGGCCAGTACCGCTCGGGCACGGCGATCGACCAGCCCGCGTCGTAGGCGGCGTAGGTGAGGTCGCCGCCGAGCAGCGCCAGCATCCCGCCGCCGCTCAGCAGCGAGGCCGGCACCAGGGCCGTCCGCCGGAACGCCATCTGGACCACGACGGCGAGGATCAGGACGTCCGCAGCCACGTAGGCGGCGGAGCGGACGTCCTCGACGGCGGTCCGTCCCGTGCGCTCGAGCACCGGGTGGACGAGCAGCACCCAAGCGAGCAGGCTGGCGCCGCAGGTCACCGCCACCACGTCGAGCACGACGGCCGCCGGCGCCGACGACGAGCTGCGCAGCATGCGGGTGAGGAAGACGAGCAGCCCCACGTAGCCGGCGAAGGTGAAGACGTCGGCGATGCCCGTGGCCTGGCCGCTGCTCAGGGCGTCGCTGGGCCGCACCACGATGCCGACCAGGAACGACGCCCCGGCCGCCGCGAACACCGCGAGGTAGGGACGGGTGATGGAGCTGCCGAGCACCAGCCCGCGCACCGTGCCCGTGAGGGACACCAGGCCGCCCAGCACGTAGAGGGCCGGAGCCCATCTGGGCGGCAGCACCACGACCAGGAGCGCGCACGCGACCGCCGCGCCCAGGACGACCCAGGACGACACCGCCCCGCGCGGGCCGGGCGCGTGCGCCCCGCGTCGTCGCGGCACCGAGAGCGCCGCCACCGATGCGGCCACGTCACGCTCCTCGCAGGCAGGGTCTGAGCCACCGAGAGACGACTCCGCCTGAACCTACGCCGAATTGATGAGACGCATGGATGGAACGGTGGGCCTTGAGCACATCTGGAGGTTCGGCCCGGCATCACGCTGCAGGTCGGGTCTGAACGCAGCACGGCCCTCGATCGGCGGTGTCGCCGGTCGGGGGCCGTGCTGTGCGGTGGGCGATACTGGGCTCGAACCAGTGACCTCTTCGGTGTGAACGAAGCGCGCTACCACTGCGCCAATCGCCCGCGTGGTGCCTGTGAACTCTAGCGCACCCGTACGTCGGAGCCGAAAGCGGTAGCGCCGGCAAGGGTCACGGGTCGACGTCCTTCGCCTCGTTCTCGGCCCACAGCCGTGCTGCCTCGGCCGTGACGGTCCCGGCGGGCAGCTCGCGGTCGTCCACCTTGGTCACGGCCTGGACGTCGCGCGTGGTGCCGGCCATGAAGATCTCGTCAGCGGTCTGCAGCACCTCGATCGGTGCGTCCCGCTCGACGACGTCGAGGCTGCCCGCGCACCACTCGAGGACGAGCGCGCGGGTGATGCCGGCCAGGCAGCCTGACGCGAGCGTCGGCGTGACGAGCTGCCCGTCGGTCACGTAGAAGATGTTGGAGCCGGTGCCCTCGCAGAGGTCGCCGACCGTGTTGGGCATGACCGCCTCGGACGCGCCGCGGGCGTGCGCGTGCTCGACCATCAGCGCGTTCTCCGCGTACGACGTGGTCTTGAGCCCCGCGAGCGCACCGCGTTCGTTGCGCGGCCACGGCACCGTGACGATCGACGTCTCGCGCGGCGGCCGGTCGCACGGCTCGGTGAGGACGACGGTGGTGTCGCCGTGGTCGCCCCGCGGCGACCCCAGCGGACCTGGTCCAGACGTGACGGTGATGCGGATGCGCCCGAACGGCAGCTCCTGACCCTCCATCGTCGCCTCGATGCCGGAGCGGATCGCGTCGAGGTCAGGTGCGCCGATCCCGAGCCCCTGGGCGGACCGACTCAGCCGCTCCAGGTGCCTCGTCATCGCGAACGGCTGCCCGTCCACGACCTTGGCCGTCTCGAACACCCCGTCCCCCACCACCATCCCGTGGTCGAGGACGCTGACCGCTGGCGTTGCAGGGCTGTCGAGCAGCTGACCGTTGATCCAGGCACGCATGAGACACACGGTAGACCCCCCGGGTTTGGTCCCCCGAAACATCATCGGCTAGTGTTTCGTTTCGTTCGACCGGCGCTAATACAGGCCGCGACAACGAGTGCGGACGTGGCTCAGTGGTAGAGCATCACCTTGCCAAGGTGAGGGTCGCGGGTTCGAATCCCGTCGTCCGCTCGGAGTGGGTCACCGACCCATCTCGTGCATCGAGAGATGCCTGGTGGAGTGGCCGAGAGGCGAGGCAACGGACTGCAAATCCGTCTACACGGGTTCAAATCCCGTCTCCACCTCGGTTGCGAGTCCACACAGGTCTCGTGCAACGGGCGATTGGCGCAGCGGTAGCGCGCTTCCCTGACACGGAAGAGGTCACTGGTTCAATCCCAGTATCGCCCACCACAGCTATCGAAGCCGGTTCCGCGTCAGCCGGCCGGCTTTTCTTCTGCGCCCACGCGCGCCGTGTCCCGGATCCGCCGCCGTCGCCTGACGGTCACTGAGCCGCTGCCGCCGTGAGGTTGTAGAAGTCCGACGGCATGGCTGACTCGAGCCGCCAGGTAAAGGCAATAGGACGGTCGCCTTCGTGGCTCACGTAGTGCGCGGGGCCGAGGAAGAGGTAGGGCGAGGTGCCGAACTCGTCCTTGGCCTCGTGGCGCACGAACAGCAGGACGGCGCTGGCGCCGGTGACGTAACGCTGGCCCGTCTTCGACGCGACGGACGTCGTCGACTGCGACTCCCAGTGGAACAACGTCGGGCTGATCGGATAGTCGGCGTACATCGTGGTGGGCGAGTAATCGGCCTCGGACTTCTTCAAGGTGACGAATAAGGCGTCGACGTTGCGCTCCGCGGAGTACCAGACGCCTTCGCGGAAGCTGTTGGGGTTCCGCGGGAAGTCGAGCGCAGCCAGGATCTCCTCGCGCTGATAGCGCGCGTGAACCAGCAGCGGGATGTCTGCCAGGTCACCGCCCAGTGCGACGGTCATCCGTCGAGCTGCCTCGAAGGACAGGTCGACGACTGTCGACAGCTCTGCACGCGTGGCGACCTCGGAGCGCAGCGTCTCGAGGCCGGCCTCGATGGACTGGTGACCGCCGCCATCAGACCAGAGCGAATAGAAGAGCATTCGCGCGACACGCTGCTCAGCGGGCGACAGCGCGTCGTAGGCGGGCGCGTCCTCGGCCAGGATGGCGGGGTACATCTGGGCGCGTACCGGATCGTCCACGTGGGCAAAGGCGCGGACTCGCTTCAGCAGCTTCTCCTCCAGCACCGACCCCGGCTCGGTCGGGAGGCTCGCATCGCGGCGGAGCTTTGTCCAGGAGTGGCTGCCGCGGCGGAGGATGTCGCTGAGCTCGAGGCCAGACTCATCGAGGAAGGTCGAAAGGTCCTGATCGCCGCGCGTGCGCAGCTCTGCGACGATCTGCTGCCAGCGGTTGGCGATCTGGGAGCGGATGTTCTCCAGCACCAGGGTCTGCGACTGCTTGTCGAGCACGATCTGACACCCAGACGGCAGGAACGGAAACCCCTTCTCCACCTGCCTCTCGATCTCGCGGCGCGAGCCGCCCGTCAGGGCGCGGTAGCGCGTGGCGAACTGGAACGACTTGTGCTGGTACCCGATGAAGTCGAGGACGGTCAGGACGGCCTTGTGCGGCGTGCGACGCAGTCCGCGGCCCAACTGTTGGAGGAAGACCGTGGCGCTCTCGGTCGGGCGCAGGAACAGGACGGTGTCGACGTCGGGGATGTCTAGGCCCTCGTTGAACAGGTCGGCGGCGAACAGGATGTTGACGCGGCGGGCCCGGAGGTCGCTAAGCGCATCCGCCCGCTCCTGCTGGGGCGTCGTGCCACTGACGGCGCGCGCGGGGATGCCGGCTTCGACGAACACCCGTGCCATGTACTCCGCGTGGGCGACGCTGACGCAGAAGCCGAGCCCGCGCATGGCTCCGACGTCCGCCACCTTGTCGCGCAGCTGGGTCAGGACGATCTGCGCACGCACGTCATTGCCGGTGAACACCTTCGACAACTGATCCTCGTCATACCTGCCACGCGTCCACTTGATGGCGCGTAGATCGGTGCCGTCGGCGACTGCGAAGTAGTGGAACGGGCACAGCAGGTCAGCGCCGAGCGCGTCCCAGAGTCGGAGCTCGGCGGCCGTCCGTCCGTCGAAGAAGCCGCGCACGTCAGTGCCATCGGCGCGCTCAGGGGTGGCCGTCAGCCCCAGGAGCTCGACGGGGGTGAAGTGGTCGATCAGGCGCCGGTAAGTCTTGGCCTCGGCGTGATGGAACTCGTCGATGACGACGATTTCGTAGGCGTCGGGTGGAATGTTCTCGACACCGTAGGCATTCAGCGACTGCACGCTGGCGAACACGTGCTTCCATCGTTCCGGACGGGCACCGCCCACATAGAGCTCGCCAAAGCCCGCGTCGGCCAGCACCTCGCGGTAGGTGCGCATGGACTGCTCGAGAATCTCCTTGCGGTGGGCCACGAACAGCAGGGACGGCTGGTCGCCGCCGGCCCGCTCGCAGAAGCGCCGGTAGTCGAGCGCGGCGATGACCGTCTTGCCCGTGCCGGTGGCCGCGACGAGGAGGTTGCGGTGCCTGTCGTGGACCGTTCGCTCGACGTCGAGGGCGTCGAGCATCTCCTGCTGGTACGGAAAGGCCCGCACCTCCAGACCAGAGATGGAGATCGTGACGCGGCCGGACTGGCGACGTCCGGCCGCCGCATTGAGCGCGTCGTCCAGGCGATCACGGTCGTGATCGGGGTCGTACGGTTCGAATTCGCTGCTGTTCCAGTACGTGTCGAAGGTGGCCCGGAACTTGTGGAGCAGCGACGGTGTCGCAGCCGTCGAGAGGCGCACATTCCACTCGACCCCTTCTAGCAGAGCGCTGGTCGACAGATTCGACGAGCCCACATAGGCCGTGTCGAACCCGGTGTGGCGATGAAAGAGCCAGGCCTTCGCGTGGAGGCGGGTGCGGGCGGCGTCGTACTGGACCCTGACCTCGGCGCCGTAATCGCGGATCAGCCGGTCGAGCGCTTCGCGTTCGGTGCCCCCGATGTACGTGGTGGTCACGACTCTGAGGGGGACGCCGGCTTCCCTCATCGCCACGAGCTCCCGCTCGAGCAGTCGGACGCCGCGCCACATCACGAAGGCACACAACAGGTCGACGGAGTCGGCGGAGTCCAGCTCGGCTCGCAGCTCGCTGGCCAGAGAGGGCTCGCCGTGGGCATTCGTCAGCAAGGCCGCGTCGTTCAGCGGCGTCCTCGGGCGCCGGCCGTACCGGCTCAACACTCCCGGACCAGCGGGCGGCTTGAGCGAGTGCAGTTCCCGCACCGGATCGACGACCACCTGCCCGGGATCCTCCAGGTGGCGCAGAATCGCGTTCGCGACGTCGAGGCGCTTGCCGGGGTCTCGGATCGCACCCAGACGTCGGCCGATGGCCGCGGACAGGTGACGGGTGAGGACGTGGGTCTGATCCGCGTCGTCCACCGATGCAAGCTCGGCGAGAAGGTGCTCCTCGCCTGCGACCGCCTGGTCGATCGCTCGCGTCACCAGCGACTCATGTAGACCTTCGTGCACCGTCACCCCCGGGTTGGCGTGGGCGCAGCTTGTCATGCGGCGTCCCGGCTTGTGGTGCTTTCCGCAAGGCGTGCAGCCCGCGACCGTCTCATCCGGTTGGATGGGTCCATGAGCGAGAGCGAGCCCATGTGGGTGCGTGCGACGTGCGGGGAGTGCGACGACAGCGGGCCACGGATGCACGACCCGTCTGAGCTGCCGGTGGACGGTCGCGACGCGTTCCTGGAGTGGCGCGACGCGTTGCTGACGGTGCACGTGCGGCCGGTGGCGGTGTCGCGACGGGTCCAGGACGAGTGGGACGCGGTCGAGACGATCTAGCACCCTGATCACCGAGCTGAAAGCAGGAGCAAGTTTGTCGCGTTCGGCTGCGCGTCGCGGATGGCAGGTGCGACGGTTCGACCTCGTCACCATCCATCTCGGGGGAGATCCATGAGCACCATCCGTCGCGGCATCGCCGCAGCCATCGTCGCGTCCGCACTCGTCCTGCCCGTCACGGCGACGCACTCAGCCGACGCGGCGCCGAAGGCCCGCACATTTAAGAACTGCACGGCCATGAACCAGGTCCACAAGCACGGTGTCGGCAAGACGAACGCGCGCGACAAGACCAGCGGGACGCCCGTCACCACGTTCAAGCGCAACAACGCCCTCTACAAGGCGAACACCAAGAGCGACCGCGACAAGGACGGGATCGCCTGCGAGAAGCGATGAGTCGTCGGATCGCACCTCATCCTCCAGAAGCCCGTGCCTGACCTGCCGCCACCGTCGTGGCACCCGGACCCCGACCGTCCCGGCCAGCTCCGGTGGTGGGACGGGACCGCGTGGACCGAGCATCGCGCTCCTGCGACGAGGCCAGCTCGGCGCGAAGCGGCTCGCTCCCCTCGACGGTGGGGGGCCGCCGCGATCGCCGCCGCCGGGCTCGTGACGGTCGGCGTCGTCGTCGGTGGGCTGGACCCGACGGACGCCGAGTCCACCGCTCGACCGACGTCCGCACGCCCTCCCTCGACGGCGATGACGGCTCCTGGGCTCGCCGCCGCGCCAGCGACCGCACCCGAGCCGACCGCAGCCGCTGGCCCCGCACCCGTGGCGGCGCCGGCTGGGCGGGCAGCCACGGCGCTCGCCACGCTGCGCACCAAGGGCCGCGCACCCATGACCGGGTACGAGCGTGACCTGTTCGGCCAGAGGTGGGCCGACGTCGACCGCAACGGGTGCGACCAGCGCAACGACGTCCTGGCCCGCGATCTCGTCGTCACCTCGTACAAGCCGGGCACGCGCGACTGCGTCGTCCTGACCGGCACCTTCGACGACCCGTACACCGGCAGCCGGATCGCGTTCACGCGCGGGCAGACGAGCTCCATGGCGGTGCAGATCGACCACGTCGTCGCCCTCGCCGACGCGTGGCAGACCGGCGCGCAGACCTGGGGGCCGAAGCGGATGGAGACGTTCGCCAACGACCCCCTGGTGCTGATGGCGGCCGACGGTCCGGCCAACGCGCAGAAGGGAGCCTCCGACGCGGCCTCGTGGCTGCCGGCGAACAAGCGCTTCCGCTGCACCTACGTGGCTCGCCAGGTCGCCATCAAGGCGAAGTACGACCTATGGGTCAAGCCCGCGGAGCGGGACGCCATCGTCCGCGTCCTGAGGTCCTGCCCCGGTCAGCCGCTCCCGTCCGCCGGGCGCGTGGCTGTTCCCGACGACGTGCGCGCCGCGGATCCCCCGGTGACCACGCCGCCGAGGAGCGCCAGCCCACGACCGGCCGCGACCGGTGGCCCCGACGTCGAGTACGCCAACTGCGACGCGGTCCGGGCGGCCGGGAAGGCTCCGATCCTGGCCGGCGAACCGGGCTACTCGAGCAAGCTGGACCGTGACGGCGACGGGCAAGGGTGCGACACCTGACGGGTCAGGAGTCCGAGCCGTAGAGGTCGAGCATCTGGTCGCGGAGGAGGACCTGGTCGGCGCTGAGCCAGAGCTCCACGATCTTGGTGCCCTCGAAGCGGTACATGGCGAGCTCGTGGGCCTGCATGCGCAGACCGGTGGCCCGTACACCTCGGTAGTCCTGGACGTGGGTGCCGGTGTCGTGCAGGCGGCAGGCGAGGCGGGTGCCGTCGACGATGCTGAACTCGATGCGCCACTGGAAGTCGGGGAAGGCCGCGACCAGCTTGTCGAGGTCGTCGCGCAGTCGCGCGTGGTCCCAGGTGGCGCCGTTGAGCACGAAGGTGTCGGCGAACCACTCGGGCAGCCGGTGGAGCTCGCGGCGGTTGATCGCCGTGATCATCTCCTCGACCGCCGTGATCCGGCGACGCTCTGACGGGGTGTGCACGTGATGATCCTCGCAAACCGGGAGGTCACGGACGTCCGCGGGTGCGGGGAGGTCGACGCAGGTCGACGTGCCCCGGGGGTGCGGCCCGCGTAGCGTCGCTGGCATGCGCAGAACACTCGTCTCGACCGCCGTGCTCGCCGCCATCGTCCTCACCGGGTGCGGCAGCCCCGACGCCAACGAGACCGACCCGGCCGAGGTGCGTCGCACCACCAACGCGACCCCCACCGCGCAGGGCGACGAGCAGCAGGAGGAGGCCGCCTCGGCGACTCCCTCCCCCTCGGACCTGCCCACCGTCGACTGGGACAACTACGACGACGGTCTGCAGGCCAAGCTCGAGGGCTACACCGCGTCCAAGAACTGCGACGGCATCACCGGCGAGATCCAGAAGGCCAAG
This sequence comes from Nocardioidaceae bacterium, assembly GCA_030655315.1. Classification (GTDB taxonomy): domain Bacteria; phylum Actinomycetota; class Actinomycetes; order Propionibacteriales; family Nocardioidaceae; genus JAURVT01. The sequence goes on along the minus strand of JAURVT010000045.1, from coordinate 74,608 downwards.
GGCGAGTCCGGCCAGGCCGACCTGATCGGGTATCTCGAGGCCGCAGGAGCGGCCGCCGGCTGCAGCTGACGGTCCCGCGGGGTCAGACCCCGCGGATCAGGTCAGCACAGCGCTCGCCGATCATCATCGTGGTGATGTTGGGGTTGACGGTCGTCAGCTCGGGCATCACGGAGCCGTCGGCCACCCGCAGGCCCTGGACACCCTTGACGCGCAGCTCGCTGTCGAGCGGCGACATGACGTCGTCGTCCGGCCCCATCCGGACCGTGCCGGCCGGGTGGTAGACGGTGTTGTGCGTGGCGCGGACGTAGGCCGCGAGCTCCTCGTCGCTCTGGGCGCCGGGGCCGGGCGTCAGCTCGGACTCGGCCCAGTCGCCCATCGGAGCCTGCGCGACGATCTCGCGCGCGAGCCGCAGGCCCTCGACCATGACCCGCATGTCGTGGCCCTCGGGGTCGGTGAAGTAGCGCGGGTCGACCTTGGGCTTGTCGCGGAAGTCGCGGCTGCGCAGCCGGACGGTGCCGCGGCTGCGGGCGTGCGTGACGTTGGGCGTCAGGCAGAACGCGTCCTCGGCCGTCGGGTAGCCCTGTCGCACCGTGTGCATGTCGAACGGCATCGAGCCGTAGTGCATCATCAGGTCCGGCCGGTCGAGCCCCTCGGTGGTGGACGCGAAGATGCCGATCCCCCACCACTGCATGCTCTCGGTGACCATCGGCTGCGAGGCCCGCCACTGGATGACGGCCTCGGGGTGGTCCTGCAGGTGCTCCCCCACCCCCGGCGAGTCGACGACGACCTCGACACCGGTCTCGCGCAGGTGGTCCGCGGGGCCGATGCCCGACAGCATCAGGATCTTGGGCGAGTCGATGGCGCCGGCCGACACGATCACCTCGCGCCGCGCGATGATGTGGCCGACGTGGCTGAACGCACCGGTCGCCGTGTCGACGCCGACGCAGCGGGTTCCCTCCATCCGCAGCCGCACCACGCGGGTGTCGGTGACGAGCGTGAAGTTGTCGCGGTCGTCGACCACCGGGTGCACGTACGACACCGACGACGACGCGCGCGTGCCGTCGGCCTGGCGGTTCACCTGGAAGAAGTTGGCGCCGCGGGTGACGGTGGTGCCGTCGTTGAAGGTGACGCGCGGGATGTCGGTCTGCTCGCACGCGTCGAGCAGCGCGACGCCGCAGGGGTCGGTGGGCGGCACGTCCATCAGGTGCACCGGGCCGTCGGTCCCGTGGTGCGGCGCGTCGGGCCCGGCATGGGTGTTGGTCTCCAGCCGGGTGAACAGCGGCGCGAGCGCGTCGTAGCCCCAGCCCTTGGCACCGTGCACCTGCTCCCACTCGTCGAGGTCCTCGCGCGGGGCCCAGAACGCGATGCACGAGTTGTGCGAGGAGCAGCCGCCCATCACCTTGGCGCGCGCGTGACGCAGGTAGGAGTTGCCGTTCTCCTGCGGCTCGACCGGGTAGTCCCAGTCGTAGCCGGACTCGAGCAGCTCCATCCAGCGGTCGAGGCGCAGGATCTCGTCGCGGCCGCGGTCGTCGGGGCCGGCCTCGACGAGGGCCACCGTCACCGTCGGGTCCTCGCTGAGCCGCGCGGCGACGACGGCGCCCGCGGACCCGCCGCCCACCACCACGTAGTCGTACTCGGGCGTGGGTGTTGCGTCGCTCATCGTGTCTCCTGCTGGTCGTGCCGTCGTGCGGGTGCTCAGCTGCTGCGGTCGGGGAACCACTCGGTGACCGCGGGGGCGAGGTTCTGGTAGACGTGCTTGGCCTCGGTGTACTCCTCCAGGCCGGTCGGGCCGAGCTCGCGCCCGACGCCGGAGTGGCCGAAGCCGCCCCACTCGGCCTGCGGCAGGTAGGGGTGGAAGTCGTTGATCCACACCGTGCCGTGGCGCAGCCGGTTGGCCACGCGCTGGACGCGGGACGCGTCGGACGACCACACGCCGCCGGCCAGCCCGTAGCGGGTGTCGTTGGCGATCGCGACGGCCTCGTCCTCGGTGCGGAACGTCTCGACGGTCATCACCGGGCCGAAGCCCTCGTCCTGCACGACGGACATGTCGCTGGTCACCTGGTCGACCACCGTGGGCGCGTAGTAGAAGCCGCCCGCGAGGTCGCCCTCGCCCCAGGTGCCGCCGCAGCGCACGCGCGCGCCGGCGTCGACGCCGGCCTGGACGTAGGCCGTCACCTTGTCGCGGTGGGCGGCGGAGATGAGCGGCCCGGTGTCGACGCCGTCGTCGAAAGGCCCGCCCATGACGATGCCCTGCGCGCGGCGCACGAGCTCGTCGACGAACGCCTCGGCGACCGACTCCTCGATCACCAGCCGCGAGCCCGCGGAGCACACCTGGCCCGAGTGCAGGAAGGCGGCGTTCAGGGCGTTGTCGAGCGCGGCGTCGAGGTCGGCGTCGGCGAACACCACGTAGGGGTTCTTGCCACCGAGCTCGAGGGCCACCTTCTTGACGCTCGCCGCGGCCGACGCGGCGATCACCTTGCCGGTGGCCAGGCCGCCGGTGAACGAGACGAGGTCGACGTCCTCGTGCTCGGACAGCGCGGCGCCCGCCTCGACGCCGGTGCCCGTGACGAGGTTGGCGACGCCCGCGGGCACGCCGGCGCTCGTCAGCACGTCCATCAGGATCACCGCGGTGCTGGGCGTCAGCTCGCTGGGCTTGAGGACGAACGTGCAGCCGGCCGCGATCGCGGGCGCGACCTTCCAGGCCACCTGCAGCAACGGGTAGTTCCACGGCGAGATCAGGCCGCAGACTCCGACGGGCTCGCGCTGGACCCGGCTGACGACGTCGGGGCTGCCGGCGTCGACCAGACGCCCGGCGTCGAGGCCCGCGACCTTGCCGAAGTAGGTGAAGCAGGCGGCGATGTCGTCCATGTCGAGGCGGCTCTCGTAGATCCGCTTGCCGGTGTCGAGCGACTCCGCGCGCGCCAGCTCCTCCTTGCGCTCGCGGATCTGCGCCGCGACGGCCAGCAGGATCTCGCCGCGCTCGAGGCCGGTGGTGCGGCGCCACGGCCCCGCGAAGGCGCGTGTCGCGGCCTCGATCGCGCGGACGGTGTCGGCGCGCGTCGCCTCCGACACGGTGGTGACGAGGGTGCCGTCGGCGGGGCACCGGATCTCGCGGGTGCCGCCCTCGACGGCCGCCTCCCAGCGTCCGTCGATGTACAGCGTCGTCGCGCTCACGGGTGCTCCTTCGGGGGTTCACGGGGCCTGCTCAGGCGATTCTGGCCCACGCCGGAGCGTCCGGCGTCCGCGAGGGCCTCCCGACACGCCCCGGTAACGTCCGAGGCATGGACCCGCACGACCGTCTCGGCCTCCAGCCGCACCCCGAGGGCGGCTGGTTCCGCGAGACCTGGAGGAGCGGTCACGACGTGACGCTGCCGGGCTACGACGGGCCGCGCGCCACCGCGACGTCGATCCTGTACTCCCTCGGCGACGGCGAGGAGTCGGCCTGGCACCGGGTCGCCTCGGACGAGCTGTGGCTCCACCACTCCGGTCCCGCCCTCGTGCTCGGGCTGGCCCGCGACCTCCCGGGCGCCGACGCGGACGTCGAGCACCGGCTCGGTGCCGACCTCGACGCCGGCGAGCAGCCGCAGGTGCTGGTGCCCGCGGGCTGGTGGCAGCGCGCCCGACCCGCCGGGCAGGGACGCGCGCTGGTGACCTGCGTGGTCTCCCCCGGCTTCGACTACGCCGACTTCGACCTCGCGGACGGCGCCCGTCCGGGTGAGGATGGTGCGATGACTGACACCGACGACACGACCCAGCAGGTCCTCGACTCCGCGACCAAGCTGCTCGCCGAGCAGAGCGACCGCTCCGTCAACGACCAGTACGTGGCCGACGACACCGGCCTGCCCGTCGGCGTGGTGCGCGACGCCCTCGTCGCGCTCGGCGACGGCGTCCTGTCCACGCAGGTCTTCGAGGACGGCTCGATCAGCGTCCTCGGCCTCGGCGAGGCCTGACGTCCGACCCGTCCGCGATCTGTTGCCCTGTGGTCCTCAACCAGGCGGTTCGACCACTACAAGGCATCAGATCGCGGACGGAGGAGTCACGGGTGGGACTACTCCGAGCGCTGCGGCTCGTCGCGGTCGCGGGGCTCGTCGGTGACGGCGCCGGGAGGGCTGCCGCCGTCGGACGCGAAGGGGGTGCCGGTCTCGGCACCCGCGTCCTTCTCGTCCTTCTCGTCGTCGCTGGACGGCGCGCTGTAGGAGTCGTCGCCGGCCGGGTCGGTGGGAGAGGTGCTCATCGCCCCAGCCTCGCGGGTCCGGCCGTCGCCTGCACGATCAACGCCGCCGGGCCGAGCCGCGGTGCTCGCGGGTGCGGCGCTTCCAGACCTTGAGCTCGGCGGCGCGGAGGCGGGCGTCGGAGCGGCGGGCCATGTAGGCGGCCTCGCGCTGCAGCGCCCGCCAGCTCTCGTAGCGGCGGACCGTCAGCGACCCGTCGTCCAGCGCGGCCCGGACGGCGCACCCGGGCTCGCCGTCGTGGCCGCAGTCGGCGAACCGGCAGGACGCCACGAGCGACTCGACGTCGCCGAAGGTGGCCGCGACGCCCTCGGCGCCCGAGCCGAGCCCCACCTGACGCAGGCCCGGGGTGTCGACCACCGCTCCCCCGCCCGGCAGCGGCACGAGCTCGCGGCGCACGGACGTGTGGCGGCCGCGGCCGTCCGAGCGGATGCCACGGGTGAGCAGCACGTCGGCGCCGACCAGCGCGTTGGCCAGGCTGGACTTGCCGGCCCCGGACGAGCCGAGCAGCGCGAGCGTGCCGGCGGCCGCCAGGGCACGCAGCGCGTCGAGGCCGCGTCCGTCCTCCACGCTGCAGACGTCGACGTCCACGCCGGCCAGCTCGGCCACCAGGTCGGCGGCGACGTGGTCGGCGTCAGCCGCGAGGTCGGCCTTGGTCAGCACGACGACGGGCTGCGCGCCGCTCTCCCACGCGAGCGCGACGAGGCGCTCCACGCGGGCGACGGACGGCATCTGGTCCAGGCCGCACACCGCGGCGACGGACGTGACGTTGGCCGCGAGCGCCTGCACCTCGGACCGGCCGGACGCCATCGCGCGCACCACGCAGGTGCGGCGCGGCAGCAGGTGCTCGACGGTGGCGCGGTCGTCGGGCCACGGGCGGACCAGCGCCCAGTCGCCGACGCACGGCCCGAGCGTCGCGTCGTGGGCGACGACGTCGAGGGGCCCGCCGCCGAGGCCGGCCCGGACGGGGCCGCCGGCGGTGAGCAGGGTGGACAGGCCGCGGTCGACGCGGACGACCCGCGCGACGACGTGCTCGTCGTGGGGGTCGAGGGTGCGGGCCGTGGCGGCCCAGGTGTCGTCCCAGCCGAGGGACGTGAGGAGGTCAGGCACGAGGAGGGCTTCTCTCGTCGGGTGCCCGGCGCCGCTGACCTCAGGTCAGGGCGCGACGGGCGGGGTCGGGCGGTCGGTGCGGTGTCGCACGGTCATGGCCCTCCTTCCGCTCCGGTGGTGGTGTCGCGGTCGAACCTAGACCCGGCCCTCGCGCTGACGCACCTGGTTTTCGTCACCGCCGGACGCCCCCACCCCGTCGCCGAGTGGCGCGACCTCGCGCTCGAGTGGCGCAGGATCGGGGTCCGCGTCGGCGTGTCGGCCCGGATCTGCGCCACTCGGCGAGGGAACGGCAGGGGTGACGGGGAGGTCGGTACGGGTGCGGCGGGCGAGGGCGTCCTCGACGACGCGGCGGGTGCGCTCCTCGAGCTCGTCGCCGAACTGGTGCTGGTCGAGCACGACCTGTTCGAGCTCGGGCTCGAGGTCCTCCCGCGGCAGGCCCTCGCCGCGCGTGCGCGGGGCGCGGGCGCGCTCGCGGAACCGGCGCACGAGCTCCAGTCGGGCCCGCGAGGTCGTGGCCGACGGGAAGACCCGCTCTGCCGACGCGTTGAGGGCGGCGCCGATCAGCACCGAGATCGACAGGACGTACAGCCACAGCAGGATCGCGATGGGGGCGGCGAGGGGGCCGTAGATCGACGTCGACCCGCCGCCGTCGGCGGTGAAGCCGAGCGCACCGCGCACCGCCCAGCTGCCGCCGATCCACATCGCGAGGGTCAGGACGGCGCCCGGCAGGTCGTACCACCAGCTCGTCCGCACGGGCACCGACAGGTGGTACAGCGTGGTGAGGAAGACGATCGACAGCAGCAGCACCGTCGGCCAGTACAGCCGGGCCACGAACGCGAAGCTCTCGGGGACGAACTGGTCGACGAGCGTCGGGCCGGCGAGGATCAGCGGCACGAGCACCACGCCCAGCAGCAGCGCGACCACGTACAGCGCGAACGACAGCGCCCGCGTCTTGACGATGCCGCGGCGCCCGCCAAGGCCGTACATGATCGTGATGGTGTCGATGAAGACGTTGAGCGCGCGCGACCCCGACCACAGGGCCAGCACGAACCCGATCGAGATGACGTCGATGCGCCCGCCGCGCAGCACGTCGTCGAGCGTCGGCTCGATCACGGCCTCGACCGTCGACGGCGTCAGGGCCTGCGACACGATGTCGATGATCCGGTCCTTGAACACGTCGACCTCGGCCACCTGGAACCGGTTGGCGACGTAGCCGACGCTGCCGGCCAGGCCGAACACCAGCGGCGGCAGCGACAGGATCGCGAAGAACGCGGCCTCGGCGGCCAGCCCGGTGACGCGGTAGCGGAAGCAGCTGGCGACGGTGGCGGTGATGATGCGCCACACCGTGTGGCGGGCCGCGCGCCACCGCTCGGCGGCGGGTGCCGACGGTGCTCCCGCCTCGGCTGACATGGACCTACGGTAACGACATGGACCCCCTCCAGCGTGTACCTGAGAACCAGGCGCCGCCGCTCGTCGGGCGCGACACCGTGGCCGACGACGCCGCGCTGCAGGACGCGGTCCGCGCGCTGGCCGGTGACGGCTCCGACGCCGTCCTCGCCTCGCTCGCGCCGCTGGGCCGGCTCGCCGGGTCGGCCGAGGCGCGCGAGCACGGGATGCGGGCCAACGAGAACCCACCACGGCTGCGCACCGCCGACCGCTACGGACGACGCGTCGACGAGGTCGACTTCCACCCGTCGTGGCACTGGGTGATGGACCAGGGGGTGAGCCACGGCCTCGCCGGCGCCGCCTGGACGTCCGACGAGCCGTCGCCGCACCTGCGCCGGGCGGCGGGCTACGTCGCCTGGACGCACGTCGAGCCGGGCCACGCCTGCCCGATGACGATGACCTACGCCGCCGTCCCCGCGCTGCGCGCCGACGACGCGCTGGCGAAGCAGTGGTCGCCCGGCCTGACGTCGCGCGCCTACGACCCCGGCCTGCGCGCGCCCGACGACAAGAGCGGCCTGCTCGCGGGCATGGGGATGACCGAGAAGCAGGGTGGCTCGGACGTCCGCGCCAACCTCACCGTCGCCGAGCCCACCTCCACGCCCGGCGACTACCGGCTCCGCGGCCACAAGTGGTTCACCAGCGCGCCGATGAACGACGTCTTCCTCGTGCTCGCCCAGGCGCCCGACGGCCTGACCTGCCTGCTGGTGCCCCGCGTCCTGCCCGACGGGACGCGCAACCCGTTCGCGGTCGTGCGGCTCAAGGACAAGCTGGGCAACCGCTCCAACGCCTCGGCCGAGCTCGAGCTGGACGGCACGCACGCCACGCGCCTCGGTGACGAGGGCCGCGGCGTCCGCACGATCATCGAGATGGTGGCCGCGACCCGCCTCGACTGCGTCCTGGGCTCGGCGTCGCTGATGCGCCGCGCCGTCGCCGAGGCCGGTTGGCACGCGTCGCACCGGGCCGCGTTCGGCGCGACGCTCGCCGACCAGCCCGCGATGCGCAACGTGCTGGCCGACCTCGCGGTCGAGAGCGAGGCCGCGACCCTGCTCGGCCTGCGCCTCGCGGCGAGCGTCGACGCGCCGCTCGACGAGCACGAGCGGGCGCTGCGACGGATCGCACTGCCGCTCGCGAAGTTCTGGGTCTGCAAGCGCACGTCGTTCCTGGTGGCCGAGGCGTTGGAGTGCCTCGGCGGCAACGGCTACGTCGAGGAGTCGGGGATGCCGCTGCTGTTCCGCGAGTCCCCGCTCAACTCGGTCTGGGAGGGCAGCGGCTCGGTCAACGCGCTCGACGTGCTGCGCGCGCTGCAGCGCGAGCCGGCCTGCCTGGAGGCGTGGATCAGCGAGGTCGGCGCCGTGCGGGGCCTGGACCGCCGCCTCGACACCGCCGTCGACGAGGTGCTCGCCGGGCTCGGCGAGCTGGACGACGCCGAGGCCCGCGCCCGGTCCGTCGCCGCGCGGATGGCGGTCTGCCTGCAGGGGGCGCTCCTGCTGCGGCACTCCTCCCCCGCCGTCGCGGACGCGTTCTGCGCGAGCCGGCTCGGCGGCGACTGGGGCGGCGTGTTCGGCACGCTGCCGCCCGGCCTGGACCTGCGGGCGGTCGTGGACCGCGCGACGCCTGCCGCCTGACGTCAGTCGGCGGGACCGAGCACCGGCTCCCCCTCGACGACGCCCGGCGCCGGTTCCTTCAGCTCGACGAAGAGCACGTGGGTGTCGGTGGTCCCGGTGTTCAGGCCCGCGTGCTCCTGGGCGGGGAGCCAGCCGGTCGTCCCGGCCGACATCTCGACGTCGCGCGTCCGACCACCCGACTCGAGCCTGCGGCTGAAGGACGACAACGTGTGCATGACGCTGTCAGGGTGCCGGTGCGGGGTGGTGCGCTCACCGGGTCGGTCGACGTACTCGAGCACCCGCACCCGGTCGTTCTCGAAGACCACGGCGTAGTGGTCGGGATCGCTCTCGACGGGATCCCCGCTCGGACCAGGCATCGGCCCACCGCCCCTCCGGCTGTGCTGGAGGGGCAGTGGCCCGCCCCCGCGTTCGGTCTACACCCGCCCGTTCCGGCGGGTCAACGGCACGTTCGGGCTACTGTGCGCCATGCGTGAGTACCTGTCCGCCGCGGCGTGCGGCGCCCTGGTCACGGTCGTCGCGGCAGCCGTCGCCGGTGCCGGTCCCGCTGCTTCCGCCCTGGCCGTCGGCGGCACGCTGGCCGTCCTGGCCTGGGCCACCGGGCAGCTGTCGCAGGACACCGAGGCCGGCATCCCCGTCGCCGACGTCGCCTGGGGGCTGGCGCTCGCGGTCCGCGGACGGACGGCGGTCGGACGTCTGCTGCCGCTGGCCGCGGCCCAGGTGGTGGGTGCGGTCGTCGCCGGGCTGGGGCTGGTGCTGCTCGGCGGCCGGCTGGCCGCGACGCCCGACGTCGGTCCCCCGGGACTCGGGACCGCCGCGCTGCTCGGCGTGGTCGTCGGCGTGGTGGGCGGGCTCGCGGCCGTGCTGGCCGACCTGCACGCCCAGGACGCCGCGGCGGGGATCGGCGGCGTCGTCAGCGGCGCGCTGCTCCCGGGCGCGCTCGGCGGAGCGGCCCACCCCGGTGCGCTCCTCGGGCTCGCCGTGGCGGGCTCCCTGACGTGGCCGGCGGCCGCCGTGACGGGTGTCACGGTCCTGGCCGGCCAGGTGCTCGCAGGACTGTGGATCCGGGCCGCCGTGACCGAGCACGACGTCACCTGACCGTCGCGGGACGACCCCGGTGTCCAGGATGTGGATGGCGTGTCCACATGTCGAGACATGCGTTTGTGCGCCGTTCACCCCGCACACAGACTGAACCCATGCTCAGCGCCTCGACGACCCACCTGGTGGTCCGCCGCCACGTGGACCTCGGTCGTCTGCGGAGCCAGATGTGTCAGGGGTCCCTCGACCCCGCGACCGCCTGAGCAAGCTTCTCCTCGGCACCGGACGCGCGGCCAGAGCCGCACCTCTCCGGTGCCTTTCTGCGCGCGCGTCCTCGCCTCCCCTACCGACAAGGACGCCCCGCGCATGACCAGCACGCCGACCCCCACGCGTCGCCCCCGCCCCAAGCGCGGCGAGGGCCAGTGGGCGCTGGGCTACCGCGAGCCGCTCAACGCCAACGAGCAGTCCAAGAAGGACGACAACCCGCTCAACGTCCGGGCCCGGATCGAGAACATCTACGCCCAGCGCGGCTTCGACTCGATCGACCCCGGCGACCTGCGCGGGCGCTTCCGCTGGTGGGGCCTCTACACGCAGCGTCGCGCCGGGATCGACGGCGGCAAGACCGCCACGCTGGAGCCCGAGGAGCTCGACGACGAGTTCTTCATGCTCCGCGTCCGCATCGACGGCGGCCAGCTCGACCTCGAGCAGCTGCGCGCCGTCGGCGAGATCTCGCGCGACCACGCCCGCGACACCGCCGACCTCACCGACCGCCAGAACGTCCAGTACCACTGGATCGACGTGCGCAGCATGCCCGCGATCTGGGAGCGCCTCGAGGGCGTCGGCCTGTCGACGCAGGAGGCGTGCGGTGACTGCCCGCGCGTCATCCTCGGCAGCCCCGTCGCCGGCATCGCCGAGGACGAGATCATCGACGGCACCTGGGCGGTCGAGGAGATCGAGCGCCTGCACATCGGCGACCGCGAGCTGTCGAACCTGCCGCGCAAGTTCAAGACCGCCATCTCCGGGCACCCCAGCCACGACGTCGTCCCGCAGATCAACGACGTCGCGTTCGTCGGAGTCGTGCACCCCGAGCACGGCCCCGGCTTCGACGTCTTCGTCGGCGGCGGCCTGTCGACCAACCCGATGCTCGCCCAGCGCCTCGGCGCCTGGGTGCCGCTGGCCGAGGTCCCCGAGGTCTGGAAGGGCGTCGTCGAGGTCTTCCGCGACTACGGCTACCGCCGCCTGCGCACCCGCGCCCGGATCAAGTTCCTGGTCGCCGACTGGGGCCCCGAGAAGTTCCGGGAGGTCCTCGAGAAGGAGTACCTCGGCCGAGCCCTGCTCGACGGCCCCGAGTCGTTCGCGCCCGAGACCCCCGGCGACCACGTCGGCGTGCACCGTCAGAAGGACGGCAAGTTCTACGTGGGCGTCGCGCCGTCCGTCGGTCGCATCTCCGGCTCGCTGCTCCTGCGGCTCGCCGACGTCGTCGAGGCGCACGGCAGCACCCGGGTGCGCACCACCCCGATGCAGAAGCTCGTGGTGCTCGACGTCGACGAGGACCAGGTCGAGCCGCTGATCGCCGCGCTCGACGAGCTGGGCCTGCACGCGCGCCCGTCGCAGTGGCGCCGCAACACGATGGCCTGCACCGGCATCGAGTACTGCAAGCTCGCCATCGTCGAGACCAAGGCGCGCGCCACCTGGCTCGCCGACGAGATGAGCCGCCGGATCCCCGACCTCGACGTGCCGATCACGGTCAACGTCAACGGCTGCCCGAACTCCTGCGCCCGCATCCAGACCGCCGACATCGGCCTCAAGGGCCAGCTGGTCCCGGGTGCCGACGGTGAGCAGGTCGAGGGCTTCCAGGTGCACCTCGGCGGCGCGCTCGGCCTGCAGGCCGGGTTCGGTCGCAAGATCCGCGCCCACAAGGTCACCGGCGACGGCCTCGCCGACTACGTCGAGGGCATCACCCGTCGCTACCTCGACGCGCGCACCGACGGCGAGTCCTTCGCCCGCTGGGTCGCCCGCGCCGACGAGGAGGCCCTGCGATGACTGACCGCGCCGTCCCGTTCCACTGCCCGTACTGCGCCGACGAGGACCTGCGTCCCCACGGCGAGAAGCACGGCGAGTGGGAATGCCGTGCCTGCCAGCGGGCGTTCCGGCTCTCGTTCGTGGGGCAGCTCGCCCCGCACCGTCAAGGAGGTGGCCCCGCATGACCCTCACGTCGCCCGAAGGTCGACTGGTCGGCCGCACGCCCGCCGAGCTCGAGGAGCTGGCCCGCATCGCCGGTGCCGACCTCGAGCTGGCCCCGGCCGCGATCATCATCGAGTGGGCCGTCGAGATGTTCGGCGACCGCTTCGCGATCACGTCGTCCATGACCGACGCCGTGCTCGCTCACGTCGCCTCGAGCGTCGCGCCCGGAGTCGACGTCGTCTTCCTCGACACCGGCTACCACTTCGCCGAGACGATCGGCACCCGCGACGCGGTCGCGGCGACGCTGCCCGTCAACGTCGTCAACGTCCGCGCGAAGCAGACCGTCGCCGAGCAGGACGCCGCCCACGGCAAGGACCTGTTCTCCCGCGACCCCGACCTGTGCTGCGCGCTGCGCAAGGTCGAGCCGCTGCGCGACGCCCTCGCCGGCTACGACGCCTGGGCCACCGGGCTGCGCCGCGAGGAGACCCACGACCGCGTCATCGCCCCCGTCATCGGCTGGGACGACCGCAAGCAGAAGGTCAAGGTCTCGCCGCTCGCCCGGTGGACGCAGGACGACATCGACCGCTACATCGTCGACAACAACGTGCTGGTGAACCCGCTGCAGTACGACGGCTACCCGTCGATCGGCTGCTTCCCCTGCACGCGTCGGGTCGCCCCCGGCGAGGACGCCCGCGCCGGCCGTTGGGCCGGCACCGGCAAGTCCGAGTGCGGCATCAACCTCTGATCCAGCACCACCCCGTTCCCCGCACACCACAGCAGCACCTCAGGAAGGAGGCACGCACCATGACCGCACCAGCCCTGGTCGCCGTAGCACCCGGCAGCCACGACCCCCGTTCGGCCACCACCATCAATGCCCTCACGGAGACGGTCGCCTGCATGCGTCCCGACCTGAGGATCGAGACGGCGTTCCTCGCACCCGGCGACACCTCGTTCGCCCGCACCGTCGACCGGCTCGCGGCCGAGGGGTACGACGAGGTCGTCGTCGTCCCGCTGCTCGTCACGCCCGGCTACCACGCCGACATGGACCTCCCCGGCGCCATCGAGACCGTGCAGCGCCGCCACACCGGGCTGCGCATCCACGCGACCGACGTGCTCGGGTCGTCGTGGGGCACGCTCGACGTCCTCGACCGCCGTCTGCGCGCCGCGCTCACCGACGCCCGCGTCCGTGAGCTCGACGGTCTGGTCCTGGCCGCCGCCGGCTCCACCGACCAGCTCGCGAACCAGCACGTCGCCCGCGTGGCCCGTGCCTGGGGCTCGCGGCACAAGCTGCCCACCGTCGCCGCCTTCGCCACCGCCGCCCCGCCGGCGACCGGCGAGGCCGTGCGGGCCCTGCGCACCGACGGCCGTCGCCACATCGCCGTCGGCTCGCTGTTCCTCGCGCCGGGCTTCCTGTCCGACCGGGCCGCCGAGCTCGCCCTCGAGGCCGGTGCCGTCGCCGTCGCCGACCCCCTCGGTGACGACGAGGAGGTCGCCCGCACCGTCCTCGCCCGCTACGCGGTCGGAGCCGTCGAGCTCGTCCCCATCCCCGCCTGACGGGGCCGATCAATGACCACGTGAACGTGGTAATTGGCGCGAAGCACGGGAGATCTACCGTGCTTCGCGCCGTTTACCACGTTCACGTGGTAAACGATCACTCCGCCGCGAGGCGGGCCTTCTGCTCCTCGACGTCGAAGTCGGCGGCGGGCCAGGGGAGGTCGAGGGCCTCGAGGTGCTCGGTCAGCAGCCGGGCGACGGCCCAGTTGCGGTACCACTTGCGCCCGCTCGGGACGACGTGCCAAGGCGCGGCGTCGGTCGACGTGCGCTCCAGCGCGATGGCGTACGCCTCGGCGTAGGCGTCCCAGAGCTGGCGCTCGTCGATGTCGGCGGGGTTGAACTTCCAGTGCTTGGTGGGGTCGTCCAGGCGCGCGAGCAGTCGGTCGCGCTGGTCGTCCGGCGAGATGTGCAGGAAGCACTTGACGATCGTCACGCCGTCGTCGACGAGGCGCTGCTCGAAGGCGTTGATCGCGTCGTAGCGGCTCTCGATCTCCTCCGGCGGCGCGAGCTGCCGCACGCGTCCGATGAGCACGTCCTCGTAGTGCGAGCGGTCGAAGATGCCGACCGTGCCCGGGCCCGGCACGCCCTTCTCGATCCGCCACAGGAAGTCGTGCTCGAGCTCCTCGGGCGTCGGCTTGCCGAACGACGTGATGCGGACGCCCTGCGGGTCGAGCAGGCCCACGGCGTGCTTGACGACGCCTCCCTTGCCGGCGGTGTCCATGCCCTGCAGCACGAGCAGCAGGCGGCGGTGGTCCGACGACGCGCGACCGGCCGCGTAGAGCCGCTCCTGCAGGTCCTCCAGGCGCGGCGCCAGGTCCGCCATGGCCGCCTTGCCCTCGTCCTTGCCGCCGTCGAAGCCGAGGATCTCGCGGGAGTCGCGGCCCGCCAGGGCGACGGTGCCGGGCTGCACGCGCAGCGTCGTGCTCAGTGAGGTCATGCCCTGCAGCATAGGCACCGGCAGCGGCCCCGCTGCGGTGACAGGATGGCGGGCATGACCGACGCTCCCCCGCACGCCGTCGTGGTCGGTGGCACCGGCTACGTCGGGTCCCACGTCGTCCAGGGCCTCCTCGACGCCGGCGCCGCCCGCGTCACCGTCCCCACCCGCCGCACGTCGGACCTGCCCGCGTGGGCAAACGACGACCGCGTGGTGCTCGTGCGGACCGACGTGTCGACCCCCGACGGCTCCGAGACCCTCGCCCGCGTGCTCGCCGACGCGCCGCCGGTCGCCCTGGCGTCGGCGTCCGTCGGCGGCTGGTGGGAGGGTCCTCAGCTGGTCGACCTCGACGCCGAGACCTGGGACGGCCTCCTGCGCAGCAACCTCACCTCGCACTGGCTCGCCGCGCGCGCCGTCGTGCCCCACCTCGACCCCGACGGCTCGGCGTACGTCACCACCAACGGGATCGCCACCGTCCAGCCCGAGGCCGGGTCGGGACCCGTGAGCGTCACCGGGGCCGCGCAGACGATGCTGCTCGACGTCCTCCGCGCCGAGGAGTCGCGCGGCGGGGTGCGCTTCCACGAGCTGTGCATCGTCAACCCGATCGTCGACGACGGCCGGGCCGAGCACGCCGACGAGGCGGTCGTCGAGATCGGCGACGTCGTCGCACGGATCCTCGCGCTCGGCGCCGGGTCGGACCCCGGCGAGCACCAGGTCCGCATCGGCCGGCTCTGACCGTGACGCCCGCGCTGCCCGTGCCCGTCGACCTCGCGCCGATGCTGGCCAGGGCCGTCGACACCGTCCCGTCGGGCGACTACGCCTACGAGCCCAAGTGGGACGGCTACCGCTGCCTGCTCTTCCGCGACGGGGACGACGTCGTGCTGGCGTCGCGGTCGGGCAAGACCCTCACGCGCTACTTCCCCGAGGTGGTCGACGCCGTCCGCGCCAGCGCCCTGCCCGCGCGGTGCGCGCTGGACGGCGAGATCGTCGTGCCCGTCGACGGCCGCCTCGACTGGGACCGCCTCAGCGACCGCATCCACCCCTCCGACACCCGGGTCCGGTTGCTCGCGGGCAGCACGCCGGCGTCGTTCGTGGCCTTCGACCTGCTCGCCGACGGCGACGAGTCGCTGCTCGACCAGCCGTTCTCCGAGCGCCGCGCCCACCTCGAGCGGGTCCTCGAGCCGGTCCGGCCACCGCTGCACCTGAGCGGCGTCACGCACGACGTCGACGTCGCCCGCGGCTGGTTCGAGACGTTCGAGGGAGCCGGGCTCGACGGCGTCGTCGCCAAGCCGCTCGACGGCCACTACGCCCCCGGACGTCGCACGATGCTCAAGATCAAGCACCAGCGCACCGCCGACACCGTGCTCGCCGGGTACCGCCCGCACAAGCGCTCCAGCGCCGCGCGCCCCCTCCTCGGCTCGATGCTCCTCGGCCTGTGGGACGACGACGGCGTGCTGCAGTACGTCGGCGGCTGCTCGGCGTTCGCCGACGGCGTGCGCGCCGACCTCGTCACCCTGCTCGACGAGCTGCGCGTCGAGCCCGACGAACACCCCTGGCTCTCGGGCGAGCGCGGCGCGGACGACCGCCGGCCCGAGACCAACCACCGCTGGAGCGGTCTCAAGGACCAGGCCTTCGTGCCGCTCGACCCGCGCGTCGTCGTCGAGGTCGCCTACGACCAGCTGCAGTCGCGCCGGTTCCGCCACGCCACCCAGTTCGTCCGCTTCCGACCCGACCGCGAGCCCACCTCGTGCACCTACGACCAGCTCGACGTCCCCGCCGCCTACGACCTGTCCGACGTCCTGCGCTGACGGCATAGGCTGGCGCCATGTACTCCGTCGTGCTGCTCACCGAGCGTGCCCTGTCCGAGCTCGACGTGCGCCAGGTGGTGTCGCTGCACGAGGGCCTGGACGACACCGTCACCTACCACGTGCTGCTGCCCGTCGACGACGCCTCGGCCGCGATGGCCGCCTCGCTCGGCACCCTGGGCGGCGTCGACGTCGCCACCGCACCCGTCGGCGACCCCGAGGACGTGCGCAGGATGCAGGAGATCACCGAGGAGGCCGGTGCCGACGAGCTCGCCACCACCGTCGCCGGGCTGCAGGCCGCCGGCCAGGAGGTCGTCGGCCACCTGACCTCCGACGACCCCGTCCGCGCGCTCGAGCACCTCGTCGCCGAGGTGTCCGCCGACGAGGCCATCGTCCTCACCGAGCCCCACCTCGTCCGCGAGTTCTTCGGCCTCGACTGGGCCGCCCGCGCCAAGCGCGCCCTCGACATCCCCACCCTCCACCTCCTCGAGCGCGAGACCTTCGACCAGCAATCCGGCGGCGGCGAGGGCGTCAACCTCATCTGACCCCATCCATCCCGACGGGGTGCGTTGCGGGCGACTCGCAGGGCAAAGGACGCCCAGCTTCGCCACCCGCGCCTTCCCCGACGGGCGTCTGGCGCCAGATGTGAGCGATGGTCTCGCTCACCGGGCGGCGCGTGCGTGGCTCAGTAGGCTGGAGGCATGGCTTACGACGTGGAGAAGACCGACGAGGAGTGGCGGGCCGAGCTGAGCCCGCAAGAGTACGACGTGCTGCGCAAGGCCGGCACGGAGCGGCCGTTCAGCAGCTCCTACGAGACCGACCCGACCCCCGGTGTGTACGCGTGCCGGGCGTGCGGGGCCGAGCTGTTCCGCAGCGACACCAAGTTCGACGCGCACTGCGGCTGGCCGGCGTTCTTCTCGCCGCTGGCCGGCGACCGCGTCGAGCTGATCGAGGACCGCTCGATGTTCTCGGTGCGCACCGAGGTGCGCTGCGCCCGCTGCGGCTCGCACCTGGGCCACGTGTTCGAGGGTGAGGGATTCGGCACCCCCACCGACCAGCGCTACTGCATCAACGGCGTCAGCCTCACGCTCGAGCCGGACGCCTCCACCACCTGAGCGGACCGATAGCCTCGACCCATGCGCCTGCCGTCGATGACCGCGTGGCGCGTGGTCGGGGTGGTCGTCGTCGCGGCGCTCGTCGTGGCCGCGGCGGGGTTCCGGGTCTACCAGAACCGCGTCCCCGACCTGGTCAGCCCCGGCGCCGCCGGCACCAACCGGTTCGTCGCCCAGGCCCAGCCCGAGACGTCCTACGTGGTCGACGGGCTCGACGTGTGCCTCGACCGCGCCGGCTCCGTGACCGTCACCGACATCGCGTTCGTGACGAACCAGGGCGGCACCCGCGTGACCGGCTGGGGCATCCGTCCACAGCTGAGCACGCGCGGGTCCGACCCGTCGACGCCCCGCACGATCGAGCGAGGCGACGACCTGCGTCGCAGCACCGTCGGACGGGTCTGCGGCGCCCCCGCCGAGTCGTCCGAGCTCGCGCTCGAGGTCCGCAAGTCCGCCCCCGGGATCGGGCGTGGCATGGACCTGCGCATCACCTACGACACGGGCGTGTTCACCCGGGAGCTCGAGATCGAGCTCGACGTCGTCCTCTGCGGCCCGGCCGCCGCGTCGACGACCGTCAGCCGTGCGTGCGCGGGGATCACCTCCGCCGAGTCCTGACGCGCGGCGCGCTCCCCCTGCCGCCGCCCGACACTCCGCCGTGCCGACCCGTGCCGTCCCGCTCCCCCGCCGTCCCGTCCCATCCCGTCCCGTCCCGTCGAGCGGCGCAAACCTGTGCCCGAGTGGCGCAGCTTCGGGGTGACCACCGCGTGTCGACCCCGGATCTGCGCCACTCGGCGGACGGGTGAGCGAGGGGGCGGGCCGGTCGTCAGGGCAGGGTGGCGAGCATCTGCGGCACGTCACGGAGGCGGCCGGTGTAGAACGGCACCTCCTCGCGGACGTGCAGGCGGGCGCGGGTGGCGCGGAGGTCGCGCATGAGGTCGACGATGCGGTGCAGCTCGTCGGCCTCGAACGCGAGGATCCACTCGTAGTCGCCGAGGGCGAACGACGCGACCGTGTTGGCCCGCACGTCGGGGTAGTCGCGGGCGGCGATGCCGTGCTCGCGCAGCATGTCGCGGCGCTCGTCGTCGGGGAGGATGTACCACTCGTACGACCGCACGAACGGGTACACGCACACGTAGGGGTGGACGTCCTCGCCGGCCATGAACGCCGGTATGTGGGCCTTGTTGAACTCGGCCGGGCGATGCAGCGCCATCTGCGACCAGACGGGCGCGAGGTGCTGGCCGAGCTCGGTGCGACGCAGCGCCTGGTAGGCGTCCTGCAGCTGGTCCGACGACGCCGCGTGCCACCAGACCATCAGGTCGGCGTCGGCGCGCAGGCCGCTCACGTCGTAGAGCCCGCGGACGACGACGTCCTGCTCGGCGAGGGAGGCGAACAGTTCCTCGACCTCGCCGGTGGCCTTGGCGCGGTCGACGTCGCCGAACGGCACGGACAGGCGGAACACCGACCACATCGTGTAGCGGACGGTCTGGTTGACCTCCTTGGCCAGCTTGCCGTGGTGGGGGGTCTTGCCGGAGGCGGGGACGTCGCTCATGTCCTCATTGTGGCGCGCGGGAGGTGGTGGCCGCCCATCGGTCCACCACCCGTCCGGCCGCGGCGCGGGCGCCGGCGACGACCGCGGGGATGCCGACCCCGCGATAGGCCGCGCCGCACAGCTCGAGCCCCGGGACGCGCTCCACCGCGTCCTCCACGGTGGCGATCCGCTCGGCGTGACCCACGTCGTACTGCGGCAGCGCGCCGCCCCAGCGCTGCACGTGCGCGTCGAGCAGCGGGCCCCGCAGGCCCGCGGCGTCGGCGAGGTCGGCCATCGCGAGGTCGACGAGCTCGGCGTCGTCGCGCTGCAGGAGCTCCTCCTCGCCGGCGCGGCCCACCGAGGTCCGCAGCACGAACGGTCCGTCGGCACCGGCGTCGAGCCAGCCCCACTTGCGCGAGGAGAACGTGGCGGCCTTGATCGAGCGGCCGTCGACCGGCGGGACGAGGAAGCCCGACCCGAGGCCGGGGTCGACCGAGCCGGGAGCCACCGCGAGCGTGACGATCGCCATGCTCGCGTACTCCACCTCGCGCAGCGCGCGGGCGGCGACGGGCGCGATCTCCCCGACCAGTCGTGCCGCGGGCGCGCCGGGCACCGCGAGCACCACCGCGTCGACGTCGACGGCGACCGGGTGCGTGGTGGGCCCGTGCACCAGGCGCCACCCGTGGGGCGTACGACGCAGCTCGCGGACCGTCGCGCCGGTGACCACCTCGGCACCGGACGCGGCCGCGACGGCCTCGGGCAGCCGTCCGATGCCGCCGCGGACGCCGGCGAACACGGGGGTGGCGGCGCCGTCCGCCGTGGCACGGGTGCGGGCGAGGCTGCCGGCGGCCGCCGCGACGAGGCGCGTCCGCCCGTCGACGAGCGCGGCCACCTGCGGCGCGGCCGAGAGCAGCGAGAGCCGGGACGCGTGCCCGGCGTAGACCCCGCCGAGGAGCGGCTCGACCAGACGGTCGACCACCTCGCGTCCGAGCCTCGACGCCACGTAGTCGCCGACGCTGACGTCGCGCTCGGGCAGCCCGCGCGGCACGTCCGCCCGTGTCCGCCACAGGCCGGACGTCGACAGGATTCCGCTGGCGGCGAGCGCGGCCCGGTCGGCGGGGACGCCCATCACCGTCGGCGGCATCGGGCGCAGCGCACCGCGGGTCCAGATCGAGGCGCCCACCTTGCGGGGGTGGACGACGTCGTCGCCGAGGCCGACGCGGCGGGCCAGGTCGGTGCCCTCGGGACGCCGGGCGAGCATCGACTCCGCACCGGTGTCGACCTGCACGCCCGCGACCTCGCGGAGACCGAGCTTGCCGCCGAGCCGCGGCGCCGCCTCGAGCAGCAGCACCTCGGCGTCGGGCACCCGCTCGCGCAGCTCGAGCGCCGCGGTGACGCCGGCGATCCCGCCGCCCACCACCGCGACGCGCAGGACCATCAGACCGGGTACGCGTGGACGAAGTCGACGAGGCGGGACAGCTGGTCGGGGTCGGTGGCGGGCAGCACGCCGTGACCGAGGTTGAAGACGTGGCCGGGTGCGCCGCGACCGGCCTCGATCACCTCGGCGGCGCGGGCCGTCATCACCTCGGTGGGCGCGAAGACGAGCGTCGAGTCGAGGTTGCCCTGCAGCGCCTTGCCGCCGCCCACGCGCCGGGCCGCCTCGTCGAGCGGCACCCGCCAGTCCACGCCCACGACGTCGGCGCCGGCCTCGCCCATCGAGTGCAGCAGCTCGCCGGTGCCGACGCCGAAGTGGATGCGCGGGACGCCGAGGTCGGCGACCTCGGCCAGCACGCGCTCGGAGTAGGGGCGCACGTAGCGCTCGTAGTCGGCCAGCGACAGCGTGCCGGCCCAGGAGTCGAACAGCTGCACCGCCGACGCGCCGGCCTCGACCTGCACGCGCAGGAACCGCGCCGAGATGCGCGCGAGCGACGACATCAGCGCGTCCCACGTCTCGGGGTCGCCGTACATCAGGGCCTTGGAGTGGCGGTGGTCCTTGGACGGGCCGCCCTCGACGAGGTACGACACCAGCGTGTAGGGAGCACCCGCGAAGCCGATCAGCGGCGTGGAGCCGAGCTCGCCGACCAGCCCCTGCACCGACTCGGTGACGTAGTCGACGTCGTCGGGCTCGAGGTCGCGCAGCTGCGAGACGCCCGAGAGGTCGCGGATCGGGTTCGCGACCACCGGACCGGTGCCCGGCACGATGTCGAGGTCGACGCCGATGGCCTTGAGCGGCACGACGATGTCGGAGTAGAAGACGGCCGCGTCGACGCCGTAGCGGCGGACGGGCTGCATCGTGATCTCGACGACCATGTCGGGACGCCGGCACGACTCCAGCATCGGCACGCCCTCGCGGAGCGCGCGGTACTCCGGGAGCGATCGTCCGGCCTGCCGCATGAACCAGATCGGCGTGTGCGGGACGGCCTCGCCGCGGCACGCGCGGAGGAACGCCGAGGAGCTGAGGTCACCAGGGTCTGCCACCCCCCGATCCTCCCAGCCCGCACGGCGAGTCGCAGCCGCGGGGCGAGGCCGGGTAGGCCTACGCTGCGAGCATGCCCGCCCGCAAGGAGCTGGACGGCCCACCGGCCGAGTTCTCCCGCGCGGTGTCACAGCTGCGCGAGGCTCCACTGAGACCCGAGGTCGTCTGCGAGCAGATGCCCGCCCCCACCCGCATCGCTCCGCACGCGTTCGCCATGAGTGGCGACGTCGTCGTGGCCGGTGAGGAGCTCGGCACCGGCCGCATCGTGCTCCTGCACGATCCCGCCGGCAACGACGCGTGGCACGGCACCTTCCGCCTGGTCACCTTCGCCCGGGCCGACGTCGACCCCGAGATGGCCGCCGACCCGGTGCTGCCCGAGGTCGGCTGGACCTGGCTCACCGATGCTCTCGCGATGCACGGCGCCGAGGCGGTCGCGCCCAGCGGCAGCGTCACCACCGTGCGCACCGAGGGCTTCGGCGGCATGCGCGAGGACGGCGGCTCGGCGCAGGTCGAGATCCGGGCGTCCTGGACGCCCGGGGGCGACGGCGACGTCGCCGCCCACGTCAGCGCCTGGGGCGACCTGCTCTGCACCGTCGCCGGCCTCCCCCCGCTCGCCGCGGGCGTCGTCGCGATGCCCAACCGGCGGGGCGGGCTCGGGCCTCGCCGGTGAGCGCGGACGTCGGGGGCTCCGCCGCCGCGGACCCCTCCACCGAGCCCGTGGCCCCGCCCGAGCCCGAGCTGCCGCCGCTGCGACTGCGTGACCCGCTGCCGCCCGTCGTCGACACCGCCCCGGCGCTGGCCGAGGCGGTCGACGCCGTCGCGTCGGGCACCGGCCCGGTCGCGCTCGACGCCGAGCGCGCGTCCGGCTACCGCTACTCCGCCCGCGCCTACCTGGTGCAGCTGCGCCGCGAGGGCGCCGGGACGTTCCTGATCGACCCGATCCCGTTCGGCGACCTCAGCGCGCTCGATGCCGCCATCGGCGACGCCGAGTGGCTGCTGCACGCCGCGTCGCAGGACCTCGTGTGCCTGGCCGAGATCGGCCTGCGCCCGCGGGCGCTGTTCGACACCGAGCTCGCCGGGCGGCTGCTCAACCTCCCCAAGGTCGGGCTCGCGTCGCTCGTCCACGACCTCCTCGGCCACACCCTGGCCAAGGAGCACTCCGCGGCCGACTGGTCCACCCGTCCGCTGCCCGAGCCGTGGCTGGAGTACGCCGCGCTCGACGTCGAGGTGCTCGTCGAGCTGCGCGACATCCTCGACGAGCGGCTGCGCGAGGCCGGCAAGCGCGAGTGGGCGACCGAGGAGTTCGAGGCGCTGCTGTCGTTCGACGGTCCGCGTCGACGCGAGGAGCCGTGGCGCCGCACGTCCGGCATCCACAAGGCCCGTGGACGCCGCGCGCTGGGCCTGGTCAAGACCCTGTGGACCCGGCGCGACGAGATCGCCGAGCGTCGCGACACCACCCCCGGCCGGATCCTGCCCGACACCGCGATCATGGAGATCGCCGCCGCGGCACCGCCCGACCGCGCCACGCTGCGCGCGATGAGCGTGCTGCGCAATCGCGGCCCGCGACGCTTCCTGGACGACTGGTGGGACGCGGTCGAGCAGGGGCTGGCCGTCCCCGAGGCCGACCTCCCCCGCACCTCGCCGAGGCTCGACGGACCGCCGCCGCCTCGGCTGTGGGCCGACCGCAACCCCGAGGCGGCCGCACGGCTCACCGCAGCCCGCGAGGTCGTCAGCTCGCTGGCCGAGGAGCACGACCTCCCCGTCGAGAACGTGCTGCTGCCCGACGCGCTGCGCCGCCTCGCGTGGGAGCCGCCCGCCCAGCCCGACGCCGCCGCGATCGGTGCGTTCGTCACCGACCTCGGTGCCCGTCCGTGGCAGGTGGGGCTCGTCGCGCAACGCCTGGCCGACGCGTTCGCCGAGACGCCAGGCGAGGCCTGACTCACTACGCTGGTCGCATGTCCGCACCCCGGTACCACCGCCCCACGTTCCCCGGGGAGGACTTCTTCGACTCCCTCCCCGGCGACGAGGACCCCGCGCTGCGTGCGGCCGCCGGCGCCCGGGTCGCGACCCTGCTGGTGCGCGGCGCGCGCACCGAGGACGACCGCGGCCTCGTCGAGCGGGTCGTGAACCTCACCGACCAGCACGGCCTCGACACCCTGGCCGAGCTCTGGTCCGGCGCTCCCGCCGACTCGCTCGCCGGCGTGCTCTGGCGCCTCTACGTGCTCCGCGCATGGGTGCGCCGCGAGCCCGTGCGCGCCGCCCGCGAGTTCGACGCCGGCAAGCGCTTCGCCCCCGTCGACGAGGTCGTCGCAGGCGTCGTCGACCCGCCCGGCCCGCAGGAGGTGGCGCACCTCGTCGACACCGTCGTCGCCGGCGTCGTCTCCGGCGACTTCGCCGACACCCTCGACCGCGCCTCGGCCTTCGCCCGCCTCGTCGGCGTCGGCCGGGCCCACCTGTCCGAGGACCCCGCCACCTCCGTCGAGAGCGCCGCCCGCCTCGTCGGCACCGCCAACGTCCTCCGCGACGCCGCCCGCGCCGAGCGCACCTCCCCCCTCACCTGACCCACCCTCCCTCCCCGCCCTCTCCCTCTCGCCGAGCGGCGCAAGTTCGTCGGTTACCGGCGGGTAGAGCGACGAGGTTGCGCCGCTCGGCGGCGGTCTTGCGCCGTTCGGCGAGTGCGGGTGGTCGGTGGTGACCCAGAGGCAGCGAGGACCGTGGCGCTGCTCGCCGCCGGTTCGTGACCGACGCCGGCCGGCGCGGACGCCGAGCGTCCGGGCACCGGTCGGTCGAACCGCCCCGGGCCGTCGCCGTCGCTCCCGGCCCTCCCCGCGCCGAACGGCGCAAACCTTCCGCTGAGCGGCGCAAGCCAGACGTCCTACCCGCTGGTAACCGACGAACTTGCGCCGCTCGGCGAGAGGGGGCGCGGGGGATTCCCGGGGAGGGGGTGGGGTTCCTCACCGGGGTTCGGGTGGGCTGACGACCGGCGCTGGGCTAGCCTGTTCTCAGCGTCGGGCCGCGGTTGCCCCGGGTCCCAAAATTAGCCGCCACGAGCGGCCACGCGCCGTGAGGTGCACCCGGCCCGACGCCCTAGTCCTCGCCCACCCCGTCCCCCGGGCGGGCGTGCAGGCTGACCGCGTAGCTTCCGCCGTCCCAGGGCTCCTGCCCCCATCCGGACCAGCGCTCGAGCGGACGCAGGCCCGCGCCGGCGCACCAGTGGTCGTAGTCCGTCAGCGCGAACGGGGCGTCGTCGAGCGGCAGGTGGTCGGCGTCGAGGCCGAAGCCCGCGAGCAGCAGGCCGCCGGGCGCCAGCACCGACGCCATCTGCGCGACGGCGCGCGGCTCGGTGCCCGGCTCCAGCAGCGGGACGACGTTGCCCGCGGCCACCACCAGGTCGAACGGCGCGCCGAGGTCGAGGACGTCCAGCGCGACGAGGTCGCCGTCCAGCCACCGCACCGAGGTCGACAGCGTGCGCGCGAGCGCCACCATGTCGGGCGCGGCATCCACCCCGACCACGTCGTGGCCGAGCGCGGCGAGCCGGATCGCCACCCGTCCGTGCCCGCACCCCGCGTCGAGCACGCGCGACGGCCGTCCGAGCAGCGCGTCGCACAGGGCCGCCTCGCCGTGGACCTCGTCGCCGGACGCCTCGGCGTCGTCGAACCTGGACGCGTACTCCGAGGCGTCGACGCGCACGTCGTCGCGGTCCCAGCGCGTCATGCGCGGACCTGCTCGGCGTCGTCCGGCACCGGGACACGTGACGTGGGGCGGTCGGGGCTGCGCACGGAGGGCATAGGGGCCAGGATGGCAGCGACGAAAGGGGAATGTCGCGTGGATTCGCACGAGGTGGACGTCGTGGTCATCGGGCTCGGACCCGGAGGTGAGGACCTGGCCGGCAAGCTCGCCAAGGCCGGACTCGAGGTGGTCGGCGTGGAGCGCCGGCTGGTGGGCGGCGAGTGCCCCTACTGGGGCTGCATCCCGTCCAAGATGGTCATCCGCGCGGCCGACAGCGTCGCCGAGGCCCACCGCACCCCGACGATCGGGGGCGCGACCACGGTGCAGCCCGACTTCTCGCTCGTCGCCAGGCGCATCCGCGAGGAGGCCACCGACAGTTGGGACGACACCGTCGCCGCCGACCGCCTGACGGACTCCGGCGCGACCCTGGTCCGCGGCAGCGCGCGCCTCGACGGACCCCGCACGGTCGTCGTCGGCGAGCAGCGGTTCACCGCGCGACGGGGCGTCGTCCTGAACACCGGCACCCGCCCGGCGATCCTGCCGATCGACGGGCTCGACGGCACCCCCTACTGGACCAACCACGAGATCCTGGAGACCGAGGAGGCGCCCGCGTCGCTCGCGGTCATCGGCGGCGGCCCCATCGGCGCCGAGCTCGCGCAGGCGTTCTCGCGCTTCGGCACCACGGTCCACGTGATCGAGCACGGCCCGCGCATCGTCGGCCCCGAGGAGCCCGAGGCGTCGGCCGTCCTCACCGAGGTCTTCGAGCACGAGGGCATCACCGTCCACACCGACGCCGAGACCCAGCGGGTCGAGCACTCCGATGCCGACGGCTTCACGCTGCACCTCGGCGACGGCACCACGGTCTCGGTCGAGAAGCTGCTCCTCGCGGCCGGACGCACGTCCAACCTCGACGGCCTCGGCCTCGACACCGTGGGCGTCGACACCGACGGCAGGAGCGTGCCGGTCGACGACCACATGCGCGTCACCGACGGGCTGTGGGCGATCGGCGACGTCGCCGGCAAGGGCGCGTTCACCCACGTGTCGATGTACCAGTCGGCCATCGCGGCGCGCGACATCCTCGGCGAGGACGGCCCTCCCGCCGACTACCGCGCGCTCCCCCACGTGACGTTCACCGACCCCGAGATCGGCTCGGTGGGACTCACCGAGAAGGCCGCCCGCGACGCGGGCCTGCGCATCCGCGTGGGCGTCACCGACCTGTCGGCGAGCAGCCGCGGCTTCGTCCACGGCCCCGGCAGCGACGGCGTCATCAAGGTCGTCGAGGACGTCGACCGCGGCGTGCTGGTCGGCGCCACCGCCGTCGGCCCGTCGGGCGGCGAGGTCCTCGGCGCGCTCGCGATCGCCGTGCGCGGCGAGGTGCCCGTCGACACGCTGCTGCACAGCATCTGGGCCTACCCCACGTTCCACCGCGCGATCGAGTCCGCGCTGGGCGACCTGCACGACCCCGACCAGGAGGCGTCCTCATGAGCGAGATCACCGGCGACCAGCTGGCCCAGCTGGGCAAGGCGTTCGACGCCGACCCGTCGCTGCGCCTGCTGCAGAACGCGGTCACCCGCAACCCCGTCACCGAGGTCGCCCTCGACCACCAGGTCGTCGTCGGCATCGACCACTCCGTCTCGCACCTGCTCGACGACTGGGACGCCACCAACCAGAAGTCGAGCGGCCGGTGCTGGCTGTTCGCCGGCACCAACCTCCTGCGGGCCGGCACCCGCTCGACGCTCGACGTCAAGAACTTCGAGTTCTCCCAGTCCTGGCTGCTGTTCTGGGACAAGCTCGAGAAGGCCAACCACTGGCTCGAGTCGATCCTGGCCACCGTCGACCTCGACGTGGACGACCGCACCGTCGCGCACCTGCTCTCGCAGCCGTCCGAGGACGGCGGGCAGTGGAACATGTTCGTCGCGCTCGTCGTCAAGTACGGGCTGGTGCCCAAGACCGCGATGCCCGAGACGCAGTCGTCCGGCGCCACCAAGCTGATGAACGCCGGCATCGCGCGCATCCTGCGCCAGGGCGCCAAGGACCTGAGGTCGCGCGCGGCGGCGGGTGACGACGCCGGGGCGCTGCAGGAGCACAAGCGCGACGTCGTCGCGGCCGTCCACCGCCTGCTCTGCCTGCACCTCGGCACCCCGCCGGAGTCCTTCTGGTGGCAGTGGACCGACAAGGACCGCGGGTTCCACCGCGAGGGCGAGATGACCCCGCGCGAGTTCGCCGACCGCTACGTCGGCGTCCCACTCACCGACTACGTGTGCCTGGTCGACGACCCGCGCCCGACCAGCCCGCGGGGCCGCACCTTCACCGTCGAGCACCTCGGCAACGTCGTCGGCGCGCCGCCCGTGGTCTACCTCAACGTCGAGCCCGGGGTGATGAAGCAGCTGGCCGCCGACGCCGTCGTGGGCGGTGAGCCCGTCTGGTTCGGCTGCGACACCGACCAGATGAGCAACGCCGAGCTGGGCGTCTGGGACGCGCACCTCTACGACTACGACGCCGTCTACGGCACCCGGACCGACCTCACCAAGGCCGAGCGGCTCGCCTACGGCGACTCGATGATGACCCACGCGATGCTGTTCACCGGTGTCGACCTCGTCGACGGCGAGGACGGCGCGCAGGTGCCCCGACGCTGGCGCGTCGAGAACAGCTGGGGCACCGAGAAGGCCGACAAGGGCTTCTACACGATGAACGACGGCTGGTTCGCCGAGCACGTCTTCGAGATCGCGGTCCGGCGCGACGCGCTGCCGGCCGAGCTGCGCGACGCGCTCGACGGCGAGCCCCAGGTGCTGCCCGCGTGGGACCCGATGGGAGCACTCGCCCGCTGAGGGACGCCGCGCCGACCCGTCCGGCACGGTTCACCGGCGTGTCGGGCCGGGTTCACCGCCGCGTGCGGCCCGGTGGGGAGGCTGGGGGCATGAACGACCTCCCCCGTCGTACGTTCCTGCGCTCCTCGGTCGCCGTCGGCGGTGCGGCCACCCTGCTCGGCTCCTCCGCCCTGCTCAACCGGCCGTCGGTCAGGCTCGCCAGCCAGGTGGTCGGCGGGCGCCCGTCCCTGACGCACGGTGTCCAGTCCGGCGACGTGAGCCGCACCGGCGCCACCGTCTGGGCCCGCTCGGACCGCCCCGCGCGGCTGATGGTCGAGGTGGCCCGCGACGAGCACTTCCGCAGCCCGGTCCGCCTGCGCGGCCCGGTCACGCGCTTCGGCACCGACCTCACCGGACGCATCGACCTCAAGGGCCTGCCGCCGGGCCGCGAGCTGTCCTACCGGATCTGGGCCGACGACCCCGACGGTGGACGTCCCGGCCAGCCGGTCGTCGGACGCCTGCGCACCGCACCGTCGCGGCGCGAGGACGTCCGCTTCCTGTGGTCGGGCGACATCGCCGGCCAGGGCTGGGGCATCGACCCCGCCTACGGCGGCTACCGGATCGTCGACGCCATGGCGGCCCGCGACGCCGACTTCTTCCTGTGCAGCGGTGACACCGTCTACGCCGACGGCCCGCTCACCGAGAAGGTGGCGCTGCCCGACGGACGCACCTGGACGAACCTGGTGACCGTCGAGAAGTCCAAGGTCGCCGAGTCGCTCCACGAGTTCCGCGGGCAGTACAAGTACAACCTGCAGGCCGACAACTGGCGGCGGTTCCTCGCGCGCACCCCGCAGGTGAACCAGTGGGACGACCACGAGGTCACCAACAACTGGTACCCCGGCGAGATCCTGGACGACCCGCGCTACCAGGTGAAGGACGTCGACACGCTCGCCCGCCGCGCCAAGCAGGCCTTCCACGAGTACGTCCCGATCAACGCCCGCCAGTCCGACGCCGACGGCCGCATCTACCGCGTGATCCACCACGGGCCCTCGCTCGACGTGTTCGTGCTCGACATGCGCACCTACAAGGACCCCAACACCGCCAACGGCGAGACCCGCGCCGACGGCGGCGTGCTCGGCCGCAAGCAGACCCGCTGGCTGCTCAAGGAGCTCGCGGCGTCGAAGGCCACCTGGAAGGTGATCGCCGCCGACCTGCCGCTCGGCCTCGTCGTGCCCGACGGCACCGAGCAGGAGGGCATCGCGCAGGGCGACCCGGGCATGCCCCGCGGCCGCGAGCGCGACATCGCCGAAGTGCTCACGGGGATCCAGCGCCTGGGCATCCGCAACCACGTCTGGCTCACCGCCGACGTCCACTACACCGCGGCCCACCACTACTCCCCGGACCGCGCGAGCTACCAGCGCTTCGACCCGTTCTGGGAGTTCGTCTCCGGCCCCCTCAACGCCGGGTCGTTCGGCCCCAACGCGCTCGACGGCACCTTCGGGCCGAAGGCCGTGTACGTCGAGGCACCGCCGCGACAGAACACCTCGCCCGCCGAGGGCTTCCAGTTCTTCGGCGAGGTCCAGATCGACGGCGACACCGAGGAGCTGACCGTCCAGCTGCGCGGCATCGACGGCGCCGTGCGGTGGCAGACGTCGCTCACGCCGTCCCGTCGCTGACCGGGCGGCACCGGCTCGCCGGTTACACTCCCTGGATGCCCACCCACGAGACCCACCGGGGTCGCCGCTGCAGCGCGCTGCTGCTGGCGACCGCCCTGGTGATGCTCTCGTGGTTCGCCGGCGGGGCCGCCCACGCGGTCACCACGGCCGCGATCGCCCCGGCGTCCGTGGCCCCGGCCCACAGCGGCACCGACGACGGGCACCAGCACGCGTCCGCCGTCGACCACGCCCCGCGGCACGGCACGCTCCACCTGCACCAGGTCGCCCCCGACGTCGCCCCGGCCCCCGTCGTGCAGCTCGACGCGCCGCGCGAGGTCGGCGTCGTCGACCAGGTCCAGCCCCGCGGCCCCCCGGCCGTCGTCGTCAGCACCACGAGCGCGAGCAGGGCACCACCGGCCTGAGCCGGTCCCCCCTGCCCTCTTCTTCACCCCTCGCGCTCGCGAGCCCTGACGAAAGCACCTGCCCATGGCGATGTTCAGATCCAAGACCGACGGCAAGGCCGATCCCACGGCCGGCCAGACCTCCAAGGCCAAGCGGCCCAGAGGCACCTCCCGCGGCGGCAAGCCGCCCCGCACCGGCAGCCGCGCCCCTCTGTGGCGCGCGCTGGCCACCCTCGCCGCGCTCGGCGTCGCCGCCGCGCTGGCCTTCACGGGCGCGCCGCGCCTCGGCCTCGACCTCAGCGGCGGCACCCAGATCGTCCTGGAGACCCAGGACACCGACCGCGTCCAGGCCGACTCCGAGGCCACCGACCGCGCGCTCGAGATCCTCCGCGGCCGCGTCGACGCCCTCGGCGTCGCCGAGCCGACCCTCGCCCGCTCGGGCGAGAACCGCATCATCGTCGAGCTCCCCGGCGTCCAGGACCCGCGCGAGGCGGCCGAGGTCATCGGCAAGACCGCGCAGCTCACCTTCCACCAGGTGACCAACCAGGCCGCGACGCCCGAGCAGTACGAGGCCGCGCAGACCGCCGCCAACGAGGCGGCCACGGCCCAGGCCCGCGAGGACGCCGAGGCCGACGGCGACGACCCGGCCGAGGTCGAGCCCGTCACCGACGGCGCCCAGCCCACCGGCGAGCCCCTCGTCATCCCCGACGAGTCCGGTCAGCCGGTCGCGCTCGCCGCCCAGGCCCTCGACGGCAACGGCGTCAGCGACGCGACGCAGGCCCAGCCCCAGGACTCCCTGCAGTGGGTCGTCAACGTCGACTTCAACGGCACCGGGGCCCCGGCGTGGGGCGAGCTGGTCCAGGCCGCCTGCGCCGACCCGGCCAACGGCCAGCGGATCGCGATCGTGCTCGACAACGAGATCATCTCCTCCCCCGGCATCGTGCCCGCGCTCTGCGCCGGCAGCCCCGGCAGCACCACCTCGATCACCGGGAACTTCACGCTGGAGTCCGCCACCGACCTCGCCGTCCTGATCAAGGGCGGCTCGCTCCCGGTCCCGGTCGACGTCATCGAGCAGCGCACCGTCGGCCCGACGCTCGGCGCGGCCGCCATCGACGCCTCCATCGAGGCCGGCGTCATCGGCGTCGCCCTCACCGGCATCTTCATCATGCTCGTCTACCGCTTCGTCGGCTTCCTCGCGACGATCGCCCTCGCGTCCTACGCGCTGATCTCCTACGCCATCCTGATCTGGCTCGGCGCCACGCTGACCCTGCCCGGCCTCGCGGGGTTCGTCCTCGCCATCGGCCTGGCCATCGACGCCAACGTCCTCGTGTTCGAGCGAGCACGGGAGGAGTACGCCCTGAGACCGGGCGACGGCCTCGCCCCGGCCCTCGACACCGGGTACAAGAAGGCCTGGAGCGCGATCCTCGACTCCAACGTCACCACGCTGCTCGCGGCGGGGCTGCTGTTCTTCCTGGCCTCCGGCCCGGTGCGCGGCTTCGGCGTCACGCTGTCCATCGGCGTCATCGCGTCGATGGTGTCGGCGCTCGTCATCGCCCGCGTGCTCACCGAGGGCTACGCCCGGCGCTCGTTCGCCCGCAAGAAGCCTGGTGCCAGCGGACTGGCCGGAGAGGGCCGGTTCCGCACCTGGCTCACCGAGAGCGGCCCGTACATCATGCGCCGCAGCGGGCTGTGGATCGCCATCACGGCCGCCGTCGCGGTCGTGTCGATCGGCGGCATCGTCGTCCGCGGCCTCAACCTCGGCGTCGAGTTCACCGGCGGACGGATCCTGGAGTTCTCCACCGCGCAGGCGGCCGACCCCGAGGTCGTCCGCACCGCGGTCGGTGACGCCGGCTTCCCGACGGCGGTCGTCCAGGAGTCCTCCGGCGACGGCCAGAACGAGAACATCACCGTCCGTACCGACCAGATCACCAACGACGAGGCCATCACCATCGAGGAGGCCGTCGCCGGCGTCGCCGGCGAGGTCACCAAGGAGCGGGACGAGCTGATCGGCCCGAGCCTCGGGCAGGAGCTGCGCAACCAGGCGCTGATCGCGTTCGCGATCGCCGTCGCCGCGCAGATGCTCTACCTGGCGTTCCGCTTCCGCTGGACGTTCGCGGCCGCCGCCGTCACCTCGATGGCCTCGGTGGTCCTCACCGTGGTCGGCGTCTTCGCCTGGTGGGGCAAGCCGATCGACGGCGTGTTCCTGGCGGCGATCCTGTCGATCATCGGTCTCGCCGTGAACGACACGATCGTCATCTTCGACCGCATCCGCGAGAAGCTGCGCGACACCGTCCACAAGCCGCTGCGGGAAGAGGTGAACGACGCGATCCTGGCGACCATCCCCCGCACCATCAACACCGGCCTGGGCGCGATGTTCATCCTCGCGGCACTCGCCTTCCTCGGCGGCGACTCGCTGACGGACTTCGCGATCGCGCTGCTGATCGGCCTGTCGGTGGGCATCCTGTCCACCATCTTCACCGCGTCCGCCATCGCGGTGGTGCTGCAGGAGCGGTTCCCGGTCCGTGACAGGACCGAGAAGAAGCCCGCGGACCCGTACGCGGACGTCGTCCACGCGGGCCGCGAGAGCGGCACGGCCTAGCACCCGGCAGCATCTGCGGACCACGGGCCCGCGGCCCGGCGAACCTGCCGGCCGCGGGCCTGTCGGTGCCGTGGGCGAGACTGCCCAGGTGCGTGAAGAAGCCGAGAAGCACCTGCAAGAGCTCGTCGGGTCTCCCGACGCGCGACTCCGCGACGACCAGTGGACGGCCATCGAGGCGCTGGTGGCCGAGCACCGCCGCACGCTCGTGGTGCAGCGCACCGGGTGGGGCAAGTCGGCGGTCTACTTCGTCGCCACCGCGCTGCTGCGAGCCCGCGGCGCCGGCGCGACGGTGATCGTCTCGCCCCTGCTGGCGCTGATGCGCAACCAGGTGGCCGCGGCCGAGCGCGCGGGCATCAAGGCGGTCACGATCAACTCCACCAACCCCGAGGCCTGGCGCGAGACCTACGAGGACGTCAAGGCCGGGCGCATCGACGTCCTGCTGGTCTCGCCCGAGCGGCTCAACAACCCCGAGTTCCGCGACCAGGTGCTGCCCGACCTCGCCGCCTCCGCCGGGCTGCTGGTCGTCGACGAGGCGCACTGCATCTCCGACTGGGGCCACGACTTCCGCCCCGACTACCGCCGCATCCGCAACCTGCTCGCCGAGCTCCCCGAGGGCATCCCCGTCCTCGCCACCACCGCCACGGCCAACGAGCGCGTCACCACCGACGTCGCCGAGCAGCTGTCGCGTCGCGGCGACGCCACGTTGGAGGACGTCCTGGTGCTGCGCGGGTCGCTCGACCGCACGTCGCTGCGTCTCGGCGTCGTCGAGCTCGACGACCAGCAGCACCGACTGGCCTGGCTCGCCGACCACCTCCACCAGCTGCCGGGGTCGGGCATCGTCTACTGCCTCACGGTCGCCGCCACCTCCGACGTCGCCGAGTTCCTGCGCAGCCGCGGCCACGAGGTCCGGTCGTACTCCGGCCAGACCGAGCAGACCGAGCGGCTCGCCGCCGAGGACGACCTGCTCAACAACCGGGTCAAGGCCCTGGTCGCCACGTCCGCGCTCGGCATGGGCTTCGACAAGCCCGACCTCGGGTTCGTGGTCCACCTCGGCGCCCCGCCCAGCCCGATCGCGTACTACCAGCAGGTGGGCCGTGCGGGCCGCGCGGTCGACGACGCCACCGTCGTCCTCCTGCCCGGCCGCGAGGACAAGGCCGTCTGGGACTACTTCGGCTCGCTGTCCTTCCCGCCGTCCGACGTCGTCCGTCAGACCCTCGTCGCCCTGGAGGGCGCCGAGGGCGCCGTCTCCACCGCGCTGCTCGAGACCCAGGTGCCGCTGCGGCGCACCCGGCTGGAGGCGATGCTCAAGGTGCTCGACGTCGACGGCGCCGTCAAGCGGGTGCGCGGCGGGTGGACGTCCACCGGCCAGGAGTGGGAGTACGACCGCGAGCGCTACGACCGCGTCGCCGAGGCCCGCCACCGCGAGCAGGACACCATGCTCGAGTACGTCCGCACCACCGACTGCCGGCTCGCGTTCCTGCGGCGCTGCCTCGACGACCCCGAGCTCGAGGCCGGCGCCCGCTGCGGGCGGTGCGACAACTGCGGCGGGCTGGACCTCTCGGCCGACGTCGACACCTCGGCCACCGACGGCGCCCGCGAGTGGCTGGAGCGTCCCGGCGTCGTGATCGACCCGCGGCGCATGTGGCCCTCGGGGCTCGGCGACCGCGGCGTCGCCCTCAAGGGCAAGATCACCGCCGACCAGCAGGCCTCTCCCGGCCGCGCGGTGGCCCGCCTCACCGACCTCGGCTGGGGCCAGTCGCTGCGCGACCTGTTCGCCACCGGCGCCCCCGACGGCGAGGTCCCGATCCCCCTGCGGCACGCCGCCGCGCAGGTGCTGGGCGCCTGGGACTGGCCGGACGGTCCGCCCGAGGTGGTCGTGGGCACCCAGTCCGCCTCGCACCCGGTGCTCACCCACCACCTCGCCGAGGGCCTCGCCCGGTTCCTGCAGGTGCCCTTCGGGGGCGGTCTCGCGCTCGTCGGCGACCCGTCCACCGGGCGGGGCGCGATGAACTCCGCGCAGCGGGTGCTCGCGGTGCACGGCCGCCACGAGGTGCCGTCGGCGGTCGCCGAGGCCGTGGCCGGACGGCGCGTGCTGCTCGTCGACGACCGCGTCGTCACGGGGTGGAGCCTCGCCCTGCACGCCCGCGCCCTGCGTCAGGCCGGCGCCGCCGAGGTGCTCCCCTTCGTCCTCGCCACCGACACCTGATCCACGCCCCTCCCGTCCCCGATCCGATGGCCTGCCGAGGTTCCCACACGTCGGGAACCCCGCTGGGCCATCAGATCGCGGACGGGAGGGCGCGCCGCCGGCAGGCAGCGGTCAGCGCAGGATGGGTGGGTGGACGACCTTCGCGTCGCCCAGCTCGAAGATCTTGGCCGGACGGCCGGGGCCGCCGGAGTTGGTCCGGTCGGTGGCGCGGATGAACCCGTCGGCGCCGGTGACCTTGCGGTGGAAGTTCGCCGGGTCGAGACGGCGTCCCCACACGATCTCGTAGACCCGTCGTAGCTCGGCGATGGTGAAGTAGCGGCTGCAGAACGCCGCCGCGAGCGGCGAGTACTCCAGCTTGGACCGGGCCCGCTCGACGGCCTCGTCGAGGATGGTGTGATGGTCGAAGGCCAGCTCGGCGCTGTCGAGGTCCTCGACGGCGAGCCACTCCGCCGACGCCTGGGTGCTGCCCGCGCGAGGCTCGGGGAGGTCGGGGAGCACCGCGAGGTAGGTCACCGACAGGGTGCGGGCGCGGGGGTCGCGTCCGGGGGCGCCGTAGGTGGCCACCTGCTCGAGGTGCACCAGGTCGATGTCGACGGCGGTCTCCTCGCGCAGCACGCGTCCTGCGGCCTGGTCGAGGTCCTCGTCGGCGCCCACCGAACCGCCCGGCAGGGCGAGGTAGCCGCGGTAGGGCTCCTCGCTGCGGCGGATCAGCAGGGCTCGCAGCGCCGAGTCCCGGAGCGTCAGGACCACGATGTCGACGCTGACGTGGACGTCGGACGCTGTCATGCGAGGACTCTACGGTGGCGGACGGCCCGCTCCGGGCGTCGGCTCCGCGACACGCGCGTCATGTGAGCCAGGACGCGCTCAGAAGGTCCGGGCCGCGGCCCGCGACAGCGAGAACCCGTGGCCCGTCGAGCGGTTGACGCACGTCACGCCCGTCGTGGCGCTCGTGCAGCCGTAGCTGCCCACGAGCGTCGAGTTGCCGTACTTGAGGATGGTGTCCGAGCCCATCACGGTGTCGCCGACGCAGGCGAAGCCGGCCTCCTCGGCCCCGACCTCGAGGCTGCTGCCCCAGCTCAGCCCGCACGACGGCGGCTCGGGCGGGGGCTCGAAGGTGCGGTCGCGGATGTCGCACCGCGCGCCCTGAGCCCCGATGTAGCAGCCGATGTTGCCGGTCGGCGTCGTGAAGGAGGCGATCGCTCCGACGATGTCGGGCAGGTCGATCGCCGGCGGCGCGGTGGGCGTCCCGGTGGTGGGTGCGGTGGGGGACGGGCTCGGTGCCGGCGTCGTGGCACCGGAGGTGGGGACGGGTCCGGGCTCGGTGCGCACGACGTCGCGCGCCCGTCCGCACCCCACGAGGACGAGCGTCAGCAGCACGAGGGCGACGACGACGGTCCGGGCTCTACCCATGGTCCTCGGCGGGCACGCAGAGCACCGGGCGGGCGGTCAGGTGCAGCAGCTTGTGCGGCACCGACCCCAGCATCGCCCCGCGGATCGGGCTCTCGCCCCACGTGCCGACCACGATCATGCGTGCGTCGTGCTGCTCGGCGGCGTCGATCAGGGCCTGGACGGGCTTGGCGTTGACCAGCTCGACCACGGTCTCGACGCCCGCGGCCTCGGCGTCGGTGACGGCGTGGTCGACCGCGCGGCGACCGATCTCGGTGAGCGCGGCCTGGTGGGAGTCGAACTCCTCCCCCGTGTAGCCGGGCGGGTTGACGCCGTAGACGAGCACGAGCGGCTCGCCGAAGGTGCGCGCGACGTCGATCGCGGTGACGAGGGCGCGCGAGGCGCCGGGCGACTCGTCGTAGCCCAGGACGATCGACATCAGCGGTTCCCCTCGTGGTCGACGTGGTCGGGATCGAGCAGCGCCGGGTCGACCGTACCGGCCTTCTCCAGCCAGAAACGCTTGTCCTGGGCGCGCCAGACGAACATCACCACGACGCCGACGACCATGATGCCGATGCCGATCACCAGCGGCGGGCCGAGGCCGAACCAGGCCGCGCCGGTGTAGGAGTTCGCCGGGTCGGACAGGTCGACGACCGCCTTGACGAGCAGCCAGATCAGCAGGGCCGAGCCGACCAGCGGCCCGACGCCGATCAGGAAGAAGTTCGTGGCGCTCTTGAGCAGCTGGTTGCGGTAGTAGACCGCGCAGGCGATGCCGGTGAGCGCGTAGTAGAAGGCGATCAGCAGCGCCAGGGCGCTGAGCGAGTCGAACAGCGCGTTCTCGCTGACGATGCTGACGAACACGTACCAGCCGATGGCGATTCCGGCGACCCACCAGGTGCTGACGTCGGGGGTGCGGAAGCGCGGCGAGATGTGCGCGAACGTCGAAGGCAGCGCGGCGCGTCGCGCCATCGACAGGCCCGTGCGCGAGGCCGGGATGATGGTGGTCTGGGTGGAGGCGACGGCCGACGTGGCCACCGCGACGAGCAGGACCCACGACCAGCCGCCGAGCACCTCGTCGCCGAGGAGCGCGAAGATGCTCTCCTCCTCGTCGCTGTTGGCGGTGAGGAACTCGGTGCCCGCGTAGGCGACCACGGCGTACGCCACGCCGACGTAGGTGACCAGCAGGATGATCGTCGAGACGATGCCGGCGCGCCCCGGGGCGCTGGCGGAGTCCTCGGTCTCCTCGGTGAGGTTGACCGCCGACTCCCAGCCCCAGTAGGCGAAGACGCCGAGCAGCAGCCCGGCCGACAGCGCGCCGCCGCCGGCGGCGAACGGGTTGAGCCACTCGAGCGACGGGTCGACCGAGTCCAGCGAGCTGGTGCCGGCGTAGACGCGGTAGAGCGCGACGACGGCGAAGGCGAGGAGCGTGACCACCTGGGCGAGGATCAGGACGTTCTGGAACTTCGCCGAGACCTCGGTGCCCACGACGCAGAGCGCCGTCATGGCGATGATCAGGATCACCGCGAGCGTCATCCGGATCGGCATCGAGTCGGCCGCGGAGTCCAGGCCCACCGCCAACAGTCCGAACCGGACGCCGACGTCGGCCAGCGAGCCCACGACCAGGACGCCGGTCATCGAGATGGCCCAGCCGCCGAACCAGCCGAACCACGGGCCCATGGCCCGGGTGACCCAGGAGAACGTGGTGCCGCAGTCCTGGTCGACCTTGTTGAGGTAGTAGAACGCCGAGGCGATCAGGAGCATGGGCACGAACGAGGCGATGAGCACGCCGGGCGCGTGGACGCCGACGAGCGCCACGACGGCTCCGATGATCGCGGCGAGCGAGTAGGCCGGCGACGTGGACGCCAGTCCGATCACCACCGCATCGACGAAGCCGATCGCGCCCTTCTTGAGACCGGCTTGTTCCGTCTGCGACACGGGTGTGCTCCTCTCGCCCCGCCCCGACCGGGGTGGGAGGGCTCCATCCAACTCGCCGCCGGGGGCGGTGTCCATCACCCCGGGCACGCCATGAGCGGGTCGTCCCGTTTTGTCACTCGATCGTCACACGGTTGACCCGGCGGGCGATCCGCCGAGCCGGACCACCGTGGCCGAGCCGATCGCGCGGAACCGGTCGGGGTGGCAGGTGAGGACGAGCACCTGGGCACGTCGGCCGACCTCGTTGACCACGGCGCAGACGGCGTCGAGGCGGGTGGGGTCGGCGAAGCCCAGCGCGTCGTCGAGCACGACGGGGGCGCCGCCGTCGTCGCTGACCAGTCCTGCGCACGCCAGCCGGCCGAGCACCGACAGCTGCTCGCGGGCGCCTCCGGACAGCGACTCGAACGGGACGGTGCGGCCGTCGAGGGTGCGGGCGGCGATCGCGAGGTCGGGCGTGACCTCGACGCCGAAGCCGGGCCCGAAGACCACCGTGCCGAGCCGCTCGATGGCCTCCTTGAACGGTCGGACGTACCGCTCCTGGGACGACCTGCGGTGCGCGAGGAGCGTGGTGTGCAGGAGCAGGGCCGCGTCGGCGCGGGCGCGGGTGCGGGCGAGGAGGTCGTCGGCGTGCTGCAGCTCGGCGGTGGCGGCGTCGTGGGCGTCCTGCAGGCCGCGGTCGGCGGCCTCGTCGAGCAGCGCGCGCAGGCCGGTGATCGCGTCCTCGACCTCGCGCCGGTCGGCCGCGAGCCGCGGCGCCCGCGCGTCGGCGTTGCGCTGCAGCATCGCGAGCGTGTCGGGGTCGTGGGCGTCGAGGGCGCGGGTGGAGGCGGCCAGCCGGTCCTGGTGCGCGTCGACGTCGGCGCGGGCGGACGCGAGCCGCGCCGCGACCTCGGCGTCGCTGCAGATCCCCCGGTGCCGGTCGAGCGCGCCCTGGGCCCGGACCTGCTCGGAGCGGGCGCCCTCCTGCTGCTGCAGGAGGCGGACGGTGTCGTGGGCGCGTCGCTGGGCCGCGGTCTGCGCCTCGTCGGCGGCGTCGGCGGCCGACCGGGCCGTGGCGCGCGCGAGGTCGAGCGCGTCGGCGAGCCGGTCGCAGTCGGCCTGGGTCTCGGCGAGGTCGGGCAGCGGCACGTCCGGGCGGGCGAAGCGGCCGCGGAGGTCGTCGGCACGGGCCTCGAGCGACGCGCAGGCCACGACGAGGTCGTCGCGGCGGTCGCGCCCGAGCGCGACGGCGAGGCGCTGCTCGGCGTCGCGAAGGGCCGAGGCGCGGCCCTCGTGGGCGTCGCGGGCCGCGCGGGCCGCGGCGAGGTCGTCGACGGCGTGCTCGACGAGGAGCAGGTCGAGCTCGGCGCGCCGCTCGTCGACCACGGCCCCGAGGTCGCGGGCCTCGCCGCCGGGCGTGACGACGACGCGCACCGTGCCCGGCACCTCCACCACCGTCTCGGCGGTGACCGGGACGTCGGCCAGGGCCCGCACGCCGTCGCCGTCGACGGTGACGGCCTGCTCGCCCAGGACCTCGACCCGCACGTGGGCGACAGCCAGGTCACGACCCTGCTCGGCGAACCTCAGCTCGGTGGTGGCGGCCTCGATGGCCTCGACGGCTCCGTCGGCCCAGGCCCGCGCGTGGAGCGCCCGCCGGGCGTCGTCGACGTCGCGCTGCGCCGACTCCGCCGCGTCGCGTCGCTCGCGGGCGGCGACGAGGTCGTGCTCGCACCGGACGAGGTCGACGAGCCCGTGGGCGTGCCGGTGCGCGAGCTC
Organism: Nocardioidaceae bacterium; assembly: GCA_030655315.1. Lineage (GTDB taxonomy): Bacteria > Actinomycetota > Actinomycetes > Propionibacteriales > Nocardioidaceae > JAURVT01. Next base: position 35,103 of record JAURVT010000045.1, on the reverse strand, counting down.
GGTGTCGTGGCGGACCGCGTCGGCCTCGGCCGAGGCCCGCGCGGTGGTGGCGACCGCGTCGTGGTGCTCGTCGACCACGGCCTGCAGCCGGGTGCTGCTCCGGACCGCGGTGTCGAGCGCTGCCTCGCGCTCGTCGACCTCCGCGGACAGCCGCGCGCGCTCGTCGGCCACCCGCTCGGCGTCGCCGAGCAGCAGGTGGGCCTTCTCGAGGGCCGCCTCGGCCGACTCAACGTCGTGGGTGAGCCGGCGCACCTCCGCGGTGCGCCCGCGCAGCGACGTCAGCTCGACCTCGAGCCGGCTCTCGGCGGCTGCCACGCCGGCCAGCTCGCCCTCGAGCCCGGCGTGCCGCGAGACCTGCACGTCGACGGCCTCGAGCTCGGCCGCGAGGGAGTCGACGAGGGCGCGGGCCGCGAGCTCGGCGGTGACGGCGGCCTCGAGCTCGCCGGTGGGCCGCAGCGCCCGCGGCGTGTAGTAGCGCTGCAGCTCGGCCTCCACCGAGCCGAGCAGGTCGGCATGGCCGTCGGCACCGTCGTCGTCGCCCGCGAGCGCGCCCAGCGCCGTGCGCAGCGGCTCGACGCGGGCGAGCGCGGGCTGGTCGAGGGCCTGGCCCTGGACGAGCTGGAGCGCGTCCCAGAGCTGGCGGTCGAGGGTGGCGGTGAGGATCGCGTCGAAGCGGTCGTGCGCCTCGCGCCCGGAGAGCTGCTCGGGGCGGGGCGTGAGCACGCGCAGCTCGGTGGACGGCGCCTTGAGGAACCGCTTGGTGAGGACGAGCCGGTACGGGCCGGTCTCGAGCTCGACCTCGACCCGCGGGCCGACGTCGAGGCCCACCGGCTTGACCGCCCGGACGGCCGTGGCTCGGCTGCTGTCGGGGTAGTCGCGGACGAGGCCGAGCGCCTCGGGGATGGAGGACTTGCCGACCTCGTTGGGGCCCTGCACCACGGTGACGCCGACCGGGTCGAGGCGGACCTCGAGGTCATCGATGCCGCGGTAGTGGGTGAGGTGGACGCGCAGGATCTTCAACGGCCGGCCCCGACGAGGCGGTGCAGGAGGCCGAGCGCGTCCTGGGCGGCGGCCGAGGCCTCGGTGCCGGACGCCGCGACGTCGCGCAGCTCGAGGACGGCGTCGGCGGCGAACCCGGTGAGCGCCAGGTCGGCGAAGTCGTGGTCGTCGGGCACGACGGCGAGGTCGAGGTGCCGGTGCCAGAGGTCGAGCCGCGCGAACGCCGGCGCGAGCTCGTCGAGCCCGGCGTCGAGGGCGATCTTGTCGCGCAGCGCGAGCGTGCCCGAGAGCCGCAGCCACAGGGCGGTGCGCTCCTTGGCGCGACGGCCGCGGAGCTCGGCCAGCAGCGCGGAGACGTCGTCGGCGGTGTCGAGGCGGTGCTCGGGGTCGTCGAACGTCCAGCGGCCGACGGCGACCGTCTCGACCTCGAGGTGGTCGGGCCCGACGTCGACGACCAGGACGTTGCCGGGGTCGGTCTCGCGCCGTGCGGTGACCTCGGGCGTGCCGGGGTACCAGACCCGTGGCTCGACCTGCGTGGTGCTGTGCCGGTCGCCGAGGACCGCGACGTGCAGGCGGCCGTCGTCGAGCGCCGCGGTGAGGTCGGCGAGGGCGACCGTGGTGGGCCGGGACCCGTCGGGGTCGAGCACGTCGACCTGCCCGTGGCCGACCAGCACCCGCACCACGCCGTCCGGGGCGGGCGGCAGCGGGGCCACGGCCTGCGCGACGAGGTCGCCCAGCGGTCGCTTGCCGAACCACGGCGCGGCGACCAGCTCGACGCCGTCGTGCACCGGGTGGACGCCGGCGGTGTCGAGCACGTGGACGTGGTCCGGACGGTGCCGGGTGAACAGGGTCGAGGTGTAGAGCGACGCGGCGTCGAGGGGGTCGTGGTTGCCGGGGAGGAGGTGGACGGGCACGGGCACGTCGGCCAACGCCTCGAACGCCCGCACCACGACCTGGCGGTCGAGCTGGTTGGACTCGAAGACGTCGCCCCCGACCACCACGAACGCGGCGTCGTGGGCGGCGGCGACCTCGCCGATGCGGCGGACCGCGTCGAGGCGCGCCTGCCCGTAGCGCGCCTGCGCCTCGGGCTGGAGGTAGCGGGCGGCCATCCCGAGCTGCCAGTCGGCAGTGGCGACGAACCTGACCATGCGCCCACGCTAGCCAGGCCCCCCGACAGGATCGCTCTCCCACGCCCGCCGGGGCCGGCCGCCGGTGTCGGATTCCCAGGTAGGCACGGCTTTCCGACCGAACCACAGAGAACTTCCCGTGCATCGGTACAGAAGTCCGTGCCAGGTGGGACGGGAGCGACGCGTGGGGCGGACGAGATCTGCGCCCGCGGCGTCGTCCCACGCGTCACTCCCGCACCACTCGGCCCGGAGAACCGACAGGACCGCGGAGAGTTCTCCGTGGTTCGGTCGGAAGACCGTGCCTACCTGGGAATCCGACGGGCCCGCGGACGACCGGCGGGGGCTGTGGGACGACTCACGCGGGTGGGGGCGTCTGCTCTCAGGGACTGGTCAGGGTCGGACGGTAACGTCCAAAGTCCACACCCACTCCCTCGATCGACGTGCTTGCGCGCCGGTCGAGGTGCCACGTCTGAAGGGCGGTCCATGAGCACCACCGAACCGCGCGAGGTCGAGCCGGAGCAGAAGAAGCTGCTCGGCGACCTCTCCCTCCCCCAGGTGATCGGCAGCGCCCTCGCCGCGGTCACCGCGACGGTGGCCGCGTCGACCCTGGGCGTCGCCGGCACCGTGATCGGCGCCGGCCTGGCGAGCATCTTCGCCACCGTCGGCGGCACGATCTACACCTCCTCGTTGAAGAAGACCAAGGACGTCGTGGTCCGCGGCACCCAGGTGGTCCGCGACGGCGCGCCGCTGGCCGTCCGCACCATGACGGTCAAGGCCGACGACGACGCCGCGCCCGCCGCGGCGACGCCCGCGGCCGCGGCCTCCGAGCCCGACCACACCACGTCGCTGCGGGCGCTCGCCGAGACCACGGCGGCCCTGCGCGCGGAGGTCGACCTCGACGACCCCGACCGCACCGCGCACCTGGACCACCGCACCGAGTGGACCACCACGATGCGCCCGGTCGACCCCACCACCGCCGTGCCGCACCCGGCTCCCCGGCCCGACTCGGTCGTGGCCGAGGCGACGCCCGACGCGCAGCCCGCCGCCGTGCTGGTCACCGAGCGCGAGGGCGTCCTGGCCGTGCTCGGGCGTCGCTGGAAGCCGCTCGCGCTCGTCGCGGTCGTGCTGGCGGTCGTCAGCCTCGGCGCCGTGAGTGCGATCGAGGGCGTCGTCGGCCACCCGCTGTCGAACTCCTCGGGCAGCGGCACGTCGGTCGGCAAGGCCTTCACCGGCTCGTCCTCGGGCTCCACCGACGACGACGAGCCCTCGGACGGCCGCACCACCGAGCCGGCCGACCCCACCGCCACGCCCACCCCCACCGACGACGCCACCGAGCCCGAGGCCACCCGGCCGACGGCCACGCCCACGCCGTCGGCGACGCCCACCCCGAGCGCGACCCCGTCCCCCTCCTCGGCGCCGTCGGCCACGGCCGCCCCGCCGGAGTGATGCGGCCGCCACCGTGGAGGTCCTGACCGAGGTCTGGGCCCGGGTGACCACCCGTCAACCGGTCCCCGACGTCGGCGTCGTCCTCGCGACGGCCCTCGTGGCGCTCGGCCTCGTCGTGCCGCAGCCCGCCTGGCGCTGGACCCGGCACCTCGTGACGATCGCGCACGAGGGCGCCCACGGGGCCGTCGCCGTGCTCAGCGGCCGGCGCCTCGGTGGCATCCGGCTTCACCGCGACACCTCCGGCCTGACGCTCTCGCGGGGCCGCCCGCGCGGCCCGGGCATGGTCCTGACCGCCGCGGCGGGCTACGTCGGGCCGGCGCTCATCGGCCTCGCCGCCGCCCTCGCCCTCGCGGGCGGCTGGGCCGTCGCGGTGCTCTGGGCTCTCGTCGTGCTGCTCGCACTGCTCCTGCTGCAGGTGCGCAACCTGTTCGGGCTGGTGTCGGTGGTGGCCACGGGCGCCGTCGTGCTGGGCGTCTCCTGGTGGGGCACCAGCACGGTGCAGCTGGCGTTCGCCCACGTCGTCGTCTGGTTCCTGCTCCTCGCGGCGCCGCGTCCGGTGCTCGAGCTGGCCTCGCAGCGGCGTCGGCGGGCCACGCCGGGCTCCGACGCCGACCAGCTCGCCGCGCTCACGCACGTCCCCGGCGCGGTGTGGACGGTGTTCTTCCTGCTCGTCACGCTCGGCTCGCTGGTGCTCGGCGGCGGAGCGCTGCTCGGGCGGGGCCTGGGGTGACGGCACCGGCCACCGGCGGACGGCGAGGACCCTGGGACACTGGAGAGGTGACCGACGCCCCCGCCGCGCCCCCTCCCACCAGCACCGACCTGCTGGTCGTGGGAGCAGGTCCCGCCGGGGCCGCGACCGCCGCCTGGGCGGCCCGGCACGGCATCGAGGTGGTGCTCGCCGACGCGGCGAAGTTCCCGCGCGACAAGACCTGCGGCGACGGCCTGACGCCCCGCGCCGTCGCCGAGCTCGACCGGCTCGGCCTCGACCCCTGGATCCGCTCGCACACCACCAACCGGGGCCTGCGCGCGGCCGGCTTCGGCCAGGAGCTGCTACTGCCGTGGCCGGGCGGCAGCCTGCCGTCGTACGGCTCCGCGGTCCCGCGCACGGAGCTCGACGACAGGATCCGCCGTGTCGCCGTCGACGCGGGCGCGACCATGCTCGAGCAGGCCAAGGCCGTCGACGTCGAGCGTCACGGCGAGCGGGTGTCGGGGGTCGTGCTGCAGCTCGCCGACGGCACCCGCCACACCCTCGCCTGCAAACGCCTGGTCGTCGCCGACGGCGTGCGGTCGTCGCTCGGGCGGGTGCTCGGGCGCGAGTGGCACCGCGAGACCGTCTACGGGGTGGCCGGCCGCAGCTACGTGAGATCCGGTCGCAGCGACGACCCCTGGATCTCCTCGCACCTCGAGCTCCGCGGCACCCAGGACGAGCTCCTGTCGGGCTACGGCTGGATCTTCCCCCTCGCCGACGGCGAGGTGAACCTCGGCGTCGGCACGCTCGCCACGGCCAAGCGGCCGGCGAACGTCCAGCTGAGGCCGCTGATGGAGCACTACGCCACGCTGCGCCGCGACGAGTGGGAGCTCGGCGACGAGCTCCGCGCGCCCACGTCGGCCCTGCTGCCCATGGGCGGCGCGGTGTCGGGCGTGGCCGGCCCCAACTGGGCGCTGGTCGGCGACGCCGCGGGCTGCGTCAACCCGCTCAACGGCGAGGGCATCGACTACGGCCTCGAGACGGGGCGGCTCGTCGCCGACCTGATGGCCTCGCAGGGCGACGTCGAGCTGGCGTGGCCCGCCACGCTGCGCCGCCACTACGGCGAGGCGTTCTCCGTCGCGCGCCGGCTCGCCGGCCTGATCACCGTGCCCCGGGTGCTGCCGCTCGCCGGCCCGGTGGGCATGCGTTCGCACGCCCTGATGACCGTCGCGCTGCGGGTGATGGGCAACCTCGTCACCGACGAGGACCGCGACGTGACTGCCCGCCTGTGGCGCACCGCCGGCCGCCTCTCGGTCAGGATCGACAGGCGCCCGCCGTTCCCCGCGCGCGACCTGCGGGTCTAGTCAGCGTCGACGCAGCAGCGCCCGCGCGATCAGGGGTGCGACGAGCAGCACGGCGAACAGCCGGATGACCTGCACCGCCAGCACGAACGTCACGTCGCCGCCGGACTCGACGGCGGTCGCGAGCACCGCGTAGAGGCCGCCGGGCGTGGTGGCGAGGTAGCCGTCCAGCCGGGACGCGCCCGTCGCCTCCGACAGGAGCAGGCCGAACCCCGCGCACGCGGCGATGACCGCCACGATCAGCGCGGTCGCGAGCGGGAGCATCCGCGCGATGGCCTGCAGGCTCTCGCGGGTGAAGCGCAGCCCGACCTGCACGCCGATCAGCGCGTACGCGAGCTGCTGGAGCGCCACGGGCACCTCGGCGTCCCCGAGCACCCCGGTCACCGTCAGCACCACCGAGACCACGAGCGGCCCGAGCAGCGCGCCGGCCGGCAGGTGGGTGAGGCGTGCGACGCCGAGGCCGACCACCACGGCCAGGACGCACAGCGCGAGGTCAGCGAGCAGGCTCGCGGACGGCCCCGTCGACGCGGCCGCGCCGTCGGTCGGCGGGGAGAACACGACCGCCGTCACCACGGGCATCGCGAGCAGCACCACGAGCACCCGCAGGTACTGGATGACGGTGACGACGCGCTCGTCCGCGCCGAGCTCGCGCGCGACGGCCACGATGCCCGAGGCCCCGCCCGCGACGAGCGCGAAGGCCCCCGTCACGGCGTTCACGTCACGGTGGACCCGAAGGCCCTGCCCGGCGACCATGCTGACCACCAGGGTCGCCAGCGTGACGAGCGCGATCTGCCACCAGTTCGCCGCGATCGTCTGCAGCGCGGTGATGCTGACGAGGCCGCCGATCGTCGCGCCCAGCAGCCCCTGCCCGACCTGGAACGCCCGCCCCGGCACCTCGAGCCGGGTGCGGCCCGTGATCGCCTGCGCGATCCCGCCCGCGAGCGCCCCGAACAGCACCGGCGACGGCAGGCCGGCCAGGGCGAGCCCGCCGCTGACGGCGGCGCCGACGACCAGCACGACCGCCCACGCCCGGACCACCGCCGCGAGCGGACGCCGTGCGTCACCCTCGCCGTCGTCCACGGCACGACAGTAGGGACGGGCCGACGCGGGCCGCCCGTAGGGTGGTGCGGTGACCACGCCAGCCCCCCTCCTCACGCTCAACGACGGCCGATCGATGCCCGCGCTGGGCTACGGCACCTACCCGATCACCGGCGACGAGGGCGTGGCCGTCTTCGGTCGCGCGATCGAAGACGGGTACCGGATGCTCGACAGCGCCGCGTCCTACGGCAACGAGACCGAGGTCGGCGCCGCCGTCCGCGAGTCGTCCGTGCCACGCAGCGAGCTGTTCGTGACCACCAAGCTGCGCGGCGAGAGCCACGGGCGCGACGAGACCCTCAAGGCCTTCGAGGGCTCGCTCACCCGACTCGGCCTCGACTACGTGGACCTGTACCTGATCCACTGGCCGCTCCCCCGCCTCGACCGGTACGTCGACACGTGGCGCGCGTTCGTCGAGCTGCGCGAGGAGGGCCTGGTCCGCTCGGTCGGCGTCTCGAACTTCATGCCCGAGCACGTCGACCGGCTCGTCGACGAGACCGGCGTCGTCCCGGCGGTCAACCAGGTCGAGATGCACCCGTACTTCCCGCAGCCCGCGCAGCGCGCCTACGACGCGGGCCGCGGCATCGTCACGCAGGCCTGGAGCCCGCTGGGCCGCAAGAGCGACCTGCTCGGCAACGAGACGCTCGACGACGTCGCGTACGAGGTCGGCGTCACGCCCGGCCAGGCGGTCCTGCGCTGGCACGTGCAGCACGGGAGCGTGCCGCTGCCCAAGTCCGAGGACCCGACGCGGATGGCGCAGAACCTCGACGTGTTCTCCTTCTCGCTCTCCGAGGAGCAGATGGGGCGCCTCGACGGCATCGCCACCGGCGAGCGCGTCGGCGGCCACCCGCTCGAGCACGAGGAGTTCTAGGCGGGTCCGCGCGGCGTCCGGACGGCCGACCACGCGGCCGTCAGCAGCGCCCCGAAGGCGACGACGACGAGCACCCCGCCGACCACGGTCGTGACGCTCCCCGACGTCGTGGCCTGCGCGACCCGCGCCAGCACGTAGGCGACGGCGGCGGCACCGAGCCAGACGACGGTGCGTCGCGTGCGCGCCGGGTCGGGACGTCCCACGGCCCGCGGGTCGCCCAGCGAGGCGAGCATCGCGCGTCGGAACCTCGCCGTCCGGGGCACCAGCGCCACGAACACGACGGACGCCGCGGCCGAGAGCCACCACGGGCCCGACCCGCCCACGAACGCGACGCCGGCCGCGACGCCCAGGGCCGCGCCGACGACGCCGATCGCCAGGTCGGGCACGTTGGACCGCATCGCGCTCGCCTGGTGCTCGCGCCGCGCCGCGTCCCAGCCGTCGGTGTGCCCGGGACGCTGCGCGCGCCTGGTGCCGAGCGCCGCGAGCACGTGCATCACCAGCCCGACCACGACGAACAGCAGCGGCGGCGCCCACTGGATCATCGGGGGGCTCCGCGGAGGTCGTGACGGCCGAGGTCCATGGACCCATCATCGCCGACGGCCCTATGGTCGGTCCGTGGTCGCGACGGTGAGGTACACCTCGTCCGACGAGGACAGCGCGCGCTGGGCTCGGTTCGTCTTCCGCGAGGGCGACGTGGTCGTCAGCACGCGCTCCAAGAGCGGCACCACCTGGGTGCAGCAGGTGGTCGCCAGCCTGCTGCACGGGACGCCCGACCTGCCGGCACCGCTCGCGACCCTGTCGCCGTGGGTGGACTGGCTGGTCGAGCCGGTGGACGAGGTGGTGGCGCGCCTCGAGGCGCAGCCCGGACGACGCGTCGTCAAGACGCACACGCCGCTGGACGGCCTTCCGCGCGACCCGCGGGCCACCTCCGTCGTGGTGTGCCGCCACCCGCTCGACGCCGCCGTGTCGCTGTACCACCAGGGCGGCAACCTCGACCGGGCCCGGATGCGCGAGCTGACGGGAGACACGTCGCCGGTCCGCGAGCCCCGACCACGGCCGCCACTCCACGACTGGCTCGCCGGGTGGGCCGAGGAGGTCCGTGACCCGCGAGCGGCGATGGACTCGCTGGACGGCTTCCTCCACCACGCCCGGGTCGCATGGGCGCGTCGCGACGACGCCGACACCGTTCTCGTCCACTACGCCGACCTCCTGGCCGACCGCGAGGGCGAGATGCGACGGCTCGCCGAGCGGCTGGGCATCGAGGTGGAGCCCTCGGCGTGGCCCGCCCTGGTCGACGCGGCCTCGTTCGACGCGATGCGGTCACGGGCCGGCGAGACGGCGCCCGACCCGTCCGGCGTGCTGCTGGACCAGCGGGCGTTCTTCCGTCGGGGCACGTCCGGCGCCGGGTCCGAGGTGCTCACCGCCGACGAGCTCGTCCGCTACCGCGCCCGCTCCGCGGCCGCCCTGCCGTCAGCCCTGGACGCCTGGCTGCACCGCTGACCCTCGCGGATGGGTGTCCCCGGGGTCACGGCGCCAACTACATAACACCGTGATATATCTAGTTGTGTGACTCAACCAGATACCGCGCAGGTGCTCGACGCGCTGCTGAGCGTGGGACGTCGGATCGACATCGGCTCGTCGCTGAGCCGGACCGCGGCCTACACGCTCGCGACGCTCGACGCGCTGGGCCCGAGCCGCGTCACCGACCTCGCCGAGCGCGAGGCGGTGAGCCAGCCGGCGATGACCGGGCTGGTGCAGCGGCTGCAGGCGTCCGGACACGTGCGACGCGACGCCGACCCCGCCGACGGGCGCAGCGTCCTCGTCGGGCTCACCGACGCCGGCCGCGCGCTCGTCGCCGAGCGCCGGCTCGCCTATGCCGACGCCGTCGCGCGCCTGGTCGACCGGCTCGACGCCGACGAGCAGCAGGCCCTGCAGCAGGCGCTGCCGGCCCTGCGGCGCCTCACCGAGCTCGCCTACGAGGTGCAGCCGATGGTCACGACCACCCGATCCACCCACCACCGCAAGGAGTCCGCATGAAGGGCATCCTCGGCCAGCCCAAGGCCGTCTACGCCGTCGCGTTCGCGTGCGTCATCTCGTTCATGGGCATCGGTCTCGTCGACCCGATCCTGCCCGCGCTGTCGTCCGAGCTCGACGCGACGCCCAGCCAGGTGACGCTCCTGTTCACCAGCTACCTGCTCGTCACGGCCGTCGCCATGCTGGGCACCAACTGGGTCTCGAGCCGCATCGGCGCGAAGAAGACCCTGATCACCGGTCTGGCCATCATCGTCGTCTTCTCCGCGCTCGCCGGCCTGTCCGGGTCGGTCGGGCAGATCGTCGGCTTCCGCGCCGGCTGGGGCCTCGGCAACGCGCTGTTCATCGCGACCTCGCTCGCGGTGATCGTCGCGTCGTCCACCGGCGGGTTCGCCGGCGCGATCGTGCTGTACGAGGCCGCGCTCGGCCTCGGCATCGCCGTCGGCCCGCTGCTCGGCGGCACGCTCGGCAGCATCAGCTGGCGCGGCCCGTTCATCGGCGTCGCCGTGCTGATGGCCCTCGCCCTGGTCGCCACCGTGCTGCTGCTGCCCGACACCCCGCGCCCGGACCACCACACACCGCTCAGCGCGCCGCTCAAGGCGCTGCGCCACCGCGGTCTCGCGACGCTCAGCATCACCGCCCTGCTCTACAACTGGGGCTTCTTCACCATGCTCGGCTACGCGCCATTCCCGATGGGCCTGTCGGCCATCCAGCTCGGGTTCGTGTTCTTCGGGTGGGGCCTGCTCGTCGCGATCTTCTCGGTCGCCGGCGCCCCGTACCTGCAGGGCAAGGTCGGCACCGCGCGCGGCCTCTACCTCGCCCTCACGCTGTTCGCGGTCGACCTCGCCGTGATGGCCGTGTTCACCGACGTGCTGTGGGTGCTCGTCACCACGGTGGTCGTCGCGGGCGTCTTCATCGGGATCAACAACACGCTCACCACCCAGGCGGTCATGCTCGTGTCGCCGGTCGAGCGGCCGGTGGCCTCGGCCGCCTACGGCTTCGTCCGGTTCGTCGGCGGCGGCCTCGCACCGTTCGCCGCGGGCAAGCTGGCCGAGGGCTTCAACGTCCACGTGCCCTTCGCGATCGCCGCGGTCGCGGTGCTCGTCGCGGTCGGCGTGCTGTCCACCGCGCACGACGCGATGACCAAGGCCGACGCGGGCCTGGACGAGGACGGCCACCCGGCCGCCGAGCACGACGACCCGTCCGACGTGATCCCCGAGGACGACGACGCGCTCGAGCAGACGCGTCGCTGAGCCCTACCCGGCCGTCGGCGCCACGTGCGCGCCGACGGCCGGCACGTCGCCGTCGAACCGTCGCACCTCGACGCGTGCGTGCTGTCCGGTGCAGGCCTGGGCCAGCCGCGAGGTCGGCCGGTCGGCGGTCAGCGCGTTGGGGTTGCCGTGCACGCAGGTGGCCAGGTCGGGGCGGGACGGGTCGAACCAGGCGCCCGTCGACAGCTGGACCACCCCGGCCCGCAGCACGTCGCTGACCACGAGCCCGGCCAGCACGCTGCCCACCGCGCTCTCGACCCGCACCACGTCGCCGTCGGCGAGACCGCGCGCGGCCGCGTCGTCCGGGTGCATGCGCACCGGCTCGCGTCCGGCCACCTTGGAGCCCTGGCTCGTCGCGCCGTGGTCCAGCTGGCTGTGCAGGCGCGAGCGCGGGTTGTTCGCCACCAGCAGCAGCGGGTGGTCGCCCTCCCCCGGCGGCGTCGACAGGACGTGGGGCACCAGCCACGACGGGTGACCGGGGCAGTCGTCGTAGCCGAACGCCGCGATCGTGGACGACGCCAGCTCGATCCGTCCGCTCGGCGTGGCCAGCGGGTGGCGCTCGGGGTCGGCGCGGAACTCCGCGTACATCACGTGCCCGGGGTCGGCTCCCCGCAGCGGCACCCGGCCGGCCTCGGTGAACGCCTCGTAGTCCTCGGCCGGACGCTCGTCCTCGGGCAGGCGGGCGCGCCACGACTCGTAGAGGTGGCGCAGCCACTCGTCCGCGGTGCGCCCCTCGGTGAAGGTCTCGGCCGCGCCCAGCCGCTCGGCGAGGGCCGTGAGGATCGCGTAGTCGTCGCGCGACTCCCCCAGCGGCTCGGACGCCTGCCGCATCGCGACCAGGGTGCCGCTCACCTTGGAGCCGCCGAGGTCGTCGCGCTCGAGCGTCGACGTCACGGGCAGGACGACGTCGGCGTGTCGCGCCGTCGCGGTCCAGAACGGCTCGTGCACCACCACGGTGTCGGGCCTGGTGAAGGCGCGTCGCAGCCGCGCGAGGTCCTGGTGGTGGTGGAACGGGTTGCCGCCGGCCCAGTAGACGAGGCGTGTGTCGGGGAAGGTGAGCCGCTGGCCGTCGAAGTCGTAGGGGTCGCCCGGGTGCAGCAGGAGGTCCGAGATGCGCGCCACGGGGATGAACGAGTCGATCGGGTTCTGGCCCTGGCCGAAGCGCGGGATGCCCCCGGGCACCTCGGCGTTGCCGATGTTGGCGGTCGCGCCGTAGCCGTGGCCGAAGCCGCCGCCCGGCAGCCCGATCTGCCCGAGCAGCGCGGCGAGCGCGATGCCGGCCCACAGGGCCTGCTCGCCGCGCTCCGCGCGCTGGATCGACCAGCTGAGCGTGAGCATCGTGCGCCGCGTGCCCATCCGGCGCGCGAGCGCCACGATCTCGTCGGCGTCCACGCCGCACAGGCCCGACGCCCACGCGGCGTCCTTGACGACGCCGTCCGCCTCGCCCGCGAGGTAGGCGGCGAGCTCGTCGCCGCCGACGCAGTGCGTCCGGACGAACGTCGGGTCGCCGAGCCCCTCGGCGAGGACGGTGTGGCACAGCGCGAGGAGCAGGGCGGTGTCGCTGCCGGGCCACGGCGCCACCCACTGCGCGTCGAGGGCGTCGGCGAGGTCGTCGCGCAGCGGGCTGACGAGCACCAGCTCGGCGCCCCGGGCGTGCGCCTCGGCGAGGTGCCCGCCCACCAGGTGGCGGTCGACGCCGCCCGAGCCGACCTGCATGTTCTTGGCCGGGAGCCCGCCGACGCAGACGAACAGCTCGGTGTGGTCCACCAGCACCGGCCAGGCGGTGGGGGTCGCCAGGGGCTCGAGGCCACCGACCACGCGGGGCAGCAGCACCTCGGCGGCGCCGTGGCTGTAGGTGTGGACCGAGCGCGTGTACCCGCCGATCGCGTTGAGGAAGCGGTGCACCTGGCTCTGCGCGTGGTGGAAGCGACCCGCGCTCGCCCAGCCGTACGACCCGCCGAAGATCGCCTCGTTGCCGTGCTCGGTGCGCACCCGCTCGATCTCGGTGGCGAGCCGGTCGAGCACGTCGTCCCACGACACCTGCAGCCACTCGTCGTCGCCGCGGCGCTCGTCGGGTCCCGGACCGTCCTCCCACCACCCGCGGCGCACGTGCGGGTGCAGGACGCGCGTCCGCTCGTCGAGGCTGGCCGGGACGTTGGCCAGGATCGAGGCGGGCTCGGGGTCGTCGGGCGCCGCCTCGATGCGCAGGGATCCGTCGGTCCCGCGCACGGCGTCGAAGGCGCCCCAGTGGGACAGGTGCGGGAATCGCTGCTCGGTCGTCACCGCGCGAGCCTAGGACGACGACCGGACCAGTCGGTGGACGGGCCGTTTGGGACCACCGGACCGCGGGGAGACTGTCCGGGTCGTACACCCCGAGCAGGAGGACCGTGTGAGCCAGCCCCAGCCCGTGCCGACCGACTTCGCCGACCGCGTCGCCGCCGAGACCCTCGCCCGCGCCGCGGCCGCGGTGCCCGTCGCGTCGGTGCACTCCGGCGCCGAGGCCGCGCTGCTGGACCGGCTCGACGCCGACGTGGAGCGGTCCGCGCCGGCTCTCGTGGCCCTCTCGCAGGACCTGTTCTCGCACCCCGAGGTGGCCTTCGAGGAGCACCGCAGCGCCGAGGCGGTCGCGGCCGTGCTCGAGGCGCGCGGCATCGCCGTCGAGCGGGGCGTGGGTGGTCTGGCGACCGCGCTGCGCGCCGAGGTGGGGTCCGGCGGGCCGACGATCGGGCTGATGAGCGAGTACGACGCGCTGCCCGAGATCGGCCACGGGTGCGGGCACAACGTGATCGCGGCCGCCGGCGTCGGCGCGTTCCTCGCGCTCGCCGCGCTCGGCGACGACCTGCCCGGGCGGGTGGTCTGGCTCGGCACCCCGGCCGAGGAGGGCGGCGCGGGCAAGGAGATCCTCGCCCGCGCCGGCGTCCTCGACGACCTCGACGCCGCCCTGATGGTGCATCCGTTCGGGTACGACGTCGCCGACCACGTCTTCCTCGGACGACGTCTCGCGAGCGTGCACTTCCACGGGCTGACGTCGCACGCGTCGGCGCAGCCCTACATGGGACGCAACGCGCTCGACGCGGTCTCGCTCGCCTACCAGGGCGTCGGCCTGTTCCGGCAGCAGATGCCGTCGTCGGACCGCATCCACAGCGTCGTCGTGGACGGCGGGCAGCGCCCGAACGTCATCCCCGACCACGGCGAGCTCCTGTTCTACGTCCGCTCCAAGTACCCCGAGACGCTGCGCACGCTGAGCGCCCGGCTCGACGCGATCGCACAGGGCGCGGCCCTGATGACCGGCTGCGGCGTCGAGGTGGTCTGGGACGAGCTGCCCGCCACCCTCCCCATCCGGGCCAACGCCGCGCTCGCCGCCCGCTGGACCGGGCACCAGGCCGCCCGCGGACGGACGGTGCTGCCGCCGGGCGTCGTCCCCGACCTGCTGGCCGCGTCGACGGACTTCGGCAACGTCTCGTTCCGGGTGCCGGCGCTGCACCCGATGATCGCCGTGAGCCCGCCGTCGACGTCCCTGCACACGCGCGAGTTCGCCGACGCCGCCGTCTCGCCCGCCGGCGACCGGGCCGTGCTCGACGCGGCGTCCGGCCTGGCGCGGACCGCGCTGGACTACCTGGCCGACGAGCCGCTGCGGAGCGCCGTCCACGACGAGTTCGAGGCCTCCGGGGGCGCGGTCGACGTCCCGGCCTACTTCGCGGAGGTCGCGCCGTGAGCGCGCAGACGCCCCCGACCACGCGGGTCGACCGGCTGCTCGGCGGCATCGAGCGTGCCGGCAACAAGCTGCCCGAGCCGTTCGTGCTCTTCAGCATCCTGTTCACCATCGTCGCGGTGGTCTCGACCGCCATGGCGCTCGGCGACGTCACGGTGCAGATCCCCGGTGCGGACGAGTCGACGCAGGTGCGCGGCCTGTTCACCGGCGAGGGGATGGTGTGGCTGAGCACCAACCTGGTGCCCAACTTCATCGAGTTCCCGCCGCTCGGCACGGTGCTGTCGATCCTGCTCGGCGTCGGCATCGCCGAGCGCTCGGGCCTGCTGGCCGCCGCGATCCGTCGCGCCTTCGGGTCGGCCCCGCGCTGGGCGCTGCCCTACGCGGTGGGCTTCGTCGGCATCAGCGGCTCGATCATGTCCGACTCGGCCTTCGTGGTGATCCCGCCGCTGGCCGCGATGGTCTTCGCCGCCGCCGGGCGGCACCCCGTGGCGGGCCTGCTCGGCGGGTTCGGCGCCGTCGGCGCGGGCTACTCGACGTCGATGTTCGTCACCAGCCTGGACGCGCTCTTCGCCGGCATCACCACGACCGTCACGCAGTCCCTCCCCGATCCGGGCACTCCCGTCAACGCGGTGTCGAACTACTTCTTCAACGTGGTGTCGGCGATCGTGCTCAGCGTCGTGGCCGGGTTCGTCATCGACCGCGTGCTCGAGCCGCGGCTGAACCGGCTCGGCGTGCCCACCGAGCGGCGGGCCTCCAAGGACGAGGAGGAGCACCCGATGGACGCCGCCGGCGCGGCCCACCTCTCCGGCGCCGAGCGCCGCGCCCTGCGTTGGGCCGGCCTCACGATGCTCCTCGTGGGAGCCGTGGTGGTGGCGGCGGTGCTGCCGGGCGGATCGCCCTGGCGCGGTGAGGGCGGGTCGTTCATCCCCGAGTCGCCGCTGCTCGACTCGATCGTGTTCATCGTCTTCGTGCTGTTCGCGATCCCCGGGCTGGTCTACGGCTTCGTCTCGGGCACCTGGACGAGCAGTGCGGACGTCCCCCGCTCGCTCGCCGCCACCGTCCGCGACATGGCCGGCTTCATCGTGCTGGCCTTCGTCCTCGGCCAGTTCACCGCGCTGTTCAACTGGTCCGGCGTCGGGTCGTGGCTGGCCGTCGCGGGCGCCGAGGCCCTGCAGAAGGTGGGCCTGACGGGGTTCGTGGCGATCCTGTGCTTCATCCTGCTCGCCTCGCTGCTCAACCTGTTCATCATCTCGGGCTCGGCGATGTGGACCCTGATGGCGTCGGTGTTCGTGCCGCTGTTCGCGATCCTCGGCTTCGAGCCGGCGTTCGTCCAGGCCGCCTTCCGCGTCGGCGACTCCGCCACCCAGGTCATCACCCCGCTCAACCCGTACATGATCGTGCTGCTGACCATGCTCCGCCGGTACGAGCCCGACGCCGGCCTCGGCACGATCTTCGCCCGGATGCTGCCCTTCGTCGTCCCGTTCTGGGTGTCCTGGGTCCTCGTGCTCACCATCTTCTACGGCTTCGACATCCCCCTCGGGCCGGGGACGGGGGCGCGGTTGTAGGGGTCGCGTCGGCGTTCGGTGGGGCTGCCGCGGCGCGGCTGCCGGTTCGGGTCGGGCTCGTGGCCGGCCTCGGGTCCCACAGGGTGGGACGTCCCGGGTGCGGACCATGGCAAACGGCGCGAAGCACGGTGGATCCACCATGCTTCGCGACCGGTTGCCTGGGTCGGTGTGACTGCCGGGGCCGGTGGTGCTCCACCCCCCACCCACCGAGACGTGCACCCGGCCGCCGCGGTGGGCCTCGGCCGCCCGCCCCGTCCGTAGCTGCCTGTCGGCGAGCACCCCGGCGGCGCCGCACACAACATCCGCACGAGCGCGGCTGCCCGTTGGGGTGCTCGCGGGACGAATGGCGCACCTACGGACGGGATCCGCTTCGGCTCGGGCTGGTGGCCGGCCTCGGGCCCCACGGGGTGAGGCTGCTGGGGTGCCGACCATGGCAAACGGCGCGAAGCACGGTGGATCCACCATGCTTCGCGACCGGTTGCCCGGGTCGGTGTGACTGCCGGGGCCGGTGGTGCTCCACCCCCACCCACCGAGTCGTGCACCCGGCCGCGGTGGGCCTCGGCCACCCGCCCCGTCCGTAGGTGCCTGTCGGCGAGCACCCCGGCGGCGCCGCAGCCGGAACCCGCACGAACGCGGCTGCCGAACGATGTGCTCCCGCGACGGAGGGCGCGCCTACGGACAGGGTTCGCTACGGCCGCGCCCGTGGCCGGACTCGGGCCCCACAGGGTGGACGGCCGGGGTGCAGGACACGACAAACGGTGCGAAACACGGTGGATCCACCGTGCTTCGCACCAGTTTGCCTGGGGCGGTGTGACTCCCGGGGTCGATGTGACTGCCGGGGCCGGTGGTGACGGCCGGTCCACCCACCGAGACCCGCATCCAGCCGCGGCGAGCCTCGACCACCCACCCCGTCCACAGCCGCCCGCCGGCGAGCACCCCGGCGGAGCCGCACCCGGAACCGACCCTTGACGGACCCGCAACCCCGTGGAAACGTGCGGCGGGCAGATTGTATACAACCCCGCACCGCTCTCCCGCCCCCCGAGGAGCCCTCC
The DNA here is from genome assembly GCA_030655315.1 of Nocardioidaceae bacterium. Lineage (GTDB taxonomy): Bacteria > Actinomycetota > Actinomycetes > Propionibacteriales > Nocardioidaceae > JAURVT01. The sequence continues at coordinate 17,885 of JAURVT010000045.1, read as the reverse complement.
CGTGCCCACCCGCCGAGCCGGCGCCGCCGTCCTGGCCTGCCTGGTCGCCCTGGTCCTGGCCGGCTGCTACCAGGTGCAGCCGCCGCCGGAGCGCGTCGAGCGCACCGACGTCACCGACGCCCCGATCGGCGACCGCGCGGTCCGCGACGGCGGTGACCTCGTGATGGGGCTGTCGGCCGAGCCGGACGTGCTCGACCCGACCACGTCGTCGTCGCTGTACACGCGCTACGTGATGAACACGATCTGCGAGAAGCTCTACGACACCGACGCGAAGGGCGAGATCGTCCCGCAGCTCGCGTCGGCGCTGCCCACGCTCGGCGACGGCGGCCGCACGGTGACGATCCCCCTGCGCGACGGCATCGAGTTCGCCGACGGCACGCCGTTCGACGCCGCGGCCGTCCGCACGACGCTGGAGCGCCACCTGAACAAGGACGACTCGTCGCGCGCGTCGGAGATGGGGCCGATCACCGACATCACCACGCCGGACGACCGGACGGTCCGGCTCGCGTACGAGACGCCGTTCGCGCCGATCACCGCCGCCCTGTCCGACCGCGCCGGCATGATCATGTCGCCACAGGCCCTGGACCGGCTCGGCGACGACTTCGGCACGGCCCCCGTCTGCGTCGGGCCGTTCAAGTTCCGCGAGAGGGTGCCCCAGACGTCCATCAGCGTCGAGCGCGACCCGCGCTACTACGCGGCCGACGAGGTCAACCTCGACACGATCACCTACCGGATCATGACCGACGCCAACATCCGCGCGGCCAACCTGCGGTCGGGCGACGTGCAGGTGATCGACTCGGTCTCCCCGCAGGACGTCGACGCGCTCGACCGCGAGGACGGCGTCGGCCTGCTGCAGGTGGGCTCGTTCGGCTACCAGGGCGTCACCTTCAACCTCGGCAACGTCGACGGCACCGGCGAGCCGCCGGGCGAGATCGACACCCCGCTGGCCCAGGACCCCCGCGTCCGCCAGGCCTTCGAGCACGCGATCGACCGCCAGGCGCTGGTCAACTCCGTGTTCAACAACTGGTTCGAACCAGCGTGCTCGCCCATCTCGCCCACCTCGGAGTTCGCGACGGAGGCGAGCGACGCCTGCCCCGCGTACGATCCCGCCCTGTCGAAGAAGCTGCTGGAGGAGGCCGGCGTCGACGCGCCACTCGAGCTCACCATGCAGGTCTCGAACACCCCCGACACGCTGCGCCTGGCCCAGGCCCTGCAGGCCGCGGTGGCCGACGGCGGGTTCGACCTGCAGATCTCGCCGGTCGAGTACTCCACCCTCCTGGACGTTCAGACGCGCGGCGACTTCGAGCTGCTGCAGCTCGGGTGGTCCGGCCGGGTCGACCCCCACGGCAACACCTTCGCGTTCCTCGGCAGCGAGCAGGGCAACAACTACTCGGGCTACAGCAACCCCGAGGTCGACGCGCTCCTCGACCGCGCCGCCCAGCAGACCGACCCCGCGCAGCGCGCGCAGACGTACGGCGAGGTGGTCACCCAGGTGCAGGAGGACGACCCGATCGTCTACCTCTACCGCCAGCGCAACCTCACCGCGTACAGCGAGGACGTCGCGGGTGTCTCGACCTACGCCGACGGCGTCGTCCGGCTCGGCCGGGCGGGCTTCCTGGCGGGTGAGGGCTGATGGGCCGCTACCTGCTCAACCGCCTCTGGCAGGCGGCGCTGACGATGTTCCTGTCGTCGGTCGTGGTGTTCTGGGGCGTCCGGGCCCTCCCCGGCGACCCGGCGCTCGCGCTGGCCGGGGAGGAGGCCGACCCCGAGCGTCTCGCCCAGGTGCGCGCCGACCTCGGTCTCGACCAGCCCGTGCTGGTGCAGTACTGGCGCTTCGTCACCGACACGCTCAGCGGTGACCTCGGTCAGTCGGTCCGCACGGGCACGCCGGTCACCGAGCTGATCGGCGCCACGCTGCCCGTCACGCTGTGGCTGTCGCTGTTCGCGATCGTCGTGGCGGTCGTCATCGGCATCGGCGCGGGCGTCGTGGCCGCGGTCTACCGTGGTCGCTGGCCCGAGTGGGTGGCCAACGCGTTCGCGCTCGTCGGGCTGTCGGTTCCCAGCTTCTGGCTGGGCATCCTCGCGATCCTGTACCTGTCGGTCGGCCTCGGCTGGTTCCCCGCGTCGGGCTACGTGCCCGTCACCGAGAACCCCGTCCGCGCGGCCTACTACCTGTTCCTGCCCGCGGTCATCCTCGGGACGGCGCTCGCGGCCGTGGTGATGCGCCAGACCCGCTCGGCGATGCTGGAGTCGCTGTCGACGGACTACGTGCGCACCGCCCGCGCCAAGGGCCTGTCCCGCGGCCGGGTGCTGTCGCACTACGCGCTGCGCAACTCGCTGATCGTCGTCGTGACGATCATCGGCCTGCAGCTCGGAGGACTGATCTCCGGCGCCGTGGTCACCGAGCGGATCTTCGGGCTGCCCGGCTTCGGCAAGCTCACCCTCGACTCGGTCTTCACGCGCGACTACCCCGTGATCCAGGCGGTCGTGCTCGTCGTCACGGCGGCGTACATCGTCATCAACCTCGCGGTCGACGTCCTCTACTCGCTCATCAACCCGCGCATCCGCGTAGGAGGCAGGTCCTGATGGCCGTCAGCACCCCCGTGCCCGACACCGAGCCCGACCTCGGCCGCCGCCGCGGCCGCGTCCTGCACAGCCTGCTGCACAACCCGCTCGGCCTGGTCGGCGGAGCGCTGCTCCTGGTCGTGGTGCTCGCGGCCGTGCTCGCGCCGCTGATCGCCCCGTACCCGCCCACCCGGGTCGACTTCGACGTGCCGTTCCAGCGGTTCCTCACGATCGGCTACCCGCTGGGCACCGACGACCTCGGCCGCGACGTGCTCTCCCGCGTCCTCTTCGGCGCCCGCGCGTCCCTGCTGGTCGGCGTCCTGTCGGTGCTGCTCGCCGTGGTCGTCGGCACCCCGCTCGGCCTGGTCGCGGGCTACTGGGGCTGGCTCGACGCGATCGTCTCGCGGCTCACCGACCTGATGCTGGCGTTCCCGTTCCTGGTGATCGCGGTCGGGCTCGCGGCCATCAACGGCGCCAGCCTGTCGAACGCGGCGATCGCGCTCGGCATCGCCCAGGTGCCCACGATGATCCGGGTCGTCCGCGCCGAGACCCTGCGATTCAAGGAGCTGGAGTTCGTGCTGTCGGCCCGCAGCCTCGACGCGTCCGGCCTGCGCATCCTCGGCCAGCACGTGCTCCCCAACGCGGCGTCGGCGATCATCGTCCAGGCGACGGTGATCATGCCCGTCGCGGTGATCGGGGAGGCGCTGCTGTCGTTCCTCGGTCTCGGCATCCAGCCGCCCACGCCGAGCCTCGGCATCATGCTGTCCGACGCCCAGCAGTACCTCTTCCGCGCGCCGTCCGCCGCGGTGTTCCCCGGCCTCGCGATCGCCGTGATCTGTCTGGCCTTCAACCTGTTCGGCGACGCGCTGCGCGACACCCTGGACCCCTCCCGTCAGGAGCGCTGACCATGACCTCGCCGTTCGTCCGTCCGCCCGAGCACACCACCCGTCCCACGCTGCGGGGCACCTTCGGCATGGCCGCCTCGACGCACTGGCTCGCCTCGTCCACCGCGCAGGCCGTGCTGGAGCGCGGCGGCAACGCCTTCGACGCGGCCGTCGCCGGCGGCTTCGTCCTGCACGTCGTCGAGCCGCACCTCAACGGCGCCGGCGGCGACATGACGGGCCTGTTCGCGACCGCGGACGACCCCACACCGGTCGTGCTCATGGGCCAGGGGCCGGCGCCCGCCGGGGCCACCATCGAGCACTACCGCGCCGAGGGCCTCGACCTCGTCCCCGGTGCCGGTGCGCTGGCCGCGGCGGTGCCCGGCGCCGTCGACGCGTGGCTGCTGCTGCTGCGCGACCACGGCACCTGGGAGCTCGCCGACGTGCTCGCCTTCGCCGTCGGCTACGCCCGCGACGGTCACCAGGTCTCCCCCCGCGCCGCCGGGATGATCGCGACGATGCGCGACCTGTTCACCGACCACTGGCCCACCTCGGCGAGCACCTGGATGCCGTCGGGCGCGCCGCCCGAGGCCGGCGACGTGGTCCGGCTCGAGACCTACGCCGACACCCTCGAGCGGCTGGTCGCCGCCGGCGAGGGCGCCACCACCCGGGAGGCTCGCGTCGACGCCGCCCGCGACGCGTGGCGCTCGGGGTTCGTCGCCGAGGCGGTCGACGCGTTCGTGCGCGAGAGCCACCGGCACTCCAGCGGCACCGACCACGCGGGCGTGATGACCGCCGCCGACCTCGCCGCCTTCAGCGCCACCTACGAGCCCGCCACCACGCTCGAGTTCGCCGGCCACACCGTCGCCAAGACGGGCGCCTGGGGACAGGGACCGGCGCTGCTGCAGGCGCTCGCGATCCTCGACGGGTTCGAGCCGCACGAGATCGACCCGTCGACGGCCGACGGCGCGCACCGCGTCGTCGAGGCCCTCAAGCTCGCGCTCGCCGACCGCGACGCCCACTACGGCGACCCCGAGGACGGCGGCGCCCGGCTCGACGTCCTGCTCTCCCCGGATTACGCGGCCACCCGCCGGGCGCTGATCGGCGACACCGCGTCCACCGAGTTCCGTCCCGGCGAGATCGACGGCGCCGCGCCGTTCGTCCCGCCGCTGGCCACCGCGGAGCAGTACGAGGGCGCGGTCGGCGCCGGCGAGCCCACCGTCACCGTCGCCGGGCGGACCAAGGGCGACACCTGCCACATCGACGTCGTCGACCGCTGGGGCAACCTCGTCGCGGCCACCCCGTCCGGCGGCTGGCTGCAGTCGTCCCCGACCATCCCGTCGCTCGGATTCTGCCTCGGCACCCGGCTGCAGATGACGTGGCTCGACGAGTCGTCGCCGTCCGCGCTGCGCCCGGGTCGTCGCCCGCGCACCACGCTGACGCCCACCCTGCTGCTCCGGGACGGGGTGCCGGTCTCCGCGCTCGGCACGCCCGGCGGCGACCAGCAGGACCAGTGGCAGCTGCTCTACCTGCTGCGCGTGCTCGTCGGCGGCTACACGCCGCAGGAGGCGATCGACGCGCCCGCGCTGCACACCACGTCGATGCCCGGGTCGTTCTGGCCCCGCACCTGGACGCCCGGCGGGCTCGTCGTCGAGGACCGGATCGGCGACGAGGTGGTCGCCGCGCTCGAGGCCCGCGGCCACGTCGTCACCCGCGCCGGCGACTGGGCGCTCGGTCGCCTCTCGGCGGTCACCCGTGACCCCGCCACCGGCCTGCTGGCCGCGGGCGCCAACCCGAGGGGGGCCCAGGGCTATGCCGTCGGACGCTGAGACCCCCGCGCCCGTGCCCGTGCTCGACGTCCGGGACCTGCGGGTCGGGTACCGCGGACGCGACGGCGTCGTCCCCGCCCTGCACGGCGTGAGCCTGCAGGTGCACGAGGGCGAGCGTGTCGCGGTGGTCGGCGAGTCCGGGTCGGGCAAGTCCACGACCGCCGCGGCGGTGCTCTCGCTCCTGCCCGGCTCGGGCCGCGTCACCGGCGGCACCATCGCGTTCCGCGGCGAGGACGTCACCCATGCCGACGAGAAGCGCCTGCGGCGGCTGCGGGGTCGCGAGGTCGGGCTCGTCCCGCAGGACCCGATGTCGAACCTGAACCCCTCGATGCGGGTCGGCCCCCAGATCGCCGAGACGCTCGTCGCGCACGGGTTGGCCACCCGCTCCGAGGCGAAGGAGCGCGCCATCGCGCTGATGGGCGAGGCCGGCATCCCCGACGCCGGTCGTCGCGCCCGGGCCTACCCGCACGAGTTCTCCGGCGGGCTGCGCCAGCGGGTCCTGATCGCGATCTCGCTGGCGTGCGAGCCGCAGCTGCTCGTCGCCGACGAGCCCACGTCGGCGCTCGACGTCACCGTCCAGCGGACGATCCTGGACCACCTCGAGGAGCTGCGGGCCGCGCGCGGCACGTCGATGCTCCTGGTCACGCACGACCTCGGCCTGGCCGCCGAGCGCGCTGACCGGGTCGTCGTCATGTCGCAGGGGCGGGTGGTCGAGACCGGCCCCGCGCTGCAGATCCTGCAGGACCCCCAGGAGGACTACACCCGCCGGCTCGTCGCCGCGGCGCCGTCGGTGGCCACCGCCCGCGAGCGCGCCGCCGGGCGGACGGCCGGAGCCGCCCCGACGACGGGACGTCCCGACGCGCCGACCAACGAGCCGGTGCTGGTGGTGGACGACCTCGTCAAGACGTTCTCGGTGCGCGGCCACCGCGGGCAGGTGCTCACCGCCGTCGACCACGTGTCGTTCTCGGTCGCGCCCGGCACCACCACCGCCGTCGTCGGCGAGTCCGGGTCGGGCAAGACGACGGTCGCGCGCATCGCGCTGGGCCTGGAGACCCCCTCGTCGGGCCAGGTACGCGTCGACGGCACCGTCGTCGAGACCGCCCGGGGGTCGCGACGCCGGGCGATCCGCCGGGCCATGCAGCCGGTGTTCCAGGACCCGTACGCCTCGCTCAACCCCACGTTCAGCATCGAGCGGGTCGTGGACGAGCCGCTGCGGGTGTTCGGCGTCGGCGACCGTGCGTCGCGGCGGCGCCGGGTCGCCGAGCTGCTCGACCAGGTGGCGCTGCCCACGTCCGTCGCGTCCCGCCACCCCGGCGAGCTGTCGGGCGGCCAGCGCCAGCGCGTGGCGATCGCCCGGGCGCTCGCGCTGTCGCCGCGGCTGGTGATCTGCGACGAGGCGGTCTCCGCGCTCGACGTGCTCGTGCAGGACCAGATCCTGACCCTGCTGTCGGACCTGCAGCGCGACCTCGGGCTGTCCTACCTGTTCATCACGCACGACCTCGCGGTGGTGCGGCTCGTCGCCCACGAGGTGCAGGTGATGCGCGAGGGACGCGTGGTCGAGTCCGGCGAGGTGGGCCGCGTGTTCGAGCACCCCGAGTCGGACTACACGCGGGCGCTGCTCGACGCGATCCCCGGCGCGGACCTGCTGACATGAGCCGCCTCGGCGAGGACGTGACGCACCGGCTGCGTCGCGACGTCGTCGGCGGGCGGTTCGGGGTGGGCCAGCGGCTCACCGAGGCGAGCCTCTGCGAGGAGTACGGCGTGTCGCGGGTCCCCGTCCGCGAGGCGCTGAAGGCCCTCGAGGGCGAGGGCTTCGTGACGTCGCGCGCCTACGCGGGCGTCACCGTGGCCCGCCTCGACACCGCCGACGCCCGCGACCTGTTCACCGTCCGCGAGACCATCGAGGTGCTCACGGCGTCGCGCCTGGCGGCGCGGTTCGCCGAGGGCCCGGCCGACGCGATGGCCGCCGACGGCGACCGGCTGCGTGGTCTCGTCGCGTCCGGCACGGCGCTGCTGGGCAGCGACCCCGACCTGCTGCCCGGGCTGAACACCGAGTTCCACCTGACCCTCGCCGAGCTCAGCGGCAACGCGAGCCTGCACCACCTGCTGCGGCAGGTGTCGGCCAAGATCGAGTGGCTCTACGCCCTCGACGTGCAGGTCCGCGGCCAGCACTCCTGGGCCGAGCACGCCGAGCTCGCCGACGCCGTCGTCACCGGCCGTGTCGACGACGCCGCCGACGCCATGCGTCGCCACGTCCGCAACTCCCGCGACGGCTACCTCCTCCGTCACGCCCCCTGACCCCGTCCGCGAGATACGGCTTCTGCACCACGCGAAGCTCCGCGGTGGTGCAGAACCCGTATCTCGGCGACGGTCGGGGGTCGCTCAGGCGGGGGTGGCGCGGGTGAGGAGGTCGTCGTGCTCGGCGCCCTCGACGTCGCGGGCCTCGCCGGTGAGCATCACGGGGACGCCGTCGCGGATCGGGTAGGCACGGCGCAGGCGCGGGTTGTACAGCAGCTCGTCCTCGACGAGCAGCAGCTCGCCGCGGTCCTGCGGGCACACCAGGATCCGACGCAGGGCGGGGTCGAGGCTCATGCGGCGAGCCTACGACGGGCCGGCAGGGTTCGCGGGCCGGGCACCCGCCGTTCACCGCCGCGACTCCTGCGCGGGTAGGAGGACGGCATGCGACCTCCCACCCTGTTCTCCGGCGTCGTCGGCCTGGCCGTCGCGGCATCGGTCCTGACGTTCTCCCCCGCGGCCCCCGCAACCGCGGACCGGCCGCGCGACCTCGACCTCCAGGCCCACCGCGGCGGTCTCGGCCTGACGGTCGAGAGCACCCGCGCGTCGTTCTCGAAGGCCCTCGAGCTGGGCGTCACCACCCTCGAGCTCGACACCCAGGTGACGCGCGACGGCGAGGTCGTCGTCACGCACGACCGCCAGGTGAACGGCGCGAAGTGCCAGGACACGGCGCCGGTGCGCACCGGCGACCCGCGCTGGCCCTACGTCGGCGACTTCGTGAAGGACCTGACGCTCGCGCAGGTGCGCACGCTCGAGTGCGGCAGCCTGCGCCAGCCCCGCTGGCCCGACCAGGAGCTCGCGCCCGGCTCGCCGATGCCCACCCTGGCCGAGGTGTTCGCGCTCGTGCGCCGTCACCGTGCCGACGGCGTGCGGCTGAACATCGAGACCAAGGTCGAGGCCGGCGCCCCCGACGAGACCGCGCCCCGCGGTGCGTTCGTGCGCGCCGTCGCCCGCGAGATCCGGCAGGCGCGGATCGGCGACCAGGTGACGATCCAGAGCTTCGACTGGGGCTCGCTGCGGCTGATGCGGCGCCTCGAGCCCGACCTGCCGCTCGTGGCCCTCGACAACATCGACTTCCTGCAGGTCGGACGTCCCGGCGCCTCGCCGTGGCTCGGCGGCGTCGACGCCGACGACTTCGGTGGCGACCCGGTCCGGATCATCGACCACCTCGGGTTCGACGCCTGGTCGCCCGTCCAGGGGACCCCGCAGGACGGCACGGTCGCCGACCCGGGCTTCACGACCTACCCCACGCGCGCGTCGGTGCGTCGGGCCCACCGCGCGGGGCTGGACGTCGTCCCGTGGACGGTGGACGACCCCGCCACCATGCAGCACCTGATCGACCTCGGCGTCGACGGCATGATCACCGACCGACCCGACCTGCTGCGCCGGGTGATGGCCGCGAACGACCTGCGCCTGCCGCGGGCCTACCCCGACCCGCGCGCCGGCCGGGTGACGGCCGTCCACCGCGCCCACGCGCACAACGACTACGAGCACGACCGACCACTCCAGGACGCGCTCGACCAGGGCTTCACGAGCCTCGAGGCGGACGTGTGGCTGCGCGACGGCGAGCTGCTGGTCGGCCACGACGAGATCGACCTCGTACCCGGCCGCACGCTGGAGAGGCTGTACCTGGACCCGCTCCGGCAGCGCGTCCGTCGCACCGGCGGGACCGTCTACCGCGGCGACGAGCGTCCGGTGCAGCTGCTGGTCGACCTCAAGACCGAGGGCGAGACCACCTACCGCGCCCTCGACCGGCTGCTGCGTCGCTACCCGACCGTGGTCAGCCGGCTGGCCCCGCGGGTCCGGACCCGGGCGGTCGATGTCGTCGTCAGCGGCAACCGTCCCCGCGACACGATGCTCGCGCAGCGGACGCGGTTCGCCGGCTACGACGGCCGCCTGGCTGACCTCGGGTCGGGCTACCCCGCGAGCTTCATGCCGCTGGTCAGCGAGAGCTGGACGTCGGCCTTCACCTGGACCGGCGCCGGTCCCCTCCCCGCGGTCGAGCAGGACCGGCTCGACCGGTACGTCCGCCGGGCCCACCGGGACGGGTACCGGCTGCGCTTCTGGGCCACGCCCGACGCTCCCGGGCCCGCCCGGTCCGCGCTGTGGTCGGTGCTGGCCGACCGCGGCGTCGACCACCTGAACTCCGACGACCTCCCCGGGCTCTCGGGCTTCCTCCGGTCGCGCCCCGGCGACTGAGAGGACTCAGTCGTCGTCGTCGTCGCGGCGACGGTCGCCGCCGACGACGGCGGTGTGCACGTGGTCGAGGTGGCGCAGCACCGGGTTGGTCGTGTTGCCGCTCGGGTGCACGTAGTCGCGCCAGCCCGCCCCCGATGCCCAGACGGTCCAGATCCGGTCGCGGTAGATCACCGAGAGCAGCGAGGTGCGGTCGCCCCGGGCCACGAGCCACTGGGCGAGGGTCCAGCCGCGGTGCCGCTGCGCCGCGTCCGAGCTGGGGCGGAAGAACACGTCGATGGCCCGTCCGTCGTAGTGGGCCGAGTCCGACGTGTGGCCGCTGTCGACGCCGCCCGTCGCGTAGCCGCCGGTGGGCAGCTCGCCGAAGGCGTCGTCCATCGCCTCGAGGAGGGCGTCGGCGCGGGGCGTCAGGCCGGACCGGCCGGCCTCCTGCTCGTCGGACTCACCGCGCGGGAAGGCGCAGGTGAGCGCCGGGCCCTCGCGGCCCAGCAGCGCGGTGGCGGCCGGAGCGGCCACGGCGGACAGCTCCGGCACGTCGGCCAGCTGCGCGGCGACGTCAGCAGGATCGGCCTCGCCGTCACCCGCCTCACGGACGGCAGCGGCCGCCAGGTCGGTCGCGCGCACCGCCGTCGCGGCGTCCAGCGGCACCGGCGAGCCCGAGACGGTCAGCACGCAGGGGTCCGGTGGCGGCGGGGGCGTGGCCGAGGTGGTCGGCGCCGCCTCGGCCCGTGCGGCGGTGCCGCGGGTCGTCTCGCCCGTGCACGCTGTGGCGGCGAGCGCCGCCAGCAGACCCATCGCGACCAGACCGGTCCTCGCTCCCATGGCGTCGACCGTAGGCCGCGACTCCAAGCCGCGACGCCCGTCACACCGGGCCGCAAAGCGCCCACCAGGTACGCACGGGACGCCCCGACTTCGTACGATTGGCCCATGAGCAGACCTCGAAGTCCTAGCCACCTGATGGCCGACGCCCCCATGCGCCGACCGGAGGTGGTGCTCTGATGGACTCCGAGACCTGGCTCAACCTGGGCCTCGTGCTGGTGTTCGTGCTGGTCGGAGGCGTCTTCGCCGCGACCGAGCTCGCCCTGGTGTCGCTGCGCGAGAGCCAGCTGGCCCGCATGGAGGAGCAGAGCGCGCGCGGCGCCAAGGTGGCCTCGCTGGCGCGCGACCCCAACCGGTTCCTCGCCGCGGTGCAGATCGGCGTCACCGTCGCCGGCTTCCTGTCCGCCGCCTACGGCGCCTCGACGCTGGCGCCCGACTTCGCCCCGGTCTTCCGGGGGCTCGGCCTGTCCGAGTCCGCCGCCGGCAACGTCGCGCTGGTCGTGATGACGCTGTTCATCGCCTACCTGTCGCTCGTCCTCGGCGAGCTGGTGCCCAAGCGGTTCGCGCTGCAGAAGTCCGCCCCGCTCGCGCTGATCGTCGCGCCGCCGCTGTCGCGGTTCGCGACCATCATGCGTCCGGTCATCTGGTTCCTGTCGCTGTCGACCAACACGGTCGTGCGACTCCTCGGCGGCGACCCGCACGCCAAGAACGAGGAGATGAGCGAGGAGGAGCTGCGCGACATCGTCGGCGCCCACGAGGGCCTCGAGGACGAGGAGCGGCGCATCCTGCGCGACGTCTTCGCCGCCACCGACCGGTCGGTCAAGGAGGTCATGCGCCCCCGCGGCGAGGTGGCCTTCCTCGACGGCGACCAGTCCATCGCCGACGCGATCGCGACGATCCGCGACCTGCCGCACTCGCGCTACCCCGTCATCGGCCGCACGGTCGACGACCTCGAGGGCTTCGTGCACGTCCGCGACCTCCTCGACACCCGCACCCACCCGGGTGCGACCACCGTCCAGGACGTCAGCCGCACCATCGTCGCGCTGCCGTCCACGGCGAAGCTGCTGCCCGCCATGACCCAGATGCGCCGCCAGGGCGTCCACATGGCCGCGGTGATCGACGAGTACGGCGGCACCGACGGCATCGTCACCCTCGAGGACCTGATCGAGGAGCTCGTCGGCGAGATCCGCGACGAGTACGACCAGCCCGAGGACGGCCACGACCACCAGGTCGTCAGCGACGACGCGGTCGTCGACGCCGGCATCAACCTCGAGGACTTCGAGGAGCGCACGGGCGTCGAGCTCGAGGACGGCTCCTACGAGACCGTCGCGGGCTTCGTCATCGACCGACTCGGGCACATGCCCGCGGTGGGCGACGCGGTCGAGACCGAGGGCCACCGCATCGAGGTGCTCGAGGTGGAGGGCCACCGGCTCACGTCCGTGCGGATCAGCCCGCGCGAGACCGAGCCCGAGGTCGACGAGGACGCCGCCGAGGTCACCGCGTAGGACACGTCGAGCGGCCCCGCCGGTCTCGCACGAGACTGGCGGGGTGCTCCCCTACGACGTCGCCGCCCCTCCCCTGCGAGGGCGGCCGATCATGTCGCAGTGGTGGCGCGACCTGTCGTTCCTGCACTGGCGGGTCGACCCGGCGCTCGTCGCCCCGCTGATGCCGCCGGGCGTCCACCCCGACGTCCTCGACGGCGCCACCTACGTCGGCCTCGTCCCGTTCCGCATGGTCGACGCCGGGGTCGGCGCCGGACCGCCGATCCCGTTCTTCGGCACCTTCGCCGAGACCAACGTCCGCCTGTACTCCGTCGACGACGAGGGCACGCACGGCGTCGTCTTCCGCTCCCTCGAGGCCACCCGCCTCGCGGTCGTGCTCGGCGCACGCGGCACCTTCGGGGTGCCGTACACGTGGGCGCGGATGAGCGTCGAGCACCGTGCCGGACGGCTCACCTACACGACGCGACGGCGCGTGCCGGGCCCACGCGGTGCCGGCGGACGGGTCGTGCTCCGGCCCGGCGCGGCGATCGCCGACCCCACCGACGAGCAGCACTTCGTCACCGCCCGCTTCGGGCTGCACACCCGCTGGGCGGGTCGCACCCTCTACGTCCCCAACGAGCACGAGCCGTGGCCGCTGCACGACGCCGAGCTGCTCGACCTCGAGGACGACCTCGTCGACGCCGCCGGCCTGCCGGGCCTGACGACCCGCCCACCCGACTCGGTGCTCTACTCCCCCGGGGTCCGGACCACCTTCGGCCTGCCCCGACGCGTGACGGTCGCCGGGGGCTGACAGGCTGGTCGACGTGCTCCGTGTCGCCTCGGTCAACGTCAACGGCATCAGGGCGGCCTCCCGCCGCGGCATGGACGGCTGGCTCGCCACGCGCGACGTCGACGTCCTCGCCCTGCAGGAGGTGAGGGCTCCCACCGAGGTCCTCGCCGACCACCTCGAGCCGCTCGGGTGGCACGTGGCGCACGACCTCGCCGACGCCGCCGGACGCGCGGGCGTCGCCGTCGCCACCCGCGCCCGTCCCCTCGCCCACCGCACCGGCGTGGGGTCCGACGAGTTCGACGGTGCCGGTCGCTGGGTCGAGACCGACGTCGCCACGTCCGACGGCACCCCGCTGACGGTCGTCTCGGCCTACGTCCACACCGGACAGGCCGGCGACCCGCGGCAGGACGTCAAGCTGCGCTTCCTCGACGCCGCGCTCGACCGCCTGGCCAAGCTGCACGCCGACGGCCACCACGCGGTCCTCACCGGCGACCTCAACGTCGCCCACAGCCACCTCGACATCAAGAACTGGAAGGGCAACCGCGGCAAGTCCGGGTTCCTGCCCGAGGAGCAGGCCCGCCTGGACCGGCTGTCCACCGAGCTCGGCTGGGTCGACGTCGCCCGCGCCGCGGCCGGCGACGTGGCCGGCCCGTACACGTGGTGGTCCTGGCGCGGCAAGGCCTTCGACAACGACAGCGGCTGGCGCATCGACTACCAGTGGGCCAGCCCCGCCCTGGCAGCGGCCGCCCGCGACTGCGTCGTCGACCGCGCCCCCACCTACGCCGAACGGTGGAGCGACCACGCCCCCGTCGTGGTCGACTACGAGGTCTGACGGCGCGAAGGGGTCCATGATCAGGTCATGAGCACTCCGTCGGTCCCGCTGAGGAGCCCCGCCGGGCGGTGGCTGCTGCTCGCCACGATCCTCGGCTCCAGCATGGCGTTGCTCGACGCGACGGTCGTGAACATCGCCCTGCCCGACATCGCCCGCACGCTCGATGCCGACCTCGCGGGCCTGCAGTGGGTGCTGAACGGCTACACGCTCGCGCTCGCGTCGCTGATCCTGGTGGCGGGCAACCTCGGCGACCGGTTGGGCCGGCGGCGCACGTTCCTGTTCGGCGTCGTCTGGTTCGCGGTCGCGTCGGCCCTGTGCGGGCTCGCCCCGACCGCCGAGGTGCTGGTCGCCGCCCGGGTCCTGCAGGGCGTCGGCGCCGCCCTGCTCACCCCGGGCAGCCTGGCCCTCATCTCGGCCACCGTGCGCCACGAGGACCGCGGCGCGGCCGTGGGCGCCTGGTCGGGCCTCGGCGGCGTCGCCGGCGCGCTCGGGCCGCTGCTCGGCGGGTGGCTCGTCGACGTCGCCGGCTGGCGCTCGGTGTTCTGGATCAACCTGCCGCTCGCCGCGGTCGTCGTCGCCGTCACCCTGCGGCACGTGCCCGAGAGCCTCGACCCCGACGCGAACCGTCACACCGACGTCCCCGGCGTCCTGCTCACCGTGGGCGGCCTCGCGGCCCTGACCTACGGCCTGACGCTCGGCCAGGTGGCCCCCTCGGTGTGCGGCGTGGTCCTGCTGGCCCTCTTCGTGGTCCAGGAGCGCCGCTCCAGCCACCCGCTCGTGCCGCTCGGGCTGTTCTCCGACCGCGTCTTCGCCGCGACCAACGCCGTCACGTTCTGCGTCTACGCCGCGCTCGGCGGCACCTTCTTCCTGCTCGTGCTGCACCTGCAGGTGGTCGCGGGCTACTCGCCCCTGGCCGCCGGCGCCTCGACCGTGCCCATCACCGTCCTGATGCTGGCGCTCTCGGCCCGCGCCGGCGCACTCTCGCAGCGGATCGGCCCCCGGCTGCCGATGACCGTGGGTCCGCTCGTCGCCGCGGCGGGCCTGCTGCTCACCCTGCGCATCGGTGCCGACGCCGACTACCTGCGTGACGTCCTGCCCGCCGTCGTCGTGTTCGGGCTCGGCCTGGCGACGCTCGTCGCGCCGCTCACCACCGCGGTCCTCGGCTCGGCCCCCGACGCCCTGGCGGGCACGGCGTCCGGCGTCAACAACGCCGTCGCCCGTACCGCCCAGCTCCTCGCGGTGGCCGCGCTCCCGGTCGCGGTCGGCCTCGACGGCACCGTGGGCGACCCGGCGACGTTCGCCACCGGTTTCCACCGGGCCATGGTCGCCTGCGCCGTCCTCCTCGTGCTCGGATCGGCAACGGCCGCGGTGCTCGTCCGGCGGATCCGGCCCGACCACGACCGCGACGTCGCCCGGCGTGCCCACTGCGGTGTCGCCTCGCCCGGCAGCGCCGTGGAGGAGCCGGGCGTCTCGCCCCCGGGGTAGGTCCCGCTCGGCGGGACGGGCGTATGACATGCTCGTGAGCCACCCCCGTCCACGCTCGAGCACCCGCGGAGTTCCGCTGACCACCACAACGACGACGGCCCCTGTCGTGTCGAAGCGTCTGCGTGCGGCCGGCTGGGGACTCCACCTCTACACCGCCAGCGGCACCGCCCTCGCGCTGTTCGCGGTCATCGCGGTGGCCGACGGCGCCGAGGTCCGCGCGCTCTGGATCCTCTTCGCCGCCCTGGTCATCGACGGCAGCGACGGCATGCTGGCGCGCCGCCTGCGCGTCAAGGAGACGATCCCGACCTTCGACGGCGCCCGGCTCGACGACATCGTCGACTACATCACCTACGCCTTCGTGCCGATGGTGCTGCTCTGGCGAGGCGACTACCTCCCCCCGGGCTTCTGGGGCGCAGCCCTCGCCGTGGTGCCGCTGATCGCGTCGAGCTACCAGTTCTGCCGGGTCGACGCCAAGACCGACGACCACTTCTTCCTCGGGTTCCCCAGCTACTGGAACGTCGTGGCGTTCTACGTGATCGTGCTGGGCCTCAACCCGACCGTCACGACGGTGATCCTGCTGGCCTGCACCGTGCTGGTCTTCGTGCCGCTCAAGTACGTCTACCCGTCGCGGACGCGGACCTTCCGCGGTCTCAACCTCACGCTCGCCGGGCTGTGGATGATCACGTACGCGATCATCCTGGCGCAGGTGCCCGACCCGCACCCGGTCGTCGTCGCGCTGTCGCTGCTCTACGTCGTCTACTACGTGCTCGTCAGCGCCTACCTGACGCTCGTCGGACCCCGCCGCGCCGCCCGTCAGCCGCAGGTGGAGCACAGCGCGTCGTGACCGTCGGTCTCGTCGCCGCGCTCGCCGCGGCGGCCCTGTTCGGCGTGGCCGCGGTGGTGCAGGCCCGGGCCGCCCGCGACCTGGACGGCGACGCCGGCGGCTCCATCGGGCCCCAGCTGATCCGGGGCGTCGTCACGCAGCCTCTGTTCCTCCTCGCGGTGCTCATGAACCTGGGCGGCTTCGGCCTGCACTTCCTGGCGCTGCGGGCCCTGCCGCTGTTCCTCGCGCAGGCCGCGATCTCGACCAGCCTGGTCGTGACGGCGCTGCTGGCCGTCCGCACGCTCGGCGAGCGGCTCCGGTCCTCGGACTGGGTCGCGATCGGCGGCGTCGTGGTGGGGCTGGTCATGCTCTCGCTGTCGGCCGGTGACCACGCCACGGTGACGCCCGCCGCCTCGACGGGCTGGTACCTGCTGGTCCTGGCGGCGGCCGTGGTCGTCGCGGCCCTGGTGATCGACCGCACGGGTCCGCACCCGTTCGCGCTCGGTCTGCTGGCCGGCACCCTGTTCGGCACGGTGAGCATCGCGGGTCGGCTGGTCCCGGGGAGCGTGGCGGACCTGGCCACGTCTCCCGCGACGTACGCCCTGGCCCTGGCCGGCGCCAGCGCATTCCTGGTCTACTCGGTCGCGCTGCGCCGGGGCCACGTCGCCCGGGTGACGGCTCCCCTGGTGGCGATGCAGACGGTGCTCCCGGCAGCGGTGGGACTGGCGTTCCTGGGCGACTCGATCCGGTCGGGCTGGGTCGCGGTGGCCTGCATCGGCCTGGTCGTGACGCTGGCCGGCTCGGCGGCGCTGGCACGGTTCGAGGCCACCGGCCACGAGTCGGTGGCGCACTGAGCACTCGCGCCTAGCCGGACGCGGGGGCCGTCTCGACGAGCGACACGATCTCGGCGACCTGGCGCGGACCGATGCCGGTGCTCGCGTCGCAGGCCACGCACCGCACGGGTGCCGGGATGTCCTCCCGGGCGGCGAAGTAGCGCTCGTCGTCGACGCCGCACTCGTCGTCGACCCAGATCAGCGGCCGCCGGGCCGCCGCGGCGAGGTCGCCGACGTAGGGGCTCTTGAAGTAGACGCCCTCGGCGGCGAACGCGTGCACCTGCTCCTGGTAGGCCCTCCGCTCCTCGACGCTGGACCGGTCGTCGGGGCGGGTGAACGCCAGGTGCGGCCAGTCGGCCCCGAACCCCACGAGCGGCGCGATCTCCCAGGCCGCCGCCCCTTCCCACATGCTGGCCCAGAACAGGTCGCACCGGCCGGCCTCGGCCAGCTGCAGCAGCGGCGCCATCACCGCGGCGAGGTCGACCCGCACCTGCATGCGGTAGCCCAGCGCCCGGCCCGTCCGGTACGCCTCGGGGTCCAGCCCGTCACCCAGCGCGTTGAGCACCCCGTCGACGTCGATGCCCACCAACGGGCGGGTGACGTCGGCGACCAGCCGCTCGTCGTAGACCGGTGCGCTCGCCATGGATCCATGCTGGCACGCACCCCCGACAGACCCCATAGCCCTCACGTCCGCCTCGGCCGGTATCGGGTGCTGGTGCGGCGTCTGCGGTACGGGTCGAGGCGTGCCGGTGGGATGAACGCGGGTCGCCTGTCGTCGGTCTCGAAGGTGATGACCCAGTCGTCCTCGTGAATCATCCGGTGGTGGAAGGCGCAGAGGAGCACGCCGTCCTCCAGGTCGGTGCTGCCGCCGTGGGCCCAAGGTTCGCGTGCGTGGTGCACTTCGCACCACGAGGGTGGTCGGTCGCAGTCGGGCATCGCGCACCCCTGGTCCCGGTGCGCGAGCGCGACCCGCTGGGCCGGACTGAACAGTCGCTGCTTGCGGCCCAGGTCCAGCGGGAGGGACTGTCCGCCGAGGACCTGGGGGACGATCCCGAC
>JAURVT010000031.1 GCA_030655315.1 Nocardioidaceae bacterium | reverse complement strand
CGCTCGGCCGGCTGCCCGCCGCCGGCGTCGCAGGCCAGCGAGAGGACCGCGGGCTCGGCGACCGCCTCGGCGAGGAGGTCGGCCGAGGGACGCGCGACGGTGCGGTCGTCGGCCGCGGCGTCGATGCGACGCAGCGCGCGGCCGAGGCGACGGAGCCCGGTCGCGTCGAGACGTCCGATCGGCCCGGTGAGGAAGTCGGCGACGTCGGAGTCGGCGAGGGACTCGCCCGCGCGGAGCCGCGCCGCCAGGCGCAGGGCCAGCAGCAGCGGCGCCACCGCCGGCTCGGACCGCAGCGGCACCTCGTCGCCGGCCACCTCGACCGGGACGCCGGCCGCGGCGAGCGAGCGCTGCAGGCGGGGCACCGACAGCGAGGCCGATCGCACCAGCACGGCCATGTCGGACCAGGCGGTGCCGTCGTCGAGGTGGGCGCGGCGCAGCATCGTGGCGACGTGGTCGGCCTCGGCCGCCGGGGTGCGGAAGGTCTGCACGACCACCTCGCCGGCCCGCTCGGCGATGGGGGCCGGGGTCCGGAACGCCGCGAACGTGGCCGCGTCGACGCCGCCGGTGGCCCCGAGCCCGGCCACGACCGAGCGGGTGGCGGCGGCGATCGCGGGGCCGAAGCGCCGCGCGGTGCGCAGCGACAGCGTGGGCGCGGGGCCGGTGGCGGTCGCGAAGTCGTCGGCGAAGGACCAGATGCCACCCACGTCGGCGCCGCGGAACGCGTAGATCGACTGGTCGGGGTCGCCGACCGCGACGAGGTCGCGCCCGCCGGTGGTGAGCGCCCGCAGCAGAGCCACCTGGGCGGGGTCGGTGTCCTGGTACTCGTCGACGACCACCAGGTCGAAACGCTGGGCCAGCGACGCGCCCGTCACCGGGTCGGTGGCGAGGAGGCGGGCCCGGTGCACCAGCTCGGCGTAGTCGAGGAGGTTCTGGGCGTCGAGCACCTGCAGCACCTCCTCGTGGAACGCGGCCGCGACCTGCCAGTCGGGACGCTCGGCGCGCTCGGCCAGCGCACGCACCTGCTCGGGGTCGAGACCGTGGGCGCGGGCGCGGGCGAAGAACGCCTGCAGCTCGCGGGCGAAGCCGTGCGTGCGCAGGGCCGGCCGGAGGCGGGCGGGCCAGGCCGAGGCGACGGCCGACTCCGGCCCCGACAGCAGCTCGACGATCCGGGCGTCCTGCTCGGGCGCCGACAGCAGGGTGAGCGGGTCGGCGAAGTCGGCGGGGTCCTGCATCTCCCGCACGACGCCGTAGCAGAAGGAGTGGAAGGTGGTGGCCACCGACAGCGTCGCCGACCCCCGCAGCCGGGCGCCGAGCCGGGTGCGCAGCTCCTCGGCGGCCTTGCGGCTGAAGGTGAGCACGAGGACGCGACGCGGGTCGACCCCGCGCTGCTCCACCCGTGCCGCGACCGTCTCGACGAGCGTCGTGGTCTTGCCCGTGCCCGGCCCGGCGAGGACCAGCACCGGACCACCGGGGTGGTCGACGACGGCCTGCTGGCTCGCGTCGAGGACCGGAGGCGCCGGGCGGGCGGTCGCGGGCCTCGTCAGGACGTACGTGGGGGGCATGGGGACATCGCACCAGCCGGCACCGACAGAACGTCCGCGCCGACGAAGGACCCGGGGCGAGGGTCGGGCCGGGGCGGTGCGGGAGCGGCCCAGCCGCGCGATCACGACCGGGCCGCTCCCCCCGAGAGGCGCCGCAGCACCAGTTGCAGGGGCGTCACGCCACACAGATGTGTCGACCTGGGGGTCGGTGCGACGGCGTCCTGAACCCTCCAACGCACGACCCCCGTCCCGGGTTACGGGTCGGCGCGAGATGTGTCCGGATCGGGCGGTTCGCCCGGATCCGGGATCCATCGCGCACGGGCGACGTCCACGCGGAGCGGGGCGTCGAGGCGGCCCCGGAGCGGGGTGCCCTCGGCGAGGTACTGCTCGCGGGCCCGGGACGCGAGGTGCTCGGGCAGGGTGCCGTCGGCCCGGACGACGCGCCACCAGCACACCGCGGCCCCCTCGAGCGCCATCACGCGCCCGACGTGCCGCGGTCCCCCGCGGCCCAGCGCCGCGGCGATGCCGCCGTAGGTGATGACGCGGCCGGGTGGGACGGACTCGGCGAGGTCGAGGACGTCGTCGGAGAAGCCTACGAGCCCGGACCCACCGGGCCCGGGCTCGTCGTCGCTCATCTGCGCCGCAGCGTCAGTAGGACGGCTGCGAGGGGTCGACCTGGTTGACCCAGGCCACCACGCCGCCACCGACGTGCACGGCGTCGGAGTAGCCGGCGCCCTTGAGGACGGCCAGTGCCTCGGCCGAGCGTGCGCCCGACTTGCAGTGCAGGACGACCTGCTTGTCCTGCGGCAGCTGGTCGAAGGCGTTGCCGTTGAGGAACTCACCCTTGGGGATCAGCACCGAGCCCGGGATCTTGTTGATCTCGTACTCGTTCTGCTCGCGGACGTCGACGAGGACGAAGTCGCGCGTGCCCTCCTCGCGCTCCTTGAGCATCGAGTCCAGCTGGGTGACCGAGATCGTCGAGTCGGCAGCGGCCTCGGCGGCCTCGTCGCTGATCGCGCCGCAGAACGCCTCGTAGTCGTCCATCAGCTTCGTGATGGGCTCACCCTGGGGGTCGCGGCCGATCTTGAGGGTCGTGTAGCGCATCTCGAGCGCGTCGTAGACCATCAGGCGGCCGATGAGCGGGTCGCCGATGCCGGTGATCAGCTTGATCGCCTCGGTGACCATGATCGAGCCGATCGAGGCGCACAGGACGCCCAGCACGCCGCCCTCGGCGCACGAGGGCACCATGCCCGGCGGCGGCGGCTCGGGGTAGAGGTCGCGGTACTGCGGACCCTCCTGCGCCCAGAACACCGACACCTGACCCTCGAAGCGGAAGATCGAGCCCCACACGTACGGCTTGCCGAGGATGACGGCGGCGTCGTTCACCAGATAGCGGGTCGCGAAGTTGTCGGTGCCGTCGACGATGAGGTCGTACTGCTCGAAGATGCCGAGGACGTTGTCGTTCTCGAGGCGCTCCTCGTGCACGATCACGTTCACCAGCGGGTTGGTCTCGGCGATCGACTCCTGGGCCGACACCGCCTTGGACTTCCCGATGTCGGACTGCCCGTGGATGATCTGGCGCTGCAGGTTCGACTCGTCGACCTCGTCGAACTCGACGATGCCGAGGGTGCCGACGCCCGCGGCGGCCAGGTAGAGCAGCGCGGGGCTGCCGAGGCCGCCGGCGCCGATCACGAGCACCTTGGCGTTCTTCAGGCGCTTCTGGCCGGACATGCCGACGTCGGGGATGATCAGGTGCCTGCTGTAGCGGCGGACCTCGTCCTGGGTCAGCTCGGCTGCGGGCTCGACCAGCGGTGCCAGTGCCACGGCGTCTCCTTCGTCTGGGTGCTGAGGCCACACGGGTGGCGGCTCTGTCTTGTCTGAACACGGGCCCCCGTCGGGGTGTTCCCGCGCGCGTCCATCCTGCCGGGTCGGCGCCACCGGCCACGACCGTGTCCAGATCGTGATGTCCCGTCGCGTCCCCCGAGGTTTGAGGCTGGTTGTGGGCGGGAACCACTCCGCGGTCGCGTCCACCCCGATCAGGACGCTCCACCACCACAGGGAGACCACATGAGTCACCGCAGCCGGCGCACCCTCACCCGGGGCACCGCCGCAGCCGCTCTCGCACTGGCCGTCATGACGGGCGGCACCTCCGCCCTCGGCGTCCAGTCCGACGACGGCACCGCCGACCGGGCAGCGCAGTCCGGCATCAAGGACAAGAACCGGGAGGACGACTTCGCCCACCCTCTCGGCAACCGCGAGCGCGAGAACCGCCAGAAGGCGGTCGCCCAGGTCCTGGCCGGCAAGGCCAAGCCGGTGGAGCGCGGAGGCTCCAAGTCGATCAAGGTCGCCAAGGACGAGTACGTCGCGTACGACGCCGAGCGCACCGCCGACGTCTTCACCGTGCTCACCGAGTTCGGCACCCAGACCAAGACCGGGCTCGGCGGCGACCCCGGGCCCGAGCACGACCAGATCAAGAAGCCCGACCGCAAGTACGACGGCAACGCGACCGACGACAACTCCACGTACTGGACCAAGAGCTTCGACCGGGCCCACTACCTGACGATGATGTTCGCCGAGAGCAACAGCTTCAAGGACTTCTACCTCAAGCAGTCCAACGGACGCTTCCGCGTGCAGGGCGACGTGAGCGACTGGGTGAAGGTGCCCTTCAACGAGGCGCGCTACGGCTCCAACGAGAACCCCGCCGGCGAGTCCGAGGGCTACTGGAACTACGTCAAGGACTCCATCACCGCCTGGTACGCCGACCAGAAGAGCCAGGGCAAGACGGCCGCGCAGATCAAGGGCTACCTCGCTCAGTTCGACGTCTACGACCGCTACGACTTCGACAACGACGGCGTCTTCGAGGAGCCCGACGGCTACATCGACCACTTCCAGGCCATCCACGCGGGCGAGGGCGAGGAGGCCGGCGGCGGCGCGCAGGGCGAGGACGCCATCTGGTCCCACCGCTGGTACGCCTTCGCGACCGACCAGGGCAAGACCGGCCCGCAGACCAACCCCGCCGGCGGCGCCCAGATCGGCGACACGGGCATCTGGGTCGGCGACTACACCACCGAGCCCGAGAACGGCGGACTCGGAGTGTTCACGCACGAGTTCGGCCACGACCTCGGCCTGCCCGACCTGTACGACACCGCGGGCGGCGACAACGGCACCGGCTTCTGGACGCTGATGAGCTCCGGCTCGTGGCTGAACACCGGCAAGCAGGACATCGGCACCAAGCCCGGCTACATGGGCGCGTGGGAGAAGCTGCAGATGGGCTGGCTCGACCACACCACGGTCGACTACGGCAAGAACACCAAGATCACGCTGGACCCCGCCTCGGCCGCGAGCCCCACCACCAAGACCCAGGCGGTCGCGGTGAACCTGCCCGACAAGCAGCTGAGCGAGGACCTCAACACCCCGCGCACCGGGACCAAGGAGTTCTGGAGCGGCAAGGGCAACGGGCTCGACAACACCATGTCGACCACCGTCGACCTGACCGGCAAGAAGGCCGCGAGCCTGTCGGCGTCGGTCGAGCTGGCCACCGAGGCCGACTACGACTACCTGTGGACCGAGGCGTCCAAGGACGGCAAGACCTGGACCAAGCTCGACGACGGCCTCAGCGGCACCGCCGCCTGGTCGACGCGGACCTGGGACCTCACGCCGTTCGTCGGCGGCGAGGCGCAGGTGCGCTTCCGGTACCAGACCGACACGGCCGTGGCCGAGGACGGCGCGTTCGTCGACGACGTCGTCGTCACCGCGGACGGGGCCGAGGTCCTGGCCGACGGCGCCGAGAACGGCGTCGGCGCCTGGGTGCTCGACGGCTTCTCGATCATCGACGGCACCTACTCGCGCACCGTGCCGCAGTACTACCTGGCCGAGAACCGCACCTACGACGGCTACGACACCACCCTGAAGACCGGGCCGTACAACTTCGGCTACGGCGACACCAAGCCCGACTGGGTCGAGCGCTACCCGTACCAGAACGGCCTGCTCGTCACGTACGCCAACGGCGAGTTCGAGGACAACAACACCTCGACGCACCCCGGTGGCGGTCAGGTCCTGCCGGTCGACGCGCGACCGGCACCCCTCAAGGCCAGCGACGGCTTCCGCTTCAACCAGCGGGCGCAGTCCTTCGACGCCACGTTCGGCCTCGAGGCCACCGACGAGGTCGTGCTGCACCACAACGGCACGCCCCGCCTGATCGGCGAGCGCCCCGGTGTCGCGACGTTCAACGACGCGGACCCGAACCGCTACTGGCGCGCGGACAACCCGACGGGCTCGACGAAGGTGGCCGGCTCCGGCACCCGGATCAGCGTGCTCCGCTCGCTGAACGGCGGCGACCGGCTGCAGCTGCAGGTGGCCTTCACCAAGAAGTGACGCACCGCTGACGCGCGACGCCCCCGGACCCCCGGCCCGGGGGCGTCGTTCGTCCTGTTCGTCCTCGTCCGGCGGTGCTCCGCGGCCGCGCACCCCCGTGTCGTTACGATGCTGCGGTGAGTGACACCCCGATCCAGGACCGCCCCCGAGGCGGACGGCTGCCGCGCAGTGCCCGACGGGCCCAGCTGTTCGACGCCGCCCTCGAGGTGTTCGTCGCCAACGGCTACCACGCCGCCGCCATGGACGACATCGCCGAGCGCGCCGGTGTGTCCAAGCCGGTGCTGTACCAGCACTTCCCGGGCAAGCTCGAGCTCTACCTCGCCCTGCTCGACACCTCGTGCGACCAGGTGATCGAGTCCGTCCGCGCCGCGCTCGCCTCCACCGAGGACAACAAGGAGCGCGTCCGCGCGACGATGGACGTCTTCTTCAGCTACGTCAACGACTCGCAGGCCGCGTTCCGGCTGGTCTTCGAGTCCGACGTGATGAACGAGCCCGCCGTGCGCAGCCGCGTCGACCGCGTCACCTCCGAGACCGCCAGCGCCGTCGCCGAGGTGATCGCCGAGGACACCGGGCTCGCGCCGGTCGCCTCCGAGCTGCTCGCCACCAGCCTGGTGGGCATGGGCCAGGTCGCCGCCCGCTCGTGGCTCGACAACGGGTCGGCGCTCACCAAGGACGAGGCCGTGGCGCTCGTCAGCGGGCTCTCCTGGCGTGGGATCCGCGGCTTCCCGCGCACCGACGACCCGTCCTGAGCGCGGCGTTCCGCCCGCAGCGGACGCGGCCCGGTCTCCCGTGGGCCGGGAGCGCCCCGCGGGATACGGTGGAGCCACAACCCTGATCACCACCCCCGCGGACCCGCGGGGACGACGCAGAACCGAGAGGACCACCGTGGACGTGCGCATCGGCGTGCAGAACGCCGCCCGTGAGATGACCGTGGACGCCGAGCTCGACCGCGACGCGATCGTCGAGGCGCTGCGTGCGGCGATCGCCGACGAGGGCCTGCTGGTCGTCAAGGACAAGAAGGGCGGCTCGGTCGTCGTGCCGGCCGAGAAGATCGCCTACCTGGAGTTCGGGGCCGACAACGGTCGCTCCGTGGGCTTCGGCGCCTGACGCGCCACCTGCCCGGCCGACGTCCGTCCACCCCTCGGGTGGGCGGACGTCGTGCGTCAGGACGCGAGACCGAGCTTGGCCATCCGGCTCGCGTGGTTCTCGGTGAGCCGCGCGAACATCCGCCCGATGCCGGCGAGGTCCATGCCCGGGCGGTCCGCTCCCCCGACCAGGACGGTGGTGAGACCGTCGTGCTCGGCGGCGATGCCCTGCGCCTGGCTGAGCGCCTCGCCCACCAGCCGTCGGCCCCACAGGGCGAGCCGTCCACCGACGCGCGGGTCCTCCGCGATCGCCTCGCGGACGCGGCCGACGACGAACTCCGAGTGGCCCGTCTCGCCGAGCGTCTCCAGGATCAGGGCCCGGGTGCCCTGGTCGAGGAACGCCGCCACCTCGCGGTAGAAGTCGGCCGCCAGGCCGTCGCCGACGTAGGCCTTGACCAGGCCCTCCAGCCAGTCGCGCGGGGCGGTGCGGGCGTGGAAGCGCTCGTAGGTCTCGTGGAACGGCTCCATCGCCTCGAACGGGTCCTGGCCGAGCTCGACCAGCCCGTCGTGCAGCGCCTGGAAGTGGCCGAACTCGGCGCTCGCCATGGCCGAGATGGCCGCCTTGTCGCGCATGCCCGGCGCGAGCTTGGAGTCCTCGGCGAGCCGCTCGAACGCGGTCAGCTCGCCGTAGGCCAGGACGCCCAGGAGCTCGATGACACCGGTGCGGTACAGGGGGTCGTCGAACGCCGCGGCGGTGGCGGCGGCGGAGGTGCTGGAGAGATCGACAGGCTCGGCGGGCATGGTCGAACACTATCGCCGTCCCCGACCGATACACTGGGGGCGACCCGTCCTGGCGCCAGGTGCGTCGAAGTCGCGTGCAGATGTCTCATGCGTGCACGCTGACGACGCGCCCGAGCGCCGGACCGCGCAGCGACGTCGGTCGACGCGCAGCGCGCCGTTCGACTGAATTGATGACGACCCTGACCACCTTCACAGACCTCGGCGTCCTGCCCGAGATCGCCGACGCGCTCGCAGCCAAGGGGATCACCACCCCGTTCCCGATCCAGGAGATGACCCTCTCGGTCGCTCTCATGGGCACCGACCTGATCGGCCAGGCCCGTACCGGCACCGGCAAGACGCTCGCCTTCGGCATCCCCGTCGTGCAGCGCACGGTCGCGCCGCACGACGCGGACTACGCCGACCTCGCCGCCCCCGGCAAGCCGCAGGCCCTGGTGATCGCCCCCACCCGCGAGCTCGCGCTCCAGGTGCACGGCGACATCGTGACCGCCTCGGCCAACCGCGGCACCACCACGATCAACATCTACGGCGGCGTGCCCTACGAGCCGCAGCTCGACGCGCTCGAGAAGGGCGTCGACATCGTCGTCGGCACCCCCGGCCGCCTGCTCGACCTCGCCAACCGCGGCGCGCTCGACCTGTCGCACGTCAAGGCCCTCGTCCTCGACGAGGCCGACGAGATGCTCGACCTCGGCTTCCTGCCCGACGTGGAGCGTCTGCTCGCCAAGACGCCCGAGACGCGCCAGACGATGCTCTTCTCGGCCACCATGCCGAGCGCCATCGTCACGCTGGCCCGCAAGCACATGCGGCACCCGATGAACATCCGCGCCGAGTCGGGCGAGGACAACCAGATGGTGCCCACCACGGCGCAGTTCGTGTACCAGGCCCACGACCTCGACAAGCCCGAGGTCGTCGCCCGCATCCTGCAGTCCGAGGACCGCGGCCGCGTCATCATCTTCACCCGCACCAAGCGCTCGGCGCAGCGCGTGGCCGACGACCTCCAGGAGCGCGGCTTCCCGGCCTCGCCGCTGCACGGCGACATGGCCCAGGTGGCCCGCGAGAAGGCCATGACGCGCTTCCGCGAGGGCAAGGTGCTGATCCTCGTCGCCACCGACGTCGCCGCCCGCGGCATCGACGTCCAGGACATCACGCACGTCATCAACTACACGTGCCCCGAGGACGACAAGACCTACGTGCACCGCATCGGCCGTACCGGTCGCGCGGGCGCCACCGGCATCGCGATCACGTTCGTCGACTGGGCCGACGTCGTCCGCTGGAAGACGATCAACGCGTCGCTGGGCCTGCCGTTCGACGAGCCGCAGGAGACGTACTCCACGTCGGACCACCTGTACCACGACCTCGGCATCTCCCGGGACGTCACCGGACGGCTGGTCCCCGCTCCGCCGCAGGAGCCCCGCCAGAAGCCCGCCGGTGGCGGCCGCGGCGGTCGTGACGGCGGCCGAGACGGTGCCCGCGAGGGCGGCCGGACCGAGCGTCCCCCGCGCAGCCGCGACCGTCAGCGCACCCGCCGTCGCAGCAGCGAGTCGGCCGAGGGCACCGAGGGCGCGGCGACGTCCGCGGACTCCTCGGTGGCCGTGGCCGGCGCCCCCCAGGGCGAGGGCGACGCCTCGCGTCCCCGTCGCCGACGTCGTCGTCGCAGTGGCGGCGAGGGCGGCGGCGAGTCCGGCACCGGCGACACCGCCACCGCCTGACGCAGCACCCCGCCGACCCTCGCGTCCGCGACTCGATGCGCTGTGGTGCTCGACCTGCTGGTTCGAGCACCACCGGGCATCGGATCGCGGACGGAGGAGTCAGCCGAGGAGACGGTCGACCCACGTACGGGCGGAGACGTCGGTGAGCGACGCGACCTGGTCGACGACGGCCCGCAGCCGGGCGGCGTCGTCCGCGGCCGCCTCGTGGTCCTCGGCCAGCTCGGGCTCGAGCCGACCCGCGGGATCGGCCGTGAGCGTCTCGACCAGCGCCGTGACCATCTCGCGCTGCTCGCGCAGCACGGCCACCCGCTCGTCGGTGCGCATCACGTAGTGGGCGGCGACCGCCTTGAGGACCACGATCTCGTCGTGGATCGAGGCGGGCACCACCACGTCGGCGCCGTGGCGCACGAGCCGTCCGGTGCCGTGCTCGAGACGGGTGGCGTCGAGCACGGACGACACGAACCGTCCGACGAGCGCACTGGTCAGGCCCTTGAGGGCCCCGCGGGCCCGCCGGCCGCCGTCGAAGGGGCCGATGGGCCACTCGGGCATCGCGACGAGCCGCGCGAACGCCTCCTCGAGCGCCTGGTCGCTCGAGGTGGGGGCGTACCAGTCGCGCGCCACGGCCCACACGTCCGCGGTCTCGCCCGCCACCTGGTCCAGGGCCACCCATCCCCCGACGACGGCGTCCTCGACGTCGTGCACCGAGTAGGCGACGTCATCGGCGAGGTCCATCACCTGTGCCTCGACCGCCTGACGCGCCCCCGGCGTCCCGTGTCGGCACCAGTCGAAGACCCGCCGATCGTCCTCGTAGACACCGAACTTGCGGACGGCGCGGCGGGTGCCGTCGCCGTGGCGTCCGAGCGGCTCGGGAGCGCCGTCGAGGCCCCAGGGGTACTTGACGCAGGCGTCGAGCGTCGCGCGCGTCAGGTTGAGCCCGACGCTGCGACCGGCGTCGTCGAACGTCTTGGACTCCAGCCGGGTGAGGATCCGCAGCGTCTGCGCGTTGCCCTCGAAGCCGCCGCAGGCGATCGCGGCCTGGTGCAGCGCCCGCTCGCCGTTGTGGCCGAACGGCGGGTGCCCGAGGTCGTGCGCGAGCGCCGCGGAGTCGACGACGTCGGGGTCGCAGCCGAGCGACTTGCCGAGCTCGCGCGCCACCTGGGCGACCTCGAGGGAGTGCGTCAGGCGATTGCGGACGAAGTCGGTGGCCGGACCCAGCACCTGGGTCTTGGCCGACAGCCGGCGCAGCGAGGCGCCGTGGAGCACCCGGGCCCGGTCGCGCTCGAAGGACGTGCGGTCGGCACGCTTGGGCGGCTCGGGCACCAGGCGCTCGCGCGCCTCGTCGCCGTACGGGTCCTCGCTCACGCCTGCACTCTATTCACGAGCCGCCGTGGACCGGTGGACGTTCACCAGCGACCGCGACGCGGGCGCGGCTGGCACTGCGGGCAGGTGAACGACGAGCGGTTCATGAAGGCGTCGCGGCGTACCGGGGTGCCGCAGCGCGGGCACGGCCGACCCTCCTGGCCGTAGACGGCCAACGAGCGGTCGAAGTAGCCGCTCTGCCCGTTGACGTTGACGTAAAGGGCGTCGAAGGACGTGCCGCCCTGCTCCAGCGCCGAGGCCATCACGCCACGCACGCCGTCGAGGAGGCGGGCCAGCTCGGGGCGGGTCAGGGTCTCGGTCGGGCGCGCGAAGTGCAGCCGTGCCCGCCACAGGCCCTCGTCGGCGTAGATGTTGCCGATCCCCGAGACCAGGGTCTGGTCGAGGAGCGCCCGCTTGATCCCGGTCTTCCGTCGCCGCAGCCGCTCGCCGAAGACGACGTCGTCGAAGCGCGGGTCGAGCGCGTCGCGGGCGATGTGCGCGATCTCCGGCGGCAGCGTGGCGCCGTCCTCGCTGATCGAGAGCCCGCCGAACATGCGCTGGTCGACGAACCTCAGCTCGAGCCCGTCGTCGAGCTCCAGGACGACGCGCAGGTGTCGCTCGGCGTCGGCGTGCGGCGGCTGCACGAGCATCTGGCCGCTCATCCCCAGGTGCACGAGGATCGCGGCGCCGTCGTCCAGCGCCAGCCACAGGTACTTGCCGCGGCGGGAGACGGCGTCGACGCGTCGTCCGGCGAGGCGGTCGGCGAAGTCGTCGGGACCGGGCAGGTGCCGTCGGACCGGGCGTGGGTGCAGCACCCGCACGGTGGAGATGGTGCGGCCGACGACGTGGTCGGCGAGGCCGCGACGGACGACCTCGACCTCGGGGAGCTCGGGCACGAGGTGCTAGGAGCCCGTGGTGGCCGGCGTCTCGGGGACGACCGCGGCCAGGGCCGAGGAGATGGCACGCCAGGCGGTCTCGGCGACCTGCTGCTCGGCCTCCTTCTTGGAGCGGCCGACGCCCTCGCCGTAGGTCTGGCCGCCGACGCGCACCTTGGCGACGAAGGTCTTCTGGTGGTCCGGGCCGCTCTCGGTGAGCCGGTACTCCGGCACGCCGAGCGCGTTGTCGGCCGACAGCTCCTGGAGGCTCGTCTTCCAGTCCAGGCCGGCGCCGAGCCCGGCGGCGTTGGCGATCACCGGGTCGAACATCTGGTGGACGACGCGCGTGGCGCCCTCGTAGCCGAACTGCAGGTAGACCGCGCCGAGCAGGGCCTCGACCGTGTCGGACAGGATCGACGACTTGTCGCGGCCGCCGGTCGACTCCTCGCCCCGGCCGAGCCGCAGGTGCGGCCCGATGCCCAGGGTGCGGGCGACGTCGGCGAGCGCGCGGGCATTGACGACCGCGGCGCGGAGCTTGGCCAGCCGGCCCTCGGGCAGGTCGGGGTGGCCGTTGAACAGGGTGTCGGTGACCACCAGCCCCAGCACGGCGTCGCCCAGGAACTCCAGGCGCTCGTTGTTGGGGACGTTGCCGTTCTCGTACGCGAACGACCGGTGGGTCAGCGCGTGCGTGAGCAGGCCGCGATCGAGGTCGGGGACCCCCAGGGCCTCCGCGAGCTCGTCCGCGGCCTCAGCTCCCGTCGACACGGCGTCGGCGGGCCCGGTGTCGGCGCCCACCGGTCGCGTCAGAGCACCTGGCGGCGGGCGTTCCGAGCGCCGTACTGCCCGCACTCGCCGCACGCGCGGTGCGGCAGGTGCTTGGCGTTGCACGCGGGGTTGGTGCAGTCGACCAGGCTGACCGCCGTGGTCTTCCACTGCGAACGGCGGTGGCGCGTGTTGCTGCGCGACATCTTCCGCTTCGGAACGGCCACGTCTCAGTCCTCCTGGTCGTCACCGGGCGAGGTGCCCGGTGTCTTCACGGTCCGGGCGAGGTGCCCGTCGTCGGTCTCATCCTGCTTCAGTCGGTCCAGCGCCGCCCACCGGGGGTCGAGCGCCTCGCCATGGGTGTGACCCGGGTCGTCCGCGAGCCGCGCACCGCACTCGGCGCACAACCCGGGACAGTCCGGGCGACACAGCGGGTTCTGCGGCAGTGCGAGCACCACCGCGTCCCGCAGGACGGGCTCGAGGTCGAGCAGGTCTCCCTCGAGCCGGCGGACACCTTCGTCGTCCTCGTCCACCGGGGCACCTGCGTCGTCGTAGACGTACAGCTCCTGGAGGTCCACCTCGAGG
Organism: Nocardioidaceae bacterium; assembly: GCA_030655315.1. Lineage (GTDB taxonomy): Bacteria > Actinomycetota > Actinomycetes > Propionibacteriales > Nocardioidaceae > JAURVT01. The sequence continues at coordinate 45,382 of JAURVT010000031.1, read as the reverse complement.
TCTTCGTGGAGGTCCTCCAGGCACCGCACGCACTGGCCCTCGAGCTGTACCGCGGCGGAGCCGGTCACGAGGACCCCCTCCATCACCGACTCGAGCCGAAGCTCGAGGTCGATGCCGCTGCTCTCGGGCACGCCGATGACGTCGATGCCCAGATCTGCCGGCGCCTCCTCGGTGGTGGTGACCGTCTTCTGCGTGCCGGGTCGCCGACCGAGCTCCCGCGTGTCGAGCACGAGGGGCGCTCTGTGGTCGAGCGTAGGCACTGGTCACATCCAACGTCGTGTTCGGCGAGGGTGCGCGGGGCACCACCGTCGAGCAGGCACAAACAGGTCTTTGGCCTGCACGCAGGCCAACGGAGAGTCTATCGAACCCGGGGGCCGGTGCCTAATCGCTCCGCCAGTGCCGTGACGACGTGCGGCGGCACGAGCCCGCTGACGTCCCGGCCGCCCCGTGCGACCTCCTTGACCAGGCTCGACGCGAGGTAGGACCACTCCGGGCTGGTGGGCACGAACACGGTGTCGACGCTGGTGAGCGAGCCGTTCATCTGCGCCATCTGCAGCTCGTAGTCGAAGTCGGAGACCGCACGCAGGCCCTTGACGACCACCTGGGCGTCGTGGTCCTCGCAGAAGTCGACGAGCAGACCGGCGAAGGAGTCGACGGTGACGTTGGGCAGGTGCCGCACCGCGACCCTGATCATGTCCATCCGCTCCTCGGCGGAGAACAGGCCCTTCTTGGACTCGTTGGCGCCGACCGCCACGACCACCTCGTCGAAGAGGGTGGCGGCGCGCCCGATGATGTCGAGGTGGCCGTGGGTGACGGGGTCGAACGACCCCGGGCAGACCGCTCTACGCATGCGGCTGACCGTACCAAAGCGTGGTCTCGCCGTAGGTCCGGTCGCGCAGGGCCTCGAGCCCGGCCGGCCAGGTGAGACCGCCCCGGGACGACCGCTCGACCACCACCACCGCGTCGGCCGACAGCCAGCCGGGCAGCGCGAGCGCGGCCAGCACGTCGACGACGTCGTCGGCCGGCACGTCGTAGGGCGGGTCGAGGAAGACGACGTCGAACGGCTGGTCGGGGAGGCCCTCGAGGTGGCTGCGCACCTTGGACCGCACGACGCGCGCGCCCGGCAGACCGAGGGTGGCGGCGTTGTCGCGGGCCACCTCGCACGTGCGGGCGTCGATCTCGACCATCACGGCCGCGCTCGCGCCGCGCGACAGCGCCTCCAGCCCGACGGCGCCGGACCCGGCGTAGAGGTCGAGCACCCGCAGGTCGTCGAGCCCGCCGAGCTCGGAGACGAGGCTCGCGAACAGCGACTCGCGCACCCGGTCGGTGGTGGGACGGGTCCGGCTGCCCGAGGGGGTGCGGAGGCGGCGTCCGCGCGCGGCGCCGGCGATGATGCGGGTCACGACTTCTCCAGGTACTGGGCGCGGCTCGAGGCCTCGAGGTCGAGGACGGCGAGCCGCAGGGCCGGGTGGGCGTCGAGCGTCGGGTCGGACTCCACGACGGTCCGGGCGTCGTCGCGCGCCTCGGCGATGACGTCCTCGTCGTGGATGACCGACAGCAGCCGCAGGCTGGAGCGGACGCCCGACTGGTGGGCACCGAGGACGTCGCCCTCGCGCCGCAGCTCGACGTCGAGCCGGGCGAGCGCGAACCCGTCCTGGGTGGACGCGACGGCGTCGAGCCGCTGGCGGGCGGGGCTCGCGGCGTCGGTGTCGGTGACGAGCAGGCACAGGCCCGCCTCGCTCCCCCGGCCGACGCGTCCGCGCAGCTGGTGCAGCTGGGAGACGCCGAAGCGGTCGGCGTCCATCACCACCATCGCGGTGGCGTTGGGGACGTCGACCCCGACCTCGACCACGGTGGTGGCGACGAGGACGTCGACGTCGTGCGCACCGAAGGCCGTCATGGTGGCGTCCTTCTCGTGGGGCGCCATCCGGCCGTGGAGCACGGCCACGCGGAGTCCCCGGAGCGGACCGTCCACCAGCTCGTCGTAGGTCTCGACGACGCCGCGCATGGGGCGCTGGCCGTCCTCGGGCGGCTGCGGGTCGACCTCGTCGCCGATCCGGGGGCAGACGACGTACGCCTGCCGCCCCTGGGCGACCTCCTCGCGCACCCGCTCCCACGCGCGCGCCAGCCAGGCCGGTCGCTCCGCGGCCGGCACGACGCTGCTCTGGATGGGCTGGCGACCGGCCGGCAGCTCGCTGAGCACCGACGTCTCGAGGTCGCCGAACGCCGTCATGGCGACGGTGCGCGGGATGGGGGTGGCCGTCATCACGAGGACGTGCGGGGCGGTGGCCGCCTTCGCCGACAGGGCAGCGCGCTGCTGGACGCCGAAGCGGTGCTGCTCGTCGATCACCACCAGGCCGAGGTCGGCGAACTGCACCTTGTCCTCGAGCAGCGCGTGCGTGCCGACGACGATGCCCGCCTCGCCCGAGGCGGCGTCGAGCATCGCCTCGCGACGTGCCCTGGTGCCCATCGAGCCGGTGAGCAGGCGCACCCGGGTGCCCTGGGGTGCCCCGCCCAGCAGCCCGCCCGCGGCGAGGTCGCCCAGCATCCGCGTCATGGACCGGTGGTGCTGCTGCGCGAGGACCTCGGTGGGGGCGAGCAGGGCCGCCTGGCCGCCCGCGTCGACCACCCGCAGCATCGCGATCAGCGCCACGATCGTCTTGCCCGACCCGACCTCGCCCTGCAGCAGCCGCTGCATCGAGTGCGGGCGCACGAGGTCGGCGTCGAGCTCGGCCAGCACCGCGCGCTGACCGGCGGTGAGCTCGAACGGCAGCCGCTCGAGGAAGGCGGCGCGGGCGCCGTCGGGCCGGGGCGGGCGCGCGGTGGCCGCGACCGCGACGGCCGCGGCGCGGCGTGTGGCGAGCACCGTCTGCAGCAGGAACGCCTCCTCGATGCGCAGGCGGTCGCGGGCCCGCTCGTGGTCGGCCTGGTCGACGGGCCGGTGCACCGCGTGCAGCGCGTCGACCAGGCTGAGCAGGGAGTGCCGCTCCCGCACCTCGGCCGGCAGCGGGTCGTCGAGGTCCTCCTCCAGCGCGTCGAGCACGAGGCCCACGCAGTCGCGGATGGTCCAGGTGGTGATGGCCGACGTGGCGGCGTAGATGGGTAGCGGCTTCTGCAGCTCCTCCATCGCCAGCATCACCTCGGCGTCCTGGGCGTCGGTGGCCTCGCCGAACAGCTTGTGCTCGGGGTGGGCGAGCTGGCGGCGGCCGTTGAAGACGCCGACCTTGCCGGCGAACAGGCCGATCGAGCCGACGTGCATCTTGTCGTCGAGCCACGGCTGGCGGAAGAACGCCAGCGACAGGCGCCCGGAGCCGTCGGTGACGACGACCTCGTGGCGACAGTCCTTGTAGCCCGGAGGCCCGCTGCGTCCGCGCGGCTTCATCGGGAACTTGCGCACCGACTCGACCCGCGCCATCACGGTGACGTCGTCGCCCAGCTCGAGGCCCGAGAGGTCGGTGAGCTCGCCGTGCTCGACGTAACGACGCGGGTAGTGCCGCAGCAGCTGGTCGACGGTGCTGATCTCGAGCGCGGCGGCCAGGACCTTGGCCGCCTTGCCGCCCACCACGTCGGTGAGCCGGGCGTCCAGGCCCACGCGGCCGTTCACTCGACCGCCAGGAGCAGGGGGTAGCGGCGCTGCCCGCCCTCGTAGGTGACGGTGTCGAGGTAGGGCCAGGTGGCGGCGACCCGCTCCTGGAGCTGCTCGACCACGGCGTCGGGCAGGCCCTCCCCCGTGACGATCGTGACCAGCTCGGCGCTGCCCGACATCAGGGTGCGCACCACCTCGAACGCGACCCCGGCGACGTCCTGGCCGACGAACGAGAACTCCGCGTCGACCACGCCGAGCACGTCCCCGGGGGCGCACGGACCGGCCATGGTGATGCCGTGGGCGTCGGCGAACGTGACCGCGCCGTGCTGGGTGTGCCCCGCGGCGCTCGTCATCGCGATGACGTCGTCGGAGAAGCTGCGACCGGGCTCGTGGACGGCGACCGCCGCGAGCCCCTGGACCTGCGTGCGGGTGGGCACCACGGCGACCTGGCGCGAGCCGTCGCGCAGCTGGTGGGCCGCGGCCTGGCACGTCGCGACGTGGTCGGACCCGTTGGGCAGCAGCACCACCTCGTCGGCGCTGCTCGCCCGGACGGCCTCCACCACCTGGCGGGCCTGCACGCCGTCGCCCACCTGGACCGGGAGCGTCGTGGCGCCCGCTCCGGTGAACAGCGACGTGAGCCCGGGGCCGGCGGTGACGGCCAGCACCATCCGCGTCGGGGCGTCGGCCCCGCGACGCTGCGCGCGCACCTGCTCGTGCAGGTGGGTGACGCCGATGCGGTGCGGGCGCCCGGCCTCGACGCCCGCCTCGACGGCGGCCCCGACGTCGTCGACGTGCACGTGGACGTTCCAGATCCCGTCTCCGCCCACCACCACGAGCGAGTCGCCGAGCGCCTGAAGCGTGACGCGCAGCGTCGCGACGGCGTCGTCGGCGGCGTCGAGGAGGTAGGTGACCTCGTACGCCGGACCGCCGGCGACGTCGGTCATCGGCTGCGGCACCGGGATGTGCGGGGCCGGCGCGCCCTCCCGGTCGGGGTCCCACCGGCCGGTGAGCACCCGCTCGGTGGTGTCGAGCACGACGACGAGCGCGCGTCCGCCGGCGTCGACCACGCCGGCCTCGGCCAGGCGCGGCATCTGCGACGGGGTGCGGGCGAGCGCGGTGCGCGCGGACGCGCACGCCCGGGCCAGGGCCCGCCCGGCGTCGCCCCCCTCGCGCTCGGCCTCCTCGGCACCCGACGCGGCGGCCGAGGCCACCGTGAGGATCGTGCCCTCGACGGGCGACCCGACGGCCTCGTAGGAGGCGACCGCGGCCGTGCGCAGCGCCCGCGCGACGTCCTGGGCCGACAGGTCGAGCGACAGGCCGCGGAGCGCGCCGAACATCGCGCGCAGCAGCTGGGCCATGATCACGCCGGAGTTGCCCTTGGCGGCCAGCAGCGCACCGTCGACGAACGCCTTGACGCAGGTCTCGAGGTCGTCGCCGGCCGCCACGTGCGGGGCCGCGTCGGCCGCGGCGGCGTCGAAGGTGAGGAAGACGTTGGTGCCGGTGTCGCTGTCGGGCACGGGGAAGACGTTGAGCGCGTCGATCTCGGCCCGGGCCGCCCCGAGGGACTGGACGCACGCGCGGGCCCACAGGCCGAACGCCGCGGTCGTCATCGGCACCGTCATGATGCGGAACACTATCGACCAGGGCCGACAGGGAGGCCGATTGGCCTGCGCCCGCCGCCATCGGATAGCCTGAGCCGTTCGTTCTTCGCATCATCTTTTCACCTGGGAGTGTTTCGCTGTGGCTGCTGTCTGCGACGTCTGCGCCAAGAAGCCCAGCTTCGGCAACAACAAGCCGTGGTCGCGCAAGCGCACCCGGCGTCGTTTCGACCCCAACATCCAGCGCGTGCACGCCATCGTCGGGTCGACGCCGAAGCGCATGAACGTGTGCACCTCGTGCATCAAGGCCGGCAAGGTCACCCGCCAGGGCTGACCGGCACCACGCCGCACCGCAGAGCGGGTCGTCCTCACGGACGGTCCGCTCTTCTGCGTGCCCGCGGGCCTGCGTCGAGCTCCGACTCAGCCACCCATCTGCGCCTCGGATGGGTGACTGAGCCGGAGCTCGACGCCCCGAGGGGGCCGTGGCAGGAGCCGGAGGGGGCTCAGCGGTAGTGCTGGTGGCCCGCGTCGCCGTCCCACGGGGCGCCGGCGACGGTGACGCCCGCGCCCTCGGACACGAGCCCGACGACGGTGAAGCCGGCCGGGAGCGCCGTGCCGGGCGCGAAGGTGGCGACGAGGGCGTGGTCGTCACCGCCGGTGAGGCAGAAGCCGAGGGGGTCGAGGCCGAGCGCGGCGCCGACGGCCTGCAGCGGCTCGTCCAGGACGAACGCCGCGGGATCGACGTCGATCGCGACCCCGCTGGCGAGCGCGACGTGGCCGAGGTCGGCGAGCAGGCCGTCGCTGACGTCGATCATCGAGGTGGCGCCGGCCGCCGCCGCCGCGGGGCCCGCGGCGTACGGCGGACGGGGACGACGGTGCGCCTCCACGACCGCGCGCGGCGACCGGAAGCCCCGGGCGAGGACGCTGTAGCCGGCGGCCGCATGACCGATCCGTCCCGCGAGGGCCACCACGTCGCCCGGACGCGCGCCGCTGCGCAGCACGGGGTCGCCGTCGCAGCGACCCAGCACCGTGACGGCGATGGTGATCGTGTCGGCGGCCGTGACGTCGCCGCCGACGACGCTCGCGCCGACGGTCGCGGCCTCCTCGGCGAGCGCGGCCGCCATCGCGGCGGCCCACCCCGCGTCGAGGTCACCGGGCGCGGCCAGGCCCACCACCAGCGCGGTCGCGACCCCGCCCATGGCGGCCACGTCGGCGAGGTTGGCGGCGGCCGCCTTGTGGCCGACGTCGGCGGCCTCGGACCAGTCGAGGCGGAAGTGGCGGTCCTCCACCATCAGGTCGGTGGAGACCAGCACGCGCCCGCCCGGGGCCGCGACCACCGCCGCGTCGTCACCGGGTCCGAGCAGCACGCCCTCCCCCACGGGCAGGCCCGCCGTGACGCGCGCGATCAGCCCGAACTCGCCGGTCTCGGCGACGCTGCCTGCCTGTGTCGTGCCCGCGTCGGGCTGCCTGTCCACCATCTGCCCATCCTCCCAGCAGCAGGCCGGTCGACGGCGCTCGCCGCACGGCGGGGCGCGGGTCCGCGATGTTGTACGGTGAGCCCGGCCCGGCCGCCCGCAGGGGCGTGGACGCAGTGACGAGAGGACATCGACGATGGTGGTGCAGGCGTACATCCTGGTGCAGACCGAGGTCGGCAAGGCCGCCGAGGTCGCCGCTGCCATCGCCGACGTCAAGGGCGTCACCCTCGCCGAGGACGTCACCGGCCCCTACGACGTGATCGTGCGCGCCGAGGCCGCCAACGTCGACGAGCTCGGCCAGATCGTCGTCTCGCAGGTCCAGGGCATCGACGGCATCACGCGCACGCTGACGTGCCCCGTCGTCCACTTCTAGGCTCCCTCACGGCAGCGGGGCTGCTGCTCGCGACGGCGTCCTGCGGGACGCCCGCGCTCGAGCTCGACCCCGTCACCGCCTCCCCCGGGACGGGCGACTACTGCGCGCGCCTGGACGAGGTCCTGCCCGCCGCCGTCGCGGGGCAGCCGCTGCGACGCGTCGAGCCCGCCTCGGCCGGGCACGCCTGGGGCGACCCCGCGATCGTCCTGCGCTGCGGCGTGGCCGAGCCCGCCGCGCTGCGCCCGGACTCGCGTCTGGCCGACGTCGACGGCATCGGCTGGTTCGACCAGGAGCGGCAGGACGCGATCGTGTTCACCACCGTCGGACGCGAGGTGGACGTCGAGGTGACCGTGCCGGGCGACTACGCCCCCGAGGCGGACGCGCTCGCCGACCTCTCGTCGGCCCTCGAGCGTGCAGGAGGCTGACCTCCCCGGCCTCTACGCTGCGCCCCATGACCGCAGCCGCCGAGCTCGCCCAGGGCGTCCGCCTCGCCATCCGGGACCAGCCCTACACGCTGGTCGACGAGACGCCTGACGGCTTCTCGCTGCACGTCGACGTCGTCGACGCACGGTGGTGGTCGCTGCTCAAGCGGCACCGCCTGAAGCAGACGTGGCGCTGGGACGTACGGGTCGGCGACGGCACCTACGCGGTGACCGACGTGAGGGCGACGCTCGCGTGGGAGGCGGGTCTGGACGTGGCCGCGGGCGTCCCCCGGCCCGCGCTGCGTTTCGGGGCGAGCTACTTCGCCGGCACGACGGTCAGCCTCAGCCGGCAGACCGTCTGGGCCTGGACCGACGACGGGAGGCTCGACCGCGTCGTCGACTACACCTTCGACTCGCGCGAGGGGGCCGCGATCATCGACGCCGTGGCCCAGCGCCAGGGGCTGCGCAAGAAGCTCGGGACGCAGGCCCGCATCGGGCTGTTCTTCGCGGTCCTGGCGCTCGGCGGGCTGGTGGTCTGCGGCCTGGTCGCGCTGGTCCTGCTGCTGACCGGCCACCTGACCTGAGCGACGCGGGTCAGCGGAGCCCGGTGTCGCGCGCCAGCGCCAGCGAGAGCAGCCGGTCGACCAGCGCCGGGTAGTCCAGGCCGCTGGCCTGCCACAGCTGCGGGAACATCGAGTACGGCGTGAACCCGGGCATCGTGTTGACCTCGTTGATCACCAGCTCGCCGGTGGGCAGCAGGAAGAAGTCGACGCGGGCGAGCCCCTCGCACCCGAGCGCCTCGAACGCGCGGACCGCCGACGTGCGCACCTCGGCGGTGCGGTCGTCGTCGAGGTCGGCCGGGATGACGTTGGCCCCGGTGCCGTCGACGTACTTGGCCTCGAAGTCGTAGAAGTCGTGGTCGGACGCGGTGTCGACCGCTATCTCGCCGACGACGCTGGCCTCGGGCCCGGCGCCGAGGCGCTCGAGGATGCCGCACTCGATCTCGCGCGCCCTGGTGGCGGCGACCTCGACGATCACCTTGGGGTCGTGCTCGGAGGCCAGCCGGAGGGCGGCGTCGAGGTCGTCGGGGCCGGCGACGGCGCTGACGCCCATGCTCGAGCCCGCCCGTGCCGGCTTGACGAAGACGGGGTAGCCGAGGTCCTCGACCGACCGGCGGACCGCTGCCGGGTCGTCCTTCCAGGCCCGTGCGGTGACCACGACGTAGGGCAGCTGGGCCAGGCCCGCGGACGCGAACACCAGCTTGGCGAAGGCCTTGTCCATCGAGACGGCGCTGGCGAGCACGCCCGCGCCGACGTAGCGCACGTCGGCCATCTCGAGCAGGCCCTGGAGGGTGCCGTCCTCGCCCCACGGCCCGTGCAGGAGGGGCAGCACCACGTCGACCTCGCCGAGGGCGCGCGGCACGTCGCCGGGCTCGGTGACGCTGAGGCGGCGCGAGGACAGCACCACCTCGGACCCGGACGCCTCGACGCTCGGCAGCACGCCGGGCGCCGGGTCGGGCAGCTCGGCCGGCTGCAGCACCCACCGTCCGTCGCGGGCGATGCCCACGGGCACCACCTCGTAGCGGGCGGGGTCAATGGCGGCGAGCACCTGGCGGGCCGTCATGCAGGACACGGCGTGCTCGCTCGATCGACCGCCGAACACGACGGCGACACGGGGCCGCTCGGGCCGCGGACGGTCAGCGGGGTGGCTCACCGTCCGGACCCTACCGGGCCGATGGGACGATGGGCGCATGCCCACACCGTCGTCGGACCGACCTCTGTCCCCCGCCAGCGTCGTCGTCGGGGCCGGTCGTCCGGCCCACGAGCCGGACGCCCCGCTCAACACGCCCCTGGTGCCCGCGAGCACGTACGTGGCCGGCGGCGATCGCGAGTACGGGCGCTACTCCAACCCGACCTGGGAGGCGTTCGAGGAGATCCTCGGGACCCTCGAGGGCGGCCGGGCCGTCACGTTCTCCTCGGGCCTCGCGGCCGTCGCGGCCGTGCTCGACCTCGTGACGCCCGGCGAGGCCGTCGTCGTCCCGCGGCACGCGTACCTCGGCACCCTCACCCAGCTCGGCGAGCGCGAGCAGCGGGGCCAGGTGGAGGTGCGGGTCGTCGACGCCGAGGACACCGCCGCCTACGCCGCCGCGGCGCAGGACGCGGCCCTGGTGTGGATCGAGTCGCCGACGAACCCCGCGCTCGAGGTCGCCGACGTGGCCGCCGTCTGCGCCGCCGCCCGCGAGGCCGGTGCCACCAGCGTCGTCGACAACACCTTCGCGACGCCGCTGCGGCAGCGGCCGCTCGAGCTGGGCGCCGACATCTCCCTGCACTCGGCGACCAAGTACCTGGCGGGCCACAGCGACGCGCTGCTCGGCGCCGTCGTCACCGCGGACGACGCCATCCACGCCGCCGTCGACGCCCGCCGCCGCACGCTCGGCGCCACGCCCGGCGTCCTGGAGAGCTGGCTCGCGGCTCGCGGCGTCCGCACCCTCGCGGTCCGGCTCGACCGGGCCGAGCAGAACGCGCAGGAGCTGGTGGCGCGCCTGCGCGAGCACCCCGCCGTCGAGCGCGTCCGCTACCCCGGCTTCGGCGCCATCGTCGCGATCGAGGTCGCCGGCGGCGCTCCCGCCGCCGAGCTGCTGACCCACAGCGCCCGGATGATCGTGCACGCGACGAGCCTCGGCGGCGTCGAGTCCACCTGGGAGCGTCGCCGCCGCTGGGCGTCCGAGCCCCGCACCATCCCCGAGAACCTGGTGCGCCTGTCAGTCGGGATCGAGGACGTCGACGACCTCTGGGCCGACGTCGACCAGGCCCTGCTCACCGCCTCCACCGTGGTCGGCCTCCAGGCCTGATCCCCACGCCCGGCCTCGTCCGCGACCTGATGACAGCCGGGGCTTCGAGGAGCCTCGGAACCCCGGCAGGTCATCAGATCGCGGACGGGAGGGTCGGTCAGCCGCGGACCTCGGGCCGGGCCTCGCGGGAGACCAGGGACGTGACCATGTCGCGGGGGGTGGCCTCACCGCGGATGAGCGCGGCGACGGCGTCGACGATCGGCATGTCGACGCCGTGCGCGGCGGCGAGCTCGGCGACGGACTCGCAGGACTTGACGCCCTCGGCCACCTGGCGCGTGGACGCGGTGACCTCCTCGACGGTCATGCCCTGACCCAGCTTCTCGCCGAACGTGCGGTTGCGCGAGAGCGGTGAGCTGCAGGTGGCGACGAGGTCGCCGAGCCCGGCCAGCCCGGCGAGCGTCAGGGGGTCGGCGCCCATGGCGTTGCCCAGACGGGCGGTCTCGGCGAGGCCCCGGGTGATGACGGTGGCCTTGGCGTTGTCGCCGAAGCCCATGCCGCTCGCGACGCCGACGGCCAGGCCGATGATGTTCTTGGTGGTGCCGCCGAGCTCGCAGCCGACCACGTCGGTGTTGGTGTACGGGCGGAACGACGCGGTGTGGCACACCTTCTGCAGACGACGCGCGACGTCCTCGTCGGCGCACGCGACCACGCTCGCCGCGGGCTCGCGCAGGGCGATCTCCTTGGCGAGGTTGGGCCCGGTGACGACGGCGATCCGCTCGGGCCCGGCGCCCGTGAGCTCGGCGATCACCTCACTCATCCGCAGGTGCGTGCCGAGCTCGATGCCCTTCATCAGGCTGACGATGATCGCGTCGGAGGGGATGTGCTCGGCCCACTGCTCGAGGTTGGCGCGCAGCTGCTGGGAGGGCACGGCCAGGACGACGACCTCCGCGCCGTCGAGCACGTGCACGGGGTCGTGGCTGGCCTCGATCGCGTCGGGCAGCGTGATGCCGGGCAGGTAGTCGGTGTTCTCGCGCAGGTCGTTGATCGCGTCGCACACCTCCTGGCGGCGGCCCCACACGTGCACGTCGTTGCCGGCGTCGGCGAGCACGAGCGCGAACGCGGTGCCCCACGAGCCCGCGCCCAGCACGGCGGTCCGCGTCATGCCTTCCCACCCTTCTCGCGCTGCTTGATCTGTCGGAGGGTGAGCCGCTCCGGCGGCGGGGTCTCGCCACGGATCTCGCCGAGCAACGCCGCGATCGTGTCCATGATCCGGGTGGTGGCGAGGGCGAGCGTCTCGGCGTCGAGCGGTCGGTCGCGCAGGTCGTCCAGGTCGACCGGCGGCCCGACGTTGACGTGCATCGTCTTGCGGGGCAGCAGGTGCGGGATCGCGGCGTACGGCGCGAGCACCTCCTGCGGGCCCCACTGCGCCACCGGCACCACCGGGCACCCGGTGGTGAGCGCGACCCGGGCCGCACCGGTCTTGCCGGCCATCGGCCACAGGTCGGGGTCGCGGGTGATCGTGCCCTCGGGGTAGATGATCACCGCGCCGCCCTCCTCGACGGCCTCGACCGCGGCCGAGAACGCCTCGGCGGCCGTGGCGGTGCCCCGGTAGACGGGGATCTGCTGCGTGGTCTGGATCAGCCGTCCGAGCACCGGGAGGTCGAGGATCGAGGCCTTGGCGAGGTACCGGGGCGGCAGGTGGTGGTCGACGCAGAAGTGAGCGAAGGTCAGCGGGTCCAGGTGCGAGACGTGGTTGGCCGCGAGCACGAAGCCGCCGTCGGGGAGGTTCTCGGCGCCGCGCCAGTCCTGCTTGGTCAGCGTCTTGACCGAGGGACGGAGCGCGGTGATGAAGCCGCGCAGGGCGAGGCTCATCGGGCGGGGTTGCACTGGGGTCCTCCTGGGGCGTCGGCAGGCACACCCTAGGCCATCGCACCGGGGTGCGGCGTGGGCCCGCGCGAGCGACCGGGACCCGCTGCGGGCATCATCGACCGGGTGCACGTGGACGACCTCGGGACCGGCTGGACGGTCGTCGTGCCGGTCAAGCACCGCGACCGCGCCAAGACCCGGTTGTCCCCCGCGCTCGAGTCGTTCCGCTCCCGGCTCGCGCACGCGTTCGCCCTCGACACCGTCGACGTGGCGCTGGGCTGCGACCGGGTGTCGCGCGTGGTGGTGGTGACCGACGACGACCTGCTGCCGGCAGACCTGCCCACCGGCGTCGAGGTGGTCCACGACCCCGCCGGCGGCGACGACCTCGACCGCGCCGCGCTGGCCGGGTGCGCCGTCGCGCCCGACGGTCCCGTGGCCGTCCTCGCCGCCGACCTGCCCGCGCTGCTCGTGCGCGAGCTGGACGAGGCGCTGATGGCCGCGTCCGCGCACGAGCGCGCGCTCGTCGTCGACGCGGACGGCACGGGCACGACGGTCCTGGCCGCGCGGCGCGGCGACGGGCTGCGGCCCTCGTACGGCGCCGGGTCGGCCGCACGTCACGTGCACCTCGGCGCGGTCGCCCTGGCCGGCGCCTGGCCCGGCCTGCGCCGCGACGTCGACGAGCCCGCGCACCTGGAGCTGCTGCGCCCGCACCTCACCGGGCGCCGCACGGCCGCGCTGCTCGCGTCGATGTCCTAGCCTGGCCCCGTGCAGGCGACGGTGGCGTCCTACGACGACCGGACACGCGGCGGCACGGTGCTGCTCGACGACGGGGTGCGGATGGTCTTCGACGGCTCCGCGCTCCGCTCCGACGTGCGGCACCTGCGGGTCGGTCAGCGCGTCCACCTCACCGCCGACGCCGACACGCCCACGACGATCACCGGCGTCAGCATCCACTGACGCACGACGACCCCGCACCGGAGCGGTGCGGGGTCGTCGCGTGCGGGTCAGGCCTTCTTGGCGGGAGCCTTCTTCGCGGTGGTCTTCTTGGCGGGGGTCTTGGCTGCCGTCGTCTTCTTCGCGGTCGTCTTCTTCGCGGTCGTCTTCTTGGCGGGGGCCTTGGTGGCCGCCGTCTTGGAGGCCGCGGCCCGGGTGGCCGGGGCCTTCTTCGCGGGTGCCTTCTTGGTGGTGGTCTTGGCTGCCGTGGTCTTCTTCGCGGGCGACGTCGTCTTCTTGGCGGGGGCCGCCTTCTTCGTCGTCGCCGCCGCCGTCGTCTTCCTGGCGGCGGGCGCGGCGGTCTTGCTCGCCGGGGTGGTCGCCTTCCTGGCGGCGGCCGTCGCGGTGGCCACGGTCTTGCGCGGCAGCTTCTTGGCGCCGGACACGACGTTCCTGAAGTCCGCTCCGACCGTGACCTTGGGGACCGACTTCTTCTTGATCCGGATCTTCTCGCCCGTGGCGGGGTTGCGACCGTTGCGGGCGTCGCGCACGATCTTCTCGAACGAGGCAAACCCGGTGAGCGCGACCTTCTCGCCCTTGCTGACCTCGCGCGTGATGGTGTCGATGACGGCGTCGAGTGCCTCGCCCGCGGCCTTCTTGTTGCCCTCGAAGTGAGCCGAGAGCGCCTCGATGAACTGCGTCTTGTTCACTGCGGTCCCTTTCGCGTTGGGCCGAGCGCACGCCCGACGTCACTCGACCGTAGGGACAGCACACCCCCGACGCAATCATTTGCCGCGTGTTCGCCCCGCCGTCCTTGACCCCTGGGAGACCACGTGCGTCACCGCTCTCCGGCCCGGCACGACGTCGAACGCCCAGGACCCCCGGGTGACGGGGGTCCTGGGCGTCGTAGCGCAGTGGCGTCAGACGGTGGTGATCGGCATGTACGACGGCCGCGTCCGCTCGAACGCGTCGACGTCGGCGCCGTGCGACAGCGTGATGGCGATGTCATCGAGGCCCTCGAGCAGGCGCCAGCGGGTGTAGTCGTCGATGTCGAAGGAGTCCTCGACCCGGTCGACGCCGCTGCCGGCGCTCACCGTGCGCTCGACGAGGTCGATGCTGATCTCGGTGCCCGGCTCGGCGTCCATCAGGTCCCACAGGGCGCTGACGGTCTTGTCGTCGACCTGGGCCGCGAGGAGCCCCGCCTTGGCGGAGTTGCCGCGGAAGATGTCGCCGAAGCGCGGCGCGACGACGACCTTGAAGCCGTAGTTCTGCAGCGCCCACACGGCGTGCTCGCGCGATGAGCCGGTTCCGAAGTCGGGACCCGCGACGAGCACCGATGCCTGGGCGTAGGCGGGCTGGTTCAGCACGAACGACGGGTCGGTGCGCCAGGCGGCGAACAGGCCGTCCTCGAACCCCGTGCGCGTCACGCGCTTGAGGTACACCGCGGGGATGATCTGGTCGGTGTCGACGTTGCTGCGACGCAGCGGCATGCCGACACCGGTGTGGCGGGTGAAGCTGTCCATGGTCGGCTCCTCAGGCGTTCGCGGTGGCGGGCAGGTCGGCGGGGGACGCGAGGTGCCCGAGGACACCGGTCGCGACGGCCACCTGGGGCGAGACGAGGTGCGTGCGACCGCCCTTGCCCTGACGACCCTCGAAGTTGCGGTTCGACGTCGACGCGCTGCGCTCGCCGGGCGTCAGCTGGTCGGGGTTCATGCCGAGGCACATCGAGCAGCCGGCGCCACGCCACTCCGCGCCCGCCTCCTTGAAGATCACGTCGAGGCCCTCCTGCTCGGCCTGCAGGCGCACGCGCACCGAGCCGGGGACGACGAGCATCCGGGTGGACTCGGCGACGTGGCGTCCCTCGATCAGCGAGGCGGCGACCCGCAGGTCCTCGATCCGCCCGTTGGTGCACGAGCCGACGAAGACGGTGTCGACGGCGATGTCGCGCAGCGGGGTGCCGGCGGTCAGGCCCATGTACTCCAGCGCCCGCTCGGCGGCGACGCGCTCGTTGTCGTCCTCGAACGAGGCGGGGTCGGGGACGTTCGCCGACAGCGGCGCGCCCTGGCCGGGGTTGGTGCCCCAGGTGACGAACGGGGTCAGGGTGCTGGCGTCGAGGACGATCTCGCGGTCGAACACGGCGTCGTCGTCGGTGACCAGCGAGTCCCAGTGCGCGACCGCGGCGTCCCAGTCGGCGCCCTCGGGCGCGTGCGGACGACCCTCGAGGTAGTCGTAGGTGGTCTGGTCGGGGGCGATCAGACCGGCCTTGGCGCCCCACTCGATCGACATGTTGCAGATCGTCATCCGGGCCTCCATCGACAGCGCGCGGATGGCGTCGCCGCGGTACTCCACGACGTAGCCCTGACCGCCACCGGTGGTCTCCTGGGTGATCAGCGCGAGGACGAGGTCCTTGGCGGTGCTGCCCTCGGGCAGGTCGCCGACGACGTTGACGGCCATCGTCCTCGGGCGCTTCTGCTGCAGCGTCTGCGTGGCGAGCACGTGCTCGACCTCGCTGGTGCCGATGCCGAACGCCACCGAGCCGAAGGCGCCGTGCGTCGAGGTGTGCGAGTCGCCGCAGACGACCGTCATGCCCGGCTGCGTCAGGCCCAGCTGGGGGCCGACGACGTGGACGATGCCCTGGTCGAGGTCGCCCATCGGGTACAGGTTGACGCCGAACTCCTCGCAGTTGCGGCGCAGCGTCTCGACCTGCGTGCGCGAGACGAGGTCGGCGATCGGCTTGTCGAGGTCGGTCGTCGGGATGTTGTGGTCCTCGGTCGCGAGCGTCAGCTCGGGCCGGCGCACCGGGCGACCGGCGAGCCGGAGCCCGTCGAAGGCCTGCGGGCTCGTCACCTCGTGCACGAGGTGGAGGTCGATGTAGAGGAGGTCCGGCTCACCGTCGGCCGATCGGACGACGTGCTCGTCCCACACCTTCTCCGCCAGGGTCCTGCCCATGTCCACTCCCAGGTCGCTCGCCCGCGCCGCGTTGCGCCAGGCCTGCCCCGACCTGCGTCTCAGGTCTTGCGTTTCACCATGCGAGACGGCAATATCAAGGCATGGACAACTCTAGCGGAGTCGGCGTCCTCGACAAAGCCGCCCTCGTCCTGACCGCGCTCGAGTCCGGGCCCGCGACGCTCGCCGGACTCGTGGCCGGGACGGGGCTCGCCCGGCCCACCGCCCACCGCCTCGCCACCGCGCTGGAGCACCACCGCCTGGTCGGCCGCGACATGCAGGGCCGGTTCGTCCTCGGCCCCCGTCTCGGCGAGCTGTCCGCAGCCGCCGGCGAGGACCGCCTGCTCGCGGCCGCCGGCCCCGTGCTGGCCCGCCTGCGCGACATCACCGGCGAGTCGGCCCAGCTGTTCCGCCGCCAGGGCGACGTGCGGGTCTGCGTCGCCGCGGCCGAGCGTCCCACCGGGCTGCGCGACACCGTGCCCGTCGGCAGCCAGCTGACCATGAACGCCGGGTCCGCCGCCCAGGTGCTGCTCGCGTGGGAGGACCCCGAGCGGATGAACCGCGGGCTGCAGCAGGCCGCGTTCTCGGCCGCGGCCCTGGCCGGAGTCCGTCGGCGCGGGTGGGCCCAGTCGGTCGGCGAGCGCGAGCCGGGCATCGGGTCGGTCTCGGCGTGCGTCCGCTCCCCCTCGGGCAAGGTCGTCGCCGCCGTGTCGGTGTCCGGCCCCCTCGAGCGACTCAGCCGCCAGCCCGGACGCATGCACGCCCCCGCGGTGGTCGCCGCCGCCGAGCGCCTCTCGCAGGGCCTGCGCCGCCAGGCCGAGTAGCGCCCCTCAGAACAGTGCCGGGTTCTCCAGGTCGAGCAGCGCCTGCTTGCGGGCGAGGCCGCCCGCGTACCCGGTGAGCCTGCCGCTGGAGCCGATGACGCGGTGGCAGGGCACGACCACCGGGATCGGGTTGGAGCCGTTGGCCGAGCCGACGGCACGCGAGGCGCCCGGCGACAGCCCGAGCTCGGCGGCGATCGCGCCGTAGCTGGTGGTCGCGCCGAAGGGGACGGTGACCAGGAGGTCCCAGACCCGCCGCTGGAACGGGGTGCCGCCGGCGGCGAGCGGGAGGTCGAACCGCGTCAGTCCGCCGGCGAAGTAGGTGCTCAGCTGACGGTCGGCCTCGACCAGCACGGCGTCGTCGGACGCGGTGTCCTCACCGGGTTCGGCGTCGAAGTCGACGGCGACGAGGTGCTCGCCGTCACCGCGGAGCATCAGACCGCCGATGGGGCTGTCGATCCAGCGGGAGAGGGTCACAGCCTCTCCCCCGTCGCCTGGATGCGTCGGGCCTCGCGCCACAGGTGCACCACGGCGTAGGAGCGCCACGGCCGCCAGGCGTCGGCCCGCGGCCGCTCGATGCCGAGCCGCGCCATCACCCGGTCGAGGACGAGGTCGCCGCCGAGCAGCACGTCGGGGTCGCCGAGGGCGCGCATCGCGACGTAGTCGGCGGTCCAGGGCCCGATCCCCGGCAGCGCGACCAGCCCCGCACGGACCTCGACGGGGTCGGCGCCCGGGTCGAGGTCGAGCGAGCCGTCGTCGACCGCCCTCGACAGCGCCACGAGCGCCCGTCCGCGCTGACGCGGCAGCGGCAGGTCCTCGGGGTCGACCGGGGCCAGCTGGGCGGGCGTGGGGAACGCGTGGGTCAGGCCGTCGGCGTCGTGCGGGGTGCCCAGCGCACGGACGATGCGCCCGCCGACCGTCCGAGCGCCCGACACCGACACCTGCTGGCCGAGGACGGTGCGTGCGGCGGTCTCGAAGCCGTCGACGGTCCCGGGCAGCCGGAGTCCCGGCACCTGCGCGACGAAGGGCGCGAGCGCCGGGTCGGCGGCCAGCACCGCGTCGACCTCCTGCGGGTCGGTGTCGAGGTCGAGCAGCGAGCGGCAGCGCGCCACGGCGAGCGCCTCGTCCCGTGGGTCCTGCAGCAGCAGGACGCCGTCGACGGCGTCACGGCCGCCGAGGTCGAGCGTCACCGAGCCGAGGCCGTGGTCCAGGGTCAGCACCCGGCTGAAGCGGGAGCCCTCCACCCGCTCGAGCCCGGGGATCGCGTGGTCGTCGAGGAACGACAGCAGACCGGGACCGTCGAACGGCGGCCGCAGGGGCAGCCGGACCTCGCGGGTCGTGACGTCGGTCGGCATGGGTCCATCCTCGCGTGCCACGGAAACGGCGAAGACCCCGGACCGTGTGGTCCGGGGTCTTCGTTCCTGGTAGCCCCGACGGGATTCGAACCCGCGCTACCGCCTTGAGAGGGCGACGTGCTAGGCCGCTACACAACGGGGCCAGGAGGACGGTCGTCGTTGACGACCTGTGAACTCTATCCGACTGCTCTCGGGCCGACCAAATCGACCCGCATGACAACCAGCGGAGCTCGTCCGCTGGGGTACTAGGACTCGAACCTAGACTAACTGGACCAGAACCAGTCGGGCTGCCAATTACCCCATACCCCATCGTCCGGGACTCGCCCGGACGTGCGGTCCAGGTGCCCCTGAACCGATCGCTGACTCTACCCGAGCCCCTCCGCGCCCCCCAAATCGGGGGTCCCCTCCCCGCCTGTCGGTTCCCCAGGTAGGCACGGTTCTCCGACTCGACCACGGAGAACTTCCCGGGTTCCCGTCGGTCTCCCGGGCCAGGTGGTGCTGACGTGACGGGCGGGACGAGTGGGACGAGGCGTCCGTCGACCGTCCCACCTGCCCCGTCCGTCCCACTGGGCATGGACGACCGGACCGATACCCGGGAAGTTCTCCGTGGTCCGGTCGGACGTCCGTGCCTACCTGGGAATCCGACTCCGGGTCACGCCAGCGGGGCGGAGAGCCGCGCGAGGCCGCGCTCGCGGCCCAGCAGCTCGAGGGACTCGAACAGCGGGGGCGAGACGCGACGGCCGCTGACGGCGACGCGGACCGGGCCGAAGGCGTTGCGGGGCTTGAGGCCGAGGCCCTCGACGAGGGCGGCACGCAGCGCCGCCTCGATCGAGGCGGTGTCCCAGGTCCCGAGCGCCGCGAGCGCGTCGCGGGCGGCGCTGACGACGCCCAGGCCGGCCTCGTCGAGCACCTTGGCGGCGTCGTCGGGGTCGACGGTGAAGGCGGCGTCGTCGACGAACAGGAAGCCCAGCAGGTCGACGGCCTCGGTGAGCACCGCGATCCGCTCGTGGACGAGCGGCGTGGCCGCCGTGAGCAGCTGCTGCTGCTCGGGGGTCGGCGGGTCGCTGACGAGCCCGGCGGACGCGAGGTAGGGCACCAGGCGGCGCGCGAGGTCGTCGACGTCGAGGCCACGGATCTTGAGGCCGTTGATCGCCTCGCACTTCTTCAGGTCGAACTGGGCCGGGTTGGGGTTCACGCGCGAGATCTCGAAGGCCGCGGCCATCTCGTCGAGCGTGAACAGCTCCTGGTCGCCGCCGAAGGACCAGCCGAGCAGCGCGAGGTAGTTGAGCAGGCCCTCGGGCAGGAAGCCGGCCTCGCGGTAGTAGGTGAGGCTGCCGCCCGCGTCGCGCTTGGAGAGCTTGCGGTTGCCCGACCCGGTGACCAGGGGCAGGTGGCCGAACTGCGGGACGACGCCCTCGCCGATGCCGAGGTCGACGAGCGCCCGGTGCAGGGCGATCTGGCGCGGCGTCGAGCTGAGGAGGTCCTCGCCGCGCAGCACGTGGGTGATGCCCATCGTCGCGTCGTCGACGGGGTTCGTCAGCGTGTAGAGGGGCTGGCCGTTGGCGCGGCGGATGACGAAGTCCGACACCTGGCCGGCCTCGAAGGTCACCTCGCCACGGACGAGGTCGTGGAAGGTGATGGCCTCGTCGGGCATGCGGAACCGCACGACCGCCTGGCGTCCCTCGGCCTCGTAGGCGGCGCGCTGCTCGTCGGTGAGGTCGCGGTGCAGGCCGTCGTAGCCGCTCGCGCCACCGGCGGCCCGGGCCGCGACACGTCGCTCCTCGAGCTCCTCGGGGCTGTCGTAGGCCAGGTAGGCCCGGCCGGCGTCGAGCAGCTGCTGGGCGGCGTCGGCGTAGATGTCCATCCGCAGCGACTGGCGGTAGGGACCGTGGTCGCCGCCGACCTCGGGACCCTCGTCCCAGTCGAGCCCCAGCCAGCGCAGCGCGTCGAGCAGGCCCTGGTAGGACTCCTCGCTGTCGCGCGCGGCGTCGGTGTCCTCGACCCGGAAGACGAAGGTGCCGCCGGTGTGCCGGGCGTGCGCCCAGTTGAACAGCGCCGTGCGGGCGAGCCCGACGTGCGGGTTGCCCGTCGGTGAGGGGCAGAAGCGCACCCGGACCGGTCGATCACTCACTGGAGACCACCCTGTTGGTCAGCGTGCCGATGCCCTCGATCGTGACGCTGACCTCGTCACCGGGCGTGAGCGGGCCGACACCCTCGGGGGTGCCGGTGAGGATGACGTCGCCCGGGAGCAGCGTCATGGACGCCGTCACGTGGGCGACGAGGTCCGGGATCCTGTGGATCATGTCGGACGTGCGACCGTCCTGGCGCAGGTCGTCGCCGACCGTGGTGCGGATCGAGACGTCGGCAGGGTCGAGGTTGGTCTCGATCCATGGGCCGAGCGGGCAGAAGGTGTCCGAGCCCTTGGCGCGCCACCACTGGCCGTCGCCGGACTGGAACGACCGCTCGGTGACGTCGTTGGCGATCGTGTAGCCGAAGATCACCTTGGCGGCGTCCTCGGGCGAGACGTCCTTGCAGATGCGGCCGATGACGACGGCGAGCTCGCCCTCGTGGTGCACCTCGGTGCTGCCGGCCGGCAGGACGATCGGGTCGCCGGGGCCGACGACGCTGGTGTTGGGCTTGAGGAAGACCAGCGGCGTGGTCGGGGCCTCGCCGCCCATCTCGGCGGCGTGGGCGGCGTAGTTCTTGCCGATCCCGATCACCTTGCTGCGCGGGATGACGGGCGCCAGCAGGCGCACGTCGTCGAGCGGCACCTTCTCGCCCGTCAGGGAGATGCCCGCGTAGAGCGGGTCCCCGGCCACCACCGCGATCATCGGTCGGCCGTCGTCCTCCCCCACGAGTCCGAAACGGGGATCCTCGTCCGTGGTGAACCTGGCGATGCGCACGGCCCGACCCTACCGATGCCCCGACGCACCTCCCCGGCCCGGTGGTCGAGATGATGTGCCGCATGGCCCGCTTCCGGACGTCGCAGGAGTCCGCCGCCGTCGTGGCGGCCCCACGGGAGGACGTGTGGGCGGTGCTG
This sequence comes from Nocardioidaceae bacterium, assembly GCA_030655315.1. Lineage (GTDB taxonomy): Bacteria > Actinomycetota > Actinomycetes > Propionibacteriales > Nocardioidaceae > JAURVT01. Next base: position 24,176 of record JAURVT010000031.1, on the reverse strand, counting down.
ACCGACCCGGTGCTCCTCACCCGGCTCACCCCGTTCCTCCAGCACATCGAGGCGGACGGTGACGTGTGGTGCTGGCAGATGTCGCCCATCCCGGCGCTCGGCCTGACGTTCGTGCCCGCCTTCACCGAGCAGATGAGCTTCGACGAGCCCCGCCGCATCGACTTCACCCACGCGCCGCCGGCCGGGGCCCGCGAGCGGTCGGGCGTGGACGGGTGGTACCTGCTCGAGGAGGTCGACGGCGGCACCGACCTGCACACGCGCCTGGAGATCGAGGTCGACCTGCCGGTGAGCCGCCTGGCCTCCCCCGCGGTCACCCGGGTGATGGACGGCGTGCTCGGGCCGATGGGCACCCGTTTCGCCCACAACCTCTGCGACCACCTCGGGATCCCGCGGGTGCGGTCGTCGCGCGTCGCCGGGGGGTGACACCGCACCCACGGGTGCGCCATCGTGGGGCATGGACTGGAAGATCGAGCTCGTGCCCATCCCCGTCACCGACGTCGACCGCGCCAAGGCGTTCTACGTCGACCAGGTGGGCTTCGTCGAGGACCACGACCACCACGTCGCCGACGGACTGCGCTTCGTGCAGCTGACGCCACCGGGCTCGGCCTGCTCGGTCGTGCTCGGCGAGGGCATCACCGAGATGGCGCCCGGCAGCCAGCTGCTGCTGCAGGTGGTCGTCGAGGACGTCGCGGCCGCGCGCGAGCAGCTGATCGCCAGGGGCGTCGAGGCCAGCGACGTCGACGAGCAGCCGTGGGGCCTGTTCGTCACCTTCGCCGACCCCGACGGCAACACGTGGGCCCTGCAGCAGCCCCCGCCGCCCCGCTGAGCCTCAGGCCGAGCCGAACCGTCGGTTGCGGCGGGCGTACTCCTCGACCGCGCCCCACAGGTGCCGCCGGTCGACGTCGGGCCAGGCGACGTCGGCGAACACCATCTCGGCGTAGGCGGACTGCCAGAGCATGAAGTTGGACGTGCGCTGCTCGCCCGAGGAGCGCCAGAACAGGTCGACGTCGGGCAGGTCGGGCTCGTCGAGGTAGCGCGCGAGCACCTTCTCGTCGACCCTGTCGGGGTTGACGCGCCCGGCGACGGCGTCGCGCGCGAGGGCCGCCGCCGCGTCGGCGAGCTCGGCCCGACCGCCGTAGTTGACGCACATCGTCAGGGTGCACACGGTGTTGTGGCGGGTGAGCTCCTCGGCGACCTCGAGCTCCTTGATCACGCTGCGCCACAGGCGCGGGCGGCGTCCGGCCCAGCGGACCCGCACGCCCAGCTCGTGCATCTCGTCGCGACGCCGGCGGATGACGTCGCGGTTGAACCCCATCAGGAAGCGGACCTCGTCGGGCGAGCGCTTCCAGTTCTCGGTGGAGAACGCGTAGGCCGACACGTGCGTGACGCCGACCTCGATCGCTCCCTCGACCACGTCGAACAGGGCCGCCTCGCCCGCCTCGTGACCGGCGGTCCGGGGCAGCCCGCGCTGCTTGGCCCACCGACCGTTGCCGTCCATCACGACGGCGACGTGGCGCGGCACCTGCGCCCGGGGCAGGTCGGGCGGGAGCGCACCGGACGGGTGCGGCGTGGGTGGGCGGACCATCGGGTCTCCTAGCGGTCCACGTGGGCCAACGAGCGCAGGCCGCGCTCGAGGTGCCACTGCAGGTAGGCCGCGATCAGGCCGCTGGCCTCGCGCCGCGCGCGCGCCGACGCGACGTCGACGACCGGCCACGCGCCCGCGAGCAGGCCCCCGAGCAGACCGACCGTCTCGACCGACGGGGTGGACGAGCCCGGCAGCCGGCAGCCCTGGCACAGCATGCCGCCGGCGCTGGGGTTGAAGCTGCGGTGCGGGCCCTCCAGGCCGCAGCGCGCGCAGCCGTCGAAGCTCGGCGCGTAGCCCGCGACGGACAGCGCCCGCAGCTGGAACGAGTCGAGGATCGAGGACGGCTCGTGGTCGCCGGTGGTGAGGGCGCGCAGGGCCCCGACGAGCAGCAGGTACTGCTGCACCGACGGCTCGCCCTCCTCGCCCGCGAGTCGCTCGGCGGTCTCGAGCATGACGGTGCCGGCGGTGTAGGCGCGGTAGTCAGCACCGAGGTGCGCGGCGAACGCGTCGATCGTCTCGGCCTGCGTGACGACGTCGAGCGAGCGTCCCTCGGCGAGCTGGAGGTCGACGCGCATGAACGGCTCGAGCCGCCCGCCGAACCGCGAGCTGGTCTTGCGGACGCCCTTCGCGACGGCCCGGACGCGGCCGTGGCGCCGGGTGAGCAACGTGACGATGCGGTCGGCCTCGCCGAGCTTCTGGCATCGCAGGACGACGCCCTCGTCGCGGTACAGGCTCACGTCGTCATTGTGCCGTGCGGGGACGACAGCAGCCCGGCGGCGCGACCGGTGCGGTCGTCCGGATGGACGTTCTGTTCTGTCGGGATCACGTGGTGACATGGCTCATGGCCCTCCACACGTTCCTGCCTCCGTACCTGCTCCAGACCCTCGCCGACTCCGCCGAGGGCGACGTCGCCGCCTGCGGGCGCGCCACGCTCGTCGCCGACGGGCTGATGCGCGAGCGGCGCACCGGTCCCCCACGGCCGCCGCGCCGCACGGCCCTCGCCACCGGCCGCTTCACCGTCCACACGGCGGGGAACACCGAGCAGCTGCCCGGCACGCCGGCACGGGCCGACGGTGCCGACCCGGTGGGCGACGTGGCCGTCGACGAGGCGTACGCGGCCACCGAGCAGGTCTGGGCGCTGTTCGAGGAGGTCTACGGGCGCTCGTCCGTCGACGGCCGGGGCACGCCGATCGTCGTCACCGTCCACTACGGCCAGGGCTACGTCAACGCGTTCTGGGACGGCCAGCAGCTGGTCTTCGGCGACGGGGACGGCCAGGTGTTCGACCGCTTCACCAAGCCGCCGGACGTCCTCGCGCACGAGTTCACCCACGGCGTCACCCAGTACACCGCGAACCTCGTCTACCAGGGCCAGTCCGGCGCCCTCAACGAGTCCGTGTCCGACGTCTTCGCGGCGCTCACCACCCAGCGCGTCGCCGGTCAGACCGCCGACCAGGCCGACTGGCTCATCGGCAAGGGCCTGTTCCTGCCGGGCGTCCAAGCCACCGCGCTGCGCTCGATGTCGGCACCGGGCACCGCCTACGACGACCCACGCCTCGGCAGGGACCCCCAGGTCGGCTCGATGGCCGACTACGTCGAGACCACCGACGACAACGGCGGCGTCCACATCAACTCCGGCATCCCCAACCGCGCCTTCCACCTCGCCGCCACCACGATGGGCGGGCAGGCCTGGGAGGACGCCGGCCGCACCTGGTACGCCGCGCTCACCGGCGACCAGGTCACCCCCGACGTCGACTTCGCGGGCTTCGCCGCCGCCACGGTCGCCGCGGCGGGCGACCTGTTCGGAGCTGACTCGTCGCAGGTCGCGGCCGTGCGCGAGGGCTGGGCCGGTGTCGGCGTCGTGCCCGGGGTGGCCACCGCGCCGGCCGGCGCCTCGTCGGTGCCGGTGGCGGCCGGACGGGTCGTCGTGCGCCGCAGCGGAGGGTTCGTCGGGGCCGTGCGCACCGGCGAGGTCGCGCTCGACGCCGACCCCGTCGGCCCCGAGGTCCGCAGCCTCCTCGACCAGGTCGACCTCGCCACCGTCTCGGGCACCAGCACGCCCGCGCCCGACCGGTTCGTCTACACCGTCGAGATCGACGGCCAGCCGTTCGACGTGCCCGAGCAGGCCATGACGCCGGCGCTGTCGAGGGTCGTGAACCTCGTGCTCGGCGACGATGCGGGCCCGCTGTCGTGAGCGTCGTCTACTACACCGCGTCCAGCCTCGACGGGTTCGTCGTCGACGGCGACGACTCGTTGGGCTGGCTGCTGTCGCGCGACATCGACGGGGCGGCTCCGTTCGGGTACGACGTCTTCCGCCCCACGGTCGGCGCGGTAGTGGTCGGTGCCACCACCCTGCGCTGGGTGCTGCGCGAGGAGGGCGGCAGCTGGCCCTTCACCCTGCCCACCTGGGTGTTCACCCACGACGACGGGATGCAGGTCGAGGGCGGCGACGTGCGCGTCGTCAGCGGCGACGTCACCCAGCACCACGCCGCGGTCGTCGAGTCGGCCGGTGACCTCGACGTCTGGCTGATGGGTGGCGGCGACCTCGCACGCCAGTACGCCGACGCCCGGCTGCTCGACGAGGTGGCCGTCCAGTACGCACCCTGCACCCTCGGCTCCGGCGCCCCCGTCCTCCCCACCCGCTCGGAGTGGGAGCTCGTCGACCACGGCCGCAACGGTGACTTCCTGTGCGCCCGGTGGCGGGTGGTGCGGGGGTCCGGGGACTCCTGACGCTGCGCGCCCGGTGGGCAGAGCACGAGAACTACGGGTCCGGGCGCCCGGTGGGCAAGGCGCGGAGACCGAAGCCGGGCGTTCTGTGCCCTGCGAGCGTCTCCGCAACGCCGCCCACCGGTGTGCCCGGGCCCGCAGTCAGTCCAGGCAGAACTCGTTGCCCTCGGGATCGGCCATGACGATGAACCCGATCTCGGACCGTGCGGGGTCGGGCTCGAACCGCTCGCCCCGCGTCGCACCGAGGGCGACGAGGCGGTCGGACTCGGCCTCGAGGGCGGCCATCCGCTCGTCCCCACGCAGGTCGGGGGCCGAGCGGACGTCGATGTGCACGCGGTTCTTGGCGGTCTTGTCCTCGGGGACGCGCTGGAAGAAGATCCGCGAGCCGCGTCCGTCGGGGTCGACGATGGCCGAGGCTCGGTTGCGCTCGGCCTGCGGCACGCCCCAGGCGTCGAGCGCGTCGTCCCAGGTCGCGAAGCCCTCGGGCGGGCTCTGCACCTCGTAGCCGAGCACCTCGGCCCAGAAGGCGGCCAGCGCGGCGGGGTCGTCGCAGTCGTACGTCACCTGGATGTCTCGTGCCATGCCCCGATCCTGCACCACCGTGGCGACAGGATCGGGGCATGTCGGACTCCGAGACCGTGCCGGCCCCGACGCCGGTCCGTGTCAGGGGATGGTGGTGACCGCGGCGCGGTTGGCCGCCGACACGACCGCACGCAGCGAGGCGACGACGATGTTGGCGTCGATGCCGACCCCCCAGACGATCTCGTCGCCCACCTCGGCCTCGACGTAGGCAGCGGCGCGCGCGTCGCCGCCCGCCGAGAGCGCGTGCTCGGAGTAGTCGAGCACCCGGATGTGGGCGCCGGCCGAGCGCATGCCGTCGACGAACGCCGCGACCGGGCCGTTGCCCTCGCCCTTGAAGGACTGGGGCTCTCCGCGGACGGTGAGGTCGACGGTCATCTCGTCGCGGCCGTCGGCCGACACCTGCGACCGCACGCCCTCGAAGGTGTAGGCGTCGTCGCGGTCGAGGTACTCCCGGCGGAAGGCGGCCCAGATGGCGTCGCCGCTGATCTCGCCGGCCTCGCCCTCGGTCAGCTGCTGCACGACGCGGCTGAACTCGATCTGGAGGCGACGGGGCAGGTCGAGGTGGTGCTCCGAGCGCAGCAGGTAGGCGACCCCGCCCTTGCCCGACTGGCTGTTGACCCGGATGACCGCCTCGTAGGAGCGGCCCACGTCGTGCGGGTCGATCGGCAGGTAGGGCGCCTCCCAGTCGATCTGCGAGACCGGGATGCCCTGCTCGGCGGCCCGGTGCTCGAGATCCTCCAGGCCCTTCTTGATCGCGTCCTGGTGCGAGCCGGAGAAGGCGGTGTAGACGAGGTCGCCCGCGTACGGGTGACGCGGGTGAACCGGCAGGCCGGTGCAGTACTCGACGGTGCGTCGCACCTCATCGATGTCGGAGAAGTCGATCTGCGGGTCGATCCCCTGGCTGAACAGGTTCATGCCGAGGGTGACCAGGTCGACGTTGCCGGTGCGCTCGCCGTGGCCGAACAGGCAGCCCTCGACCCGGTCGGCGCCACCCATCAGCGCCAGCTCGGTCGCGGCGACGGCGGTGCCGCGGTCGTTGTGCGGGTGCAGCGAGATGACGGCGTGCTCGCGGCGGCTGAGGTGGCGGCCGAACCACTCGATCTGGTCGGCGTACGTGTTGGGCGTCGCCATCTCGACCGTCGCGGGCAGGTTGAGGATGATCTCGCGGCCGGCCTCGGGCTGCCAGACGTCCATCACGGCCTCGCTGACCTCGAGCGAGAAGTCCAGCTCGGCGCCGGTGAAGATCTCGGGCGAGTACTGGTAGCCGAAGTCGGTGTCGGGCAGGTACTGCTCGGCGTGCTTCATGACGAGCTCGGTGCCGCGGACCGCGATCGCGCGGCACTCGTCCCGGCCGACCCCGAACACGACCCGGCGGAACAGCGGGGCGACGGCGTTGTACAGGTGCACGTTGGCGCGCGGCACGCCGACGAGCGACTGGATCGTGCGCTCGATCAGGTCCTCGCGGGCCTGGGTGAGCACCGAGATGGTCACGTCGTCGGGGATGATGCCGTCCTCGACCAGGTGCCGGACGAACGCGAAGTCGGTCTCGCTGGCCGACGGGAACCCGACCTCGATCTCCTTGTAGCCCATGCGCACCAGGAGGTCGAACATCCGGCGCTTGCGGGCCGGGGTCATCGGGTCGATCAGGGCCTGGTTGCCGTCGCGCAGGTCGGTCGACAGCCACCGCGGTGCGGCGTCGACGGTCTTCGACGGCCAGGTGCGGTCGGGCAGGTCGATCGCGGCAAAGGGCTTGTAGCGGCCGAACGGCATCGGGCTGGGCTGCTGCGGGGAGATGCTCATGTGCGTGGTCCTCGTGGGGTTCGTGGCGACTGTGGCCGAGTGGATCGGGCCGGACAGGACGAACTCCGCGACGAGCGGTCCGGCCTGGTTAGGCGACGACCTCGGCGCGGCAGCGAAGGAGGAGACGGTGCTGCAGCATGATGCCGTCACGGTAGCAGGAGCCGGCGACGCGGCTCGCGCGCGGAGGCGTCAGAAGGTGATCTGCTCCCAGGTGACGCGGGTGCGCCACCCGTCGTCGCCGCTCGACCACTCCGCCATCAGGCGGTACGCCTCGCCGACGTCGTCCGCGACCGTCGCGAAGTGCCGGTCGGGACCGCCGTCGCGGTGCTCCACCAGGTACCGGCCGTCGCCGTTGCGCGCGGCCTGCACGTAGGTCTGGGCGTCGTCGACGCGGGCGAGCACGAGGTGGTTGCCCTCCCCGCCGTCGACGAGCACGAGCAGGCCGAGCAGCTCCTCGGCCGACGGGTCGAGCGCGACCGTGCCCGTCTCGGAGACGGCACGCAGCACCGGCTCGGCGGGCGTGTCCTGGTGCTCGGGGCTCATGGGCCGATCGTCCCACCGCTCTCGCCCGCGTCGGCCGCGGGTCGGTTCCCTACGATGGTCCGGTGCCCAGCCACGCCGCCCGCCCACGACGACGCCTGCTGCCGGTCCTCGTGGGCCTCCTGGTCGTCGCGGTCGTGGCCGTCGCGGTGGTCGCCTACGGCCTGGTCGGTCGCGACGACGAGCCCGCGGCGACGCCCCGCGAGCCCTCCCCCACGACCCCGGCGGCCACCGCGGCCCCCGCCCCGGCGGTCGGCTCCTGCTACGCGCTGACGGCCGGCGCCCTGCAGACCGCGCACGACGCGTCGCCCACCGTCCCCTGCACCGCGGACCACACGGCCCGGACGTTCGTCGTCGAGACGCTGACCGACGACGACCTCGGCGACCCCGAGGCCGTCGACACCGAGCTGCTCGCCCGACGCGCCGACGAGCGCTGTCGCGCCGCGCTCCCCGCCGAGGTCGGCGCCGAGACCCGCACGCTCGCGCTGTCGCGGCTGCGGTCGGCCTGGTTCGTCCCCACGGAGGACGACCTCGCCCTCGGAGCCCGCTGGCTGCGCTGCGACGTCGTGGCGCTCCGGGACGAGAGCACGCTCGCGCAGCTGCCCGACGACACCGCCGACATGCTGGCCACCGAGGACCGGCTGGAGCGCTGGCGCACCTGCGCGCAGGCGTCCCTGGCCCAGCTGCAGGCCGGGCAGGGCCAGCGGATGTGCGCGCTCGAGCACGACTGGCGCACCGTCGGCACCCGACGCGTCGGGGACGCGTCCGATCCGTGGCCCGGTGATGCCGCAGCGCGCGGACGGGTGCTGGAGCGCTGCGAGGGCCAGGTGCGGGCGTACGTCGACGACCCGCTGGCCACCGTCACCGTGGGCTGGCTGCCGCCCACCGAGGCGCAGTGGGCCGAGGGCGCCCGGTTCGGCCTCTGCTGGGCCAGGACCACCTGACGCGGGCCGTCCCCGGAGACCCCGCGGCGCCCTAGACTGACGCGGTGCGAGCCACCAGCAGCCCAGTCCGCCGTGTCGCCGCGGCCGCCGCGGCGTGCGCGCTGCTCGTCGTCGCGGGGTGCGGCTCGGCCGAGGACGCCGCGCTGAGCGCGGACGACACCACGACCCGCACGGCGGCGCCGACCGACGAGCCCACCACCGACCCCACGGACGCGCCCACCACGTCGGCGCCCACCACCGCGCCCACCGAGACGGCACCGACCGTGCCCGTCGTCGGCGAGTGCCGCACGCTCGCCACCCTCGACGTCCGGGCCCGGATCGCCACCCTCACCACGCCGCCGGTCGCGTGCGGCGGCACCCACAACGCGCAGACCTACAAGGTCGCGACGCAGAACGCGGCGGTGAAGCAGGCCATCGAGGGCGGCAACCGCGTGACGATCTTCGCCGCGGCCCGTCGCTCGTGCGAGCTCGACCTGCCGGGCTACCTGGGCGTCGACGACGAGCGCCAGAAGCAGTCGCAGTTCGACTTCGTCATCTCGGTGCCCACGTCGGCCGAGGTCGCCGCGGGCGCCACCTGGGTGCGGTGCGACGTGGTCCTGAAGAACGGGCAGACCAAGGCCGAGCCGCTGCCCGACGCCAACGCGAAGAACTCCCTGCGCGGCGCCAAGGGCAACCCGTACCTGCAGTGCATCCGCTCCAGCAACATCAACCAGGCGTCGGGCACGTTCCTGTGCCGCGACGCCCACAACTGGCGCTCGGTCTCGGCGATCAAGCTGGGCGTCGGCTCCAAGGCGTTCCCCGGCACCTCCGAGCTGACGAGCTTCGTCCGCGGCCGCTGCTCCACCGCCGTCCGTCGCTACCTCGACACCAGCGCGTCGTTCGAGTACGGCTACATCGTCCCCACCGCCGACCTCTGGAAGTACGGCGATCGTTGGGCCGTCTGCTTCGCCAAGACCCGCCGGTAGCCGCAGCAACCACCGAGCCGACCCGACGCCGCCGACCGCTGGAACCGGCGGATGCACGGGCGGACGCGACGGACCGATGGGGCCGGACCGACGGACCGATGGGGCCGGACCGACGGATCAGCGGGGTGGGACCGACGGATCGAGGGGCTAGAAGCCCAGGCGCCGGAGCTGGCGGGGGTCGCGCTGCCAGTCCTTGGCGACCTTGACGTGGAGGTCGAGGTAGACCGGGGTGCCGAGGAGGCGCTCGATCTGCTGGCGGGAGTCGGCGCCGATCTTCTTCAGGCGGGCGCCCTTGGCGCCGATGATGATGCCCTTCTGGCTGTCGCGCTCCACGAACAGGTGGGCGCGGATGTCGATCAGCGGCTTGTCGGCGGGGCGGTCCTCGCGAGGGCCCATCTCCTCGACGACGACGGCCAGCGAGTGCGGGAGCTCGTCGCGGACGCCCTCGAGGGCGGCCTCGCGGACGAGCTCGGCGACCAGGGTCTCCTCGGGCTCGTCGGTGAGGTGGCCCTCGGGATACATCATCGGGCCCTCGGGCAGCGACGTGACGAGGAGGTCGGCCAGCAGCTGGACCTGGTCGCCGGAGTGTGCCGACACCGGCACGACCTCCTGCCAGGTCACGCCCAGCTCCTCGCCGAGCGCGGCGATCTGGGAGATGTGCTCGGCGAGGCGGTCGGGCTTGACCAGGTCGGTCTTGGTCGCGATCGCGAAGACGGGCTTGCGGCGCAGCTTGGCGACCTCGCCCACGAGGTATCGGTCGCCGGGGCCGATCTTCTGGTCCGACGGCAGGCACACGCCGACGACGTCGACCTCGGCCCACGTCGTGCGGACGAGGTCGTTGAGACGCTCGCCGAGGAGGGTGCGCGGGCGGTGCAGACCGGGGGTGTCGACGAGCACGAGCTGCGCGTCGTCGCGGTGGACGAGCCCGCGGATCGCGTGCCGGGTGGTCTGCGGGCGCGACGACGTGATCGCCACCTTGTCGCCGACGAGCGCGTTGGTCAGCGTGGACTTGCCGGCGTTGGGCCGGCCCACGAAGCAGGCGAAGCCGGAGCGGAAGCCGCTGGGGGCGCTCACGTGGTGACGACCTGCTGGGGACGGCCGGCGGGGTCGGCGAGGAACACGCGCACGTCGGAGCCGCCGAGGTCGCGGACGGCCGCGAGGTCGGTGTCGGTGACCGCGCTGGCCTCGGTGGCGACGGCGGCGGCCTCGACGCCGTCGGCGCCCGACGAGACGGCCATCGCCACGGCGAGGCCGAGGGCCGAGATGCGCAGCGAGTCGAGCTCGACGGTCGCGGCGGTGTAGGTGCGGCCGGTGGTGTCGCGGACGGCGGCACCCTCGGGTGCGCCGACGCGGGCCCGCGTGGTGCGGGCGAGCGTCAGGATCTTGACGTCCTCAGGACTGTCGGTCGGCTGCGACATGGCCCCACCGTACCGAGGGGGCGACCTCGCCGGTGTCGTCGGGCCGGGTGACGAGGACGGTGCCGATGCGGTTGCGTCGCCCGCTGGGCGCCTCGGCCTCGAAGGTGAGGCCGGAGATCTCGACCGTGCTGCCCGGGATCGGGACCTTGCCGAGGTACTTGGCCATCAGGCCCCCGACGGAGTCGACGTCGTCGTCGTGCACCGCGACGCCCACGACCTCCTCCAGGTCGTCGACGTCGAACCGCGCGCTCAGCCGGACCGCGCCGCCGGCGAGCCGCTCGACGGCGTCGGGCGGCGCGTCGTACTCGTCGGTGATCTCGCCGACGATCTCCTCCAGCACGTCCTCGATCGTGACCAGGCCGGCGGTGCCGCCGTACTCGTCGATGACGACGGCCACGTGCATGCGCTGGGCCTGCATCTCGCGCAGCAGCGCGTCGACGGGCTTGGAGTCGGGCACGTAGAAGCACGGACGCATCCAGGCCTCGACCCGCTCGGTGGTCTCGGAGGCGTGGTCGTCGAAGACGCGCTTGGTGACGTCCTTGAGGTAGACCATGCCGACGACGTCGTCGAGGTTCTCGCCCGTCACCGGGATCCGCGAGTAGCCGCTGCGCAAGGCCAGCGACATCGCCTGCCGCAGCGTCTTGTGGTGCTCGACGAAGACCATGTCGGTGCGCGGCACCATGACCTCGCGGACGATGGTGTCGCCCAGCTCGAAGACGGAGTGGATCATCCGGCTCTCGCCGGACTCGATGAGCATGCTCGCCTCGGCGCGGTCGACGAGCTCGCGCAGCTCGGCCTCGGACGCGAACGGGCCCTCGCGCAGCCCTTTGCCGGGCGTGAGGGCGTTGCCGAGCAGGATCAGCAGCCGGGGCACCGGGCCGAGGACGCGGGTGACGGCGGCGACCGGCCCGGCGGAGAGCAGCGCGATGCGCTCGGAGTTCTGCAGCCCGAGCGTGCGGGGGCCGACGCCGATGGCGACGTAGGAGACGACCACCATGATCCCGGCGGCGACGAGCACGCGGGCCCAGGTGCCCTCGATCAGCCCCGCGACGACGAACGCGACGAGGACGACCGAGGTCGTCTCGGCCACCATGCGCAGCAGCAGCACGGTGTTGATGTAGCGGGCGGGGTCCTCCAGCACCTGGCGCAGGCGGGTCGCTCCCCCGCGCTGCTCCCGCACCAGCTCGTCAGCGCGGGCCGGCGAGAACGACGACAGCGCGGCGTCGGCGCTGGCCAGGAGCCCGGCCACGAAGGCGAGCACGATCGCGGTACCGCCTAGCCAGACGTCGCCGGTCATCAGGTCGCCGCGGCCTCGACGTCCCCGCCCTCACGGGCGACCTGCCACTCGGCGAGCAGGGTGTCCTGGAGACCGAACATCTCGCGGTGCTCCTCGGGCTCGGCGTGGTCGTAGCCCAGCAGGTGCAGGATGCCGTGGACGGTGAGCAGCCGGATCTCGTCGAGGGTCTCGCGGCCCAGGCCGGGGGCCTGCTGTTCGGCGACCTGGGGGCACAACGCGATGTCGCCGAGGTAGCCCTCGGGCGCCTCGGCGTCGTCACGCCCGGGGCTGAGCTCGTCCATGGGGAACGACAGGACGTCGGTGGGTCCCTGCTTGCCCATCCACTGCTCGTTGAGCACGGTGATGGTGTCGGGCTCGACGAGGCGCAGGCACAGCTCGGTGGCCGGGTGCAGGCGCATCCGGCGCATCGCGAACCGGCAGAGCCGGGTCAGCTCCTCGACGTCGACCGGGACGCCGGACTCATTGAGTACGTCGACGTTCACCGGCGTCCTCGTAGGTGTCGTAGGCGGCCACGATCCGGCCGACGAGCTTGTGGCGGACGACGTCGGTGCTGGTCAGGCGCGCGAAGTGGATGTCGTCGACCTCGTCGAGGACGTTCTGCACCACCCGCAGGCCCGAGGACTTGGGGCTGGGCAGGTCGACCTGCGTGACGTCGCCGGTGACGACCATCTTGGAGCCGAACCCCAGGCGGGTGAGGAACATCTTCATCTGCTCCTGCGAGGTGTTCTGCGCCTCGTCGAGGATGATGAACGCGTCGTTGAGCGTGCGACCGCGCATGTAGGCGAGCGGCGCGACCTCGATGGTGCCGGCGGTGAGCAGCTTGGGGATCAGCTCGGGGTCGAGCATGTCGTGCAGCGCGTCGTACAGCGGGCGCAGGTACGGGTCGATCTTCTCGCTCAGCGTGCCGGGCAGGAAGCCCAGGCTCTCGCCCGCCTCGACGGCCGGACGCGTGAGAATGATCCGGTTGACCTCCTTGGCCTGCAGCGCCTGGACGGCCTTGGCCATCGCGAGGTAGGTCTTGCCGGTGCCGGCCGGGCCGATGCCGAAGACCACGGTGTGCCGGTCGATCGCGTCGACGTAGCGCTTCTGGTTCAGCGTCTTGGGACGGATGGTGCGGCCACGGTTGGACAGGATGTTGAGGCTCAGCACCTCCGCGGGGTGCTCCTTGGTCTCGGTGCGCAGGATCGACACCGACCGCTCGATCGTCTCGGGGCTGAGGCCCTGGCCGGTGCGGATGATCGTGACGAGCTCGTCGACGAGGCGCTCGACGAGGGCTGCCTCGGGGGCTGCGCCGCGCACCGTGATGGTGTTGCCGCGGGCGTGGATCTGGGCGTCGAACGAGCTCTCGATGATCTTGAGGAACTCGTCGGCCGGGCCGAGGAGGGAGACCATCGCGACGCTCGAGGGGACCGAGATGGTGTGCTGGGGCTGGTCGTCGGTAGTCATCGGCACCCCTGGGGGGCTCGGCTCCTGTCGGGTCGGTGGCGTTTCATCCCCATCGTACGCGCGGGTCCCGACAGGTGGTACCGACTTGTCACCACGTCCGGCCGACGGGCGGACCCCCGGCAGTGGATGATGTGGCCATGGACGCGACGGGGGTCCGGTCCGGCCAGCCGAGGTCCGGGTCGCACGAGTGGCAGCGCTGGCTGCTGCGCGCGCAGTCCGGGGACGGCGTCGCCGCGGCCGCCCACGCCCGCGAGGTGCTCGACCAGGAGACGGCCGACTCCGCCGCCGACCCCGAGCACGCCTGCTGGGCGCTCTACCTGGCGGTCGTCGCGGCGATCGAGACGAGCGACCTGCGCGAGGCGCACCGCTCGGTCCGCGAGCTGATCATCGCCGCCGACGCGGCCGGGGACGCGCAGCCGGCGTGGCGCTGCCTGGCCGAGTCGCTGCGGGCCCTGGCCGGTGCCATCGCCCGTGACACCGCGGTCGCCTACGACCTCGCGATCGACGCGAGCCTGCGGTGCGAGGACCAGCTCGCGATCCGCCGGCACGACCTCGTCCCCCACCACCGCTTCCTGCTCGGCCACACGGGGGTCGCACTCGCGGCCTGCTGGGTGGAGCTGGGGGTGCACGACCTCGCCGAGCGCTGGATCGACCGGGTCGACGTGCTCGCGTCCCACGACCCGATGCGCTACCTGGAGGCCACCGCGACCCGTCTGCTCGGGGAGCTGCTGGTGCAGGAGGGGTGCGCCGCACGGCTGCACGGCGACGACGAGATGGCGCGCTCGCACTTCGCGCGCTGCATCGAGACGTTCGGCGCCGTCCGCGACATGCTCCCCCGCGACCGCCGCTACGCCAGCTACCGCGAGCGCGCCGAGGTGTCCATGAGCGCCCTCGCGCTGGCGAGCGGACGCCGCCGCGCCGCCGACCGGCTGCTGCTCGAGGACCACGTGGGCCTGCGCACCCGGCGCGAGAACCGCTGGTCGGTGTCGTTCGCCCACGCCGGCCTCGCGTTCGCGGCCGACCTCGACGGCGACCTCGAGCTGGCCGGCCGCCACACCGCCCAGGCCGTGGGCGAGCAGGCGGGCCTGCCGATGAGCCCGATGGCGGTCTTCCTGCTCACCGAGCACGCCGCGGCCGCCACCCGCACCTCCCCCGCCACCCCCGCCACCACCGCCCAAGCCCTGGTGATCGACACCTTCGTCGCCGAGTGGAGCACCCGTCGCGACACCCGCCTCCGCGCCGGCCGCCGCCGCGAGCAGCGCGCCCGCGAACTCCGCGTCAAGGCCGCCGACACCCGGCCCACCGAGGACTGACCGGGCCGCGGGGCTCGATCTCGAGTCGTTCGCAGGCGGACTCGACTCGAGTCGTTCGCGCTGCTCCTGCTGGCGGTGCTCTCCGTCGACGCAAGGCGCGACGAGGACGGCGGGGCGACGGCCTGAGAATCGGCGAATGACCGCGTGGCGTGGCCATACGCCGATTCGTCCCTCCGGTGGAGCAGGAGATCGACATCTCTGCCCGTACGGGGGCCGGATGCCGGGCGCCTCAGGGTCAGCGGGAGTGGAAGGCGTCGCGAAGACGTGAGAACACGCCCTTGTGCGGCGAGCTGAACTCGCCGGCGGTGCGGTCCTCGCCGCGGAGCTCGGCGAGCTGCTCGAGCAGGGCGCGCTGCTCGTCGTCGATCCGCTCGGGGGTCTGGACGACCACGCGGACGCGGAGGTCGCCGCGACCGCCGGTGCGCAGGCGGGGGACGCCGCGGCCGCGGACGACCATCTGCTCGCCGGACTGGGTGCCGGAGGCGACGTCGAGCGGGATGGTGGCCTCGACGTCCTCGGCCCCGGTGTCGGCCTCGAGGGTGGGGAGGTCGATACGGGTGCCGAGGGCGGCGGCGGTCATGGGGAGGCTGACGTCGCACAGGAGGTCGTCGCCGTCACGCGTGAACAGGGCGTGGCGGGCCACCTCGACCTCGACGTAGAGGTCGCCCGGGGGGCCTCCGCCGGGGCCGACCTCGCCCTCGCCGGCCAGCTGGACCCGGGTGCCGTCGTCGACGCCCGCGGGGATCTTGACCGACAGGGTGCGACGGGAGCGGACGCGGCCGTCGCCGGAGCACTCGGGGCAGGGGTCGGGGATGACGCTGCCGTAGCCCTGGCACGTCGGGCAGGGGCGGGCGGTGCGGATGTCGCCGAGGAAGGAGCGCTGGACGTGCTGGACCTCGCCGCGGCCGTGGCAGGTGCCGCAGGTGACGGGCTCGGAGCCCTCGCGCGCGCCGCTGCCCTCGCACGTGGTGCACAGGATGGCGGTGTGGACCGTGAGGTCGCGAGCGACGCCGAAGGCGGCCTCGGACAGCTCGATGCCGAGCCGGATGAGCGCGTCCTGGCCGCGTCGGCTCCGGGTGCGGGGTCCGCGCTGGGTGCCGCCCTGGCCGAAGAAGGCGTCCATGATGTCGTTGAAGTTGAAGCCCTGGCCCTGGCCGCCCATGCCGCCGCCGTTGAACGGGTCGCCGCCCCGGTCGTACATCGCCCGCTTCTCGGGGTCGGCCAGCACCTCGTACGCCATGCCGACGGCCTTGAACTCGTCGGGGTTCGCGTCGGGGTTCACGTCCGGGTGGAGCGTGCGTGCCTTGCGGCGGTAGGCCTTCTTGATCTCCTCGGGCGTGGCCTCGCGGCCGACGCCGAGCAGCTCGTAGTAGTCCTGCGTCATGCCTGCGCTCTCGTGGGGTGGGGGTGGTGGGTGCGGGGGGTGGCTGGTGCGTCGGTCACGACGTGCTCAGCGTGCGGCCGACGTAGCGGGCGACGGCGCGGACCGCCGCCATGGTGCCCGGGTAGTCCATGCGGGTGGGCCCGACGACGCCGAGCGTGGCCAGGGACTCGCCGGGCGCGCCGTAGCCGCTCGCGACGACCGAGGTGGTGGAGAGGTCGTGGTACGGGACCTCGCTGCCGATGCGGACGGTGAGCATGCTGGGGGTGGAGGCCTCGCCCAGCAGCTTGAGCAGGACGACGTGCTCCTCGAGCGCCTCGAGGACGGGACGGATCGCGGTGTCGAAGTCGGAGCCGAAGCGCGCCAGGTTGGCGGTGCCGCCGACCGCGACGCGCTCGTCGGACTTCTCGTCCGAGAACGCCTCGGCCAGGGTGGTGACGACCGCGGTGACGACCGGGCGGTCCTCGTCGGTGAAGGTGCCGATCAGCTCGGCCAGCCCGAGGGCGGCGTCGCTCAGCTTCTGGCCGACGCAGAGCGTGGCCACACGGGAGCGGAGGTCGGCCACCAGCTGCTCGGACGGCGGGGTGCCGAGGTCGACGACGCGCTGGTCGACGCGACCGCTGCTCGAGATGAGCACGAGCAGCAGGCGGGCGCCGTCGAGGGGAACCAGCTCGATGTGGCGGACCGTCGAGCGGGTGAGGCTCGGGTACTGCACGATCGCCACCTGGTGGGTGAGCTGCGCGAGCATGCGGACGCTGCGCTGGACCACGTCGTCGACGTCGACGGCGCCCTCGAGGAACGTCTCGATGGCGCGGCGCTCGGCGGCCGAGAGGGCGCGGACGGTGGCGAGGCGGTCGACGAAGAGCCGGTAGCCCTTGTCGGTGGGGATCCGCCCGGCGCTCGTGTGCGGCTGCGTGATGAAGCCGTCCTCCTCGAGGGCGGCCATGTCGTTGCGCACGGTGGCCGAGGAGACCCCGAGGCGGTGCCGCTCGACCAGGGCCCGCGATCCCACGGGCTCCTGCGTGGCCACGTAGTCCTCGACGATGGCACGGAGGACCGACAGCTTGCGTTCGTCCAGCATGGGCACTCCTCCCGCGTCGATCGCCCGGCGGTTTGGCACTCCACATGCCTGAGTGCCAGTCTAGCGAGCGTGACCGGAGGCGCGAAATGGACGCGGCTGGCCGACGGCGTGCACGTCGGCGAGCTGGACCGGGCGACGTTGCTCGCCGTGGTGGGCTCCGAGGGCGTGCTGGTGCACGGTCCCGCGGTTCCCGAGGACCTGGAGGGCCTGGTCGACGAGGGCGGGCGACCCGTCGGTGTCGATCGCGTCACGTGGGCGACCTCACCGGGTCTCGGCGCGCCCCTGCTCGTGCAGGAGGACGACCCGCGGGCCGCGGAGGCGGCGCACGTCGTCACCTCGGTGTTCGCGGTCGACCTGGGCGGCGTCTACGTCGAGGTCGTGCACCCCGGACGCGGCGCCACGGGGGGCGACCTCGTGGTCAGCGTGCCGCTCGCCGACGTCGTCGGCACCGGCGACCTCGTGCGCAACCCCGGCCCACCGGGGTACGGCCCGCGCTGCTGGCCGCTCGACTACCCCGCCACGCTCGACATGGTCCTCGGCGCGATGACCGCGCGGACCGTCGTCGTCCCCGGCCGCGGGCCCGTCGTCGACCGCGAGTTCGTCGAGGACCAGCGTCAGGAGGCCCTCGCGGTCGCCGAGCAGGTGGACGTCCTCGCCTCCCGCCGGGTGGGCGTGGAGGAGGCCTTCGCCCAGGGCACCTGGCCCTACACCGAGGCGGAGCTCGACCAGGCCCTCCCCCGGGCCCTGTCGCAGTGGTCGCCGCGTCCCCCCGCCACCCACGCGCACTGACGGTGTGTCGGGGCCGGGCTCGACGGGCCGCACGCCGTACCGTCGACCGGTGAGCCACGACCGCTACGGAACCGACGTCCTCGCCGGCGACTGGCGCGCCCCCAAGGGCGGCCGCGCGCAGCGCCAGGAGGCCACCCGCGACCTCGTCGTCGAGGAGGTCACCACCGACTTCTGCGGCGCGGTGGTGCGTACCGACCGCGACCTCGACACCGTCGAGCTGGAGGACCGTCGCGGCCGTCGACGCACGTTCCCGCTCGGCCCCGGGTTCCTGCTCGAGGGACGCCCCGTCGTGCTGCACGCGCCGGTGCCCCGGGGTCCGGTCGCTCCGACGCGGACCGCCTCGGGCTCGGTGGCCGTGGCCGGTGGACGGGCCCGCGTCGCGCGCGCGAGCCGGATCTACGTCGAGGGCCGGCACGACGCCGAGCTCGTGGAGAAGGTCTGGGGCGACGACCTGCGGATCGAGGGCGTCGCGGTGGAGTACCTGGAGGGCGTGGACGACCTCGGGGAGCACCTGAACGGGTTCGGCCCGGCGCCGGGCCGGCACGTCGGCGTGCTCGTCGACCACCTCGTCCCGGGCTCCAAGGAGAGCCGCATCGCCGCGTCGGTGATGCGCGGCCCGCACGGCAAGCACGTCAAGATCGTCGGCCACCCCTACGTCGACGTGTGGCAGGCCGTGAAGCCCGACCGGCTCGGCATGAGTGCCTGGCCCGTCGTCCCACGCTCGATCCCCTGGAAGCACGGCGTCTGCCAGGCCCTGGGCTGGCCGCACCGCGACCAGGCCGACGTCGCCCGTGCCTGGAAGCGCATCCTCGGCACCGTGCACTCCTACGCCGACCTCGAGCCCTCGCTGCTCGGCCGCGTCGAGGAGCTCATCGACTTCGTCACCGCCGACTGAGCCCTCGCCCTCGCGCGTCGACTTCCGGCTCAGTCACCCATCTCGGAGCCGGACGGGTAGCTGAGCCGGAAGTCGGCGCGCGTCGGTGACGGGGCGAGGGCTACGGCAGGAGGCGGCGGACGACGGCGTCGGCGAGCAGGCGGCCGGGCCGGGTGAGCACCAGGGTGTCGTCGGCGACGTCGACCAGGCCCTCCTCGACCAGGGACGGGACGGCGGCGCGTCCGTCCGCCTCCACGACGTCGAGGGGCAGCCCGTCGCGCAGGCGGGAGCGGAGCAGGACGTCCTCCACGCGGCGGGTCTCGGCGTCGAGCACCTCGTGGGCGTGCACCGGGCTCAGCCCCGACGCCAGCCGCTGCGCGTACGCGGCGGGGTGCTTGACGTTCCAGAACCGGGTGCCGCCGACGTGCGAGTGCGCCCCGGGGCCGAAGCCCCACCAGTGGTCGCCGCGCCAGTACAGCTCGTTGTGCCGGCAGCGCGCGGCGTCGTCGCGGGCCCAGTTGGACAGCTCGTACCAGCCCAGGCCGGCGGCGCCGAGGAGGTCGTCGGCGAGGTCGTACGCGTCGGCCATCTGGTCGTCGTCCGGCACCGGCACCTCGCCTCGCGAGACCCGCCGGGCCAGTGCCGTGCCGTCCTCGACGATGAGCGCGTAGGCGCTGACGTGGTCGGGCTCGCAGGCCAGCGCCGACTCGAGCGAGGTCCGCCAGTCCGCGGCCGACTCGCCCGGCGTCCCGTAGATCAGGTCGAGGCTGACCTGCTCGAAGCCGGCCTCGCGCGCCCACCGGACGGCCTGGGGCACACGGGCGGGGTCGTGGGTGCGGTCGAGGGTGGCCAGCACGTGGGGCACGGCCGACTGCATCCCGAAGGAGATCCGGGTGAAGCCGCCCTCGCGCAGCCGCGCCAGCGACTCCGGGTCGACGCTGTCGGGGTTGGCCTCGGTGGTCACCTCGGCGTCCGGGGCCAGCCCGAACGCGTCGTCGACGGCGCCGAGCACCGAGACGAGGTCGTCGGCGGCGAGCAGCGTGGGGGTGCCGCCGCCGACGAAGACGGTCCGCACCTGGGGCGCCCGCTCCCCCAGCACGCGCGCGGCGAGCGCCACCTCGTCACGGACGGTGGAGGCGTAGGTGGCGCGGGACGCACCGGGCCCGAGCTCGTCGGCGGTGTAGGTGTTGAAGTCGCAGTACCCGCACCGCACCCGACAGAACGGCACGTGCACGTACACCCCGAACGGACGGGTCCCCAGCTCGGCGAGGGCGTCGTCCGGGAGGGTCCCGTCGGCGGGCAGCGGCTCGCCCGCGGGCAGGACGGAGGGCATGCCCCAGTCTCTCACCGGGGGCACACCGCTCCAGGAGCCGAGGGTCAGCCGGCGTAGAAGGAGTCGAGGGTGTCCTTGTAGTTGGCCTCGACGACGCGACGCTTGACCTTGAGGCTTGGGGTGATCTCTCCGGACTCGACGGACAGGTCGTGGGTGAGGATCTCGAACTTCTTGACCTGCTCCCAGCGGTTGAGCTTGGCGTTCAGCTCGGCGACGTAGCCCTCGACGACCTCGCGCATGGCCGAGGACGTCACGACCGTCTCGTAGTCGGCGCCCTCCTGGCCGTTGCGGGCCGCCCAGTCCGCGACGGCGTCGACGTCGAGCGTGATGAGCGCGCTGACGAAGTTGCGGTCGCTGCCGTGGATGATCATCTGGCTCGCGAGGGGGCACACACCCTTGAAGATGCCCTCGACGTGGGACGGCGCGACGTACTTGCCGTTGGACGTCTTGAACAGGTCCTTCTTGCGGTCGGTGATGGTGAGGAAGCCGTCGGCGTCGATCTGGCCGATGTCGCCCGTCGCGAGCCAGCCGTCGCCGACGAGCGCCTGCTTCGACTCCTCGTCGAGGCCGTGGTAGCCCTGCATGACGCCGGGGCCGCGGAGCAGGATCTCGCCGTCCTCGGCGATCCTCGCCTCGGTGCCCTCCATCGGGAGTCCGACGGAGCCGAACTTGTAGTGGTCGGGGTGGTTGACGAACGACCCGGCCGAGGTCTCGGTGAGGCCGTAGCCCTCGAGGATCAGGATGCCGGCGGCGTGGAACCAGCGGGCCACGTCGCCCGACAGGGCCGCGGAGCCGGAGATGAAGAAGCGGACCCGCCCGCCGAAGCGCTCGCGCACCTTGGCGAACACGAGCTTGTCGGCGACGCCGTGCTGCAGCCTCAGCGGGAGCGGGACGGTCTCCCCGGCCAGCTCGCGGCGCGAGACCTCGCCACCGACCTTGACCGCCCAGTCGAAGATCTTGGCCTTGGGGCCGCCCTCGGCCTGCGCGGTGGCGACGATCCGGCCGTAGGCCTTCTCGAAGATGCGCGGCGCGGCGCCCATGAAGGTCGGCTTCACGACCGCGAGGTTCTCCACGATCTTGTCGACCCGTCCGTCGATCGCGGCCGGGAACCCGATCTGGAGCTGGGTGGTGAGCAGCACCTTGCCGAAGGAGTGGGCCATCGGCAGCCAGCGGTACTCGAGGTCGTCGATCGACATGAAGCCGCCGGCCGCGACCGCGGCGCCCTCGTAGGTCCAGCTGTCCTGCGAGATCCGCACGCCCTTGGGCCGGCCGGTGGTGCCCGAGGTGTAGATCAGCGTCGCGAGGGAGTCCGGACGGGTGGCCGCGACGCGCTCGCGGACGACCTCGGGGTTCGCCGCCAGGTGCTCGGCGCCCTGGGCGAGCACCGAGTCGAGCGTGACGACCCAGCCGTCGCCCCCGGCGTCGACGGTGCCCTCGATCAGGACGACCCGGACCACCGCCGACAGGTCGTCGCGGCGCTCGCGGAGCTTGGCCACCTGCACGTGGTCCTCGGCGAAGACCACCCGGCTCTCGGAGTCGGACAGGATGTAGGCGACGTCGTCGGCGACCGACGTCGGGTAGACGGTGGTGGTGGCGGCGCCCGCGGCGTTGATCGCGAGGTCGGCCAGGATCCACTCCCAGCGGGTGCCGGACGCGATCGCGACCCGCTGCTCCGCCTCGACGCCCATCGCGACCAGCCCGGCGGCGAGCTCGCTGACGGCCCGTCCCGCCTCGCCCCAGGTGAGCGAGGCCCACCCGCCGCCCTCGGGGTAGCGGAACGCCTCGCGCGTGGGCATGTCGTCCACCCGCGCGTAGAACATCTCGGCGACGTTGCGGGCGCGGTTGTCGATGATCACCGACGGGTCGGTGGTGGCGGGGGCCGTGGTCGTCATGACGGCGGTACCTCACGTCGTAGGGGCGGGCGCGACCCGGGCGTGGTGCAGGTCACGTGAGGGCAGGCTACCCGGGGGTAGGGACGCACGTCACTCACTGCGACGACGCGCGGCCGCTCAGGACACCGGCGCGTACCGCCCGCGGGTCGACGCCGTCCATCGGACGGCCGGCACCACGAGGAACCCCAGCAGCGCCAGCAGGATCCCGAGGACGACCCACCCGGGGGCCCCGAGGCCCACCGGGAGCAGGACGATCACGGTCGGCGCGACCATCGCCGCCATCGAGAACCCGGTGCTCGCGAGGCCCTGGTACTGGCCTTGCGCGTGGTCCGAGGCCATCTCCTGGCTGAGGTAGAAGTGCGCGGCGGCCTGCGTCATCTCGCCCACCACGTGCAGGCTCGCCGCCACGACCAGCAGCACCACGGCGACGGCGACCGAGCGTCCCGAGGCCGCGGCGAACGCGAGGCAGGCCAGGAGCAGCACGATGCCCGAGAGCGAGACGGTGCGTGCCGCGGTCGTCACCGACGTCACCCGCGTGCCGACCCCGACCTGGAAGAGCACGACGACCACCGTGTTGAGGATGAAGAGCACCGAGACGAGCGTGCGCGGCGCGTCGGTCTGCTCGGTCACCCACAGCGGCATCCCGACGTCGAGGATCGCGTACTGGACGGCCATGGCCGACATCAGCACGGTCATCAGGACGTAGGGCCGGTCGCGGAAGACGGTCGTGATCCCGACGGCGCGCTCGGTCGGCACGGGCGGCACGTGGGGGTAGCGGCGGGTGATCCAGGCGGCGCCGAAGCAGCTGGCGGCGTTGCCGAGCAGCACCGCGACGTAGGCGGTCCGGGTGTCGAGGTGCAGCGCGACGCCGGCGACGGCCCCGCCCACCGCGAGACCGATGTTGGTGACCGAGCGCAGGTACGCCCGGGTCCGGACGCGGTCATGGCCGCTCACGCTGCCGGCGATCAGCCCGCCGCGCACGGCCGCCGAGCCGCGGTCGAGCACCAGCGCCACCGACATCACCGCCACGAACCCGAGCCACGACGTCACCAGGACGAGCGCGGCGAACGCGACCCCGGCCAGCGCGAGGAGCCACATCAGCAGCTCACGGCCACCGCGACGGTCGGCGAGGTGGCCGAGGGGGATGCCGGCCAGCAGCCCGAAGAGCCCGGCGATCGTGAGCCCGAGGCCGACCGACGTGGCCGACAGGCCCACGACACGGGTGAAGTACAGGACGCTCGCGACCATGAACATCCCGCTGCCGGTCGTGTAGACCAACGTCGCCGCGGCCATCGTCCGCGCCTCGGGCAGCTCGGGCAGCAGTCGCCGCCAGGCCCCCGTCGTCCCCCGAGAGCCCGTCATCAGGGCCCGTCGGCCAGGTACCTGCGCGCGCCCCGGTGCGCCTCGGGGTCGGCGCGCTCCTCCTCGAGCAGCCGGGGCAGCAGGTGCCGCTCGGAGGTGATGGCGCGGAACATCAGCCCGACCGTCACGTCGTGGTCACGACGCTCGACCACCTGCACGTCGTCACCTGCTCCCAGCTCGCCCGGTTCGAGCACCCGGAGGTATGCCCCCGGACGTCCCCTGTGTGTGAACTGTCGTACCCACTGCGGCTCGCCGGTAAACCCCGCGAAGACCGCGCACGGCGTCCGGACCGAGGCGACCTCGACGAGCGCCGAGCCGACGCGCCAGCGCTCACCGATGCGAGCGTCCGTCACGTCGAGCCCGCGGGTGGTGAGGTTCTCGCCGAACGACCCGGGCGGCAGCTCGCGACCGAGCGCGTCGGCCCACTCCTGCAGGTCCTCGACGGCGTGCACCAGCAGCGCCTTGACCGGACCTCCATGGTTCGCCCGGTCGGCCTGCTCGTCGCCCGCGAGCCCCAGCGTCCCGACGCGGGCGCGTCCCCGCACCGGGCGCTTGTCGAACGCGCTGCGCCGCAGACGTCCCCAGGGGACGTCGCGGGCGACCCCGACGTTGACCGCCACCAGGTGGGGACGGACGTCCTCCGGGGTCACCGGCTCACTTCTTGCCGGACTTCTCGCCGCCGTCCGTGGTGGACAGCGCGGCGATGAAAGCCTCCTGGGGGACCTCGACGCGGCCGACCATCTTCATCCGCTTCTTGCCCTCCTTCTGCTTCTCGAGCAGCTTGCGCTTGCGGGTGATGTCGCCGCCGTAGCACTTGGCGAGCACGTCCTTGCGGATCGCGCGGATGTTC